>CANJBQ010000014.1 GCA_947472645.1 Burkholderiaceae bacterium
GACAATCTATACAAGTAATAAAAATCGGCTTTATAACCTCATAGCCTGTATAGGACCGAATATAGGGCGCTAAATCGTATTTATTGTCCTTATCCCCAAACAGAGTCAACGGACCATCAATCAACCCTTGGATACGAATAGGGCCCGTTGACTTACCAAAGCTCGTGTCTTGAATTTTACGACCTGTCTTTTTGGCACGACTCATATCTAAATCTGTCGAAACGACCCGTTCATTTTTAGAGTCACCAGTCACGACCTTCCAAGTCTCCCCAGTTGCAAAGAGTAGGTTTAACCCTAAGGTCAACACCGTTAAAGTTACTGCCCCAATAGGATCAGGAGCTTTCTTTTCACTTGCCGTTTTTTCAACCTTGGGTACTTCTAACTCGTCAAATTCCGAAATAACTTTAGGACTCACCGTCATCAATCCATTTTCATCTACACTCACGAAATTAATGGCCCTATAGGAAATCAAAGGCAAATTAGGGTCGAAAGTTTTAACGAATTCTTTATCTTTTAAACGAAAGACAGTTTCATATTTCGGAAATGCACATCCCACCAGCGACAAAATTAATAAATATGGGAGGAATTTGAATCTAAAGTTCATATCAATTTAGGTATTGATGAATATTGAAATAACTATTTTACTAACTTTTCAGGCAATCAATTGATTAATGCGGTAAATCTAGCCCAATTTTTCTCTATCTAGCACTACTTATGAGCAAGCAACCCCCAAAACGAATGATCCCTTAAAGACATCGATGCAACAACAAAATGTGAATCAAGTCTTATTATTATTTTTATATGATTGATCTCATATAAACTGCTAAAGAGTATCTCAACTCATGACTATTGGGGAGGATGAAAGTATGGTAACCGCCAAGAAATCTAGCTCGTCAGTTCTGAAGAGCGCCCTACAAAAACGCCCCAGTATTAAGGAAAGAATTGCTCAAGGGGGGGGAATTCGTAAAGAAATACCTCTTGCGACGCTAGGTAAATTCAAAGTATCAAGCTCTCGAAGAGATCCTATCGATATCATCATTGAGCAAGATAAAAAACGTATCCCAGAGCTTATCCCTATTCGCCACGCACGAATGTTGACATCGCCTTTTGCTTTTTTACGCGGTGGAGCAAAAATCATGATTGAAGATATTGGCTCAGCAACAACAAGTAAAATTCCTGTGCTAGCAAATGGTGACATGCATGTTTCTAATTTTGGCATCTATGCCACGGCTGAAAGAAATATTGTCTTTAGTATTAACGATTTTGATGAAACCCATCCTGGTGCATGGGAATGGGATTTAAAACGGCTAACAGCGAGTGCGGTGGTTTGTTCGAGATTTTTAGGTGGCGACAAGGTCGAATGCGAACAAGCCGTTAGGGCTATAGTCAGCTCTTACTGTAAAAAAATGGAAGAGTATGCCCACACACCATTTGTAGATCTCTGGTACAACACGATTAAAGTTGAAGATGTTTTAAAAACTCTCTCAGCTTGCGCTAAAAAAGAAATGAATGCAATCATCAGGGCCGCCGAGAAAAAAACCCAATTAGCCATGTTTGAAAAAATGTCCCACACCGTCAACCAGCATCGTAAAATTAAAAGTACAGGCCCACTATTGACTCGTGAATCACAACTTGAATCAAAAAAAGATACTTTAAAACTTTTAGATGGGATATTACAAAGTTATATGGCCTCTTTGACTTCTGATCGCAGCAATTTAGTCAATCGTTATCAAATTTTAGATATTGGTCGTAAAGTCGTCGGCGTTGGTAGTGTCGGAACACGATGTTGGGTCATCCTGATGCGTGGCGCAAACGATACAGACCCATTATTTCTTCAAGTGAAAGAAGCAGATAACTCAGTATTGGCACCCTACTCACATATCTGTCTTCCTTATACCAATCAAGGTCATCGAGTTGTATCCGGACAACGCACCGTCCAAGGAGCCCCAGATATTTTTCTAGGCTGGGGGGATTATGAAGGTACCGACTTTTATGTTCGCCAATTGAGTGATATAAAAGGCGGAGCCGCATTTATTCCAGGAAAAACACAATTATCAAATTTTATTGAGTATTGTGGGACTTGCGGTTGGGCGCTTGCCCTTGCTCATGCCAAGTCTGGTGACGCAGCAATGATTACAGGATACTGTGGTGATGGTGATGAACTTGATCATGCATTGACAAAATTTGCTTTCCTCTATGCGGATCAAACTGAGAAAGATTACAAAGCCCTGCAAATAGCGGCTAAATTAGGAAAAATCCAAGTTGCCAAAGAGTTTTAAAAAAAATCAGGCCAAACCAATGCTGGTTTGACCTGACAGTATTTCAAACATCTCAATAAAAATAATTTACTTCAAAATAATTGGATTGATCGGTGATCCGACTCCACCAGTAATCGGCAAAGGCGGGGCTGTAAATAGAAATTCATACACCTTGTCAGCAGCACAATCATCAGCAAGTTCCTTGAGATTAAAAATCTCACCCATCGTAATCCCAATCATAGGAATCACAATCCAGTGCCAAGGTTGATTGACGCCAACAACTTCATTGGGGCGAACTTCACATCCCCAAGTATCAGTACAAATCGCGGCAATCTTCTTATCAAAAATCCATTTACACGTTTCAAAGCGTAAGCCTGGTGCATCACCTGCTGCATAAGAATCCCAATCACCTCTTGCTAAACGCTCTTCCATCATGCCTGTGCGAACAATGACAAAATCACCCTGCTTGATTTCTACACCTTGTGCTTTAGCACAATCGTCTAAGTCTTGATTAGAGATACCATAGCCATCCGGTAAAAAATCACCACCTTTAAAACGGGCCATATCCAAAAGGACTCCACGGCCAATCATTTTGTCGCGTGTTTTTTCAATTCCGTTTTTCTTGGCACCAGTCGAATCAACTAAGGAAGCATCATAACCATTCCACATCTTATCTTTATAAAAAATGTGGCCTAATGCATCCCACTGTGTGCCACACTGCAAAGGCATCGAGACCATGTCATCCGCATATCTGATACCACCAGCATCTTGATTGCCAGAAAGTGCATCCGTTCCAGTCGCTAACATGGTATGAATTGGATTAAAACGACCACCCCAACCTGTTGTTTGTGGACCATGTGAGTCAAAGTTTAGACCGAGTGAAATCGCTTTACCCTTCTTTACTAACTTAGCCGCCTCTTTGAGCTGTTCAGGCCCAACGTAATTCAGTGTACCAACCTCATCATCAGGACCCCACTTACCCCAGTTACAAGTATCTTTTGCCATCTGCTCAATCGCTGCCATGGTTAAGGTACGATCTATCTTGTTGTTTGGAACTCCCGTCATTCCAGGGGCTGTTTGTTTTATCGTCATTACTATCTCCTTTAAAAATAATTTTATTTACAGATTATATGATGCTACAGCAAAAAGTCATTCATGTTTTTACCTGTCAAATGTCAATCAATCTGAAAGGATTGATCTTTAACACTTCAGTGAAATGAAAGTATTGAATGACCATATCTTGAACCTAGGGTTTGTCCTGATTTAATTTTTAAGGCGATAATGAAAAATCGTGAGGTTCCATAGCTTTAAGATATTGGTAGATATTTCTAATATTTATATGACTGTTTACCAATATTCCTACTCAACGATGAGAAATAAAGAAAATTGTGGGGGAGACACAACTTTTACCCAAGTGCCTAATTTGGGTTATGGTTTGTCCTTTCCAAAAGTAATCCATTAACTGAAAGGTTGCAACATGTCAGCAAAGCAAAAAAAAGTCATTATTACCTGTGCCGTTACAGGATCAATCCATACGCCAACAATGTCCCCTTACCTACCAGTAACTCCCAAAGAAATTGAGGATGCTGCCGTAGGAGCTGCAGAAGCAGGGGCTTCGATTGTTCACTTACACGCCCGTAATCCCGAAAATGGCCTTCCTGATCAAACGCCAGAAGCTTTTATGAAGTTTTTGCCACAAATCAAGGCACGATCAAATGTCGTGATTAACCTCACAACCGGTGGCTCACCAACGATGGCCATTGAAGATCGGCTTCAACCAGCTCTTCGTTTAAAACCAGAAGTAGCATCACTCAATATGGGCTCGATGAATTTTGGTCTTTACCCCATGTTAAACCGCTATAAAGAATTTAAATACGATTGGGAAGAGCCCTATTTAGCAGGTTCAGAAGATCGAATTTTCAAAAATACCTTTAAAGATATTCGTTATATTTTAGAATCTTGCGCAGAAAACAATACGCGTTTCGAAATTGAATGCTATGACATTGCACATCTGTACGTTGCAGCACACTTCGTAGACCGCGGATTATTAAAAGGCCCGTTATTGATTCAATCTGTCTTTGGCTTACTCGGTGGTATCGGTCCTCACCCAGAAGATGTGTTGATGATGAAACGTACAGCTGACCGCCTATTTGGTGAAGATTATTATTGGTCAGTACTTGGTGCCGGAAAGAACCAAATGCCTATCGCAGCTATGTCAGCTGCAATGAACTCCAATATCCGCGTCGGTCTTGAAGATTCATTATGGGATGGCCCTGGAACCCTCGCCAAAACGAATGCTGATCAAGTTCATCGGGCTGTAGCTTTATTAAAAGCCTTGAATCTTGAACCAGCCACGCCAGATGAAGCAAGAGCGATGCTTGGCTTAAAAGGTCCAAATCAAGTGAACTTTTAATCAAGTAGAGCTGATAAAAAAGTCCTGATTTGTCAGGACTTTTTTTATACCTTCAATGCTGAATTTGAGGACGACGGAAGATCCATAGTAGAACCAAGAAAATACATCATTCCATAAAACATCAGAATAAAAAACAGTATCAAGCCAATAGCCACTTGAGACCATCTACGTTGGACTCTTTGAAAGTGTTCAACACTTTCCCACTCATCATTTTTCCAGGCCCACTCCCTTCCTTTAAATCCTAAAACAAAATGCATAATGAAGCCTACACCAGGAACTAAGGCAAGTAGACCAATCCACGTCTTATTACAGACCGCCCAAAACCAGCCAAATATAAAAGCCCCCCAAGACCAACCGGCCACACCTGGAGGGGTAGATAAGTAATTACGTGCTGGACTAATAGGTGCAGAATCAATTCCTTCAATCACCGTATCAACCACCGGCACTGAATCTGTTAAGGTCAGTGTATTACCACACTGTGTACAAAAATGAGCATTGCTTATATTGCTTTTTCCACATTGAGAGCAAAACATCATTCACCTTTCTGATTAATGAGCACTGAGCCCAGACACCACAAATAACCCAACAGCACAGGCAATCCCAACAGTCCAACATACGCTTCGTAATGCAGATTTATCAGTCACATAGCAGACAATAAACAAAATTCTTGCAACAACAAAAATGCACGCCAAATAATTAATGGTACTCGGAGGTGCTTGAGTAATGATGGCAGTAAAAACTCCAGCAGCAAATAGTGGAAAAGCTTCAAAGCTATTAGCTTGAGCAGCATTGCCACGCGCCCTAAAACCAGTCTGATTTGCTAACCATTGGCGAGGATTGTTGTTGTCGAAGTTTTTAAAACCCCATTTTGCAAAGGCCGTTCCCAGATAAGGGAGCAAACCCGCAACTAAAACGCACCATAATGCTATAGACATGAATATTTCCTCGTCGTTGCCATGAAGTTAAGTTAGTGGTATTGTAAATTAGTTGTAAAAAAAATAAATAACTACAGGCACGCATCACATTCAAAAAAGGATAAACAATAATGCAATTTCAAGAATCCATTAAAACGTGTTTCAATAAATTTATTGACTTTAAAGGTAGGGCTTCACGCTCAGAATATTGGTGGTTTGTATTATTTGCTATTTTAGTCAACTTCGCGTCGAATCTTCTTCTGCCTTCCAGTGTAGGAACTATCATCGTTCTGGTTCTTATGGTTCCACAAATCTGCGCTGCGATTCGCCGCTTACACGATATGGGCAAATCTGGTTTTTGGCTTTTCCTTTGTCTGATTCCCATTGTTGGACTAATAGTGATTTATTGGTTAATCCAAAAATCCGTTCCTACAGCAAACGAATATGGTAATGTTCCAACCGATTTAGAAATCATTGAAATCCCCAAATAATTCTTTCTCCCAATAAAAAACGACACCATAAAGAAGGTGTCGTTTTGAAAAAAAATGTCATTCCTTTTACGCGTGTCCTAAAAGCTGTTTTACATATTGAGCGATTTAATCTATTCGATCTTAATTGACTAAATCTTTAGTCATCTTTGTACCTCGAATCGATTGACACAATCCCAAAAACATCAATAAAAAGTAGCTATTTATCATCACAAATCCATATGGCGGGAAACTCCGGATTTTGAATACTTTTTAAATTGGGGCAAAACTTGAAATCGTCGATAAAAGAAGGCTTACAATAGATACTACCAATACAAAAGTATTTTTTATTTCAGGAGAAAATGATGTTAGAAGCATATCGTGCCCACGTCGCAGAGCGCGCCGCAATAGGAATCCCACCACTCCCACTCTCAAAAGCTCAAACTATTCAATTAGTTGATCTATTCAAAAAACCGCCAGCTGGTGAAGAAGCTACACTCACCGAACTCATGATTCACCGAGTTCCGGCTGGGGTAGATGACGCAGCAAAGGTAAAAGCAGAATTTCTCGCTAAAGTTGCTACTGGAGAAAAAAAATCTCCACTGTTGACCAATACCCATGCTACTGAATTACTCGGTACGATGCTTGGCGGATATAACATCAAACCACTGATTGATCTACTTGGTGATGCACAATGTGCTCCTATTGCCGCAAGTGCTCTCAAAAAGACCTTGCTAATGTTTGACTTTTTTCATGATGTGCAAGAACTTGCTGAAAAAGGAAATTCTTTTGCTAAGGAAGTCCTGCAAAGCTGGGCAGATGCTGAATGGTTTACAAGTCGCCCCAATCTTCCAGATAGCTTAAAAGTGACCGTATTTAAAGTCTCCGGTGAAACAAATACCGATGACCTTTCCCCAGCTCCAGATGCTTGGAGTCGTCCCGACATTCCTCTGCACGCTCTAGCGATGTTAAAAAATGGTCGTCCCGACATTACTCCTGATGAACTAGGCCAGCGCGGCCCATTAAAGCTCATCGCTGAACTGCAGAAAAAAGGTAACTTGATTGCCTATGTTGGCGATGTTGTAGGAACAGGCTCTTCACGCAAATCAGCAACTAATTCAGTGCTCTGGTACACCGGTCAAGATATTCCATTTGTACCCAACAAGCGCTTTGGTGGGGTCTGCTTAGGTAGCAAAATTGCTCCGATCTTCTTCAATACGATGGAAGATGCTGGTGCACTACCGATTGAACTCGATGTCAGCCAAATGGAAATGGGCGATGTTATTGAACTACGTCCTTATGAAGGTCGTGCCTTCAAAAATGGTAAAGAAATCTCTACTTTCACAATGCGTTCAGAAGTCATTTTTGATGAAGTACGTGCCGGTGGACGAATCCCTTTGATCATTGGTCGTGGCCTCACAATGAAAGCACGCCAAGCCTTAGGTTTACCCGCTTCAACCGTGTTCCGTCTTCCACAATCCCCAGCTGATAATACCGCTGGCTTTACTTTGGCACAAAAAATCGTAGGTCGTGCCGTTGGCTTGCAAGAAGGTCAAGGGGTGCGTCCTGGGACTTATTGTGAACCACATATGACAACCGTCGGCTCACAAGATACAACAGGCCCCATGACGCGCGATGAGCTCAAAGATTTAGCTTGTCTTGGATTCTCAGCAGATCTCGTGATGCAGTCCTTTTGTCACACTGCTGCCTACCCCAAGCTTGTAGATATTAAAACCCATCGCGATTTACCAGCTTTTATGACCAGTCGTGGTGGCGTATCTCTACGTCCAGGTGACGGTATTATTCATAGCTGGCTCAATCGTTTGTTAATGCCCGATACCGTCGGTACAGGTGGTGATAGTCATACTCGTTTCCCAATTGGTATCTCTTTCCCAGCAGGTTCTGGCCTCGTCGCCTTTGCAGCGGCAACTGGGGTGATGCCTCTCGATATGCCTGAATCTGTCCTCGTGCGTTTTAAAGGAAAGATGCAACGTGGCGTTACGCTGCGAGATCTCGTCAATGCGATTCCACTATATGCTATTAACCAAGGCTTACTCACGGTTGAGAAAAAAGGGAAGAAAAATATTTTCTCTGGTCGTATTTTAGAAATCGAAGGTTTACCAGATCTGAAAGTTGAGCAAGCATTTGAGTTATCTGATGCCTCAGCAGAGCGCTCTGCAGGTGGTTGTACTGTGCACCTGAGTAAAGAGCCCATCATAGAATACATGCGCTCTAACGTCGCGCTAATGAAGTGGATGATCGCCAATGATTACGAAGATGCTCGCACCCTAGGCCGCCGCATTAAATCAATGGAAAGTTGGATTGCTAATCCTCAACTCCTCAAAGCCGATCCAAACGCAGAATACGCGGCAGTCATTGAAATTGACCTAGCTGATATTAAAGAGCCGATCTTGGCCTGCCCTAACGATCCTGATGATGTGAAGTATTTATCAGAAGTCGCTGGTGACAAAATTGATGAAGTCTTTATCGGTTCTTGTATGACCAATATTGGCCACTTCCGTGCAGCAAGTACGATCTTAGAAGGACGAGATGATTTACCAACGCGCTTGTGGATCGCCCCACCCACGAAGATGGATGCGATGATTTTGACCGAAGAAGGTTACTACAGTAGCTTCGGTAAAACTGGCGCACGGATGGAAATGCCAGGTTGCTCATTGTGTATGGGTAACCAAGCACAAATTAGAAAAGGCTCAACCGCCGTCTCTACGTCAACCCGTAACTTCCCGAATCGTTTAGGTATTGATACGCGGGTCTATTTATCATCAGCAGAACTCGCTGCGGTTTGCGCGCTGATGGGTAAAATCCCAACTGTTGCTGAATACCTCGAGCGCTATGAAGTCCTCGTGAATAAGTCAGCGGAGATTTATCGTTATATGAATTTTGATCAAATCTCTGAATTTAGCGACTTAGGCCAAGGCATTAACGCTTAAAAAAGTTTCACGCATTTTTGTTCATTATGGCATATACTGTATATAAATACAGTATATGCCATTTATGCACACGATACCACCCTTTTTAGCCCCACTCTTCCATGATGCCGTACCAGCAGGATTTCCCTCGCCAGCATCTGACTATATCGATCAACGACTCGATCTACACGATTATCTAGGCATCCATTCTGAAGCAACTTTCTTTTTGCGTGTACAAGGTGACTCTATGCAAGGCGCAGGCATTTATGATGGTGATTTACTCGTTGTAGATCGTTCGTTAAATGCCAAATCAGGTCAAGTCGTCATTGCCGTTATCGATGGAGAATTTACCGTTAAACGCCTTCAAAAGCGTGGTGGTGTCACCTGGCTCAAAGCGGAAAACCCAAACTATCCACCAATTGAACTACGTGATGGCCAAGAACTCGAAGTATGGGGGGTTGTCTCACACGTTGTTCATAAACCCTAAATCATGCAACTACTTCCCAGTGAGCGTGCCATCGCATTGATTGACGGTAATAATTTTTATGTTTCTTGTGAGCGCGTATTTAATCCCAAACTCATCGGGAAACCACTCGTGATTTTATCGAATAACGATGGATGCATCGTCTCACGTAGCCAAGAAGCCCGTGATCTCGAAATTCCAATGGGTATGCCATTTTTTAAAGCGAAACATCTCGTAAAAAGTCATGGACTGCAATGGCTCAGCTCTAACTACACCCTCTATGGTGATATGAGCGCACGGATGATGGGCGTACTCAGCGAATTCTCACCAGAACAAGAAATCTATTCCATTGATGAGTGCTTTTTAGATATGTCAAAAATGATGCCCAATGAGGATTTAGTCTCCTATGGCAAAAAAATCAAGGAGCGCGTTTATCAATACCTAGGATTACCGACTTGCGTTGGCATTGGACCAACCAAAACCTTAGCCAAACTCGCCAACCATATCGCCAAAAAAAACCGATCCTTCGGCGGCGTCTTTGCGTGGGCAGCACTGAATGCTCAAGAACAAATGGCCTGGTTGAAAAAAATTGCCGTCGGAGAAATCTGGGGTGTTGGCAGACGAATTAACGAAAGCTTAAAAGATTTGGGGATCACCACTGTCTATGAACTAGCCTGCGCAAACCCAGAAATGATTCGTCGTCGTTTTTCTGTTGTGTTATCCAGAACCGTTGCAGAACTCCAAGGTATCTCATGTCTAGCCATCAGCGACTTAGATGACATGCCACGCAAGCAACAAATTATTTCCAGTAAAAGCTTTGGTCAACCGATTCAAGATCTCGCACCACTACAAGAAGCTGTTGCCGGCTATATCTGTCGCGCTGCCGAAAAGTTACGTGCCCAAGATAGCGTTTGTCACTATGTTACGGTCTTCGTACGAACCAATCCCTTTGCCGCGAATCAAGTACAGTACCGTAATCAAATCACCATCCCTTTATCCATTGCGAGTGCCGATAGTCGACGCCTAGTCAAAGCAGCACTCTTTGGCTTATCGCGTATTTATCAGCAAGGTTATACCTATAAAAAAGCTGGGGTCATTCTTTCTGATATCCACTTAGCACAACAACATCAAGAAGATCTATTTACACAAATTAATCAACAAAAATCTGCTCAAGTGATGCAAACCATGGATGACCTGAATCATCTCTTCGGCGCCAATACTGTTATTTTGGCGAGCACCGGAGCGACGAAGAATAACCCACGTTTTTGGAGAATGCGGGCTAATCATAAAAGTCAGCGTTTTACAACACGCTGGGATGAAATTCCCTTAGTCCATACTTAAATTCAACAACTGATTTTAAAATGGTGAATAATAGAATACATCGTCGTTAATACCTCACAACTCAAGAGCCTTTATGAAAATCTTCCTCTACTCCCGAAAACTCATCCAACTCCTCGTCGCTCTGAGCTTGAGCCTGAGTGCACTCAATAGTTTTGCTGGTACAGAAGTTCTTTTTAAAACGACAAAAGGTGATTTTGTGGTCGAGCTAGATGATGAGAAATCACCGAAAACCGTCGAAAACTTTATCGGCTACGTTAAAAGTAATTTTTATTCCGATACGATCTTTCATCGGGTAATTAACGGATTTATGGTTCAAGGTGGTGGATTTACTAAAGATATGCAACAGAAAAAAACCCTTGCACCAATCGCCATCGAATCTCAAAACGGTCTAAAAAACTATAAATACACCATCGCAATGGCTCGAACAAGTGATCCAAATTCCGCAACATCTCAGTTCTTTATCAATGTCAAAGATAATGCGATGCTCGACTATCCAAGCCGTGATGGTTTTGGATATACTGTTTTTGGAAAGGTTATTTCTGGAATGGCGACGATTGATGAAATCAAATTTGCTTCAACAACGGTACGTAATGGTATGTCAGACGTACCCGTTGATCCTATTACTATCATCTCTGCAACCATTAAAAAATAGTCGCTAACTGATGAAATTCTGCGCCGCCTGTGGTAATGCCGTTCATGTAGCAATACCTGAGGACGATAACCGTGAGCGTCATATCTGTAAAGCCTGTGGTGAAATTCACTATCACAACCCTAAAAATGTTGTAGGCACCATCCCTATTTGGGGGAGCCAAATTTTATTATGTCGGCGCGCTATCGAGCCCCGTAAAAATTATTGGACATTACCCGCAGGATTTTTAGAGTTACATGAGACTAGCGCTGAAGGTGCTGTACGCGAGACCCTCGAAGAGACTGGAGCCAACGTACATATCGGGGCTCTATTTACAATTCTCAACGTGCCACATATCGGACAAATCCATTGGTTTTATATCGCTCAAATGTCAAGCGCTGACTTTAGTCCTTTCACGAGTGAGAGTACTGAAGTTGCTCTATTTGATGAAGCAACGATTCCTTGGGATGACCTGGCATTCTTGACGGTAAAAACCACCTTAAAACATTTTTTCGCTGATCGTACTGCCGGAAAAGATTTATTACAACCAGGACTGATCCCCCACCTTACTGATTTACGTCCAGTCGCTAGCTAACCCCATGACCGATATTAAGTGGCTGCGTACCAATAGCCCCTTCCCTTCGCCTCGTGACTTTGTACAAGATGATCCCGAATTACCCGATGGATTAATTGCTATCAGCGACTCCATCAATGAGAATCGTTTAATTGCCGCTTATCGCCAAGGCATCTTCCCTTGGTATAGTAAAGGCCAACCCGTATTGTGGTGGTGTACTTCACCACGCATGGTACTGGAAACGAGCCATATAAAAATCAGCAAAAGTCTTCATAAAAAAATTCGGCAAGTTCAAACCAACCCTGATTGGGAGATCAAGATTGATACCTCCTTCCAAATGGTGATGGAGTTATGCGCAAATACTCAAAGAAAAGCTCAAGATGATACTTGGATTACCACAGAAATTATTGATAGCTATGTCACATTACATCACCTTGGAATAGCCCATAGCGTGGAAATGTGGTATCAAAATGAGCTGGTTGGCGGGCTTTATGGAATCAATTTAGGCAAGATGATGTATGGTGAGTCGATGTTCACAAGAGTCACAGATGCCTCTAAAATAGCACTTACAGCCTTATGTGCATGGTGTGCAACAGTAGGGATACGACTCATCGATTGTCAACAAGAAACTCATCATCTAGGCTCTTTGGGAGCTCAACCCATTCCTAAAAATGAATTTTTAGACTGGATTGAGAGTCAAATCGATTTACCTACCCCGCCTTGGAATTGGAACAAGTCCGTGCTTTGTGCATATAATAAAGTTAAATAGAACATCGTATGACAAACCTTAATGACTTCCCTTTTAAATCGCTGCAGTTTTATGCAACTGCTCCGTATGCATGTAGCTATCTAGAAAATTTAGAAGCACGTTCCCAAGTCGCAACACCCCCGCAACTGATCAATACTAAAGCGTATAGCGAATTGATACGCGCCGGTTTTCGTCGCAGTGGTCACTTCACCTATCGCCCCTATTGTGATCAATGCCAATTGTGTATTGCAACTCGCATACCTGTCAGTGACTTTGTCACTAATCGAAGTCAACGACGAGCCTTCAAAAAACACGAAAATTTACAAGCCAAAATCATGGCGTTACAATTTATTCCAGAGCACTTTACGCTTTACCAAGACTATCAACGCAGTCGCCATGCACAACAAATTGATGGCAGTACACCTGAATCAACGGAGGATGAAGAAGATCAGTATCGGCAGTTTTTAATCCAGTCTCATATCGATTCGTTTTTAGTAGAGTTTCGAGAAAATGGGATCTTACGCATGGTGAGCGTGCTCGATGTTGTGAATGATGGACTATCCTCAGTCTACACTTTCTACGATGCACAAATGACTCATGCTAGTTTTGGAACCTATGGAGTTTTATGGCAAGTTGAAAAAGCGAGAGAACTTGGCTTAGCCTATGTTTATTTAGGTTATTACATTCACAGTAGTAGAAAAATGTCTTATAAAGCATTATTTAAGCCTCTTGAAGGATTAATTGAAGGATCGTGGAAAGTACTCGAATTACCGAAGGCTACTGAATGAATGTCTATCCACTGATCAAGCCATTATTGTTTCGCTTTGATGCAGAACACGCCCACCATCTAGCCCTCCAAAGCCTCAAAAAATCTCATCAACTACATCTTCTATCGCCACTGATTGGCTCAATACCGAGTTTACCAACCCATTTTTGTGGTCTTGAACTACCAAATCCTGTTGGACTTGCTGCAGGATTAGATAAAGATGGAAAATATATAGATGCTTTAAGTGCTTTAGGATTTGGCTTCCTAGAGCTTGGAACTGTCACTCCTCTTGCACAACCAGGCAATCCACTACCCCGTATGTTTCGGTTAACTGATTCAATGGGAATTATTAACCGAATGGGTTTTAATAATGATGGTGTAGATGCTTGCGTTGCACGCGTTAAAGCTTCTGCTTTCTACCAAAACGGTGGTGTCATTGGACTTAATATTGGTAAAAATGCCATCACACCGATTGAGAATGCCAGCAGCGATTACGTTACCTGCTTACAAAAGGTATATAGCGTTGCCTCCTATGTCACCATCAATATCTCGTCACCGAATACTAAAAATCTTCGCCAGTTACAAGGCGGTCAAGATTTAGTTGAGCTACTTAAAATGGTTGAGCAAACAAGAGAGCAATTAAGCCAACAGTACGGCAAGCGCACGCCACTTTTTTTAAAAATCGCACCCGATCTTGATGATGACTCTATTGAAGGTATTTCTGAGGCAATACTGGAGCACCAGATGGATGCACTCATTGCAACGAATACGACTCTATCCCGAAACGGTGTCGAAAATGAGCCCTTCAAAGATGAAGCTGGTGGCCTCTCAGGTCTTCCAGTCAAGACTTTATCCACCCAAACTTTACAAAAATTCTCGCATCATCTCAATGGCAAAATACCTTTGATTGGTGTTGGAGGAATTATGAATGGTGATGATGCTCTTCAAAAAATCCATGCAGGCGCTAAGTTGGTGCAGCTTTATTCTGGTTTGATTTATCAGGGACCCCAACTAGTTAAAGACTGTATCGCTTCTCTAAAAGATCACCTTTAGTTAATCACGTCTATCATTTCATACTTTTTTTATGAATCCTCATTTCATGATGTGCAATTAAAAAAATGATTGCTACAATAAAGAAATCGTGAATTTAGAAAAAAAACCTCCTATACTTCCAACCGGAAAAACAGCCATCCAAGTCATCGAACGGATGATGAATCTCGTGGATGTGCTTGCTGCTTCTGATGAAGCCTGCAGTCTAAAGTTACTGTCTGAACAAACCGGACTTCATCCCTCTACAGCCCACCGAATATTGAATGATATGGTTGCTTGTCGTTTAGTCGATCGCTCAGATGGAGGCAATTATCGTCTAGGTCTTCGTCTATTAGAATTAGGTACCCTCGTTAAAGCGCGCTTGTCTGTACGTGACGCTGCTCAATTACCCATGCGAGCACTCCATAAACTCACGAATCAAACTGTTAACCTATCCGTTCGTCAAGGTGATGAAATCGTTTATATCGATCGAACCTATAGTGAACGTTCTGGTATGCAAGTTGTACGAGCTATCGGGGGACGTGCGCCGCTTCACTTAACCTCAGTGGGTAAATTGTTTTTAGCCCAAGATGATGCACCTAAAGTTCGCGCCTATGCAACGCGAACTGGCTTGGCTGGGCATACCCGCAACAGTATTACCCAAGTCTCACACCTGGAGCAAGAACTGAGTGATGTTCGTAAAAATAGTACCGCCAATGATAATGAAGAACTTGAACTAGGTGTTAGTTGTATGGCTGCTGGTATTTATGATGACTCCAGTCAAATGGTTGCAGGTCTTTCGCTCTCCGCTCCAACCGATCGCCTGCAACGCGATTGGGTAAAACCCTTGATGGATACCGCACTTCAAATATCTCGAGGTATCGGATTTAAAGGCTTTAAAGCGTAATTACCCGAGAATCTTTGATGACACTCAAAATTCTGTGCTCTACCGCTTTTCATGCTGCTATGCCTGAATTACTCGATACTTTTAACCAGCAATATGCTATTACTTGCAATGTCAGTTTTGGAACAAGTGTTTCTATTGTTGAAAAGTGTCAAAACGGCGCACAAGCTGACCTGGTTATTTTGACCCAGCCAGGTATTGAATCACTCATCACTCATCAACTACTAAAAATAGATCAGAGCTATGCCTTTGCTAAAACAGGAGTAGGTATTGCAGCGATCTCAAATTCTCAAGATTATGATATTTCTAGCAAGAAGAGTTTTATTAAAACACTCTTAGACTGTAAGACTATCGGATATACAAAGCATGGTGCCAGCGGTATGTTTTTTGCGCGCCTCATCAAAGAACTCGGCATCTCAGAGCAAATTATTCCAAAGGCTTTAAATCCAGATGGAGGACTTGTTGGTGAATTAGTGAAAAATGGTCAAGTCGAGTTGGGGATTCAACTCGTTAGTGAGATTCTCGCAGTCCCTGGAATCACCTTACTCGGATTTCTTCCTGAAGAATTACAGGAATGGAGCATCTTTAGTGTCGCTAAAATGAAAAACTCTATTTCTGACGAATCAGAACTTTTTATTCAATTATTAAAAACACCCCTCATCCAAAGTCGCTTACCGAATTATGGATTTGTTAGTTAATCACCGGCTTTACAGAAGTTAATTGACGCAAAGCGGGATACTCATCAGAGCTCTCTACCCATTCCTTAACACGAACAGCATCAGCAAATCGTGATTGACTTCCCATAGAATCCAAAAATACCATCGTAAAAACTTTATTGTTAATAGTGGCCATCAATACTAAACATCTTCCAGCCTCCGATATATACCCCGTTTTTTGAATCAATATTTCCATATCACCAGAACGTACTAAACGATTACTATTTAAAAAAGTTTGTTCACGACGATTAATTTCTTTGACATGACTTGGCGTTGTTGTGAACTGTTTGATGAGTGGATATTGATATGCGGCTTGTATCATAATGGCTAAATCTTCAGCAGTAGCAACGTTTTTACTAGTTAAACCTGTCGGATCAGAAAAAGATGAGTTTTTCATACCAATCTCTTTAGCCTTCATATTTAGTGCCACCATAAATGCAGTAATACCTCCAGGATAATTTCTTCCAAGAGTATATGCAGCACGGTTTTCTGAAGACATTAAAGCAAGTAACAAGGCCTCTCTTCGCGTAAGAGTAGTGCCCTTTATCAGACGTGAATGATGATAAATAGCAGCATCCTCATCATTAATTTCAAGCTCTTCATCCAGAGGCAACTTCGCATCTAATACTATCATCGCAGTTAATAATTTAGTAATCGACGCAATCGGTAAAACGATTTGAGAATTTTTATCAAAGATGACGCGCTGATTTTGTTGCTCAACAACTATCGAAGCATTTGACTTTAAGTTAAGCTCATCTGATTTTTTACTTAACCCTAGAGCTGTTCCCTTTGACACTCGAGATGGAGCAGGCTCAGCCACTCTATTTCTAGGCATCACAGTGGTTCTTACTTCTCGATTATTTTTAGGGGATTTCATTCGTTTTTTGGATCGATCCTCTGCCCCGACTATTTTTATAACTTTCGATGTTTGACTTTCTTTATTTGACTTAGCACTTTTACTAGGTTTATTTTTTTCTGATTGAATATTCTTTTTTACAGCAGTCTCATCATTAGATTTGGCTTGGGCAATCATCAAATGCATCGCGGCAAATAAACACAGCAACAGACTAAGAAAAGAAAAAGGAATTTTATACATAGGCTAGAAAAGGAAAAACATCATAGAAGTTATTATTTTATAACTTTCGTTTGACGCTGAAACATTTGTAAAGAGATAGGTTGATTCACTAGCAAAACCCCTAAAGAGGTAATCACTGTCCCAAGCACAATCAAGGGTGTTAAAGACTCCCTAAAGAATAACCACGCTAAAATTGCAGTTGTTGGAGGGGTCAAATACATCAAACTACTGACCTTCGTGGCATCACCCTGACGAATCAATATGAAGAGCAAACTGACCGCACCAATTGAAATGAAAAGAATGGCCCAGACTAGAGAAACAATTAATTCTGAGTTCCATTCAATCTGTCGTGTTTCAATGGCAAATGCAAAAATAACCGATAAAACAGCACTTGCGGCAAATTGAATAAAGGAACCCATACGTAAATCAAATGAAGAACAATACCTGCGTTGATACAAGGTACCAATGGTAATCGAAATTAAAGCGAAAACATTCCAAATAATATTGTCAAAAGTCACACCAATACCATCAATTTTTACATATAAAACCAGAATAATCCCTAACATTCCTAAAAACAGTCCTAACCATTGACGTGAATTAATTTTCTCAGCGACAAAATATGCCAAAACAGCTGTTAATAAGGGCTGCGCGCCAACAATTAAAGAACATAATCCAGCTGGCATGCCAGCTCTTACCGAAGTCCAAACACCACCGAGATATCCAAACTGTATCAAACTTCCGGCAATAACAATATGAAATATTTCATGACGGTTCGGCCAAGGAATTTTTTTCCATAAAATAATTGGCAACATGAAAATACATACCCCAAGAAATCTGAGAGATAAATACGTCATTGGCTCTGCATAGGGCATACCCATCCGAGCCACAATAAATCCTGAACTCCAAATCAGAATAAAGGTAGGGTAGATCCAGATTGTATTTTTATTTACCATTGGTAAGCGATCGCTGTTCTTATAGTCTGTGCATGTATCGCAACTGTATCTTCAATGGTTTTTCCATATCCACCAGCCATTACAATTGAAACAGGTATTCTTCTATCAAAGCACCATTGTAGTACCTTCTCATCCCTTAAACGTAAACCTTCTTTGGAAAGGCATAATCGTCCCAAGCGATCACCTTCGTAAGGATCAGCCCCCGCCAAAAAAATCACAAACTCTGCAGAAAACACTTTTTCCAACTCTGCTAAGCCGTCACTCAATGCCTGCAAATATTCAATATCTTCACACCCATCCATTAAGGCAATATCTAAATCACTCCGTTCTTTACGAAATGGGAAATTTTTTTCACCATGCATTGAAAATGTAAACACGCTCAGATCATCTTGCATGATAGATGCCGTCCCATTACCTTGATGAACGTCTAAGTCAATAATTGCAACTCGTAATTGACGACCCAAATGAGATTTCATTCTCTCTTGTATTTTTTTTGCAGCAATCGCTGCATCATTAAACACACAAAATCCACTCCCTTTATCTGCATATGAATGATGTGTTCCTCCTGCTAAATTAATGGCTACCCCAAATTTCCAAGCTGACATCGTTGCTGCAATCGTTGCACCTGCAGAACGACGTGAGCGTATCACCATCAACTCACTCCAAGGAAACCCGATTTCCCTTTGTTCACTTGGAGATAATTCACCATGAATCACCTTATCAACGTAATGAGAATCATGCACTAAAAGTAAATCCTCCATCGTTGCTAGTGGTGCTTCTTGTAATTCCACATCAATATATGAAGAAACTTCATCCCGTAAAAGTTGATATTTCGACATTGGAAAACGATGTCCTGCAGGAAGTGGCAACACAAAATGGTCGGTGTAAAAAAGTTGTAACATGGGATTGGTGAATTGATATGATTTAGAATGCTTTTTACACCATTATTCTAATAGAGTTAGGCTATCAGCTTTATTAGCTATTTATTAAAAATTGAGATATTGTCAATTCAGTTTCATCAGAAAAGAGTAATATGAAATATCTCTTCTTTTATTACCTATTCTTTCAAAGGAATTATCATGATACTGACCCAAGATCAAATCAATGCTGCTAATAAAGCCAATCTGGAAACGCTTACTCATTTAACTCAAAAAGCCTTTGATGGTGTTGAAAAATTGATGGAACTCAATATTCAAGTCGCTAAAACAGTGATGAATGAGAATGTGGACCATCTCAAAGAGGCCGCACAAGCTAAAGATGCTAAAGAGTTGCTATCGCTGCAAGCCAACTTTGTTCAGCCTTTTGCAGAAAAAACGATTTCTTATAGTAGGCATTTATTCAATATCGCTACAGAAACTCAAAATGCATTAAATGAAATGACAAATCATAGTTTTCAATCACGCACCAAAAAACTATATGACCTAATCAATGACATGGGTAAAAGCGCTCCAGGATCATCTGACGCCATGGTAAATATGATCAAGCAAGCAGTTGCGAATGCGAACACCGTGATCGAGTCTTCTCAAAAAGCCGTAAAACAAGCTGTTGATATGACAAGTCATCAAACAAAGTCAGCAACTGATTCGGCGCTAAAGGCTAGCCAGTCCATCTTCAAAACGGCAGTCGCTAAATAATAATTCGAGCTAGACTTTATTCGTTGGCAGTATTGAGTATTGCAATACTTTGATAAGTAGGTGGCCCTTGTTCCCAAGGTCTTTTATAAATTAACGTAATACGATAAACTCCCTGACAGTTCGTTTTTACAAACCACTCTTGTTTTCCAGGTGCTCCGACCTTACGAATACCCCCCGAGTAGTTTTCTTGAACATCGTAAGTCATGTCTTCGCGCAAAAACTCTAAACATCCACTTAATGGCTCGGTGTAACTCTTTTCCCAACGATAGCCCGTTGAAGGATTACTAATGATTTGCAAGACATATTGACCACCAACCACAGATCGAATATTCAGTGATCCCGAATTTGGTAAAAAAATAGGAGCAATTTGATTGGGCATAGGAGTATTCGCCAATTGGGTAGCACGAATCGTTGCTTGATCAGAAACGTTGTTTGGCAAAACATATGCTGCAAGCATACCTTTTGGAGTACACGCATTCAATACCCATAAGGCTAAACTCAGTAAAATTAAACGTTTCATTTCTAGTTATGCCCGTGCTTTTATATCATATTCTTTATACCATGAACAATTCCACTTCGAATGGCTGAATTATGGCCAAAAAGTAGTTGATCAATACTGATCATCGTCCTTATAAAATTGATTACTTTTCCACTGCCACCACTTTTACCTGACTAGCGGCTAGTTTTGCATTTTCCCGAGCTTGGTGGGTATCGACCGCGGTAGCTAAGGCCACTCCCATTCGCCGCTTAATAAATGCCTCAGGTTTGCCAAACAATCGAAGTGATGTCCCAGGAGTAGATAAAGCAAGATGGATATTAGCAAACCCAATTCCTTTTGCCTCAACTCCGCCATAAATAACCGCACTTGCCCCAGGAGATCGTAAGCTGACATCTGTTGGTAAACCTAAAATAGCTTTGGCATGCAACTCAAATTCACTTTGTGTTTGTGTAACTAAAGTAACCAAACCCGTATCGTGTGGTCTTGGACTCACCTCTGAGAACCAGACTTGATCACCTTTGACAAAAAGCTCAACCCCAAAAATTCCACGACCACCTAATTGATCAGTCACTTTTTTAGCAATTTCTTGTGACCGTTGAATCGCTAAAGCTGACATTTGCATAGGTTGCCAGCTCTCAACATAATCGCCATTTTTTTGAACATGCCCAATGGGCTCACAAAAGGAGGTCTGTATTTTTCCATCTTGACTCAGGGAGCGAACCGTCAATTGGGTAATTTCATAATCAAAGTCAATCATCCCTTCAACAATGACACGTCCAGCATTGACACGTCCGCCAGATGCCGCATCATTCCAAGCTTTTTCAATATCTTCTGGACCACTCAGCTTAGTCTGGCCTTTACCTGAAGAAGACATCACCGGCTTCACAAAACAGGGATAGCCAATACCTTTATTGATAGCTTCGCGTAACTCTAACAAAGAACTTGCAAAGAAAAACGGAGAGGTTGGCAAACTAAGTTCTTCTGCAGCAAGTCGACGTATCCCCTCACGATTCATCGTCAAAAATGCCGCCCTAGCAGTTGGTATCACCTCAACTTGACCCTCTTGCTCTATTTCCATGAGAGTTTGTGTCGCAATTGCTTCTATTTCAGGAACAATTAAATGAGGCTTTTCTTTTGCAACTAGATCACGCAAGGCTTTACCATCGGTCATATCAATTACATAGGCACGATGAGCCACTTGATGCCCCGGCGCATTTGCGTAACGATCAACTGCAATCACCTCAACTCCAAGACGCTGTAATTCGATAATCACTTCTTTGCCTAACTCACCACTACCTAACATCATGACCCGAATAGCATTATCGGCAAGAGGAGTACCAATTACAGGAAAACGAGGATAGTCAAGCATAAAAAGTTCCTAAAAAAAAGACATAGTATATTTTCACATGTCTTTTTATAAGTACTAAAAAAAATTTACTTTTTACGAACTGGCGGTAGATCAGTACAAGTTCCATGAGCAACCTCAGCCGCTAATCCTACAGATTCACCAAGCGTAGGATGCGGATGAATCGTTTTACCAATATCCACCATATCGGCACCCATCTCAATCGCCAAACATACTTCACCAATTAAATCACCAGCATTGGTTCCAACGATACCTCCTCCGATAATACGATGTGATGTCTCGTCAAAAATTAACTTTGTAAATCCTTCACTACGACCATTAGCGATCGCTCTACCACTTGCCGCCCAAGGAAATAGCCCTTTTTTATAAGCGATACCTTGAGCTTTACATTGCTCTTCCGTAAGTCCAGCCCAAGCAACTTCAGGATCTGTATAAGCGACGGACGGGATTTGCTTAACATCAAAGTAAGATTTCTCACCAAAAGCAGCTTCTGCTGCAACATGTCCCTCATGCACCGCTTTATGTGCCAACATGGGTTGACCAACAATATCTCCAATCGCGAAAACATGCGAAACATTCGTTCTCATTTGCTGATCGACTGGGATAAAACCACGCCCATCTACAGTCACTCCAGATGCAGCCGCGTTAATTTTTTGGCCGTTCGGTATACGTCCAACAGCAACGAGCACCAAGTCGTAACATTGTTTTTCTGCAGGCGCTTTAGCACCCTCAAACTTTATCCAGATGCCATCTTTTTTCGCTTCTGCCGAGGCCGCTTTAGTGCCTAACATGACTTGATGGAAACGATGAAGATTCATCTTTTCCCAAACTTTAACCAGGTCACGGTCTGCGCCGGCCATGAGGCCATCAGTCAACTCCACTATATCAATTTGCGATCCAAGTGCACTATATACAGTAGCCATTTCCAAACCAATAATTCCACCACCAATGACAAGCATCCGTTTAGGAATAGATTTCAGTTCTAAAGCACCAGTACTATCAACAATCCGAGGATCGACCGGCAAAAAAGGTAAGACGACTGACTGACTACCTGCAGCAATGATGATTTTTTCAAAACGAATCACCTCTTTTTTACCAGTCAAATCCCAACCAGTACCTTCAGTTTGTTGTAACTCAATATGGTTTGCATCAATAAAGCTTCCAACACCTCTTAATACTCTTACCTTTCGTGCCTTTGCCATTCCAGCAAGACCAGTTGTCAACTGTCCAATGACGCCCTCTTTATGTTTTCTGAGTTGCACGAGATCAATATTAGGACTGCCAAAACTAACACCATGTTTAGACATGGCCTTTACTTCCTCCATGACAGCTGCTGTGTGCAGTAAAGCCTTGGAAGGAATACATCCCACATTCAAACAGACACCACCTAGAGTGGCATATCGTTCGACCAAAATCGTATCCATTCCTAAATCAGCACTACGAAACGCAGCACTATATCCGCCAGGTCCTGAACCCAAAACTAACAACTGGCATGTATGGTCTACTAAACCTGAATAGGAACCAGCTTTAATCTGAGGCACTTCAACAGAAGACTTTACGGCGGCTGCAGTGGGTGATGAATTTAAAGTTACTGTTGAGGTAGCCTTTGGTGGCTCAGCTACAATCGCCGCATCTTCACTCTCAATGGTCAATATTGCAGTCCCTAAACGAACCCTATCCCCAATTTTGACGTTCACTGAAACGACTTTACCTGTCACTTCACTAGGAACTTCCATGGTTGCTTTGTCTGACTCTAAAAGAATTAAAGCTTGTTCTTTTTTAATCAAATCACCAGGTTTTACCAGAACCTCAATCACTGGAATATCCTCGAAATCACCAATATCTGGAACTTTTACAGTTTGCAGGCTCATGAAAATTCCTTAAAGAGTAACTCGACGAAAGTCGGAGATTAATTCTGCGATATAAGCATTAAACCTAGTGCCTAAAGCTCCATCAATGACTCGATGATCGGCGGTTAAGGACAAAGGACAAATCAATCTTGGTACAAATTGACTGCCATCCCAAACTGGCTTCATGGCAGCTTTACTGACCCCAAGAATAGCGACTTCAGGGGCATTAATAATTGGTGCAAAATAAGTGCTCCCAATACCACCAACGGATGAGATCGTAAAACTCGCCCCTTGCATCTGATCTGGTTTTAATTTCCCATCTCGCGCTAGCTTAGCAAGTTCAGTTGTTTCTTGAGCAATCTCTAAAATATCTTTTTTATCAATATCACGAATCACAGGAACCACTAAACCTTGAGGAGTATCCGCTGCAAAGCCAATATGAAAATATTTTTTCAAAATCAATTCTTCACCGTCTAAAGAACTATTAAATTCAGGGAACTTCTTCAAGGCTTTAACGCTAGCTTTCATCATAAAAGCTAAAAGAGTCACTTTGACTCCCAACTTTTCATTTGCTTTATTCGTAAGAATCCGAAAAGCCTCTAAATCAGTAATATCAGCATCTTCATGATAAGTAACTGCTGGAATCATCGCCCAATTGCGCGCAAGGTTTGCTGCAGATATTTTTTGAATTCTTGATAATGGTCGAGTTTGAATTTCTCCAAATTTCTTAAAGTCAATTTTTGGCCAAGGTAATAACTGTAAGCCATTACCACTCGATGTTTGGGTGGTTTGCGCGGCACTTTGACCACTCAAAATACCTTTAATATAACTTTGTACATCCTCTTGGGTAATCCGACTCTTAGGACCAGAGCCCTTCACCTTAGAAATTTCAGCGCCTAGTTCACGAGCATATTTTCTGACTGATGGACTTGCGTGACTAGTGTTAGAAGTCTGATTAACCGCCACATTTGCCACGACTGGTAGTTGGATGACTTTTTCTACCGGAGCTGGCACATTCTCTTTTACTGTAGTTGCGATGACCGGTGTCTCTACTTTTGGTGTTGGGACAGTTGATGTAAGTGCTGCTGCCCCCTCTTCCAATAATAATACTAGGGTACCCTCAGATACATTGTCACCCAACTTGACCTTTAACTCTTTCACAGTCCCAGCATGTGCGGACGGAATATCCATTGTCGCTTTATCCGATTCAAGAGTGATCAATGACTGCTCTTTTACTATTTTATCTCCTACCTTGACATGAATCTCAATGACCGGTATCCCTTTGTAATCTCCAATATCTGGAACTTTAATTTCAATCGTTTGTGCCATGAAATTCTCCTTATACAGTCATTGGATTAGGTTTGGAAATATCTAAACCATATTTTTTGATGGCCTCAGACACTTTTTTAGCTTCGATGAGACTTTCATCAGCTAATGCTTTTAAGGCAGATAAAGTAACCCAGTAACGATCAACTTCAAAGAAGTGTCGTAGATTTTCTCTCGTATCAGATCGGCCATAACCATCTGTTCCTAATACGGTATAACGCTTACCAAGCTGTTGAATTGCAGGACGAATTTGTTCTGCAAACAAACGGATGTAATCTGTTGAAGCAATCACAGGACCAGCAAACTTAGCTAATGATTCTTCCACATGGGACTTCTGCTGTTTCGCTGTAGGATTTAATAAGTTGTGACGCTGAACCCTTGAAATATCGCGACCCAATTCTGTAAAGCTTGGACAGCTCCATAGATCTGAAGCAACGCCCCAATCAGCATTTAATAAATCAGCTGCAGCCATCACCTCTCGAAAAATCGTACCACTACCCATTAGCTGAACTCTAAGTTTTGATTTTGTATCACCAACACTCTGCAAGTGATACATGCCTTTTAAAATATCTTTTTCTGCATCTTTTGGCATTGCTGGATGCGCATAGTTTTCATTCATCAGGGTTAAATAATAATAAATGTCTTCTTGCTCTGTCAGCATTCGACGCATTCCATCCTGAATCACTACCGCCAATTCAAATCCAAAAGTTGGGTCATAACTAATACAGTTTGGAATACCGGCACTAAACAAATGACTATGGCCGTCTTCATGCTGTAAACCTTCGCCATTGAGTGTCGTTCTCCCAGCGGTTCCTCCCAACAAGAAGCCACGTGAACGCATATCTCCTGCAGCCCAAGCTAAATCACCAATTCGCTGAAATCCAAACATGGAGTAAAAAATATAGAACGGCAACATGGGAACACCATGCGTTGAATACGAAGTCGCCGCAGCAATCCAATCACACATAGCACCAGCTTCATTAATCCCCTCTTGCAAAATCTGACCTGTTTTATCTTCTTTATAAAACATTAACTGATCACGATCTTGTGGCTCATATAACTGACCAATATGACTCCAAATACCTAATTGACGAAACATTCCTTCCATACCAAAAGTTCTGGACTCATCGGGCACGATTGGGACTACCCGCTGACCAATCACTTTATCTTTCAAAATCATATTCAGCATGCGGACAAAAGCCATCGTTGTCGAAATCTCACGACCTTCCACAGTTGCTTCAAGTAAAGGCGCAAAAACATCTAATGTAGGCACAGCCATCGATTCAGCTTTAGCCCTTCTCTGTGGTAAGTAGCCACCTAAATCAAAACGTTTTTTACGCATGTACTCAATTTCTGGACTTCCATCTGGAAATTTAATGTACGGAATCTGTTCAAGTTCTGCATCTTTCACGGGCAAATTAAAACGATCACGAAAAGCCTTCACATCTTCAATACTCATTTTTTTCTGCTGATGCGCAATATTCATCGCTTCGCCAGAAGCGCCCATGCCATAACCCTTAATAGTCTTCGCTAAAATAAGTGTCGGTTGGCCTTGATGATTGACTGCAGAATGAAAAGCCGCATATACCTTATGCGGGTCGTGGCCACCACGATTAAGATTCCAAATATCTTCATCCGTCCAGTCAGCCACTAATTCTTGTAACTCAGGGGTGTTAAACACATGCGCACGAACATACGCGCCATTTTTAGCTTTCATGGTCTGATATTCGCCATCAACAATTTCAGCTAAACGCTTTGGCAATAAACCCTTCTTATCGCGTGCAAATAAAGCATCCCAATGGGTGCCCCAAACCACTTTAATAACGTTCCAACCCGAACCTCTAAATTCACTTTCTAATTCTTGAATAATGCTACCGTTCCCACGCACCGGGCCATCTAGACGTTGTAAGTTACAGTTGATAACAAAAATTAAGTTATCTAATTTTTCACGACCGGCCATACCAATTGCGCCAAGTGATTCAGGTTCATCCGTCTCACCATCACCTAAAAATGCCCATACTTTACGACCATCAGTTTGTGTTATCCCACGGTCTTGCATATATTTCATAAAGCATGCTTGATAGATAGCCATGATCGGACCAAGTCCCATAGAAACTGTAGGGAACTGCCAAAAATTAGGCATTAACCAAGGATGGGGATAACTAGAAATACCTTTACCACCTACTTCTTGACGGAAATGATCTAACTGCTCTTCTTCTAAGCGACCAAGTAAGTATGCGCGTGCATAAACACCAGGAGCTGAATGGCCTTGCACAAACACTAAATCTCCTCCATGCTGTTCTGATGGGGCATGCCAAAAATGGTTAAACCCAACATCGTATAGAGTCGCCGCAGACTGAAAGGAAGATATATGTCCTCCAACGTTCGTATCTTTATTGGCACGTAGCACCATGGCCATTGCATTCCAACGTGTATAAGAACGAATTCGATGTTCAATTTCTTGATCACCAGGGATTCGTGCTTGACGATCGACAGGGATCGTATTGAGATAGGGAGTTTGTGCATGAAACGGCTGATCGACTCCATTGACCCTTGCAAATGCAATTTGTTGATCAATTAAGAAGGCAGCTCTATCGGTACCTTCGGAGTGAATGACGCCATCCATGGCATCTAACCACTCTTTGGTTTCAATTGGATCAATATCGATTGCCTCATCCGTATTTTGAGTGGAAGTGATTTCGTTAGGAACAGCCGCCATTTTCTATCTCCTTATTAATTCTTTATATTTTAAAATCAGAACGATGAAATACAAGTTTTTTTTCACATCTTGATAGTATTTTTTACATTATGAAATTTAATAGGTAATTCAATGAAAAATAACAACGAATAAACCACACATCAAGCAAAATAGTGACTATGCAGAAATTTCTACTTTTTCTCTTTAAACCGATGAATCACTGGTTGAAATCCGTTGTCAAATCAAAAAAAATTACACAACAATCTGTAGATTATTTATACACTCCGATTATTGCCATCATGTTATTCATGCTCGCAATGTTCGCGATCCTGTGGTCGTTATCAAAACAAGAGACTGAACAATCAGAGTTAGTCTTTTTTCGAGAAGTAACATACGCCGAACAAAGAATCCAGATCAGTTTAGATGAAAATGAGGAGCAAGTCCTCAAGTTAAGTCAATCTCTACCAAACATACTCAATCAAGAAACAAATAATGACTTCTACCTTAAAGCTAGTCAAATCATTAATCGCCATTCAGAAGTTTTAGAAATACAAGCTATCAATACCGATTTAAAAAAATCGCTGACGTATCCATCCATGAAAGAGAATAATTGGATCACTGATCCGGCCATAGCGAAGGTACTAAATAAAAGCTTCCAAACGACACTGCGTGATGCTCTCGTTTCTGGACATGGACAATATAGTAATTTAATGGCCCTTCAAGTCCAAGACAATAATCCTGCATTAAAGCGAGAAAGGTCACTGGTCTTTTGGTATATACAACCAGCATCAAAATTTTCTGAACAAACGCATAACATTGCCATACTCTACTCTGCGCCTTTAATGATTAGTAGAGTTATTCCTAAAGACATTCTAGGTAGGCACCGGTTTTCAATCATCGACAACAATGGGCAAGTGCTTTATTCACAGTCCGATAGAAATCTCAAAAAAAACCATAGCACTCACCAAATTAAATTATCAAAATTTCCAGAAAATTTAATATTACAGGGGGAAAGCTACCCCCTGCCTAGCAACTTGACCTACCAAATGTTATTTTGGATCGTTATAGGACTTTGCTCATATGTTATTTGGAGTTTTTGGTCACTCTGGCGACAAATGAAATTTCGTCAAAATATCCAACGCAATTTAATTAAAGAAACGAACTTTCGAAGAGCAATTGAAGACTCCATGCCAGTGGGTCTTCGGGTGCATGAGTTGGATGGCCGTATTAGTTACGTCAACCCAGCATTCTGTCGCATGGTTGGTTGGACTGCAGAAGAACTTCAGGGCCTAAAAGCACCCTTTCCATTTTGGACAGATGAGGAAGAGATATCTTCTAATTTATTGAAACTATCTGCCGTATTCCGTGGTGAAGCAGGACCAACTAGTGGTATTGAGGCCACAATCACTTCAAAAGAGGGCAAAAAAATTGCTGTTCGTAATTTTGTTTCACCAATGGTCGATGCTAACAACAAGCAAACGGGTTGGATCGCCTCGCTTGTCGACATTTCTGAGCCACGGAAAATTCGTGAAGAACTAGCCGTCTCACAACAACGATTTATTACTGTTTTAGAGGGTCTTACTGCGGGAATATCAGTTGTAAATCCTAAAACTGGTGAACTTCTTTTTTCAAACAACCTCTACCAAGATATGTTTGGTGCAAGCTCCAAAGCTCATCTCTTATTATTGGGCAATGAGTCTTTCTCGAATGATAACCTCGCTTTAGATATCGATAATGTTGATGGCTTTGCAGGGCTACCTTCTTCAGCTCTAACGCCAATCATTGGTGACTCGCAAGAGGTGCAATTGCCGGATAACCCAAATTGGTATGAAGTAAGAAGACGTTATATTCCATGGACGGATGGTCACTTAGCCCAACTACTTATTACTACAGATATTACCGAGCGTCGCTTGGCCCAAGATAATTTAAGAATTCAAGAAGAACGTATGCAGTTTTCAAGTCGTCTGACCACCATGGGTGAAATGGCTTCTTCTATTGCCCATGAACTCAATCAACCATTAGCCGCAATCAATAATTATTGTATGGGGGTAATGAATCGTCTGCGCGCAAAAAATGATAACCAAATAAATGCAGAAATTATTCCTGCATTAGAAAAAGTTAGTACTCAAGCCCTTCGCGCTGGAACCATCATTCAACGAATCCGCAACTTTGTCAAACGAAGCGCACCTCAAAGAGAGTCATGCGAAATTGACAAAATTATTTCTCAGTCCATTGAACTGGCTGAAATTGAAGCCAATCGACAAGGCTTAGATATACAAAAACAGATAACGACGAATTTACCTGAATGCTTTGTAGATCCAATTTTAATTGAACAAGTCATTATTAATCTTTTAAAAAATGCTATCGATAGCATGCGCGTTACTTACTCAAGATCGATCAGAGGGAAACTCCCACCAATTCAAATCATTGGAGACCTCGAAGAGACAATCCAACCACCGATGTTACGTATCCGAATTATTGATAATGGCAGCGGCATCCTACAAGAATCTATTGAACAAATATATGAGCCATTCTTCAGTACTAAAGAAGAAGGTATGGGAATGGGCCTAAATATTTGTCGCTCTATTATTGAGTCTCACGAGGGTCGACTCTGGGGGGAAAATAACCCTATTAAATCAGAAATCAATCTTCCACAAAATTCGGATGGCATTGAAATCCACTCAGGCTGTACTTTCACCATCCTGCTACCAATTGAGTCATATTTAATCCTAAATCCTAAGGGATTAACAAGTTATGAAAGTGCTAGCTAAAACAAGTTATCATCTACATAATCAAGTATTAATTAACTTTTTCTTCAAATTTGGGTAATACATGAACATGAACACCATATATATTGATAAACCTAAAGAAATCATTTACGTCGTTGACGATGATGAAGCAGTTAGAGATTCCCTCAATTGGTTACTAGAAAGTAATGGTTACCTTGTAAAGTGCTTTAGCAGTGCTGAACGCTTCTTACAGGCAGTGATGGGAAATGACCGGGATGTCACTGCTTGTGCCATCTTAGACGTTAGAATGCCTGGTATGTCAGGACTTGAGTTACAAGAACACCTCATCGCCGAGTCTATTCCAATGCCCATCTCTTTTATAACTGGTCATGGCGATGTCTCAATGGCTGTTACTACAATGAAAAAAGGAGCGGTCGACTTTATCGAAAAGCCCTTTAAAGAAAATGAGCTCCACACTCTTGTAGAAAAAATGCTCGTTACAGCTAGAAACTCCTATAAAGAAGCTACACTCCAAAAAAATAACCAAAGTCTTTTATCCAAATTGACTAGCAGAGAACGACAAGTCCTAGAGCGCATCGTGGCAGGTCGTCTCAATAAACAAATCGCTGATGATCTAACGATTTCAATCAAAACGGTTGAAGCCCATCGTGCAAACATCATGGAGAAACTGAACGTAAGTACCGTTGCAGATCTCTTGCGCTTAGCCCTCTCAGAAAAATCTTAAATTTGATCTATGCCCGCACAATTACTGGATGGTAATCTTCTTTCACGTCAAATCCGGACAGAAATAGCTACTGCTAGCGCAATATTAAGTGCTAAAGGTACTAAACCTGGCTTGGCTGTTATTCTCATCGGAGAAAACCCAGCTAGCGAAATTTACGTTCGAAATAAAGTCAAAGCATGTGAGGAAGCAAATATCCGCTCTAGACTGATCAGATTACCAGCATCCATCTCGGAATCTGATCTCTTAGATCATATTCATTCGCTCAATACGAATCCTGAGATACATGGTATTTTGGTTCAATTACCACTCCCTCAGCAGATTGATAGTTTTAAAGTCCTTGAATCCATTGACCCCATGAAAGACGTTGATGGGTTTCATGTTGCCAATGCCGGTGCTCTCATGACCGGAAAACCTTTATTTAAACCCTGTACTCCTTATGGATGCATGAAACTACTAGAGAGCATTGATTACCCGATTCGCGGTGCTCGAGCGGTGATCGTTGGAGCCTCCAATATCGTTGGTAAACCCATGGCGATGCTTCTTTTACAAGCAGGTGCTACCATCACGATTTGTAATAGCAAAACAAAAGATATTGGCGCACATACGAGAGAAGCTGATATCTTAGTCGTTGCTACAGGGATCCCCAAAATGATCACAGCAAATATGGTCAAACCAGGAGCCGTCGTCATTGACGTCGGAATCAATCGCCTACCAGACGGAAAATTGTGTGGTGATGTTGATTTTGATGAAGTCAAATATGTCGCCGGATGGATCTCTCCTGTACCAGGTGGTGTTGGACCTATGACGATCACCATGCTGTTGCAAAATACGCTTGAAGCTGCCAACCATTTTCATCAATAAGAAACTTTTTCTATGAGCAATCCCCTCCTTGACATGGGTCATGATTTACCCAATTACGCAACGATCCAAGCAAACCATATAGAGGAGGCAATTACCATCCTTCTTAAAAGAGCATATAGTTCTTTAGATAATGCAATTGCCTTAAACGATGCCCCAACGTGGAATAACTTCATCACCCCCCTAGAGATTACAAATCAGGCATTAAGCAGAGCATGGGGGGTAGTGAACCATCTAACCGGCGTGGCAGACCATCCAGAACTGCGCGCAGCCCACGCCAAGATACTTCCTGAAGTTACTGCTTATAGCAGTGCATTTGAGCAAAATTTAGAGCTCTTTAAACGCTATAAACAGATTAAAGCTGCAGATGAATGGAAACTACTATCAATAACACAACAAAAAGTGATTAATAACTCAATTCGAGATTTTCAACTAGGTGGGGCAGAACTCTCTGAAGATGTAAAACCAGTATTTGCGAAAATTTCTGAAGATTTAGCTAACTTGATGAAAACATTTTCGGATCATATACTCGACTCAACTGATGCCTATGTGTATATTGTAAAAGATGAAGCCGAAGTCCTTGGGTTACCAGAAGATGTGCTGCAGGCTGCGAAAGAGCTAGCCAATAAGCATCAAAAACAAGGCTGGGCATTTAACTTAAAGTTCCCTTCTTATTTTCCGGTACAACAACTTGCGGAAAGTCGTGAACTCAGAAAAATACTCTATCAAGCCTATGTAACCCGGGCCTCAGAACTTGCTATGACCTATGCAAACGGACAAGCAGATTGGGATAACCGTCAAATCTCTTTAGATATCCTGCGCCTACGCCACGAAGAAGCTAGGCTATTAGGGATTGAAAATTATGCCGCATTAAGTTTAGTGCCTAAAATGGCAAGTTCTGTCACTGAAGTCAGACAGTTTTTGCAAGAATTTGCAAAGCGCGCGAACCCAAGTGCAATTAAGGATCTAGAAGAGCTGCAATCCTTTAGCAAAAAAGAGTTAGGCCTTGACCATCTAGAACCGTGGGATATTAGTTTTGTGTCCGAAAAATTAAAACAAGCAAAATACCTATTCTCTGAAAACGAAGTAAAACAATACTTTCCCATCGATTCTGTATTAAAAGGGTTATTTCATGTGATTCAAAGCATTTTTCAAGTGCAAATTGAATCTTCTAACTTACCAGTCTGGCACCCAGATGTTCAATCTTTTAGCTTAAAAAATGATCGATCAGAAGTTATCGCCCATTTCTATTTAGATGCATACGCTAGAAATGGTAAACGAGGTGGAGCTTGGATGGATGATGCACGTGGACGTATGAAACACCTTGATGGTACTGTTCAAACGCCTGTAGCGTATCTGGTTTGTAATTTCCCCGCACCAAGCGCGCAAGAAAATGGCTCGATGCGCCCTGCGACCATCAGTCATGATGATGTCATTACACTCTTTCATGAGTTTGGCCATGGACTTCATCACATGCTAACGAAAGTTGATACTTTGGGAGTATCCGGAATTAATGGTGTTGAATGGGATGCAGTCGAGTTACCAAGCCAGTTTATGGAAAATTTTTGCTGGGACTTTGAAGTCATTCAAAAACTATCCTGCCATATCGATACACAAGAATCTTTACCCATCACCTTATTCGAAAAAATGCTTGCCGCTAAAAACTTCCAAAATGGTTTATTCACTTTACGGCAAGTCGTTTTGGCTAGCTTTGATTGGGAATTACACTCTAGTTTTGATGCTATAAATGCTCAACCGGATGATGTACTTAAATTGTCTCAGACCATCAATGATCAAATTCATGTCATTCCTCAAGCCTTGATTTCAAGATGGCCAAATACCTTTAGTCATATTTTTTCTGGTGGTTATGCAGCAGGCTATTACAGTTATAAATGGGCCGAAGTTCTTTCTGCAGATGCATTTGCCGCATTCGAAGAGCAAGCTTCAACCTTTGGATCTATTCTGAATCCTGAAGTGGGTATTGTTTATCGGAAAAATATTCTCGAAGTTGGGGGCAGCCGTCCAGCAGCTGAATCTTTTCAGGCATTTAGAGGTAGACCCCCATCCATTGACGCACTGCTTCGCCACGGCGGATTAATCAATGAGGCGTCATCCTCAAATGACTGAGTTACGAATCGCGACTTGGAATGTTAACTCACTCAAAGTGAGGTTGCCACATCTCATAAAGTGGTTAGAGTCGTGCGAAAAAACCAATCGTGCCATTGATGTCATTGGACTTCAAGAACTCAAACTCACTAACGATAAATTTCCAATTCAAGAACTTCAAGATGCTGGCTATCTCAGTTTATTTTTGGGCCAAAAAACCTACAATGGCGTTGCTATCTTAGTTCGAAAAGCCTCATTAACTCATCTTAATCAGGATCTAGAAACCGCTTTTTTACAAGTTCAAAAAAATATTCCAGGCTTCGAAGATGATCAACAACGTTTATTAGCAACCACACTTCACTTTAAAAAAACCGCCCCTCTACGAATCATCTGTGGCTACTTTCCAAATGGGCAAGCACCAGGTACAGAAAAATTTGACTATAAATTAAAGTGGTTAGAAGCACTTCATCAATTTGTCAAAATGGAACTGAATATCCATTCAAGGTTAGTACTACTAGGTGACTACAATATTGCACCCAACGATGAGGATGTGCATGACCCTTTAGCGTGGGTAGGGCAAAATCTGGTATCTGAACCAGAACGAAAATTTTTCGAGTCATTTTTAGAACTAGGATTAATTGATAGCTTTCGAATGTTTACCCAAGCACCAAAAACATTTAGTTGGTGGGATTATCGAATGATGGCGTTTCGCCGTAATGCAGGAGTCCGAATCGATCATTTACTCATTTCAACAGCACTCAAAGATGATTGTCAATCATGTACTGTCGATCGTGAACCCCGCAAGTGGGAGCAACCTTCCGATCACGCTCCCGTCGTTATGACACTCAACCAATCCAGTTAATCAATATCTAACTCTTGAAGTTTACGAGTGATGGTATTACGACCAATACCTAAACGTTCTGCAGCCTCTACTTTACGCCCCCGCGTTATCTCTAATGCAGCTTCAATCACTGATTTTTCGAAAACACTCATTAACTCTTGATATACATTTTCACGTCCATCTTCTAACATCTTCTTCGCAATATTCTTTAATTGAAGATCCCAATTACCCGCTTTTGCAGGACTAGCTGAATGTGGTTGCATCTCTCGATTCAGATTAGAAATTCCCACTGGTGTTGATAAGTTAACAATCCCGCCTTGCGATACCAAAGGTTGCGTAATCAGAGGGGGGTAGGTAAGATCTTTTGGTAAATCACGAACTTCAATCTCTGGATTCGAAATCATCACCGTTAGCCAATGACAAATACTTTGTAGCTGTCGGACATTTCCTGGATATGGTAATTTTGATAAAACATCTAAAGTTTCAGCGTTAATTAATTTAGATTTAACGCCTAGTTGACTAGCACTGCGAGCTAAGAAATGTTGCGCTAGCAAGGCAATATCCTCTGCCCTATCACGTAATGCTGGCAACCGTAAACGGATAACATTCAGACGATGAAATAAGTCTTCTCTGAAGTGACCATTTGCGACTAACTGCTCGAGATTCTGGTAACTAGATGCAATAATTCTAACGTTTGCTCTAAGTTGTTCACTTCCACCTAAACGATAAAATTTACCATCTTCGAGTAGCTGTAGCAATGCGCCTTGCATTGTTAGTGACATGTCACCAACCTCATCTAAAAACAATGTTCCACCATCTGCTATCTCAAACAGTCCACGCTTCATCGTTGCAGAGTTAGCAAAGGCGCCTCGCTCATAGCCAAATAGTTCAGCTTCAATGAGGTCTTTAGGGGTGGATGCAACATGTAACTCAACAAAGGGGGCGTTCACCCTAGCTCCATGACGATGTAAAGCTTTAGCGACTAACTCTTTACCTGTCCCTGATTCCCCTGTTATCAAGACCGTGGCATTGGAGTTGGATAAGCGGCCCACCGCACGAAATACTTCCTGCATAGCTGGTGCTTGGCCAATCAACTCTGGAGCAATATTTCCAGCCCTTGAACCAGTACTAGGTGCGAATTGTGTCTTAATCACATCAGCACTCTTACTCTCATCAATGGCACGATGGAGAACTTGCATCACATTGGTAATATCGAACGGTTTGGTTATATATTCAAAGGCTCCACCTTGAAAGGATGCGACCGCAGAATCCATATCTGAATAAGCCGTCATCACAATAACCGGTAATTTAGGATGGTCCTGTTTAATCTGTTGCAATAAATGAATACCATTTCCCTTAGGCATTCGTATATCCGAAATGACCACTTGAGGCAATTCTTTTTCAAACGCATCTAAAACATCATTGGGGTTAGAGAAACTTTTAAAAGGAATCATCTCTCTCGCTAGGGACTTTTCTAATACCCAGCGTATGGACTGATCGTCATCCACAATCCAAACAGATTTCATATATCCCCTTTCAATTCTGAATTATTTTGAGATTCGTAAGTTGTATAAGGAATTTGAACATGAAAATCGGTCCGTCCTGGTTCACTATGCACACTTATGAAGCCTCCATGCATCTGAATGAACGATTGTGCCAAAGTAAGCCCCAATCCGCTACCCGATGCTCGCCCAGAAACTAAGGGCAAAAAGATCTGATCAATAATATCAATAGGAATTCCAGGGCCGTTATCAATCACATGGACATTTAAAGCCAATTTAAAACGTTTTTTAGCGATTGTAACGTTTCGAGAAATACTCGTCTGTAATTCAATTTTGGCATCGCCGACCTGGCGTCGATCTTCCAAAATTTGAGCAGCATTGTGCACAATATTCAGAAGTGCCTGAATCATCAGCTCTTTATCACCAATAATTTCTGGCATGCTCACGTCATAAAACCGTGTCACCGCCAAACCTTTTGGAAACTCCGCTAAAACGACGCTACGAACACGCTCTAAAACTTCATGAATATTGACTTCACTAATCACTTTTTGACGCTTATGTGGGGCTAATAACCGATCGACAAGAGTTTGCAATCGATCAACCTCTTTAATCATAACCTTGGTGTATTCTTTTAAGGCCGGGTCGGGCAACTCATAGTCTAATAGCTGCGCAGCCCCACGAATACCCCCTAATGGATTTTTAATCTCGTGTGCCAAATTTCTCATAAGATCTTTATTGGCACGTGCTTGTAATATCAAACGCTCTTCTCGAGAAGTTTTTCGTTGCTGGTCGATCTCAAACCACTCAAAAGCCATTAAATCTGAGCCTTCAAGTGCGGCAAAGACGACATAGGCTAAAAATTCTTTTTGATCAGGACGTAAAGGGCCGTGATACAAAACAATATCAACACGTTGTGTTACCGAGTCTAAGCAACATTTAGAAATCATGTCCTCTAAATTTTGGTGCTCTCCAAAAACATCTCTAAGCTCATAACCAACCAAAATCTTTCGAGAAATTTTTAAGGAAACTTCCGCTGCTGTATTGGCATAAACAATAGTGCGAGTATTGCGATCAAGCAACATGACCGAATTTGGCATTTGGTCAAATGCATCGCTTGGATTAAAAAGGGCAGCCGAGGCTGCCCTGGTTTTAAACATGCGCATGGGCGCTAAACACCATATTAAAGAGAGTAGTACATGTCAAATTCAATTGGATGAGTAGTCATACGGAAACGTGTAACCTCTTCCATCTTCAAAGAAATGTACGCATCAATCATCGTGTCAGTAAATACACCGCCACGAGTCAAGAACTCACGATCTTTATCCAAATACTCTAAAGCCTGATCCAAACTACTACATACTGTTGGGATCTGAGCATCTTCTTCAGGCGTTAAATCGTACAGATTCTTATCAGCTGCTTCACCTGGATGAATCTTGTTCTGAACACCATCAAGCCCAGCCATTAATAAAGCAGAGAACGCCAAATATGGATTTGCTAAAGGATCAGGGAAACGTGTCTCGATACGACGACCTTTTGGATTAGAAACGTAGGGGATACGAATCGAAGCCGAACGGTTACGTGCAGAGTAAGCTAATTTCACTGGCGCTTCAAAACCTGGCACTAAACGCTTGTAAGAGTTTGTTCCAGGATTTGTAATCGCATTGAGAGCGCGTGCATGCTTGATGATTCCGCCAATGTAATACAGAGCGAACTCTGATAAACCAGCATAACCATTACCTGCAAATAAGTTAATGCCATCTTTCCAAACAGACTGGTGAACGTGCATACCAGAACCATTATCGCCAACTACTGGCTTAGGCATAAACGTAGCAGTTTTTCCGTATTGATGAGCAACGTTATGAACAATATATTTTTGCAAAATTGTCCAGTCAGCACGCTGAACTAAAGTACTAAACTTCGTTCCTAATTCGTTTTGCCCTTGGCCTGCAACTTCGTGGTGATGTACTTCAACAGGAATACCCACGGACTCTAAAAGCAAACACATTTCAGAACGCATATCTTGAAATGTATCTAATGGAGCAACTGGAAAATAACCACCTTTTTTACCAGGACGATGACCTGTATTACCACCTTCAAACTCAAGGCCAGATGACCATGGAGCTTCTTCAGAATCGATTTTGACAAACGATCCTTGCATGTCAGAACCCCAACGTACACCATCAAAGATAAAGAATTCTGGCTCGGGTCCAAAATAGGCTGTATCACCTAAACCTGTACTTTTTAAATACGCCTCACAACGTTTTGCGATCGAACGTGGATCACGATCATAACCTTTACCATCAGACGGCTCAACCACATCACAAGTTAAAACCAAAGTCGGTTCTTCATAAAATGGGTCGATATATGCAGTAGAGGCATCTGGCATCAATAACATGTCGGAGGCTTCAATACCCTTCCAACCAGCAATCGATGAGCCGTCAAAAGCGTGGCCACTCTCAAATTTATCTTCACCAAAGTGAGAAACTGGAACAGATACGTGCTGTTCTTTCCCTTTTGTATCTGTAAAACGAAAATCTACAAAAGTGATCTCTTTATCTTTGACCAACTTCAATATGTCAGCAACGGCTTTACTCATTAAATTCCCCTAAGTCTATACAACTCAATTAAAAAAATCCTTATTCATTAAAACAAAATAAGGACCTGCTAAATAACATTTATGCACCATTGTAGTGCATAAACGATACATATCCACACTTCTTTTTATTTACTAATATCATAAGTCACTGTATTAAAAGCCTCCACACCTGTCCGAAGCTCCTTTAAAGCAATATCAACAAATTCTGCGGCACCTTTAATGCCAAGTTCCATATGGCGCTGCGACAAAATCCCTTCCTTGGTAGGGTCCCCGACCGAGGGCAAACTAAATACTTTAATTTTGGGATACTTTTTTTCAATCTCTTCCATGAGAGGGGTGATAGTTGCCTCCATGGCGCCAGCAGCGATAAAACTCTTTTCAACATAATCATTTTGATGAAAATACTCTTTATAAAAAGTATCTAACACCCACACCATCATTGGCCCAGCCATAACCGGAAATCCCGGCGTGAAATAGTGTTCCCGGTAAGAAAAACCTGGAATCTTATTATATGAATTAGGAATAATGTCTGCACCTTTCGGAAACTCCCCCATTCTCAATCGAGGCAAATTGAGGGGCGAATTAATATCGGCTTTAATAGGATCTCCCTCTGCCATCTCAACGATTCTCTGACCAATCAGTTCTTTAGCCTGAGGATGTAATTGCAGCTCTAGGTTCAATGCTTTTGCAGCGCATTGACGGGTATGGTCATCTGGCGTAGAGCCTATTCCACCGGTCACAAAGACGACATCACCACTAGCAAAGCTACTACTTAAAGTATCAATTATTTTGGCAGGATCATCTCCAATATATTGCGCCCAAGAAAGTTGTAAACCTCTTTCTTTAAGAAGTTCCAATAATTTCGGCATGTGCTTGTCAACTCTCTTACCTGACAAAATCTCATCGCCAATAATAATGAGTCCAAATTTTCTTGTTTGCTGCGTCAAATGCTTTCTCCTTTTAACTCACGGTAATTTTTCAAAGCAAATAATAAATAATGTGTAAACCATAAAGCGGCAAATATGAATACTAAAGAATAAACCCACATCATGAACATTGAAACAAATGGAAATAATACTAAAACATATACAGATGATAACCAAAATAAAGTCGGAGCGGCACCTAACAAACCCGCCACTACCCCCATTCCCATCAATTGCCAGCGGTATAACGCCATTAATTCTAGCCGCTCCACCTCACTTGCATGTCTTGCTAAAACATCATAGGACATCAGTCGCATCGTCAACCACCCCCAAAGAAGAGGTGGAATAATAGCAAAGATGGGTGGAATCCACCATAAGGGCAAGGTTATTAAAACTAAAACGATAAAAATACCAGTGGATGTCATGTTCGTTCCTACGCTACCTGAAAAAGAACCTCCTTTTTCCTGCCGCATACCACGATATGTTTTTTGACGCTCGACATGACGCAACAGAGAAGTTACCGAGGTGAATGAAACAAGGATGAGGATGCTCACAATCATAAACGGCATCAGAACAACTACTGAAAAATACGGTACAACTACAGCTCGAACACTTTCCCAACCAAAGGATGACATAAATTTAGTGATCTCATCGGAGAAGATGGAAGTAGTTAAAAAAGCTTTCATCCAATCCAAAAACGGAGTCCATATCCACCATAAAACTCCAAACCAAATCATGGCACCAATCACAAAAGGTCTTAAAGAAAGCCACAAAACCCAAGGATGAAAAATCCCCCTGAGTGCTAACGCAAATGATCGTATGATGAGATTCATCGTTTTATTTAAGTAACATTTGCCAACTCTTTTTTAGACAGAACCATTGTTGTACTAAAAAATGATTAGGGGGTAAAAATCCCTTTACCCCACTAGGATGATATGAACTATCAAATTGCGCAGTTCCCAGTAACATGTCCCACCAAGGGAACAGTACGCCAAAATTACATCCTCCCAAGATACCAGGTTGACCCGGTAATTCATAACCAAGGCCAATCGCGTGATGATAGCGATGAAAACTAGGTGTCACAATGAAATATTTAAATCGACCGAAGTCATAAGGATAAAAACCATGTTGCCAGCTTTGTATCAAACGACTAGTCACAATTAATAACATAAACTGACTGGGGCCGACACCGATCCACAAACCAAATAAGGCAAAGACCATCGAACGCATGACATCATCTAGGATGTGATTGCGATTATCGGACCATGCACTCATATGCCTCTGACTATGATGCAGTGCGTGTAATTGCCACCACCAACCAAAACGGTGTGAGAGGCGATGATACATATAATCTAAGAGGTCAAACAGAATTAAATAAATAATAAAACTAATCAGTGGAATAGAACTGATAGCAGGAAACCAATTTTCTACATTCATCCGCTCAAAACCAATGTCGTGCAATAAAGAACCTAAATAAAAGAAAACACCAGAAAAACAAAAAAAGAATAAAAATTGATAGATCCCAAGACGATGAAAAATGCTATAAAAAATATCAACTCGTACTGATGAGGCTTGATCAATTGACCAATGCTCCAAAGGATTCTCTTGAGAGGAATAATACAAAGCTTCACTCTTTTCTAATGGGCGAAAAATAAACTGAATCACTAGAACCTGTAAAAAGCCCAATATAACCCAATCAACGACCAAGTCGGCATCGTCAGACATACCCATCCAGCCCATGTTATAAAAAATCGGCAACAAGATTTGCTGAACAATCCATTCATGAATCACATCGTAAAGATTAATCATGAATTAGACCTAATCTTTGCAAAACAAAAACCTTTAGATTTGAGACCCTCAATCAAAGGTTCCAGTACACCAGTTGCCCAGGGATCTTTGCGAGACCATATCCCTAAATGCGCCATAGCAATATCACCATTTCTCAATTGTTCAAGGGCTTTTTTGAGTAAGCTCTCATTTGAATATTGCGTAGAAGAAAGCTCATCACCTAAAAATCCGGCATCACTCCAGCCAATATGTTGATAACCGCAAGCATTAGCCATTTTTAATAAACGAGAAGATGTCTTTCCCCCCGGAGCCCGCCAAATTGGCTCTATATGACTTCCGGTTAAGTGACTAAAAACCGGGTCAACACTTTTAATTTGACGGCAAACTTCAAACTGATCTGCAATAAAGGCTTTACCAGCACTAGGACCAAATTGTGCCTTCAAGAACACCTCATTATTTTTTCCATCTTTTTGAAAATACGTGTGATGTAAGGTATGACTCCCAAAAGCATGCCCGTCCGCAACCAAGCTTTGCCAAAAAGGTTTCCATGAATCATCAAGAGCCATATCTCCACGAAAAGTTTTTTCGTTAGCCAAAAAGAATGTAGCGACAACTTGATGCTTACGCAAAGTGTCCGCAATATATTGTGCAACCGACATATTGCCAGTATCAAATGTTAAAAAAATGGTTTTGTCACAAGTCGCTACTTTAGCTTGAACTGCATATACCCCACCAAACAAACAACTGAAAGTAATGATCGATCTAAAAAAAAATCTGAACATAAGGGCGCTTATTGCCAAAGTGCGTTTGGCGTAAAAAATACACCATGTGGACTATTACCGACTTTAATCGTTTTTTCTAAAGTATTGGTACTTAAGTTAATAATCCCAACCTTTTTGGAAAACCGAAATGTAACCCAAAGCTCTTTTTGATCCGGTGTAATATCCATACAATCAGGCCCCGCAGGCAAACCTTGGATAGTTCCGACGTTTTCTAAGGTTTCCATATCAATCTTACTAATTGTGGCTGCCACACGATTCGATACAAAGACATGCCGACTATCGCCAAGCGGTCTAAAGTTATGTGCACCCTTACCTGTCTTAATAACTTTGATAATTTTTTGCGTCTTCCAATCGATAGCCTGCACAAAGTCTTCACCTGTGACACCAAGTAACAAATATTTATCTCCTGGCGTCATCCATAATCCGGCAGGCATTTTTCCAACATTCATTCGCCAGAGAATTTTTTTCGTCTCCAAATCGATAGCAACAATCTCATTAGAATCTTGAAGTGTCACAAAGCTGATTTTGCTATCGCTCGTAAATGCAATATGACTTGGAGTTTTTGGAAGTTTAAGTATCTCTGGATTTGGACCAATCACGCCGTTCAACACGGGATAAATATCAATCCGGTCTAATCGATTACCGGCTACAACAAACCACTGCTTGTTCGGCGAGAAGCCTAATTGATAAGGATCACTAATTTTGGGTATTACGCTAATCTTATTCCCAGTAGATGGATCCACAACAACTAAGTTATTACTAGCTGCATTTGCAACCAGCAAATTTTTACCATCAGGCGTTAACATTAAATGGTGAGGTTCCTTACCAATCGGAAACTCATCAATGACCTCTTTTTTTTGCATATCTATGCGGGTCAGTGAAGCAGATCCTGAATTTAAAATAATGGCAATTTTAGGAGCTTGCACATCAGTTTTGAGGGCCTCTTTATCTCTCGCAGATAAGTCTGCACCTATAAGCATGAGCCCAAGAAGAAAGGAGGCTTTAAAGAGATAAGTCATATTATTCATAAGTTTTATTTTACTCTCTAAAACTGTTTAATATTTTTTCAATTCTTTTCACTGACATTGGTGCAGGGGTTTTCAGCTCTTGGGCATACAAGGCGACTCTTAACTCCTCCAATTGCCACCGTATCTCACTTATTTGACGATCATGCGATCCATTTGATAAGTTTTTAGCTAATTGGAGATATTGCTTTTGTAAACGCATCCACTGCATCTGATTATCTTGATCTCGTAATAAATTTGAACGTAATTTTTCAATACGCACCAAAATACCTTTTAAATAACGAGGAATATGAATAATTTGCTCATAGGGGGTTTGCTCAAGAAATTTACGGTGAATTAACTGTTGAAATTGACTATTCATATCCTCAAAAGCTGCGGGACAAATCACTTTCACTCCAGCTAATTTTTTCTGCAGCTCCGAAGATCCTTCTAAGCAATTTAAAACTTGCCGAGCAATGTCCTGAGCAATTAAGGAAAGCTTGGTTTTACTAACCTGAACCCTCTCCTGAAAATCCTCTGATGATTGAGGTAAAGGCTCAAATAAACATCCTCGCTCTAAGGCGAAATCAAAAATCTGCTGCATCACATCTTCAACAGTACCCATTTGCATAAAAAGAAGCCCAATTTCCCTAGCTCCAGGCAATTGTTTAGCAAGCATCTTTATACTATCCTTATGCGCTAAAGCAAACAACCTTCTCAAACCTCGATAATGCGTCTTGCGCGCAACTTCTGGATCGTCAAAGACTTGTATTTGACAATGTGTCTTACAGTCCACTAAGGCTGGATAACCATACAGTATTTGCTGATGCCTTTTTAACTCAAGCATTTCAGGTAGGTTACCAAAATTCCACTCTTTAATTTCTTCAAGCCCTACGTCGATCAATTGAGGTGCGCTAGGTAAAACAACGTCGGAACTTGCTTCTTGAATTTGACTAACTTGAGAAATCGCCTCAATTGCTGCCTGCTGAAATATCTCTCGCGCATTAGATGCGTAGCTTGATCTCAACTTGGTCAGATTTCTTTCTAATTCTAGTTGTCGTCCATGTTCATCAATTAACCGAAAATTCATAAAGCAATGGGAAGGTAAATTCTCGACTCTAAAATCACTTCGCTTCACGATCACCTGGGTTTGTTCTCTGATTTGATTGATCAAGACATCCAATAACTCCCCCTTACCAAATTGTTGATCCTCCAATAATCGATCTACAACCCCTTTAGAAAATTCTGGAACGGGCACACAATGACGCCTCAGTTTTTGCGGTAATGACTTCAGAAGAACTTGTATCTTCTCTACACATAAACCAGGAACAAGCCAGTCACATTTTCTCTCATCAATTTGATTCAGCAGTGACAATGGCACAACTAGCGTAACACCATCTTTAGGACTTCCGGGTTCAAAATGATAGGTCAGTTGTAATTGCGAACCCATCACTTGAAATTGCTTGGGATAACGATCATCGCTAATATGTGTTGCTTCATGACGCATCAAATCTTGTTTAGAAATAGTTAATAATTGACTCAGGTCTGGGTTCTTATCAAGATGCGCCTGCAAAGATGCTCTACTTAAAACGTCGATTGGCAAAACCTGATCATAAAAAGCATATATCAACTCATCACTCACCAATACGTCCTGACGCCTAGATCGATGTTCTAAAGCCTCCACCTCAGCAATGAGTTGTTGATTTTTCCAGAAAAAACCAAACACTTTTCCTGTTTGTTTTTGTATCTGATCTGTTTCCTGCTGCCCCAACAAGGCACCTTCAACCAGTGCGCGTTGAATAAAAATCTTACGAGCTTCTTCAGGTTGCATGAGAGCAAACTTGACTTTACGTCCATGGTAGAGCGTTAACCCATACAAGGCACCTTGCTCATGTGCCATGACCTCTCCAGTCCGGGAATCCCAAAAAGGCTCGCTCCAACTTTTTTGAAGTCGATGCTGACAGATTCGTTCCACCCAGCGTGGTTCAATCTTTGCCATATTTCTGGCAAACAAACGGTTAGTTTGCATCAATTCACCAGCGACAATCCAACCAGTTGGCTTCTTTAATAGATGATGACCTGGCCAAGCAAATACTTTAATCCCCCTTGCCCCCTCAAACCAAGCCTCCTCATCTGACTTTTTAGCAATGTTTCCAAGCAGCCCTGTCAATAAAGAAGTATGGATTTGCTCATAGGTTGTCGGCAAAGAATTCATTCGCCAACCTTGCGCAATTAAGATTTCTAGGAGTTGTTGGTGGACATCCCGCCACTCCCTCATTCTTCGGGGCGAGATAAAAAACTTACGGCATAAATCATCAAATTGACGATTACTAGATTTTTGCTGAAATGCGGTTTGATACCAATCCCATAATTTGATGTAACTCATAAATTCGGATTGTTCATCCGCAAAAGTTTTGTGAGCTAAATCTGCTGCCTGAGCAAATTCCATAGGACGATCACGCGGATCCTGAATCGCCATTGCAGTGGCAATAATCAGTACCTCTCGCAAAGCCATTTGCTCCCTAGCGGCAATTAACATTCTGGCAACTCTTGGGTCAAGGGGTAATTTTGCTAAGTCATGACCAATGGGTGTTAGCTCAATCTCACGACGGTTGTCATTCTGAATAACTTCTACAGCACCCAATTCTTCGAGTAATTGGATGCCATCACTAATAGCCCTCCCAGTTGGTGCTTGTAGGAAAGGGAATTCTTCAATTTTCGGTAGCCTCAGAGCTGCCATCCGTAAGATGACGCTCGCTAGAGAGCTTCTTAAAATTTCTGGGTCTGTATACGCCGGCCGCAAAAGAAATTCATCCTCGGCATATAAACGAATACAAATTCCATCTGCGACACGACCACACCTTCCTGCTCGCTGATTCGCCGCAGATTGCGAAATAGGCTCAATCTCTAACTGCTCCACCTTGTTCCGAAATGAATAACGCTTAACACGTGCAAGACCCGCATCAATCACAAAGCGAATGCCAGGAACCGTTAAGGATGTTTCAGCGACATTGGTTGCAAGAACAATGCGTCGGCCATGGCCTTCCTGAAAAACTCGCTCTTGTTCGGCCATCGACTGCCTCGCAAACAAACTCAGTACTTCTGGACTATAGCGTTGTGTAATGGCAATATTTTTTCGTAAAGCTTCCGCACATTCGCGAATCTCTCGTTCACCAGGTAAAAACACCAAAATATCACCCGTACCCTTGACGCCTTGCCCCCATAACTCAGCAATCCCCTCACACACAGCATCAGGTAAATCTACAGACTCTTTCGTCGTTGCAAGATCTAATGGACGATAACGAATTTCTACTGGAAACAAACGTCCACTGACCTCAATAATGGGGACCTCTTGAGAAAAATGAAAATGCTGAGCAAATATCTGTGCATTGATCGTTGCTGAGGTAATAATGACTTTAAGATCAGGTCGCTTAGGCAGGATCAACCTGAGGTATCCCAATAAAAAGTCAATATTTAAACTACGCTCATGAGCCTCATCGATGATGATGGTATCGTAAGCTGTAAGCAATGGGTCATTCTGGGTCTGAGCCAATAAAATACCATCAGTCATGAGCTTAATCGAGGCTGTTTGTGAGCTTTTATCCGCAAAACGAACCTGATAAGCCACATCTTGTCCAATCGGACTACCTAATTCTTGGGCGATTCTTTTGGCGGTCGATGTTGCAGCAATCCGTCTTGGCTGGGTATGTCCAATCAATTTACCGGTGCCATTAGCGACACCTTGTCCAATCGCTAGACAAATTTTAGGTAATTGTGTTGTTTTACCTGAACCCGTCTCTCCACAAACAATAATGACTTGATGGCTGCGCAAAGCCTCCATAATGAGGCCCCGCTGGGCACTCACAGGTAAAAGTTCTGGAAACTCTAGCCGAATGTGAGATTTTTCCAACTGATTGTGTGTATTTTTAGCATTTTGATTCATAAGCGTCCTATAATTTTCGCTTATGTCGACAAAACCATCCGAAAACCCTTCACAAGACAATCCTTCAGTAGACACTTTTCCTTTTGTTAGCTGGCTGAGAACTGTCGCACCCTATATTCACTCCTTTCACGGCAAAACGTTTGTGATTGCGTTTGCTGGCGAATTAGCGACCGATAGCGAGCTAGAAAATCTAGTGGAGGATATTGCGATGCTGCATGCCATGGGGATGAATATTGTTTTAGTCCATGGTTCACGCCCCCAAATTCAAGAGCAACTCGCCCTACACTCAATTGCTCCAGTATATGGCTCAGGGCAAATGTTGGGATATCGTATTACGGATACGGCGACTATGGAGTGCGTCAAAGAAGCCGTGGGTGAATTGCGTTTAGATATCGAAGCGTGCTTCAGCCAAGGGCTACCAAACACGCCCATGGCTGGATCACGTATTTCTGTCATCTCGGGTAACTTCATTACGGCTAGACCAGTTGGAATTGTCGAAGGTGTAGACTTCATGAATACAGGCCTAGTACGCAAGGTCGATGCAGAATCCATCAAAATGTCTCTCAACCACAACAAGATTGTATTGCTCTCACCTCTGGGGTTTTCTCCAACTGGACAAGCGTTTAATCTTGCCTATGAAGACGTTGCATGCGCAACAGCGACTGCCTTAAAAGCTGACAAACTGATCTTCTTATCAAGCGTACATGCCTTAAAAGATATGAACGGAGAACATATCGCTGAGATTTCTTTACCGGATTTAGCACCCTATCTCAATGATGGTGGCTTGCCACCTGGTGAACTTCGCTCTTTGCTGGCCACTGCTGCAAAAGCCGTAAAGTTAGGCGTAAACCGTGTTCACCTATTACCGCATAATCGAGACGGTGCTGTTCTAGAAGAATTGTTTACCCACGATGGTGTGGGAACGATGATTGTTGCCTCAGATATTGAAAACCTACGTGAAGCCAATATGGATGATGTAGGTGGTATTCTGCAAATTATTTCGCCATTGGAAGATCAAGGTGTTCTTGCCCCTCGAGGAAGAACAGTCATTGAACGCGATATCTCTAATTTTTCGGTGATCGAACACGATCAAGTCATCTTTGGTTGCGCAGCCCTTTTTCCATTTTCGAACTCGATGGGCGAACTCGCTTGTTTAGCCGTAGATGAGAACACCCAAGGTGTTGGCGACGGGGAAAGATTGCTCAAAAGAGTAGAAGCCCGTGCCAAAGATTTAGGCATCAAAAAACTGTTTGTATTAACCACTAGAACAGAACATTGGTTTTTAAAGCGTGGCTTCGTCAAAGGCTCTGTTGATGAACTACCTAAAGAAAGAAAGTCCCATTACAACTGGGACCGTAAATCAATGGTACTGATCAAAAATTTATAAATTTTCTATAATGAGACTTTAGTTTCATTTCACTTTAAAGAAAGAATAATCTTCCTATGACTAGAATGGTTCAATGTATCAAACTCAATAAAGAGGCTGAAGGATTAGCCTTTGCACCTGTTCCAGGTGAATTAGGTAAAAGAATTTGGCAAAGTGTATCTAAAGAAGCTTGGGCTGATTGGTTAAAGCAACAAACCATGTTGATTAATGAAAATCGTCTGAATATGGCAGATGCACGAGCTAGACAATACCTGCTCAAACAAACAGAGAAATTTTTCTTTGGTGAAGGTGCCGACACAGCATCTGGATTTGTCCCGCCTAGCGCTTAAAACCGAATTGTTTCTACGCCACTATGGCTAGAAACAATGAGTTGCTGTGCTTTGTTCTGAGCAAAAATTCCATTACAGATGACACCAGGAATTTGATTCAGTTCCACCTCGAGTGCTTGAGGATGTGTAATATGAAGTCCAGAAATATCTAAAATCCAACCTGAATTATCTGTCACAAAAACTTTTGTTGAATCTACTTTTGATTTACGCAGGCTTACAACTCCACCGAGTTTTTCTAAATATTGAGTCACTTTTTGACTAGCCAGAGGAATCACTTCTATTGGCAGAGGAAATTTACCCAATACGACCACTTGTTTAGAAGAGTCACAAATACAGATAAAATACTTTGCCATAGAGGCGACAATTTTCTCTCTCGTCAAAGCTCCACCCCCGCCTTTGAGCATAATACCTTGGGGATTGATTTCATCAGCACCATCGATATAAACATCTAAACTCATCACGTCATTAGCGTCTAAAACAGTAAACCCTTTTTGCAGCAAACGCTCTGTACTTGCTTGAGAGCTTGATACAACTCCTTTAAACTTGGTGGCGTATGGCGCAAGCGCATCAATGAACAAGTTCACCGTAGAACCAGTCCCAATCCCGAGAATCTCGAAAGGAGGATCCTGCTTAAGCAAAGCATTAACAGCTTCTTTTGCTACGAGGGCTTTTTGTTCATCTTGGTGCATTAGGGTATCCCTGAAAATGTCGTCAATTTATTTTAATAGCATTTCATCTGACCTTAACACGAATCGATATTAAAATGAAGGTTATGAACCTTTTAGATCAAATGAAAAAATATACCGTCATGGTGGCTGATACTGGCGACTTTGAGCGTATTCAAGTCTACCAACCGAAAGACGCCACCACAAATCCTACCCTTATTCTTCGAGCGGCTAAATTACCGGCCTATCAAAACATGATCGAAGAGGTGAAAGCTAACTTTACAGATACTTCACTAAATGACAGAATGGATCAATTACTGGTTCGCTTCGGAATGGAGATATTAAAGGTCGTCCCAGGTCGAGTATCGACAGAAATCGATGCTGAACTCTCATTTAATATTGAGGATTCTGTCACTAGAGCGCGGAAGATCATTGATCTTTATAAAAAATATGAGGTTTCAAAGGATAGAGTCTTAATTAAAATTGCTGCAACTTGGGAAGGTATCCAATCAGCAAAAATATTAGAGGCCGAAGGCATCCACTGTAATCTCACCCTAGTATTTAATCTTGCGCAAGCAGTCGCTTGTGCACAGGCAAATGTCAAATTAATCTCCCCATTTGTTGGACGCATTACCGATTGGCATAAGAACTCTCAAGGGACGAACTGGAATGCTGCAGCAATGTCAGGATCTAATGATCCTGGCGTTCAATCGGTGAAAACGATTTATCATTATTTAAAGCATCACGATTTCAAAACCGAAATTATGGGCGCTAGCTTTAGAAATATCGCCCAAATTACTGCTCTAGCTGGTTGCGATCTTCTGACCATAAGCCCCGAACTTCTTGAGGAGTTAAAAAATACACAAGGGGAAGTAAAAGAACAGTTAAGTTTCTTAACCGCTAAAAATATGAACATGACTCCCATTAACGTCGACGAAAAATCATTCCGTCAATTAATGAGTGATGATCCAATGGCTTCGGAAAAACTCGCCGAAGGTATTCACAACTTCAAAAAAGATACCGACTTACTTGCAGAGTTATTAGCTAGTTAATCGTTTATTTTGACTTAACGATACGTTGTCTAGCAGCCTCATACAAACAAACACCACTTGCAACTGAGACGTTTAAGCTTTCTACACCGCCATACATTGGAATGCTAACGAGTTCATCACAAGTCTCTTTCGTTAAGCGACGCATCCCTTCTCCTTCAGCGCCCATCACAATTGCAATCGGGCCACTAAGGTCAATATCATAAAGGGTTTTTTCAGCATCTTCTGAGGTTCCAATTAACCACACCCCAGCGTCTTGCAATTCACGCATCGCTCTTGCTAAGTTAGTAACGGCCACAAAGGGCATTGTTTCAGCTGCGCCACTTGCGACTTTACTCACCGTACTATTAAGTTGTGCCGAACGATCTTTAGGAACAATAATGGCATCAGCACCAGCTCCATCCGCTACGCGTAAGCAGGCTCCTAAATTATGAGGATCCGTCACGCCATCTAAGATTAATAGTAGAGGTTTTTTATCCCCAATACTATCCAGTAACTCTGCAATATTACGCGCTAAAGAGGCTGGCTCAGCAAAGGCAACAACACCTTGATGGCGGTCATGCCCCGCTAATTGACGAAGTCGCTCAGTATCTGCAAGGTGTAATTTACGACCAATCGTTGCTTGGGCAGTTTCTACAAAATCCTTCATCCGCCGATCACGACGCGCTGCGTCGTAGTAGACAGTTTTAAGGCTATCTGGAGCTTGACGCATGCGGGCAACAATGGCATGAAACCCCACCAATATTTGCTGCTCCATTAACGGCGACCTTTCAATTTGGCGCGTGATTCTGAGGAAGTTTTTTCAGCAACCTGAGTTCGCTTAGCATTACTTTTTGACTTCGGCTTATGCCCAGCACGAGATGTAGCTGGCTTTTTAGTCACCGCCCCTCGACCCGGTTGAGGAGCTTTTTCTGGAGGGCGAGTATGTTTTGAGGCAGCCTTCTTATTGGGCTTACCCATATCATCCATCGTGATAGGTGGTGCAAAACGACTACGCTCTAAAGTATTTTTAACAAGACTAAACTCAATTTTTCGTGCGTCTAAGTCAACTCGACTCACAAGAACATGTACCCGATCACCTAAGCGATAACGAATGCCAGTTCTTTCCCCACGCAACTCCTGACGAACTTCATCGTATTGATAATAGTCTCCACCAAGTTCAGAGATATGAATTAAACCCTCTACAAATAAAGTCTCTAACTGTACAAATAATCCAAATGTAGTTGCCCCAGTAATTGTTCCAGCAAACTCTTGCCCCAAACGATCCCGCATAAAGTAACACTTCAACCATGATTCAACATCGCGTGAAGCTTCATCCGCTCGACGCTCGTTTGCAGAACAGTGCACACCAAGCTGAGCCCATGCTGCCATATCCACGCCATCGCTCGCCGTTTTTTTTCTACCTTTACTTGGCGCTTCCGATTGCTCATCTGCTAAATTCTTCTTCACCAAAGCAGCATTGACACGCCCAGGCCCATTTTTAGGCATTGCCAAATTCAGTGGAACTTCCTCAGGAATAGTAGGCTTATAGTTCTTTTTGGCCAAAATGGCTTTAATAACACGGTGCACGAGTAAATCAGGGTAACGACGAATCGGGCTCGTAAAGTGGGTATACGCTGGATAAGATAAACCGAAATGCCCTAAATTCTCCGGTTGATAGACTGCTTGTTGCATCGATCTGAGAATCACCGTTTGCAACATATTGGCATCAGGTCGCGACTTAATCGCTTGAATGAGTTTGGCGTAATCCATAGGATGAGGCTTAGTACCCCCCTCTAACGTTAAACCAGCAGACCTTAATACATCCCGCAGCGCGTTGACTTTTTCGGTAGTTGGTTCACCATGCACACGGAATAATGAAGTGTGATTTTTTGATCCAATGAAATTAGCCGCACACACGTTAGCCACCAACATACACTCTTCAATCAGACGATGTGCATCATTGCGGACCCTTGGTTCGATTCTCTCAATTTTGCCAAACTCATTACTGATAATTTGCGTTTCAGTAGTATCAAAATCAATGGCGCCACGTTTTTCACGTGAGCCTTTTAACACCTGAAAGAGCTTGTATAAATTTTGCAAAAGAGGCCGCAGTTTTTCATGGCGGGCGGCTTCAGGACCCTTTGTATTACTCAGAATCTCCCATACTGTATTGTAGGTAAACCTTTGCACAGAATGCATTAAACCAGGATAAAACTGATATGCTTGCACGATCCCCTTGTGATCCACAACAGCATCGCACACCATACACAAACGATCTACGTTTGGTTTTAAAGAGCACAACCCATTAGAAATTTTTTCTGGCAACATCGGAATGACGCGTCGTGGAAAATAAACCGAGGTGCCACGACGAATTGCATCTGAATCTAGTGGATGTCCAGGTTTAACGTAGTGAGACACGTCAGCAATTGCCACAATTAAACGAAAGGCCTTGGCACCTTTAAATGTAATCGGCTCACAGTAAACCGCATCGTCAAAATCTCGAGCATCTTCTCCGTCAATCGTGACTAAAGGGATATCGCGCAAATCAACTCTACCGTCAACATCCTCTTCGCAAACTTCGTCAGGTAATGCGGCGGCTTCTTTCATCGTCGCTGGCGAAAACTCATGTGGCACACCATATTTACGAACAGCGATTTCGATTTCCATTCCAGGATCATCAATTTCACCAAGCACCTCAACTACTCGTCCTACTGCTTGACGATAACTATCGGGATAATCAATGATTTCACAGGAAACTACCTGACCTAATTTGGCGTTTAAATGCCCTTTAGGTGGAATTAAAATGTCATGTGAAATCCGCTTATCTTCAGGAGCAACAATCAATACTCCATTTTCATTGAGTAACCGACCAATCACGTGACGAGTTGCGCGTTCTAAAACGTCCACAATTTGACCCTCAGGACGGCCCTTACGATCATTCCCAAGGATTCGAACTGTAACCCGATCTCCATGCATCACACGCGTCATTTCACGTTCAGAAAGGAATATATCTAACTGACCATCATCTGGGATCACAAATCCGAATCCGTCACGATGCCCTTGTACTGTTCCTATACGATCATCTCTTTTTCCCTGCGGTGCTGCTTGAAGTTTTATCATGTCTTTACTGGTTTTATCAAAAAATACGGCTATAGCTCTAATTTAACTCATTTAAAAAGACAGACATGAAACCAAACGTAGTTTTAGATACAAATATCCTTTTAGATCTTTTTTATTTTAAAGATCCAAGTGTCCAGGAGTTATTCAATCGTCTTGTACAACGCAAAATCACCGCCTATACCTGTCCGGATATATGGGCAGAACTTGAAGAAGTTTTAGCCAGAAAACCTTTTGATCAAAGCATTGAGCAAATAAAGGCTATAAGAGACAAGAATAGCCCACTATTTGAATGGTTAACACCTGGAGTCAAAAAGTCTGGCATCAAATGCTTAGATCCAGATGATCAAATATTTATTGAATTAGCTATAACTGTAGCTCCCTGTCTTTTGATTACAAAAGACAGGGACCTTCTTAGACTGAGCAAAAGACTACTGCAGGTGAATGTCCGAACCTTAATAAGGTTTAATGATGACTTATGTCAGGATGAATAACTTAAGCTTTAGTGTCCAGTAAAGACCCAGTACTCGGGATTGAAGTCACGTTTTGACTCTGTAGGTTTTTACTCATTTTATCGATGAATGAAGCTAATTGAGCAGCATTGACTGAGCTTGTGACAGAAGCATTCGAGCCCGTATTCATAGATGCCATGAGAGAAGCAAAAGAGGACTTTAAACCATCCAAAGTCAGAGGTGAAGGAGAAGCTCCAGATTTGACTGCAGTCGACAATGAATTGAGGCGTAGTGGCAAACTATTAATATAACTTGTATTATTTCCGGCAATGGCAGGTGAAAGAGGGGTCAATCCTCCAGAAGGGGCCGTGCCAGAAGCCGGTACAGTTGTTTTTGCAGTAGATGGTACTAGCGTTGGGTTGGCTTGTAAATTTTGAAACAGTGCATAGGTAAAAGCCTGCAATGCACTCGTCGTATCATTCGATGAAAGTTGATTTTGAATCGGAAGATTTGACGCAACTTGATCTTGTGGGGCATTCAAAGAGTTTGAAAGAGGATTTTGAGCGCTTGAACTCGATGTTGATGGCTGATTAATTTGACTCAATGTCTGAAAAAAAGCTGATAAAACAGGACTACTAGCCGCAGGTTGAACTGCATAATCACTTACCGCACTTGTTGGTGATGAGTCAGCAGTCTTATTTGCTGAGCTTAAGGCAGCACCGTAGGTACTTTGAATTGCAGATGCAGCCACTTGCATCGGGTTCTGAATTATCATAATTTTATTATCCGAAATTGTCCTTATACCAAGTTAACGACACTAAACTTAAGAACTTAAGGGGTGAAAAGCTAAAAAAATGCAGTAATTTTTATTTTTTAAAAAAAAATTAGGGCAAATAAGCTCATTATTGCCACCTGTTTTGCCCTTAGAAATCGTAAAAAACCTATAAAGTAGTGATACATGAACGTTTTGGAGCTTTTTTAATGAATCTTGCAGCACTCGCCACAAATATCAACCCAATTTCACAGCTGCAATCTGTTTCGAGTATTTTAGGTTTGACCAGCTCTAACCAAGGTGCAGTCAGTTCAGGGTCTAGCTCAGGGCCTATTTCCGGAAAAATGATGCAATCCATCATGAACTCACTTTCTTCCATGGCCAGTAAGTCCAGCAGCACAACCGGATCGAATGCCAATATTGGAGACTCCATCCATAGCTTTGTGGATGCCCTTTTAAACGCAATGCAATCCCAGCAAGATGGAGTAGAAACATCTTCAGCCGCACCCGTTTCTCCATCAAATTCTCGCCGACATCATGGTGGCACCAGCGCCGTTGAAGCTGCCTTACAAAATCTTTTAGATGAAATTAGTAGCAGCGACTCAGGTAAAACACAAGCATCACCTAACTTAAAAAATCTCGAGCAAAATGCTAGCCAATTATTCTCATCCCTCAGTATTCCAAATGGAGGCCAATCCCTGAGCCAGCTTTTAAATAATGTCAAACAATCTATGACTGGTGCAAGTCCTGTAGGAAGTCTTCTTTCTACCGTTGCCTAAACTGTTGAAATTTGAGATAAAATCTGACATTGCACTTTGTTTTATGCCCAGGTGGCGAAATTGGTAGACGCACTAGCTTCAGGTGCTAGCGATCGTAAGGTTGTGGGGGTTCGAGTCCCTTCCTGGGCACCAAGGTTCTATATAAACCAACCACTTAGCCTTTTTACTTACGAAATTAAGCATTAGCAAGAGCTATGTAACCTGATTTGTTACCCAGAATGTTATAGGTGACTTGACCGAGGAACTTACTCAAAATACGATACCCCTAATTTATTAATCGCCCACCATAACAAACGGCGCCCAAAATAATGGGTGAGCATAACTATATTTCATTACATTATTCACTTTCAATCCGCTGTTATTTAACATATTCATCATACTTTGCTTTAAGAATTGAGCCTTACTACTGTCTGTATTAGATGTTGAAGATTGATTTTGAATTTTAAATAAATCCGTCATCAACACTCTAGCGGCATCAGAGTCTACAGGCCAATTTGATACCAATAAAGCTCTAGCGCCAGCAAAGAAAAAGGCCTTACCAAGCCCAGAAATTGATTCAGATCCAGCGCCATCACCAGATGCTGTATTGCAAGCTGATAATACGACCCAATCTGCATCTAACTTTAATGAGATGACCCTATCCATAGTTAATAA
>CANJBQ010000015.1 GCA_947472645.1 Burkholderiaceae bacterium
ATTGGCAGTCAAAACTTCGACTTGACGCAGCAACATCACAATTTGTTCCGGTTTAATACGTTGACCTTTAGGCATTTTTTACTCCTTTTAGAGATAGATTATCAAAAATTTCTCTCTTTGGGAGTGGTACTAAAAATTAGGTCAGATCAGTTAGCATATTCTCTGCTGAGAGAACAATGCAAGCGGCGAAATTAGTTCAAGATAGTGTCGGACAGCAAGGATGTAGTGATGCGGTCAATGAGCTTGATATAGCCCTGAATGAGTTACTGATGACGATTCAAGTCAGGACTCTTGAGCTTGATTGATACGGTAAAAATCATTCAATCGTTATATTATTCGATCTAATGATTTGATTAAATTTTATATATTCGTCATGAATAAATCGTTTGAATTCATCAGTAGTTCCCGCCAATCCCGTCATACCCAACTCATCAAATTTTTTCTGAATACTAGGCTCTTTTAAAATTAACTTAAAAGCCTGATTCAGTTTTTCTTGAATGGGTAGGGGTATGCCTGCTGGAGCAACGATACCCCACCATGCGATCAGTTCAAAATCTTTGAGGGCTACTTCTTTAATGGTTGGGGTATTTGGCAGACTAGTACTTCGAGTGGCAGTGGATACACCAAGCGCTCTTATTTTCCCTGATTTGTATAGGGGTAATACTGCGGGTGTCGTATCGAACATAGCATCGATTCTTCCTGCAATTAAATCTGGGTATGCTAAAGCGGCTCCTTTGTAGGGTACGTGCTGTATCTGAATACCAGCTTTAGCCTTAAATAGCTCCATGGTTAAATGAGCCGTTGAGCCATTTCCGCCAGATCCGTAACTCAGTTTATTTGGATTATTTTTCGCAAACTCGATGAGTTGAGTCACATTTTGAAAAGGTGAGTCTATCCCAACCGTTAAGACTTGAGCCACACCAGCAACATTAATAATTGGCGCGAAATCTGTGTCGGGGTTATAGCCTACATTCTTGTATAAGCTTGGTGAGATTGCGGTAGGACCTGAGGAGCCTAAGAGCAGGGTGTAGCCATCAGGAGTTGCTTTTGCTGCAATTTGACTACCTATAGTTCCACCTGCACCACCTTTATTCTCAATGATGAGGATTTGTTGAAGGTATTTATTAAAGAATTCTTGTAATGCCCTAGCTAATATGTCACCTGATTGCCCTGCTGGAAAGGGAACAATGAGCGTGATGGGTTTTACGGGAAAGTGATCAATATGACTTTGTCCATAACTGAATAATGGCGCTAAAAATATTGCGCTACTCGACTTCAGAAATTCACGCTTAGTCAACATTTTAGGATTTAAATTCTTGAATGACAGAAAACTCATAATCGATCACTTTCTTTGTACTATCTCGCTGGCTCATTCGTTCAAAATGTTGCTGGCAATTTGGAAATATGGATAAATCTAAATCGAAAAGTACGGCTCTTCTAAAGCACCAGAAGAAATAGGCATCAACGGTGGTGAAATCATCAAAAAACCATTGCCTATTTTTTAAATGGTCTTCAGCAATTTGAAAATCCTTGAATAGTAAGCTCGTTGAAAGTTGTTTTACATTCTCTTCTGACCCTGGGAGGTCACAGTACCGTTGAGGTTTATTAATAGGTGTTAAGTGGGGATGGATTGCTGATGAACACCAAGACATCCAAGAAATTGCTTTGATTTGAAGATAAGGATCTTTTGGTAATAAATTTGCTTGAGGAAATTGTTGAGCAATCCACAGTTGTATGGCGATATTTTCTGTCAAGATCTCATCGTTAATGGCTAATACAGGCACTTTCCCCTTCGGATTGATTTGAAGATATTCAGGCGTTAAGTTCTGATGTACATAATTATTAATTTTAATAATTTCAAACTTTGCCTTTGCTTCAGTTAATAATATCAATGGTACTAATGCGCAAGAAACTGGTGCGTAGTACAGTGAAAGTTGCGGAGATGGTTGATGAGTCATGCGATGTTTGACCTAGATTACCTCATTGAATGATGGTTAAATCAATTTCTTCTTGATATTACTTTAACACTATCCAAGAGTTATTCGACTATTGAGAAAAGACAGCAAGTAATGCCCTACAAATGAATTGATATCAGTTTAGTACAACGACTAAAGAGAGTGTTTGTATCTTATTGTTGCATCATCGTGGGCAATTAGCACCAATTACGTTTTTGTTAGGGTGTTTCTTTAATATTATTTTCAATCACAAACTTGCCCCAAAAAGCAATTTGTTTGCCAATAAAGTCATGAAGTGCTTCTGGACTACTAGCAACAATCTCGATGCCTTGCGCTTTGAATTTCTCGGCAACGGCTGGTGTCTTTAAGGTCTTCGTAATAGCTTGATTCATCTTGTTGATAATGGCTGGTGGTGTTTTACCCGGGGCAAGAACGGCCCACCAAGTCGGCGCATTAAAGCCGGGGTAACCACTTTCAGCGATGGTAGGAACATTCGGTAAGCCTGCTGATTTTTTGGCTGTTGTAATCACTAGAGGGATAACACCGCCATTATCAATATGTTGTTTGACAAAGTATTCAGAGGGCATGGCAAGTTGTACTTGACCGCCTAAAGCATCTTGCATTAAAGGAGCGCCGCCACGGTAGGGGATATGGACCCAATCAAAACCTTCCGCTTTAGCTAAACGCGCCATTGCTAAATGGCCAAGGCTACCAATGCCGATAGAGCCATAATTAAATTGTTTACCACTTTTAGAAAGTTCCACTAACTGTTTAAAGCTAGTAATGCCAGATGCTTTACTTGCAACTAAGACATAGGGTGATGTTCCTATCAGGCTAACTGGAGCAATATCTTTAATGGTGTCATAGGGAAGCTTATCTTTTAGGCTTGGGTTGACACCATGAGTATCGATCACCACTGCGAAAGTATAGCCATCTGGATCGGATCGTGCCATTGCTGAAGTACCAATAACTCCAGAAGCGCCACTAATATTTTCCACGATCACATTTTGTTTTAATTCTGCCTGTAATGCAGGAGCTAAAATACGAGCAACTTGATCAACAGAACCGCCTGCTGGAAAGACCACTATCAATCGAATCGGTTTTTGGGTAGGCCAATTCCCAATACCTTGGTTTTGAGCTTGTGCAAAGTTACTAAACCCAAAAAAACAGCAGCCGACTATCAAACTCTTCAGATTGATGGTTGAAATTTGTATCATGGTTTATCCCCTAGAAATGATTATGGCTCTAATGCTGGCATTTTTTTTGAGCCTGGCGGCCAGATACTGACAAAATTTGTGTCAATACCTAGTATTTTTTTATTCTTTTGAGGATAGTCAAAGCGGTTTAATAGATCACGAATAATGTTGATATGCGCTAATTTCTTATTATTGGCATGAATAATAGTCCAGGGCGCATCTGCGTGATTGGTTCTGAGCAACATGTCATTTCTGGCTTTGCTATAAGCGGGCCATTTTTTTTGTGCAACTAAATCAATGGGGCTGATTTTCCATTGCTTTAGAGGATCTGTTTTTCTATCATTGAGGCGAGATATTTGTTCTTCTTTGGAGATATCCAGATAATATTTAATGATCGTTAAACCGGAATCGACCAGAATACTTTCGAAGCGATTGACGGTATTCATGAACTGCTCATATTCTGCATGTGTGCAGAAATTCATCACCCGTTCTACCCCAGCACGATTGTACCAACTGCGGTTAAAGAGGGTGAGTTGACCTTTGCCGGGTAACTCTGAAATATAGCGCTGAAAATACCACTCCCCAACTTCTTTTTCGGAAGGTTTGCCTAGCGCAACAACATTAGATTCACGCGGGCTTAAGTGCTCTACGATACGTTTGATGCTCCCATCTTTGCCTGCCGCGTCACGCCCTTCAAAAATAACCAGAACTCGATTACCTTCAGAGATGATCTGTTTTTGCATTTTCACTAATTCAATCTGCAGCAAGAGCAACTCTTGTTCGAAATCTACTTTCTGATGTTTGGATTTTGACATAGTTGAAGATGAGCCTTTCTTTGTTAAAAGAAATATAAGATGAGGTTATTGTAACTAAGCATATTTGCTGCATGAATATCGATCGACTTCATCGATTACCTCAGGGTTTACCTCCCTCGGCACGAGAGCTTACTTTATTAAAACACTGACTTAAAGACCGTAAAATAGAATTGATTCATCAAAGGTAATCTGCAGTCCTAATATATAGTAACTAAAGCTATTGATACTTTTGATCAAATGTCGATAAAAATCATTGAGATAGAAGGAAATACGATGCTTGAAATACCTGGAATTAATTTTTATTTAGGTGAGGATATTGATGCTTTACGTGCTGCTGTTAGAGAGTATGCGCAAAAAGAACTCGCGCCGCAGGCTGGTGGGATTGATCGTTTTGATCAGTTCCCGATGGAGCAATGGAAAAAAATGGGTGATTTAGGTGTCTTGGGGATCACAGTTAATGAAGAATATGGCGGAGCAAATATGGGGTATTTAGCGCATATGGTTGCTCTCGAAGAGATTTCTCGCGCGTCTGCCTCGGTAGGACTTTCCTATGGCGCGCATTCGAATTTATGTGTTAATCAAATACATCGCAATGGTACGCAAGAACAAAAGCAGAAATATTTACCAGGACTGGTTAACGGTACATTGATTGGCGCGTTAGCCATGAGTGAGCCTAATGCTGGTTCTGATGTCGTGAGTATGAAAATGAGTGCCACTGAAAAAGATGGGTTTTATTTTCTCAATGGTACAAAAATGTGGATTACGAATGGTCCTGATTGTGATGTTTTAGTGGTGTATGCCAAAACGGATCCAGCTGGGGGAGCAAAAGGAATTACGGCATTTATTGTTGAAAAAGGCATGCCTGGATTTTCTGTGGCACAAAAATTAGACAAATTAGGGATGCGCGGATCAAGTACTGGTGAATTAGTTTTTCAGAACGTTAAAGTACCGGCAAGTCATATCTTGGGTCAGCTCGATGGTGGAGCCAAAGTCTTAATGAGTGGATTAGATTATGAACGCGCTGTTCTTGCGGCAGGTCCGCTGGGCATTATGCAAGCATGCATGGACTCCGTGGTGCCATATATTCATGATCGTCAACAGTTTGGACAATCGATTGGTGAATTTCAAATGATTCAGGGGAAGGTTGCCGATATGTATACCACTTTGCAGGCGTGTCGCGCTTATTGCTATGCCTTAGGTAAGCAACTCGATAATATGGGTGGTACGCATATTCGGCAATTACGTAAAGATGCGGCCGGTGTGATTCTTTATACTGCGGAAAAAGCAACGTGGATGGCTGGTGAAGCGATTCAAATTTTTGGTGGTAATGGTTATATCAACGAGTATCCCGTAGGTCGTTTATGGCGTGATGCTAAGTTATATGAAATTGGTGCTGGCACATCGGAAATTCGTAGAATGTTAATTGGACGCGAATTATTTTCAGAGACGATGTAAGCATTCATCGTAAAAATATATATTGAGTCACGTAGAAAGAAAAAGATGCCGATATTAGAGACAAAAATAAATCTAACACTCGATGATTTTTTGAATAACGCTAAAACCATGCAAGGTTTGGTGGATGACTTAAAAGAAAAGATCAAAAAAATTGAACTCGGTGGTGGTGAGCTTGCTCGAAAAAAACACACTGATCGAGCTAAGCTATTACCACGAGATCGCGTTCAATTGCTGATTGATCCAGGAACACCTTTTTTAGAGTTTTCGCAATTAGCTGCCTATGGCATGTACCCAGAAAAATCTGGGCAAGATGCTGCGCCTGGCGCTGGAATTATCACAGGTATTGGGAGTATTGCTGGACAAGAGTGCGTCATCATTTGTAATGACGCGACGGTTAAAGGCGGTTCTTATTTCCCGATGACGGTTAAAAAACATATCAGGGCACAAGAGATTGCTGATCAAAATCATTTGCCATGTATTTATTTGGTGGATTCTGGAGGGGCGAATTTACCAAATCAAGAGGATCTTTTTGCGGATCGAGATCACTTTGGCAGAATCTTTTTTAACCAAGCGAATATGTCAGCAAAAGGGATTTCACAGATTGCCATTGTGATGGGCTCTTGTACAGCAGGTGGCGCCTATGTCCCAGCCATGAGTGATGAAAGCATCATTGTGAAGGATCAAGGCACTATATTTTTAGCAGGACCTCCTTTAGTTAAGGCGGCCACAGGAGAAGTTGTCAACGCAGAAGATTTAGGAGGGGCGGACGTGCATACGCGGCTTTCTGGAGTTGCTGATCATTATGCGCAAAATGATGCTCATGCGATTGGCATTGCTAGAAACATTGTGGGGCATGTACAGAAAAAAAAGACAATGCCATTTATACGTCGCGAGACAAGAGCGCCACTGTATTCTTCTGAAGAGTTGTACGGAATTATTCCTGCTGATACTCGCAAACCATATGATGTTCGCGAGGTGATTGCGCGGATTGTTGACAGTTCAGAGTTTGATGAGTTTAAAGCACGATATGGTACGACTCTGGTCACTGGTTTTGCTTCAATCGATGGTTATCCAGTGGGTATCGTTGCTAATAACGGAATCTTGTTTTCTGAGAGTGCGTTAAAAGGGGCTCACTTCATTGAGTTATGTTGCCAAAGAAAAATTCCTTTAGTCTTTTTGCAAAACATCACTGGTTTTATGGTGGGACGAAAATATGAAAATGAAGGCATTGCCAGAAATGGTGCCAAGATGGTGACGGCTGTATCTACGGCTCAAGTTCCTAAATTTACGGTCATTATCGGCGGCTCTTTTGGCGCGGGTAATTATGGTATGTGTGGCCGAGCCTTTAACCCTCGAATGCTATGGATGTGGCCGAATGCCCGAATCTCCGTGATGGGTGGAGAGCAGGCTGCTAGCGTCATGGCTACTTTGCGTAGAGAGAGCATTGAAGCCAAAGGCGATCAATGGAGTCAAGCGGATGAAGACATCTTTAAGGCACCGATTCGTGAGCAATATGAAACCCAGGGGCATCCCTACTTTGCCAGTGCAAGGCTTTGGGATGATGGTGTGATTGATCCAAAAGATACACGAAAAATTTTGAGTTTAGCGATTTCTGCGAGTTTAAATGCCCCGATTACAGATACCAAATTTGGTCTTTTTAGAATGTAAATGGACTTCAATGAATTCTTTAGGAGATCAGTGCATTGTTTAAAAAGATATTGATTGCTAACCGTGGTGAGATTGCTTGTCGGATTGCGAAAACCTGTCAACGACTTAGTATAAAAACGGTTGCGGTGTATTCAGATGCTGATCGAGAGGCCTTACATGTTCAGCGATGCGACGAAGCCTATCATCTCGGTGGTTCTTTACCAAAAGACAGTTATCTCTTAGGGGATAAGATCATTCAAATTGCTCTGAGAAGTGGTGCTCAAGCGATTCATCCTGGGTATGGCTTCTTATCTGAAAATGCACTGTTTGCCAAGGCTTGTCAAGAAGCGGGCATTAAATTCATTGGACCCTCAGCAACCGCTATTGAATCCATGGGCTCTAAATCCGCAGCTAAATCATTAATGGAAAAAGCAGCCGTACCTTTAGTTCCCGGATATCATGGGGAAAATCAAGATCCTACATTTTTGTTAGAACATGCTGATCGTATTGGTTACCCGGTTTTACTAAAGGCCTCGGCTGGAGGTGGGGGTAAAGGTATGCGGATTGTTGATTCACATGACATGTTTGAGCAAGCTTTAGCTTCTTGTCAGCGTGAGGCGATGAGTAGTTTTGGTAATGCACAAGTTTTGTTAGAAAAATATTTACAACGTCCGCGTCATATTGAAGTACAAATTTTTTCGGATCAACAGGATAACTATGTTTATTTGTTTGATCGTGATTGCTCGGTGCAACGAAGGCATCAGAAGGTCGTTGAAGAAGCTCCTGCACCCAATGTGAGTCCCGCATTAAAAAAAGCGATGGGCGAAGCTGCTATCCAAGCTGCGAGAGCGGTTCAATATGAGGGTGCTGGAACTGTAGAGTTCATTGCCAATACCAATGAGCAAGGTGAAGTAGAGGGATTTTATTTTATGGAGATGAATACGCGTCTTCAGGTTGAGCATCCAGTGACAGAAATGATTACTGGTCAAGATTTGGTGGAGTGGCAATTACGGGTGGCATTTGGTCAGCCTTTACCACTCTTGCAACATCAGTTAGAGCACAATGGGCATGCCATAGAAGCGCGCATTTATGCGGAAAATCCTGAAAAGCAGTTTTTACCCTCTATGGGTAAGTTACGGGTATTACATTTTCCGCAAGAAGTGACTCAGCAAATTCGGATTGATACAGGTGTTGGTGAGGGTGATGTCATCTCACCTTTTTATGACCCGATGATTGCTAAATTGATTGTATGGGGGAAGACTCGCCAAGAGGCTATCGAAAAATTGTCTACGGCACTGGCAAAAGTCCGGATTTTAGGACTCTTCACCAATGTCGCTTTTTTGGGTCGATTGATGCATTGTCCTGACTTTATGAAGCCGCAATTAGATACTAGTTTAATCGACCGAAATGCAACAGAACTGTTGCAAGGTCAGCAAAATTTGGATGTTGTTGATTTACTGTTGTTAGTTGCGAGGAAAATTCATCAAGAGCAGGAATATCAAAAAAAATATGCACGAGAGTTCAATTCCCCGTGGGCCGTTCAAGATGGTTGGAGCATGATGGATTCGAAGCACCGGAATTTTTCATGGATGCATTTGGAAAGTGCCGATACCACCACACTCACTTTAACTTACAACTATGTCAATCGGATGATTTCTTATCTTGGTCAAGAATATCTATTGCAGTTTAGTGCGCAAGGTGATGCGGTGAGCCTCCACTGGGCTCAAGGCTTAGTCATTAGTCATGTAATTGCTGATCCGATTCAGCCTACATTGCTGCACCTTTTCCGGGATGGTGCGCATCAAGTCTGGCAATATCTTGATCCTTTTGTACCCTTGAGTGATCATGCCCATCAGTTCGGTAATTTGAGTGCACCAATGCCTGGAAAGGTGACCTTGATTCATGTCCAGGTGGGTGATCAGGTTAAGGCAGGAGATGCTTTAGTCGTTTTAGAGGCCATGAAAATGGAGCATACGATTATTGCTCCGAAAGATGGCGAGGTAGAAGAAATTTACTTTACGCAGGGTAGTCAAGTACAAGAGGGTCATCAGTTAATTCGGTTTAAGTCAGGACAAGCGTGAAGCATGACGCTGTTTTAATCATATGAACGAGCGTCTTCAATCAGCTTGCCATCCTCTACTAAAGAGTTGCTATTTTTAAATTCAACGGCCCCACGTAATTTGGTGACATCTCTGATCGATTGAACAATAGCGGTATTGAGTATTGATACATCCTCTTGAGTTTCTTCTTTTAGTTCACAAAACAGCGTCATCACCTCGTTGCCGATAGTGCCGGTGACCATGAGACGTGCCTTTTTGATGCTCGGATTCTTTCTGATGATTTCTTGCACTTGTCCAGGATGAACAAACATCCCTTTAATTTTGGTGGTTTGATCAGCGCGCCCCAACCAGCCTTTGATACGCAGATTGGTTCTTCCGCAAGGCGATGGTTCTGTCAAAGACGATGTATCGATCGCAGATAAATCACCAGTGCCAAAACGGATGAGAGGATAACTTTGATCGAAAACGGTAATGACGACTTCCCCAGTTTCGCCAATCGGCATTGCTTGCGTTCCATTTGGTTCAACAATTTCTAATAAAACATCTTCTTCAATAATCATGCCGCTAGAGAGAGTGGGTGATTCATAAGCAATCAGACCTACATCGGCGGTGGCATAAGCCGAGATGATGACAATCCCTCGGGCATTGAACCAAGACCGTAAGCTTGGGGTCAGTGCTTCACCCGAGACCACCGCTTTTTTTATACTACTGGTATCTAGGTGGAGTTCATCTGCTTTTTCGAGAATAATTTTTAAGAAGGAAGGGGTACCTGTATACGCATTTGGCCGCAGGTGAGCGATGGTTTGCGCTTGCAGCTCTGTTTGACCAACTCCCGCCGGAAAGACGCAGCAACCGAGTGCATGAGCTGCACCTTCCAACATCCACGCGCCGGGTGTGAAGTGATAAGAAAAGGTATTGTGGACTAGATCTCCAGATTCAAATCCTGCTGCACGTAGAGCCCTAGCAAAGCGAAAACTATCGATTTCTTTACCTTGTGGTTCAAAGATTGGGCCTGGAGAATGAAAAATACGCTTCATTTGATGGAGTTGGACAGCGTTCATACCACCGAAAGGAGGGTGATCTTTTTGTTGCGCAGATAGATCCGACTTACGAGTGACGGGAAGAGTGGTTAGTTGCTCTAAAGTATGGATCTCTTTTGCATGAACATGGGCAAATAATTGACCAAAATATTGGGTGTGATCTTTTGCGTATTGGATTTGTTTAGGAAGACGTTTTAAAAGATCTTGTAATCTTTCTTGCGACGTCCTTGTTTCGCAGATATCTAATTGCATGGGATTACCTCAAGAAAGCCAGCGTTTACGCCGGCGATAGGATTTCACATCTTTGAATGATTGCCGCTCTTCGTCGTCATTGGCGGCCACGCCTAGATAAAACTCTTTGACATCCTCATTGTTACGCAAATCGTCAGATGTTCCGTCCATGACTACACGACCATTTTCTAAGATATAACCATAATCGCTATAACGCAGTGCAATCATCGTATTTTGTTCAGCCAATAAAAAGCTCACCTTTTCTCGTTGATTAAGGTCTTTGACGATTTCAAACACTTCTTCTACGATTTGTGGCGCAAGTCCCATAGAGGGCTCATCGAGAAGAACCATTTCTGGTTTAGCCATCATGGCACGACCAATGGCACACATTTGTTGTTCACCACCGGATGTGTACGCTGCTTGGGATTTACGGCGAGTTTTTAATCGTGGGAAATACGTATAGATTTTGTCCAGATCATTTTTGATGTCGGCATGACTATCTGTACGTGTATAGGCTCCAGTCATCAAATTATCTTCGATCGATAAATGAGCGAAGCAGTGACGGCCTTCCATTACTTGAATCACACCACGTTTGACCAAATCATGCGGGCTGAGTTGATCGATTCGCTCATTCTTGTATTCAATACTACCTTTAGTCACATCACCACGCTCGGCAGCGAGAATATTAGAGATAGCTTTTAGAGTTGTCGATTTACCGGCCCCATTAGCACCGAGTAATGACACGACCTTACCTTCTGGAACTTCTAGAGAAACTCCCTTCAGGACCAATATCACATGGTCATAAATGACTTCGATATTTTTAACTGAAAGGAGCGCACTCACGTCGTTACAGTAAGGCTAGTTTTTTAAGCAGGCTGGAGTAATATTTTTTTCTTTCGCATACTCTCTAGCTGAAGCTTGAAATAATGGGTGGATAAGTTTTTTATTACCTTCAATCCAATCAGAAACAAGATTCCATTTTGTACCATCCCATTGTTGAACCCTGATTTTTCCTGAGCCTTCATGGTTTTCGCAAGAGGTCTTGATTTCAGGTAGTAAGTTCGTAGCACCTAGAGTGGTTAGACGTGCGTTTGTGACGTTCAGATTTTCAAACGCCCAACGCATTTGTTCGCCACTCATGACTTTACCTTTACCAAATTTGGTTTGTGCATTGCGCACAGCCTCGACGGTCACGATGGCCGCAGAAACGCCACGGTTGTAAAGGATCGTACCAATTTTGTTTTTGTCAGAGTAATTACCTTTACCGGCACCATAAACGACTTTACCGATTTCAGCGATGATAGGAACATCTTTACCTGACACATTCCAGGTTGCGCTCATGTAACCTTTTGCAGCGTCTCCAGCAGGAATCACATCTTCCTCAGATCCAGCCCACCAAGAGCCCACAATCCGCTCGCGGGGGAAGCCTACTTTTTGCGCGGCTTTGATAGCGGTTTGGTTCATCACACCCCAACCCCAAAAAACTACATAATCAGGATTTTCTTCGCGGATTTTTAACCACTGCGCACCTTGTTCATTACCTGGGTGTGCCACGGGGATTTCGACAAGTTTAAAGTTGTTGATCTTACTTTCGGCAGCAATTGCGACCATTGGTTCTTTACCGTAGGCAGAGTCATGATAGAGGTAGACAATTTTTTTGCCCGCTAGTGAGCCATTTTTTTGAGTTAAAAATTTAATGATGGCCGATATTTGCATTTGGTAGGTTGTTACTAATGGGAATGCATAAGGAAATACAGAGCCATCAACAGCATCGGTACGACCATAACCCATCATGACCAGTGGTACTTTATCGGCTTGTGATTTTTCAAGAACTGAATAGGAAATACCTGATGACATGGTATGAATGGCGGTTCCTTTAGAAGTGCCGGACTTACCTTTGAGACGCTCATAGCACTCAACACCTTTAGCATTGTTGTATTCAGTCTCGCACTCTTCCCAGGCGAACTTAACGCCGTTAATGCCTCCCTCAGCAAGGTTCACATAATTCAGGTAGTCAATAAACCCACCATAAAAAGCTTGCCCATTGGAACCGTATGGCCCTATGCGGTAGCTCGGGATTGAAACAAATTGATCTTCAGCTTGAGCCGGGGTGCACAGCACACCTAGACTACTCACCAGCAAAGTGAACATTGTGAGAACGATCGATTTTCTAATATGAATCATTGTTTATCTCCTAGTCATTGTTATTGATTATTAAATTACGATGAATCTTTACTTCTATATTAATGCGGAAATGGCCAAAGTCTCAATTTTTCTTTCGTGATTTGCCAAAGTCTGGCTAATCCGTGTGGTTCGACAATCAGGAAAAAGATGATGAGCGCTCCAAAGACCATGAGTTGAATATGGGAAACATTGGCATTACTGATGGGCAAGTGGAACATTTTTGAGACAAACATTAAGGAAATATCTAAAAAAATAGGTAATAACAGGATAAAAGCTGCGCCCAAAAAATTCCCTAAAATACTTCCAACGCCACCAATAATCACCATAAATAAGATTTTGAAGGAAAGTTCTAGGGAGAATCCGTCTGGCTCCACGGTACCTAAGTAGCAAAAAGCGTAAAGCGCTCCTGCGACACCACAATAAAAAGAGCTAACAGCAAAGGCAATGAGTTTGGTTCGCATGAGAGGGATGCCAATCACTTCAGCAGCCACATCCATATCCCTGACGGCCATCCATGCTCTGCCGGTGGATGATCGGACTAGATTTTTTCCAATCAAGGTTAGGCAGGTCACAAAAATGAGGACAAGTAGGTATTTAGAGATAGGTGTATCGACGGTCAATCCAGCAAAGGTCAAGGTTGGCGCGCTAATGACACCCGATGAACTAAAATTCGAAAACCACGGAAATTTGGTTAAGCACCAAACTACAAAAAATTGAGCCGCTAAGGTCGCTACAGCTAGGTAGAAGCCTTTGATACGAAGTGATGGCAGACCAAACAAGATACCTACCATCGCAGCACTCAGACCACCTAAAAGAAACGAGATGAAGAATGGCATACCTTCGATACGTAATTGAAAGTTATAGCTAGCATAGGCTCCAACCGCCATAAAAGCAGCAGAGCCGAGTGATAGTTGCCCGGCATAGCCCGTTAAAAAATTCAGTCCAAGAGTAGCCAGAGAAAAAATTAAAAACGGAATTAGAATGGCATTGATCCAGTATTCATTCGCCAATAAAGGGATCCCCACAAAGGCGAAAATGAGCAAAATAATTATTCCAATCTTATCTTGTAGGATAGGAAATATTTGGCTATCGGAGGTATAGCTTGTTTTAAATTGCCCATTTTCACGGTAGAACATAATGTCTCCTTAGACGCGGTCAATATGTTTTTCACCGAACAATCCTTCTGGGCGAACCAGCAGGAATAGTAGAGCAAAGATGTAGGGAAACCAGCCTTCGATACCTCCATAATTACCTCCGAAGGCTTCTTGTAAAACTGGCGGTATATATATTTCGGCGAGTTTTTCAGAAACGCCGATGATGATTCCGCCGATCACCGCACCGGGAACAGATGTAAAGCCACCTAAAATTAATACGGGTAATGCTTTGAGTGCTGTCAGGGACAATGCATATTGCACCCCGTTACGCGAACCCCAGAGTAAGCCAGCAACGAGCGCTACAAAACCGGCAATACCCCACACAATCGCCCAAATGTTTTGGAGTGGAATTCCTAAGGATAGGGCGGCTTGATGGTCATCAGCAACCGCACGAAGGGCACGCCCAATTTTGGTGTACTGAAATAGTAAGGAGAGTAAGAGCACCAATAGCAAAATGATTCCTGAGGAGACTAAGTCTAATTTTGAGACGCCGATTCCCATGGTATCCATTAGATATTGGATGGGTTCGTCGACAACACCTAAATTAATGGCTCGGATTTCTGTTCCAAACAGAATAGGTGAAAGACCTTCTAAAAAAAAGCTCAAGCCGATCGTTGCCATGAAAAGCGTAATAGGGGGTTGATTGACGAGTTTGCCCAGAACTAGTTTTTCGGTAAAGATACCAATGATGGTCATAAAAATAAATGATGCAATGATTGCCATCCACATCGGCAGTCCAAAGTCAATAAAACCAACCACAGCTAGAGCGGCAGAATACACCATTGCACCTTGTGCAAAATTGAAGACGCCAGACGCTTTATAAATGAGTACAAAGCCCAACGCAACTAACGAGTACATTAGGCCGGAGAGCACACCGCTAATCACGATTTCAAAGAAAAATTGCATACTGAGTTCCTTTATTCTTCATCATCAATGATTGGTGCCAAGATAGGCACTAATGACAGCAGGACTATTTTTGACATCATTGGGAAGTCCATCACCAATTTTTTGCCCGTAATCGAGCACGACAACGCGATCAGATATATCCATCACCACACCCATATCATGTTCTATCAAGATAATGGTTACACCAAACTGTTGATTGACTTCCAAAATGAAGCGGCACATATCTTGCTTTTCTTCAACATTCATCCCTGCCATAGGCTCATCTAAAAGTAATAAACTGGGTTCTGCTGCAAGGGCTCTGGCCAACTCCACACGTTTTTGCAAACCATAAGGTAGTTTGCCGACTGCCGTTTTACGGATGTGTTGTATTTCTAAGAAGTCGATGATTTCTTCTACTTTTTCTCGGTGGTACTCTTCTTCTTTGCGCGCAGCGCCGACCCATAGCGCATGTTGTAATAAGTTGGACCGCATCAACGTATTTCGGCCCGTCATGATGTTATCTAAGACGGACATACCTTTAAATAAAGCGATGTTCTGAAACGTTCTTGCAATGCCTTGTCGGGCAGCTTCCGTAGGATCCATTTGACGGCGTTGTTGCTCACGAAAATAAATAGACCCTTGTTGTGGATGGTAGACGCCGTTAATAACATTCAGCATTGAGCTTTTTCCGGCACCATTGGGGCCGATGATGGAGCGTATTTCATGTTCATAAACATCAAATGAAACATCGGTAATCGCCTTAACTCCACCAAACGATAAGGAGATACTTTCTAGTCGCAAAATCACCTTATTACTCATGCGACCTCCTGATATTTTTTAGCGCTCTGGATTCGGACAGTTGCACTGATACTGCCATCTCGACCATCTTCAAATTTGACTTTGGTTTCAATATATTGCTCAGGTTTTCCCGAGTACAAGGCGTCTACCAAAACCGCGTATTTTTCCGCAATAAAAAGGCGTCGTACTTTTCTGGTGCGAGTTAATTCATCATCGTCTGGATCAAGTTCTTTATGCAAAATTAAAAAGCGTTCTATTTGTGCGTGGCTAAGCATGGGATCATCGGCAAGATCCTGATTAACTTGCTCAATACACTCACTCATCATTTGATAAACCTCGGCCTTGGCAGCAAGATCAATGTAGCCGGCAAAAGCGATATGGCGTCGTTCGGCCCAGTTAGCCATAGCATCAAAATCAATATTAATAAAAACCATGATTGATTCTTTTTCGTTGCCAAAGACCACAGCTTCTTTGATGAACGGAAAAAATTTCAGTTTGTTTTCGATAAATTTAGGCGCAAATAATTTACCACTCGCCATTTTCCCGACATCTTTGGCACGATCAATAATTCGTAGGTGTCCATCCTTATCGATAATGCCTGCATCACCAGTATGGAAGAAGCCATCTTGGTCAATTGCCTCTGCAGTTGCCTCGGGTTTGAGATAATAGCCTTGCATGACACTCACGCCGCGCACTAATACTTCTCCAGATTCTGCTAATCGAATTTCCATACCTGGTGCAGGGATACCTACCGTATCGTATTTTACTTGCCGGTCGGGTTGGAAGCACACGTAGGCAGAAGTTTCTGTTTGTCCGTAGAACTGTTTTAGATTAACGCCGATGGAACGGTAAAAACGGAATAAATCTGGTCCAATTGCTTCGCCCGCGGTATAGGCCACCCGAATCCGATTGATACCCAGTGCATTACGCAGTGGTGCGTAGATGATGAAGTCAAAAAATCGGTAGTAAAGGCGATTCACTAATGAAACGGAGTGACTATCTAGGATGTCACTACCAACGCGTTTAGCTAATTGCATCGCTTTGGCATAGAGCTGTCGTTTGATGTAGCCCGCATCTTCCATTCGGATGGTGACTTGAGTCAAAAGATTTTCGAAGATTCTAGGCGGTGCAAAGTAATAACTAGGCCCAATTTCGCGCATATCGGTCATGACCGTTTCACGAGACTCTGGGCAGTTCACTGTCATGCCGGTCACCATCGCTTGAGCAAAGGAGAATAGGTGATCGCCTACCCATGCCATCGGTAGGTAGGCTAAAACGTTATCTGAGGAACTCAGTTGATCGAATGCCGAGCTATTTTGTCCTGCTAGGATGAAGTTTTGATGGGTATGAGCAACGCCTTTAGGTTGACCGGTCGTACCCGAGGTATAAAGAATGACACAAAGGTCACTACTTTGCCCTTGTTCAATCGCGTTTAAAAAAAAGTCTGGGTATTGACTTGCATATTGTTGACCTAGTTCTTGTATATTTTGATAAGAACGTAAGAAGGCTTGCTGATAATCTTTCAGACCTTTTTGATCTTCGTAAATGATCGTCTTCAAATGTGAACATTGATCTTGGATTTCTAGTAATTTATCAACTTGTTCTTGATCTTCAACGATAGCGAAAGTAATGCCGGCATCGTTGAAAACATAAATCATCTCGTTGGCTACCGCGTCTTGATAGAGTGGAACAGGAATTCCGCCAAGACACTGTGCAGCAACCATGGCTTGGTAAAGTTGTGGGCGATTATCCCCAATGATGGCCAAACGCATCCCCCGCTCGAAACCCAAAGCGGTCAGTCCGCAGGCTAAGTTTTTAATTTGTTCGAAGTTTTCTTGCCAGTTGGTCACTTGCCAAATACCCATGTATTTTTCTCGATACGCAGGGTGTTTTGGAATCGACTCTGCGTGCTTTACGAGAAATCGGGGAAAGGTTAGGGTATTCACTACGTCGATCATTTACTCAGTTAATATTTAAAGCAAAAAAGAGATCATTTAGAGCAAGTATATTCATAGACAATTTATATAGGTTAACATTCAAATGACATAGTAGGGGAATTCCCAATATCCAGAAATAAGCCTTAAAAATATTAACTAATATCTAGAAAAACACTAGATGATTGGTGTGACATCAAACATAGATAAAACGCAATGAAAGGAAACACCATGGCTTTTGAAAACATTCTTTTAGAGGCGCACGGCAAGGTTACCGTGATTCGATTAAATCGTCCCCAAGCGATGAATGCCTTGAGTCCAGACCTAACGAAGGAACTAGCGCAAGCACTTGATCAATTAGAGGCTGATCCGCATACCTCAGTGGTGATCTTGACGGGCAATGAAAAAGCCTTTGCTGCCGGTGCAGATATTAAAGCCATGAAAGATTCGACCTACATGGACGTTTATGCCAAAGATTTTATTACGGTGCATTGGGAACGAATTGCAACATTTAGAAAGCCAACGATTGCGGCGGTTTCAGGCTATGCTTTAGGCGGTGGATGTGAATTAGCCATGATGTGCGATTTTATTATTGCGGCAGACAATGCGAAATTTGGACAGCCTGAGATTCTATTGGGAACGATTCCTGGAGCGGGTGGTACGCAGCGTCTAACTCGCTTTGTTGGCAAATCAAAAGCGATGGAAATGGCGCTGACTGGTCGGACGATGGATGCACAAGAAGCAGAGCGTAGTGGACTTGTCAGTCGCGTAGTTCCATTAGATCAATTAATGAAAGAAGCATTAGAGGCAGCGCAAAAAATTGCTGGTATGTCACTACCGATTGCGATGATGGCTAAAGACTGCGTCAATCGTGCCTATGAAACAACCCTATCAGAGGGCGTTCATTTTGAAAGACGGGTATTCCATTCTACGTTTGCCACACAAGATCAAAAAGAGGGCATGAATGCTTTTGTAGAAAAGAGAAAGCCTGTTTTCAAGGATCAGTAAAATAACGTGTATTAAAAAAACAGTTCTTTAGGATGTGAGGAGATTTTGTGAACATAGGATTTATCGGACTAGGAAACATGGGCTCGCCGATGGCGAGAAATTTATTAAAAGCAGGTCATCATTTAACGGTATATGACATTGTTGAGTCATCGGTAAAAAAGATTACTTCAGATTACTCACAAAAGGTTGTCGCCTCTTCTTCACCCAAAGAGGTAGCATTAGCTGATCTCGATCTGATTATTACAATGCTGCCAGCTTCGGCTCACGTTCGATCGGTTTATTTAGGACCTGATGGTATTTTTGCTAATTGCACCTCGAAGACAGCTTTAATTGATTCATCAACGATTGATCCGCAAACTTCACGGGATTTGGCAAAAGTGGCACAGGATCAGCAGATGGTGATACTGGACGCACCTGTTTCTGGAGGCACTGGTGGTGCGCAGGCGGGGACGCTGACTTTTATGGTGGGTGGAGATGAGCAACAATATCTTCGTTTCAAAGATATTTTGTCCTTAATGGGTAAAAATATTGTTTACTGTGGCGGCAGTGGTAATGGCCAGGTCGCAAAGGTTGTTAACAACATGCTTTTAGGTATTTCCATGATTGGCACTGCCGAGGCCATGTCCCTTGGGGTGAGTTTAGGGATGGATCCCAAAACCTTAGCTGGCATTATTAATACTTCGAGTGGTCGTTGCTGGAGTTCGGATACCTATAATCCGTTTCCTGGCGTGTTAGAAAACGTGCCTTCGAGTCGCGGGTATACGGGGGGTTTTGGAGCAGATCTCATGCTAAAAGATTTAGGTTTAGCTGCTGAAGCCGCAAAATCAGCAAAGCAACCGGTTCCTTTAGGCAGTTTGGCGCAACAAATCTACCAAACCTTCAGTATGCAAGGTAAGGGACATTTAGATTTTTCAGCCATTATTCAGCTTTTTCAAAAACAATAATTCGATAGGATGTGTAGTGAATTCCCCGTTAGAACAAGAACTTATTTTTGATATACAGCAAGGTGTTGCTTGTATTACGTTAAATCGACCTTCGGTCCTCAATGCAATTAGTTATTCCATGGTCCAAAAAATGCATCATTGCTTATTGGAGTGGGCTGTTGATGATGCGGTGAAAGTGGTTGTTGTGCGTGGTGCTGGCGAAAAAGCCTTTTGCGCCGGTGGTGATATTCGTTCACTACACGATAGCGTGGTGAGTGGCGATGATGTTTACCGTACTTTTTTTGGTGAAGAGTACGCACTCAATGAATATATTTACTCTTATCCTAAGCCATACATTGCTTTTATGGACGGTATTGTCATGGGGGGTGGAATGGGTATTTCTCAGGGAGCCTCGTATCGAGTTGTGACTGAACGTACTCGCATCGCGATGCCTGAAACAGGTATTGGCTTTTTTCCGGATGTGGGAGGGAGTTATTTTCTATCGCGCTGTCCAGGCATGATCGGGAGTTATTTAGGCTTAACCGGAAAGAGTATTCAGGGGGAAGATGCTCTATTTTCTGACTTGGCTGACTGGATCATATCCTCCCAACAAATCAACCTGTTTGTCACGGATCTCAGGTTGATGCAGGATGATGCGCCGATTACCCAGCAAATTGAGACTTTATTGATAAAACATGGTGCCACGAATCAAGCGCCTCAGGCACCACTTGCGAAGATAGAAGATGCCATACAACAAGTTTTTGCTTCCCAAAATTTACATGACATTATTCAATCGCTTACACAGTTAGAAAGTACTTCACCAGCAAAGTGGTCTTCGGAGGCCTTGGCAAAGGCACATAAAAATTCCCCTGTAGCCATGGCTGCAACTTTAAGGATGATAGAGATTGGCAGATCTTCATCGTTGTCAGCCTGTTTTACCAATGAACTCACCCTCGTCAATCAATGGATGGATCGAGCGGATTTTGTCGAAGGGATTCGGGCTTTAATTATTGATAAAGATAACCAGCCCCGATGGAGATATAAACTCGATGAAGTGACTGATGAGAAATTAATGGTGCTTTTTCCTTTTCTTTATAACTAGCCAGTGGACGGATAAACGTATGTCTTTTCTAGAATTTACTGAAGAACAAAAAATGGTAAGAGATATGGCAAGAGATTTTGCCAAAAACGAACTAGCTCCGCATAGTGAAAGATGGGATAAAGAGGGCTGGGTCGATAACGAAGTCATTGCACAAATGGGCTCACTGGGTTTAATGGGTATGTTCGTTCCCGAAGAGTGGGAGGGTGCTAATGTGGATTACATCTCCTACGCGTTAGCGGTTGAAGAGATTTCTGCTGGAGACGCTGCGGTGGGAACCATTATGAGTGTTCATAATTCCGTAGGATGTGGTCCTTTAATGCAATTTGGTACAGATCAACAAAAGCAAACTTGGCTAGGGGAGCTTGCAAGTGGCCGCTCCATTGCTAGCTTTTGTTTAACTGAGCCGCAAGCTGGTTCCGAGGCGAGTAATTTAAAAACAAGGGCTGTGCTCACGAATGGTCAGTGGCTTTTAAATGGATCCAAACAATTTGCGAGTAATGGTAAGAGGGCGAAGTTATCTATCGTCTTTGCTGTCACTGATCCTGACGCTGGTAAAAAAGGGATTTCAGCATTTTTGGTACCTACCGATACGCCGGGTTATGTGGTTAATCGGGTTGAGAAAAAAATGGGTATCCGCGCTTCTGATACTTGTGCGATTACATTAGATAATTGCACTATTCCTGAAGAAAATATGTTGGGACCTAGAGGTCGAGGACTGGCTATTGCTTTGTCAAATTTAGAAGGAGGGCGGATTGGGATTGCGGCTCAAGCCTTGGGTATTGCTAGGGCAGCTTTTGAAGCTGCGTTGCGCTATTCAAAAGAGCGTGTGCAATTTAATGTTCCCTTGATTGAGCATCAAAGTATTGCTAATTTCCTCGCCGACATGCAAACGCAAATTAATGCTGCACGCTTATTGATTCTCCAAGCGGCAAGTATGAGACAGCGCAATGAACCTTGTTTATCGGAGGCCTCACAAGCGAAACTTTTTGCCTCTGAGATGTCTGAGGTAGTATGTTCTAAGGCCATACAAATATTGGGTGGTTATGGCTATTTAGAAGATTATCACGTGGAGCGTTATTACCGAGACGCTCGCATTACTCAAATTTATGAAGGTACTAGTGAAGTGCAACGACTCGTCATTGCACGTGCATTAAAAGAATTAGACTTTTAGAGACTCTTGAAATTAATTTATGGATATTAAAGATCACGTATTTGTTATTACTGGCGGAGCTTCTGGCTTAGGAGCGGCAACGGCAAAGATGATTATTGATCATCAAGGCAAGGTGCTGCTCGTAGACCTGAATGAAGCGGACGGGAACGCTGTTGCTAAAAAGCTAGGCACTCATGCGAGGTTTGTAAAAACTGATGTGACGAATGAAGAAAGTGCAAAAAATGCTATTTCTGTTGCGGCTGGCATGGGGCAACTCCGTGGATTAATTAATTGCGCTGGTATTGCGCCTGCGCAAAAGGTAGTGGGTAAAGATGGACCACATGATTTGGGCATGTTTACTCGAACGATTCAGGTGAATTTAATTGGTAGTTTTAATATGATTCGCTTGGTAACTGAAGTGATGAGTCAATTGCCCTCATTAGAATCTGATGAAAGAGGTGTTGTCATTAGTACTGCATCCGTTGCAGCTTATGATGGTCAAATTGGGCAGGCCGCTTATGCCGCATCTAAAGGCGGTATTGTCGCCATGACGCTGCCGATTGCTAGGGAGCTGGCGCGATTTGGAATTCGTGTGATGGCCATTGCACCAGGCATTATGCAAACACCCATGTTATTAGGCTTGCCACAAGAGGTTCAAGACTCTTTAGGTAAAACGGTACCTTTTCCTGCTCGTATGGGAAAGCCCACTGAATATGCTTCCTTAGTACAGCATATGATTACGAATCCCTATTTGAATGGTGAGACGATTCGTCTAGATGGCGCCATTCGAATGACTGCTAAATAATTTTTGAAGAGAATTCATCATGCAAGAAGATCCTGTTGTTATCGTATCTGCCGCTCGCACTCCGATAGGAAGTTTTCAGGGAGGTTTTTCGAGTTTAAAGACGCCCGAGTTAGGCGCGGTTGCCATTCAGGCCGTGATTGAGCGCTCTGGTATTGATTCTGCTTTGGTCGAAGAGTTGTTCATGGGGTGCGTGTTACCTGCAGGGTTGGGTCAAGCGCCAGCAAGACAGGCGGCTATGTTAGCGAAATTACCACTCAGTGTAGCTTGCACCACCCTCAATAAAGTTTGTGGATCTGGCATGAAATCCATCATGTTTGGTCATGATGGTATTTTGGCGGGCTCTTATGAGGTTGCGATATCTGGAGGGATGGAATCCATGACCAATGCGCCTTATTTGTTAGCAAAGGCACGTGGTGGTTATCGATTGGGCCATGGACAGTTGATTGACCACATGTTTTTAGATGGTTTAGAGGATTCGTATTTAAAAGAAACACGTGGTCGCTTAATGGGTAGCTTTGCGGAGGATTGTGCTGGGATGTATCACTTTAGTCGGCAAGCGCAAGACGAGTTTGCGGTTCGGTCCACGCAACGATCAAAACAAGCTTCACAGGATGGTAGTTTTGATTGGGAGATCGCCCCAGTCACCGTTAGTCATCGTAAAGGTCCCCAAATCATTGATAAAGATGAAGGACCATTTGCCGTCAATTTGGAAAAAATTCCCGAGTTAAAGCCAGCCTTTGATAAAAACGGCACAGTTACTGCGGCGAATTCATCATCCATCTCTGATGGTGCGGCTGCGTTATTATTAATGAGAGCTTCTAAAGCAAAAAAGTTGGGACTTCAACCGATTGCTAAGATGGTGGCTCACGCAACGTTCGCGCAAGCCCCCGCTTTGTTTACGACTGCGCCGGTAGGAGCCATCAAAAAACTCCTGCAAAAAACAGGTTGGCAGACTTCCGATGTTGATCTGTATGAAATCAATGAAGCCTTCGCGGTCGTAACGATGGCAGCTATGTCAGATTTAAAGTTACCGGCGGCAAAAGTCAATATTCATGGTGGTGCTTGTGCGTTAGGCCATCCGATTGGTGCTTCTGGGGCTAGAATTGTCGTCACCTTACTGGGAGCTCTTCAGAAAAACTCCCTCAAGCGTGGAGTGGCGGCTATTTGTCTTGGTGGTGGTGAAGCTACCGCTATTGCTGTGGAAATGTTTTGATGATGTATTTAAAAAAACAATAATTAAAGAGAAACTATGAAACTGATGAAATCAACTATTCAACTGACTAAAAGTCTGGGCCTAACATTGACTGCGATGTGTTTGACATTGTCTTCAACTGTAACTATTGCACAGTCCTACCCCAATAAACCCATCAAAGCCATTGTGCCTTTTGCGGCTGGAAGTGCTACGGATCAAATTGGTCGTGCATTTGCTGCCAAGATGTCTGATATCTTAGGCCAGACGATTGTGGTTGATAACCGACCTGGCGTGAATGGCATGTTAGGAGCAGATGCTGTAGCTAAGGCAGATCCTGATGGCTATACCATTTTAATTGGCACGAATAGTACCAACGCAGCCTTAAAAAGTCTCATGAAGAAATTACCCTATGACCAAGACACCGCCTTTGCTCCGATCGGCTTCATGGGAGAAGTTCCGTTGATTGTGGCGATTAATAATGAATTGCCGATGCGAACACTGAAAGACTTTGTGGCTTATGCCAAAGCTAATCCGGATAAAACTACTTTTGCCAGTGCAAGTACGTCACAACTAGTTTCTAGTTCGATGTTGGCATCGATGGCTGGCATCACCATGACGAATGTGCCTTATAAAAGTGGACCAAATGCGATGACGGATTTGATCGGTGGGCAGGTGATGATGTTTACGGCTGACTTTGCAGTCACATTGCCACAAGTACAAGCAGGTAAGATACGCGGTCTTGCTGTCACATCGCTCAAGCGCTCGAATGCTATCCCAGAGTTACCTACTGTCAATGAAGCTTTAGGCATTAAAGGATATGAGTTGATTGCGTATTTTGCCGCTTATGCCCCAGCGAAAACCCCTCCTGCCATTATTGCCAAGCTCAATGACGCTCTTAATCAAGCGGCCAGAAGTAAAGAGATTCAGGAACGCTTTGCTAGTCTGGGTTTTGAAGTCGAGCCTGGCCCACCGGAGACGTTAGCAAAACGTAATACTATCGAGTCCGCAAAATGGGCTAAGGCAATTAAAGAAGCTGGTATAGAACTACAGTAATAGAGAGAACACGATTGACGATGACAACCACTTCCAAAACTTACCAACATTTAACTCTCACTCATGGCGATATTGTTTATGTCACTTTAAATCGGCCAGAGGTCAGAAATGCTTTTAACGAAGTGTTAATCAATGAGCTGCATCAAGTGTTTACTGATTTAGACCAAGATGAAACCTGTCGTGTCATCGTTCTTCAGGCCACGGGTAAAACATTTTGTGCTGGGGCTGATTTGCATTGGATGAAAAGTATGGTGACTTACACCAAAGAAGAGAATGAAGCAGATTCGAGAAAAATGGCGAACATGCTCAATACTATTTATCGCTGCTCAAAGCCGGTGATCGCAAAAGTACATGGCGATGCCTATGCTGGAGGCGTTGGACTTGCGAGTGTTTGTGATATTTTGGTAGCTTCTTCCAATGCTCGCTTTTGTATTTCAGAAGCCAAGTTAGGACTATTGCCGGCAACCATCGGCCCGTATGTCATACGCGCGATGGGAGAGCAAAACGCTCGCAGGTATTTTGTGACGGCAGAAGTATTTACGGCTGGAGAGGCAAAAGCGATGGGGTTTGTTCATGAACTCGTCGAACCGCAATCTTTAGATAGCAAAGTGCTTAGCATCTGTGAAGGGATTGTTAATAATGGACCGCTTGCAGTAATGGCTTGTAAGAAAATGGTCCGCGATCTTTCGCATCAACCCATTACCACTGAACTCATTGATGAAACGGTGCGACGGATTGCCGCAATTCGAACGGGACCAGAGGCGCAGGCTTTGATGAAAGCTTTCTTGGAGAAAGTCAAGTGAGTCATCCTTTTCCCAAAAAGGTCAAGATGGTAGAAGTGGGACCTAGGGATGGATTACAAAATGAAAAAGACTTTGTTCCTATTGACGTTAAAGTCGATTTAATTAACCGACTTTCAGACGCTGGGTTTACTAATATTGAATCTGCTTCTTTTGTTTCACCCAAGTGGATTGCGCAGATGGCTGGAAGTGATGAGGTGATGCGCGAGATTAAACGCTTGCCTGGGGTCATTTATTCTGCATTAACACCGAACCTACAGGGTTATGAAGCTGCTCTGGCGGCTAAAGCCAATGAAGTCGTTATTTTTTCAGCCGCATCGGAAGCTTTCACCCAGAAAAATATTAATTGCAGCATTCACGAATCCATTCAGCGTTTTGTTCCGGTTGTGCAAAGCGCCAAGCGCGATGGTCTTTTAGTAAGGGCCAGTATTTCCTGTTCTTTAGGGTGTCCTTATCAAGGCCCTGTTGAGCCGCAGCAAGTTGTCAATGTGGTGCAACAAATGTTGGATTTGGGTTGTGATGAGATTGATATCGCTGATACGATTGGTGTTGGAACTGCCGGTCAAGTAAAGAGAGTTTATGAGGCGATTTTTAAGGTGGCACCGAGCAAGATCTTTTCTGGACATTTTCATGATACGTATGGACAGGCACTTACCAATATCTACGCCGCATTAGAAATGGGTGTAGCCATTTTTCATTCCTCAGTCGCCGGTTTAGGTGGTTGTCCGTATGCCAAAGGTGCCACAGGGAATGTGGCGACCGAAGATGTTCTTTATTTAATGCATGGCTTAGGTATTGAAACGGGTATTCATTTAGGTGAAGTGGTGAAGATTGGTGAGTTTATATCAACAGCGATTGGTAAACCCAATCAATCTCGGGTAGGTAAAGCTCTACTCAATCGTCAATAGGAGACATTTATGAGATTATTAAAAAAATTAGTTATTCTTGGAAGTTGCCTTGCTACATTTGGTGCCATGGCGCAAAATTATCCCAATAACACCATCACTCTGATAGTCCCCTTTGCGGCGGGTAGTGGCACAGACGCTGTTGCTCGAGTCGTTGCTACGAAGATGGGTACTCTTTTAGGCCAAACCGTGATTGTCGATAACAAGCCTGGTGCGAGTGCGCAGATTGGTGCACAAGCCGTTGCATCAGCTAAGCCAGATGGTTATACCTTACTCATGACCACCAACACTTCTCATTCAGCTAATCCGTGGTTATTTCAAAGCTTAAAATATGATCCTATCAAAGATTTCACGCCGATTGCCAGAGTTGGTGAGTTGCCATTTGTGCTGTGTGTAAATAATGATTTGCCCGTTAAAAATGTTCAAGAATTAATTGATTATGCGAAGGCAAATCCTGACAAGCTTTCCTATGGCACACCGAACAGTACGTCCTTAGTGACAACGGAGACGATTAATTTTTTAGCCAAAATTGGTATGACACAGATACCTTATAAATCGAGTCCACAAGCGATGACCGATTTAATTGGTAATCAAATTCAAGTCTATGTTGCTGATACCGGATCGGGGATGGCCATGATTAAGGCGGGTAAGGTACGTGCCATTGGACTCACGGGTAACCGACCTTACGCCTTACTGCCCAATATTCCCCCCATTGCAAAAACCATACCGGGTGTAGATTTAGTATCTTGGAACGGGATTTTTGGCCCAGCAAATTTACCGAAGCCTATCGTTGATAAATTAAATGCAGTGTTGATGGAGTCTTTAAAGGATTCTGAAGTTCAAACAAAATTATCACAACTTGGATTTGTTGTCTGGCCATCAAAGAATCCTCAAGATTTCTCCCAATATGTGGGTGAGCAGATGGCTTATTGGGGTAAATTGATTCAACAGTCTGGCATTAAGTCAGAGCTTAATTAATTCAGGGAATATTATGGGGCCTTTAGCTGGTGTTCGGGTACTAGATTTAACGTCCGTTATTTTGGGCCCGTTTGCCACGCATATTTTGGCAACGATAGGTGCCGAGGTCATTAAGGTCGAAACCCCCGAAGGGGACAACATGCGTGATGTTGGTCCGATGAAACATCAGAAGATGGGGCACATTTTCTTGCATCTCAATCGCGGTAAGAAAAGTATTGTGCTCGATTTGAAAAGTGCTGAAGGTAAAAAGGCCATCCTTGCACTGGTTAAAACAGTGGATGTCTTTATTTCTAACATTCGACTTCAAGCGCTTGAACGTCTGGGTTTAGGTTACGAGGATTTACGTCAGATTCATCCTAAGTTGATTTATGTTTCTTGTTCGGGATTTGGTCAAGATGGTTTAAATGCGCAAAAGCCCGCGTATGATGATTTGATCCAAGCAGCCGTTGGTCTGCCGTGGCTCATGCAAGAGTATGGTATTGAAGAGCCACGCTACGTGCCCACCACGATTGGTGATCGCGTGACGGGTTTGTATTCTGTTAATGCAGTGACAGCCGCTTTATATGCGAGAGAAAAAACTGGGCAGGGTCAGCAGGTCATTGTTCCCATGTTTGAAGCACTCACACAATTTGTTCTGGGAGATCATATGGCGGGTGAAACATATGTACCCTCGATTGGTAAAGCGGGATATCAACGCTTGATATCACCGCATCGAAAACCTTATGCCACAAAAGATGGTTATATTTCTACCCTAATTTATAACGATAAACACTGGAAAAGTTTTTTTGAGGCGATTGAACAGCCCCAGCGATATCAAGAAACAATTTTTTGTACTCACGCCAATCGTGCCGCTAATATTGATCAGGTCTATTCTGAATTAGCGATTTTGATGAAGGCGAAGACGACACAAGAGTGGCGCACATTATTTGATCAATTTGATATCCCCAATCAAACGGTTAATTCGATTCATGACCTGATTCATGATGAGCATTTAAAGAGTAAAGATTTTATTTTTGAAGAGCAGCATCCTACGGAAGGGTTGATACGTGTCATGAAAGACCCTGTTGATTGGTCCGCTACACCTACTAGTCAACAACTTTCGCCAACACCTACACTAGGTCAGCACACAGCTGAGGTCTTGCGCTCGCTGGGTTATCTAGATGATGAGATACAAGCGGTATTAAAGGCGGGTAAGCCTTGATGAACTTTCAGTGGAACGAAGCGCAGTTACAAATTAAAACGGCGATTGAGAAATTATGTCAGCCGTTTGATGCCCAGTATTGGTTAGAGCGAGATCAATCGGCAGAGTTTCCCTTTGATTTTCATCAAGCGTGCGCGCAGGCTGGTTGGCTAGGAATTGCCATGCCAGAAGAATATGGTGGGTCTGGCTTAGGAATAACCGAAGCAGCCTTGATGATGCAGACGATATCTGGAAGTGGTGCTGGGCTATCCGGTGCTTCTGCAGTTCACATGAATATTTTTGGATTACATCCAGTCGTCGTATTTGGCAACGATGAACAAAAGAAGCGTTGGTTGCCACCTCTCATCGCAGGTCAAGACCGAGCTTGTTTTGGGGTAACAGAACCGAATACCGGTTTAAACACTTTAAAGCTCAAAACTAAAGCTGTTAAGCAAGGTGATTACTATGTAGTTAGTGGTCAAAAGATTTGGATCTCTACAGCGCAAGTGGCTAATAAAATTTTATTATTAGTGAGAACAACGCCGATTGAAGATGCGCATGGCGTTGAAGGCTTATCTCTTTTTTATACTGATCTTGATCGGTCCTGCATTGCTATTCAAGAGATTCCTAAGATGGGTCGTCATTGTGTAGATTCTAACGAAGTCTTTATTGAGGGATTAAAAATACCCAAAGAAGATTTAATCGGCGAAGAGGGTAAAGGATTTAAGTATATTTTGCATGGGTTAAATCCGGAAAGAATATTGATTGCTGCTGAGGCTGTTGGTCTTGGTCAAGTAGCTTTATCAAGAGCCACGCAATATGCTAAAGACCGTATTGTTTTTGATCGACCCATTGGACAAAATCAAAGTATTCAACATCCACTCGCTATTTCTTGGATGGAGTTAGAGGCTGCTCAATTAATGGTTTATAAGGCAGCAGCTTTATATGATGCTGCGCAATCTTGCGCTGCTGAAGCCAATGCCGCGAAGTACTTAGCGGCGGAAGCTGGTTTTCATGCCTGTGAGCGTGCTATTTTGACATTGGGCGGTATGGGATATGCGAAGGAGTATCACGTTGAGCGGTATCTGCGTGAGTCGTGGATACCTCGTCTTGCACCAGTGAGTCCTCAATTAATCTTATGTTTTATTGCGGAAAAAGTATTAAGCTTACCAAAATCATATTAATCGTCTATTAAAAAAATGAAGGAGAGGTTATGTCGAGTCAACCACAGGCATCAAAATATTTTGTCAAAGCAGGAGACGTTGTTGGTTATCATCCAGCGAACCATGTTGGGACATTAAACCGTCGCCTCATTGGGCCCGAGAATGTTGGCGCAAAGCATATTGAGTTAGTGCACGGTACGATTGAAAAGGGTAAGGGTGCTTTGCCGCACGCTCATCCTGGAATTGAGCAGGTCGTCTATATGTTAGAGGGGCGCGCTAGAGCTGAGGTGAATGGTGAAGTGTGTGAGATGGGTCCTGGCGATGCTTGTTTCTTTCCGGCGCTAGCGATGCATGTCTTTACGGTGATCAGTGAAGAGCCAGTCAAGTTGTTAGTGGTCTACTCCCCACCCTATGAAGAGAATCCAGATCGGGTGATTCGGTAATCACCTTTATTGAGATTTAAGGGTGTTGATGGTTTTGAACCACCGGCTGATTTCCGAATTAAAGTATTCCGTGTTTTGACTCAATGAACCACCCATCGGCACCAAATCATTGGCGTCCAGTTTTTCAATTACTTCTGCATTTTGTAAAGCTAGATTGATAGCTTGGTTGAGTTTTTGTTTAATTTCCATCGGGGTATTTTTAGGAACGAAGATTCCGGTCCACAAATCATCTCTCAGTTGCGGGTAGCCAGCCTCTATCACGGTAGGAACATTCGGTAGACTGGCTAATCGCTTCTCACTAGACACTGCTAATACTTTGACTTTCCCTTGCTTAGCAAAAGGAGTAACTCCAGTCATGGCGCCACAAGTAATAGGGGTTTCGCCACTCAATGTGGCAAGTAAAGCAGGGCTTGAGCCTTTGTAGGGGATATGCGTCACATCAGCTTTCCAAATGATACGAAATAAATTTTCACAGGTAATGCTGGGTGGAGTGCCATTACCTGCTGTGGCAAATGAGAGATGCTCCTTCAGTACAACCGTACGTAATTCTTCTAAATTGTTAGCGGCGACTTTTTCATTCACAAAAATGCCCATCGGTAAGTTACTTGCGAACGAGACCACTTCAAAGTCTTGAGGTTTATAGTTAGCGCTGGCCCCCATCGAAATCGAGTTCACAATAATTGATGGAGAGACGACGAGAACCGAGTAACCATCGGGTGAAGAGCTAGCGATATTTTGGATACCAATACTCGCCCCAGCCCCAGCCCGATTTTCTACAAAAATAGGTTGCTTTAAGATCTCTGAGACTTTTTGTCCAATGATTCTTGCGGTAACGTCGGTAGAACCGCCTGGAGCGAATGGAACGACAAAACGGATGGGTTTATTTGGATAATTGCTTCCTTGAGCAGTGGCGATATTCGCTAAACATCCTGAAATCAAGATACTCAAAAATAATACAGATTGAAAGTAGACTCTAATCATTTTTCACCTCTTTTTGATGCAATCCTTGGGATTATCAATGGATTGCTTGAGTATGAGGGTATTTCGCCCCAATAGAGTCAAAACTAAGTACAAATACGGATGATATTCATGTCGCACCTTTGGGTTTAAAATGTCTTCATCATAAAAAGTAAAAAGACAATATCGAAGGAGAAGCGAGTGTCGGAAAAAATGACCGGTGCAAAGTATTTTACACGCATGCTAGAAGCTTACGGTGTAACCCATGTTTTCTTTATGGACGCTGTATTAAGAAGAGCGCTTGCCGAGATGGAAGATACGAAAATTGACCGTATCTTAGGCCATTCAGAAAAAGGTGTTGGTTATATGGCCGATGGATATGCAAGAGTTTCAGGCAAGCCTGGAATTTGTATGGCGCAGTCGGTGGGTGCTGCTAATTTAGCCGCCTCCTTGCAAGATCCTTATTTAGGTCATTCACCAGTGATTGCATTCACAGGTCGCCATGTTGCTGCTATGCAGTATCGCAATGCTTATCAAGAGGTGGATCATGCCCCCTTATTTGCACCTGTTACCAAATTCAATGCCCAAATGGAAGTGGTTGAACAAATGCCGCATTTAATTCGGCAGGCTTTTCGTGAAGCGACAACGGGCACTCCCAGACCTGCTCATATCGATGTGGCGGGCTTTACTGGAGATGCGTTGACACCATTAGAGGTTGATTTTGAGTTGACTGTAGATCCTGTACATCAAATCTTTCCGGCGTTTAGGCCCCAACCAGATCACTTGATGATTGCACAAGCTGTTACAGCGATTGTCAAGAGTAAAAAGCCCGTTATCATTGTGGACCGTGGGGCGGGGATATCTGGGGCGAGAGAGGCCTTACACCAATTTGCACAAAAAATTCAAGCGCCGATCACTGCAACCTTAGATGCAAAATCGATCGTTTTAGAAAGTGAGCCATTGTTCCGCGGCATGGTCGGTTTATATGGCAGAAGTTGCACAAATCATATTGTCGATGAAGCGGATTTAGTCATTTATTTAGGCAGTAATACTAGTGATCACACAACAGCAAATTGGAAGTTGCCAAGACCGCACATTCCGACGATTCAGATTGATATGGATCCTGTTGAGATTGGGCGTAATTACCCCAATTGCATCGGGATACAAGCAGATGTTCGATCGGCATTAGAGGTTCTGGTCGAAAAATGTCCAACACTACAACATGATGAATGGTTAGCGTATTCAGCATCGTTGGTAGCTGCTTGGTGGCAGGAGCAAGAAGTTGAACTTTCTCGCCAGGAGTTGCCGATGCATCCTCAGCGATTGTGTCGTGAGATGACGAAACTTCTCCCGAAAGATGCCATCTTGGTAGCGGATACGGGATATTCAGCATTATGGACCGGTAACTTAGTCGAGATGACGCATCCAGATCAAATGTATATGCGTGCTGCCGGATCATTAGGTTGGTCATTTCCGGCAGCGATTGGTGCAAAAGCCGCAGCGCCACATCGCACCGTGGTTTGCTTTGTAGGAGATGGTGGATTTTCTTATCATTTACCTGAATTAGAAACTGCAAAACGTTGGGGCTTGAACGTCATTGTCATTGTCAATAACAATGAATGTTTGTCCCAGGGGGTGAAGAACTTAAATATTGCTTATGGCAATCGTCCTGAAGGAAGAAAAAAAGAGTGTTACGTTTATGAGCCTACGGATTTTGCCAAAATAGCTCAAGCATTTAATTGTTTTGGAATTACGGTTGAAGATCCTAAAGATTTTCAAGCGGCTTTTAGTGCGGCAGTTGCTAGTAATTTACCAGCGGTGATTGATGTCAAAACAGAATTTGCTTATCAGGCACAAATGGCTTGGATTCCTTCATAAGGTGTTTTATGATGAAAAGAGTATTCTGTAGTTGGTTCAATTGAGTTTTTAATCAATTTATATCGAGGTCTAAAATGCGTTCTATGCAATATCTATCAAAAATTCAGCTAAAAAGTTATTTCATGTTGTTAGCGTGTCTTTTTAGTTTTAGTAGTTTTTCTCAAAACTATCCGACGCGCCCAATTTCTTTAGTCGTTCCCAATCCGCCGGGTGGGTTAGTTGATACTTCCGCCCGTTTGGTTAGTGAGCCATTGAGTCAGTTGCTCAATCAAACCGTGATTGTTGATAACAAACCAGGTGGTAGTGGCAATATAGCTTACCAGCAAGTGGCGACAGGGGCGAAGGATGGATATTCGATATTGATTTCGTATTCCGGATACCACATCGCTAATCCTATATTGATGGATAAGCTGCCATGGGCTCTCAAGGATTTAACCCCGATTGCCTTAATTACGGTTGCCACGAATGTGATTGCGGTGCATCCATCCGTTCCCGCTAATACTCTGAAAGAGTTTATTGCGTATGCCAAAGCCAATCCTGGTAAGTTAAATTACGCATCGCAAGGCAATGGATCTGTGTCACATATTGGTACAGAAATCTTTAAGCAACAGACCGGGATTGATCTGATTCATATTCCCTATAAAGGATCTGGCGCAGCGATTCAGGATGTGTTGGCAGGGCAGGTACAAGTCTTTATTACTACACCGCCTTCCGTCATAGGTCATATTCAGACCGGTAAGTTAAAGGCCTTAGGGGTAATGGGTAAGATCCGTCATCCGATGTTACCTAATGTTCCAACGGTTGCTGAAGCTGGCTTAGCAGGATTTCAATTAGAGTCATGGATTGCTTTATATGCTGCCACAGGTACACCAAAGCCGGTTATCGATAAATTATCGGCTACCGTCAAAACGGCCCTAGAACAACCAGAGGTCAAACAGCGTGCCGATTTAGCAGGTATTGAGCTCAGATATTTACCACCTGATGAGATGACGAAATTACTCAATCGTGACACCTTGGAATGGTCAAAAGCGATTAAGTCCGCTAATATCAAAATAGATTGACCAAAGTATGTCATGATGGCCGCAGAGTGATTAAGAAGGTCACTCTGTCCATTCCTTATTGGGCATTGAGTATCTTATATGGTGAGATGAATTTGAAAATGGGCACACATGAATAATCGGCATACTCCTCAATCAGTTGATATTGATCCTATTGATATTGATCCTATTGATATTGATCCGCTCGAGACGGCTGAATGGCATGATGCTTTTGTGCATTTTTTAACTAGTGGTGATGAGAAAAGAGCGCGCTTCATTCTGGATCACTTGGTTGAGTTAGCCAATAAACATCAAATTAATTGGGTGCCTGATCTCATAACACCTTATGTGAATTCCATTCCAGTAGATCAACAACCGCCGTTTCCTGGCGACTTGGCTATCGAAGAAAAGTTAGCGTCTTTAATGCGTTGGAATGCTTTAGCTATGGTTGCTAAAGCGAATGAAGCCTATGGTGATTTAGGTGGTCATATTGCGAGTTATGCCAGTGCTGCAGATTTATTTGAGGTAGGTTTTAATCATTTCTTTCGTGCGCGAGATCCGAGTCAGGATTCCTTGCAGCGTGGCGATTTAATTTTCTTTCAACCACATAGTGCTCCAGGGGTTTATGCAAGGGCATTTTTAGAAGGACGCTTGACGGAAAAAGATTTGGCACATTATCGGCAAGAGATTACTGCGCCCTTAGTTGGGGCTCAAGGTTTATCGAGTTATCCACATCCTTGGCTCATGCCAGATTTTTGGCAATTCCCTACAGGTTCAATGGGGATTGGCCCCATTAGTTCAATTTACCATGCCCGTTTTATGCATTACCTCTCGGATCGACGATTGCTGGACTGCTCAGGTCGTAAAGTTTGGGGAGTCTTTGGTGATGGAGAGATGGATGAGCCTGAGAGTATGAGTGCTCTTACTCTAGCTTCTCGAGAAAAACTCGACAATCTAGTTTGGGTAGTTAATTGTAATTTGCAACGCTTGGATGGGCCTGTGCGTGGCAATGGACAAATCATTAATGAGTTAGAAAAACTCTTTCGTGGATCTGGATGGAATGTCATTAAATTGGTTTGGGGAAGTGATTGGGATGGCTTGTTTGCAAGAGACACCACAGAAGCTTTAGTGAAAATTTTTGCCAAGACCGTAGATGGTCAAATGCAAACCTTTGCCGCAAAAGATGGCAGATTTAATCGTGAAAACTTTTTTGGACAAAATCCTGAGTTGGCTCTTTTAGCGCAGGGGATGACGGATGAGCAAATTGATCGTTTAAAAAGAGGTGGACATGACCTTGTCAAAATCTACGCCGCTTATCATGCGGCGAACATGCATCAAGGTCAGCCCACCGTGATTCTGGCGCATACCAAAAAAGGTTATGGAATGGGTAAAGCTGGTCAAGGCAAAATGACGACGCATAGTCAAAAGAAATTAGACGACCAAGCTTTGATTGAATACCGCAATCGATTTAATTTACCTCTAACGGATGAGCAAGCAATGAATCTAAGCTTATATCGTCCAGCGGAAGATAGTCCTGAAATTCAGTATTTAAAAGCACAGCGTCAAAAATTAGGTGGCCAACTACCCAAGCGTTATACCAATTGTCCCGTCATTCCTATTCCCCGATTAGCGAGTTATGCGGCCTTTGCGATGGAGCCTGAAGGTAAAGAAATGTCCACGACAATGGCCTTTGTTCGCATGCTAGGTAATTTGCTTAAAGATGCTAGCTTAGGGCCGCATATTGTTCCGATTGTGGCTGATGAAGCAAGGACCTTTGGGATGGCCAATCTTTTTAAACAGGTTGGCATTTACTCCAGTGCAGGTCAGCGCTATGAGCCTGAAGATATTGGTTCTGTTCTGAGTTATCGTGAAGCTTTAGATGGACAGATCTTAGAAGAAGGAATTAGTGAAGCTGGAGCACTCGCGAGTTGGACAGCGGCAGCGACAAGTTATAGCGTTCACGGTATCGCCATGTTGCCGTTCTATATTTATTACTCCATGTTTGGATTTCAACGAGTAGGGGACTCCATTTGGGCTGCGGCTGATCAACGCGCACGGGGGTTTTTATTGGGGGCCACTTCAGGACGTACGACTCTTGGCGGCGAAGGTCTTCAGCACCAAGATGGGAGTAGTCATCTAATCGCGGGCACGATTCCGAACTGTAAAGCGTATGATCCTGCTTTTGCTGGGGAGTTAGCCATCATTGTTGATCAAGGTATGCAAGAGATGTTGATGGAGCAGAAAGATGTTTTTTATTACGTTACTTTGATGAATGAAAATTATGCACAACCAGATATTTCTGAGAAATTCAAAGAGCAGATTATTCGAGGTGCTTATATCTTTAAAAAAGCGACTTCATCAACGAAGAAAAAACAGCAAGAAGTGACATTACTCGGTTCTGGAGCCATTATGACCGAAGTGATGAAGGCCGCTGATCTTCTAGCTCAGCAAGGGATTTTAGCGACGATTCTAAGTGTCACCAGTTGGAGCGAGTTATTTCGAGATGGGCGTATCAAGTTCAGCGCCTCAGGGTACAGCCTTGATTCATCGGTGCTACCCTTCATTACAGAGCAGCTATTAAAAACGCAAGGGCCCATTATTGCTACGACGGATTATGTCCATGCTGTACCTGAGAGTATTCGTGCTTACATACCTGAACAGCGAAAGTACATCACTTTAGGTACTGACGGTTTTGGTCGAAGTGATACACGTGAGGCTTTGCGTCAATATTTTGGTGTAGATGCAAAGAGTATTGTTCAAGCAGCATTGAAAGCCTTTAATTAAGGCGTTACCAGATTTGAAGTGGAATTGTGAATCACCATCAAAATTTCAGTCTGAGATGAATACTGCGAGTCTGATCTCAAGATCATCTAGATTTGTCTGCCCCATTTCCAATATCCCAGATACTTTAAGAGGTGGGGCAAGCATTGGATGAATTGGCTTGAACTCTCTACTCGTGATTAGTTATATTTTCTAGTAGTAAATAATTAACATTTTTATCAAAACACTGTATAACTATAGGATGAATTTAACTGTTCGTCGCCCATCTATTTTCTTCATCATGAATAGAACTTATCGATATTTTTTGGTTTCCTATAAAAGATACTTTAATGTTTATGCCGTTATTTTATTCACTGCTCTACTGTTAATCATTTTTTGGTCCTTTACCTTTTATAGAATTCACCAAGATAAAATCAACGCAGAAAAAAATATTTTTAGCAATGTCACTAATTACGTTATTGGTTTTAAAGAACACACCCAATCGTTATTAAATTATGGTGATCAAATATTGCTCATTTCAAAGTACAACTATGAAAAATTAGGCGATAAAAGTTTTCCAACTTTAAAGGAATATTACAAAAGTAATGCTGAGGACATGAGTCTGTTTAATCAAATTGGAATTATTGATAAAAACGGTATTTACGTATTTTCCAATAAAGATAATTTTAACAAAGTCGATTTATCCTTTCGGGAGCATTTTAAAGTACATCAACAGAAAAATTATCCTCAATCGACTTATGTTTCTACTCCATTTACGAGTCCTGCACCTGGTAAGCCTTGTATTGCTATAACGCAACGTTTAAATAATAAAGATGGCTCCTTTAATGGTGTGGTTACTGTTTCTTTTGAGCCTAATCTCATGTTTGATTTTTATCAAAAAATCAGTATTGGTACTAAAGGTTTAGTGACCTTAGTCGGTGAAGACCATAGAATTAGAACTATCTATGTAGATCAAAAAGACGAGTCTCTTTTGACGGATAGAACATTAGATTTTCCGTTCCCGATGATAAGTAAACAAGTTGGAGTATTTAAGAGTAAACAGTTATACGACGACGTTAGTCGATACTATGCGTTTGAAAAAGTTGCTAATCGTCCTTTATATGTCATCGCAGGTATTTCTGAAGAAGAGGCTTTATCGGCGTATTACGATTCTAAAAAAATACTAATTTCGGTTGGTTTACTCCTTTCAATTTTGGGTGTTATGTTTTCGATGGTGATATGTCGATTATTTATAAAATCTGAGAGAGTAAATAAAGAATTGAATCGAAGTAATAGAGCGATTGCCGACTCGAATCGACAATTAGAGATATTAAAGAATTTTGCTGAAGCGGCGAATCAAACAAAATCAAAATTCATTGCCACAATGAGCCATGAGATTCGTACCCCACTGAATGGCGTATTGGGCATGGCTCAAGTTTTGCTGACAAAGAGTGTTTCTCAACGAGAAAAGAATCATCTGGCAAGAACGATTCTGAACTCTGGTAAAACTTTGCAAGTATTACTGAACGATATTCTTGATTTTTCCAAGATGGAAGCTGGGAAATTAGAGCTGATTAAAGCTCCCACAAATCCTTTGCTCATCATTATGGAAGTAGAAGAACTTTTTAGTGAAGTGGCGCGCACCAAGGGACTTGTCTTAAAGTATGCATATACCGGATCCAATCAAGACCTCTATTTATTAGATGGCTTAAGAGTTAAGCAAATATTGACGAATTTAACGAGTAATGCGATTAAATTTACGAGTTCGGGCTCGGTATTGATTTCTTGTCAAGAAATTCAGCGTCATCAACAGATTGCTATGTTGGAGTTTTCTATTACGGATACTGGTTGTGGATTAAACCCTGAGCAGCAATTACTTCTTTTTCAGCCTTTTTCTCAAGTGAATGTTTCATCGAAGTCTTTATTAAGTGGCACTGGACTTGGCTTATCGATTGTGAGTAACTTTGTAAAATTAATGGATGGTGAATATGGCGTGAACTCCGAAATTGATCAGGGATCCACATTTTGGTTCAAAATTCCTGCACAGATGATTGATGGAGCAGAGCAAGTTCATAAGCAAATAGTTCAATCAAATTCAGATTCTGAAATAGGTAACTCAATAGGTGAACCATTATCCGGAAAAATTTATATTGTTGAAGATAACAAGACCAATCAAATTGTCTTAGCGAGTTTGATTTCGACGATTAGTGATCACATTGAGTTGGAGATCTTTGATGGTGGTCAAGCATGTTTTGAAGCCTTTAAAATGGATACATCTGTCAATTTAATTTTAATGGATAGTCAGATGCCGCTTCTCTCTGGAGAGGATACGACGAAATTGATTCGAGAGTTTGAACTGAGCCATCATTTACAGAAAATACCGATTGTAGCTGTATCAGCGCTCGTCTCTGACGACGATCGAGAGCGCTTCCTGATTGTTGGTATGGATGATTTTTTACCAAAACCGATTGACTTAATTGAGCTTCGACGGATTCTTAAGCAATGGCTAAATAAAGCGCACTTGGAGAGTTCTGCGGAAAATATTCAAACTGAGGCTGTTTTAGCATTGCCTGTATTTAATGAAGAAGCCATGCTGTCACGGTTGGGTGGTAATCGCCGATTAGCCAATAGTATATTTAGTTCGGCCCTGATGGAAATTCCTAAATTTTTGGATCACCTCAACGAAGCAATTCGAGAAAATCATTTAGTGGAGGCGCAAATGATTGTTCATACGCTCAAAGGGTTGACCTCACAAATTGGTGGAGATCGTTTAGCCAAAGAAGCGGCGCAACTTGAGAAAATGTTGCGCTCAGGTTTAGCGATTCAATTACATCATGTCCACTTATTGGAAGAAGGTTTCAAGGAATTGGTAGAGGCTCGGCGAATATCTATGATAGGTTCCATCGACTAGGGTATTCATTGCGTTAAGATAGGAGCTTCAGGTTTATCTTTTTAGGGACAACATGACCAATTTTCAAATCATTTTTGCCTCGATGGCGATATTCTTTAGTCAAGCTGTTTGGGCTAACGATATCTATCCGAGTAAGCCTATCCGGATGATTGTGCCCGCGGCAGCTGGTGGGACAACCGACATTGCCGCGCGAACGATTGCCGATCCCTTAGCAAAAGAGCTTGGTCAAAGTGTGATTGTTGATATTCGGGCCGGTGCTGCGGCCATTATTGGCACGCAAGCCTTAGTGGCGAGTCCACCAGATGGTTACACCATCATCATGGGCAATATTGGTCCCAATGCGATTAACTATAGCCTGTATAAAAACTTGCCTTACAAAATGGAAGATTTAGAGCCGGTCACTATGGTCTTGGCCACACCCAATGTTTTGGTGGTCAACGCCAATTTTCCAGCAAAGACAGTCTCGGAGTTAGTGTCACTGGCCAAAGCTAATCCAGGCCAATATTCTTTCGCTTCTTCAGGGCGCGGGCAGTCCATCCACATGTCTGGTGAGATGCTGAAATTTCAGGCGGGGATTGATGTCACGCATGTCCCTTACAAAGGTGCCGGACCTGCTTTAGTTGATTTATTGGGTGGTCAAGTGACCATGATGATTGATAATTTGCCCAGTTCAATGCCGTATATCAAGTCGGGTAAATTACGAGCTTTAGCCGTGACGAGTAATAAGCGCAGTCCAGAATTACCTGAAGTGCCCACCATGATCGAGTCTGGTTTTAAAGACTTTGAGGTGACGGCATGGTTTGGTATTTTTGCCCCAGCTAAAACACCTGCGCCAGTGATTGATAAGTTATATCTTGCTTTAAAGAAAGTGCTCAATACGCCAGAGGTCAAATCTAGGCTTGCTGAGTTAGGTGGCTATGCACCTGCAGAAACGCCAGCGAAAACAAAAGCCTTTGTGATTGCTGAAAAGAAAAAGTGGGAACAGCTCGTTTTGAACGCCAAGGTACAAGCAGAATAATGACGACTCCATACGCTATTGCTAGAAATGTTTTAGGGCAACCCTTGGTTGCTTGCTCCTTTGAACCTTTGACCGGATTTTACCGAGATGGTTGTTGTAAAACAGGTCCGGATGATGTGGGTAGTCATTTGGTCTGCGCGATTATGACTGATGAGTTTTTAATCTTTTCGAAAGATCGTGGCAATGATTTATCTACCCCCATGCCACAGTGGCGTTTTCCGGGATTAGTGGCAGGTGATCAGTGGTGTTTATGTGTAGATCGCTGGAAAGAAGCGTTTTATGCAGGTAGTGCTCCTAAAGTCAAGTTGGAGAGCACGCACATCAATGCGCTGGAGGTTGTGGAATTAGATATTTTGAAGATGTATGCTGTTTAGCAGAATTTACAGAGAATTCCTGACAAAAATTGTTTTTAAAAGCTATTAAAGACATGAATAAGCGACAAATTATGCTCTTTATGAATCTTTTAATAGGACTAAATTCCGTAACAATATGGGTATCGATCTAAGCTTCATTGCTGATGGTTTTAGATGTTTAACCCTTAAATTGTTATCGAAAACTATGACTGAATCTAGCAAACAATCTGAAATGTACTTCCAGTACATTGAGAGCCTTACTTCCTTGAAGCATTCGAACCAGTTTCAATCGTTGGATAGTATGGAACTTGATTTACTCAATGAGATTGCCATTACTTGGAAGCACGGTAAGCCGTTGCTAGTTAATGAAGCGATTTCTTTAAACGAAATTGGATCACGCGCAACTTTGCACGCCAGAATCAAGAATTTGCGTAAAAAAGGTTATGTTGATTTTCATACCGATATTGATGGAAGAAAGAAAATCATTAAACCAACGACACTTGCGATTAACTATTTTTCGAGTGTGGCGAATTTGTTTGCTAATGCCGTAGAGAAAATTCGCGAAAGGGAGACGGCTTAAATCGTATCTCATAGAGGAAGCTCCGCTTCCTCTGCTGCTTTCTTTTTTGCCACGGCTTCTTTTTTAATCGGCCCTAAGTGCTTCAGAACTGCGTAAAATATAACACTACTCAGAAGTATTTCCGTCACGGCTAGGTACTTTTGGATGCCTGGTTCGAAGATCCGAGCAAAGCCCTCAAAAAAATACAACAAAATTATCATCGATACAGCTTGCATCTGATAATTTTTCCCTTTCATTAGCCCTGGCAGTAGCAGTGCTAAAGGAACTGCTTTCAGAACCATGAGTGAACCATTAGGACGCAGAGGGGCCAAGAACCACTCCCATGCGACGCATAACAAGCACAGCAGAACCGCTGCCACAAAAGTCACTTTCTGATTCCAGTTCAGGGTTTGGGTCATCTGCACTTATTTTTTCAGTTGTTGGGCAATCGTTGCTAAACGAACACCTTGGGCGATGGCTAATTTTTCTTCGGACGACGAAATTGGCAGTTGGCCACGGTCTCCCGCTAAATGAGAAACGCCGTAGGGAGTACCACCGGTCGAAGTGGTGTGCAGATCGACTTCTGAATAGGGGATACCCATGAGTAGCATACCGTGGTGCATCAACGGAATCATCATTGATAACAGGGTGGATTCTTGACCGCCGTGGAGGCTTCCGGTACTCGTAAATACGCAGGCTGGTTTACCAGCAAGCGCACCAGAGATCCACTGTGCGGTACTGCCATCCCAAAAGTACTTCATGGCGCTGGCCATATTGCCAAAGCGGGTAGGGGAACCTACCGCTAGTCCATCACAGTTGATTAAATCAGCGTATTCTGCGTAGGCAGCTCCTGCATCAGGAATACTTTTTTCTGTTGCCTCAGAAACTGCGGAAACATTTGGGACTGTGCGTAAAATAGCATGGCAATGGGGGACGGATTCAATACCCTCAGCAATCAGTTCTGCTAAACGCAGCGTTGCGCCGTTGCGAGAGTAATATAAGACCAACAAATTAGTATCTGACATAGTACGTATCATATTCGTATTATAGTATTCATGTGAAAGCCATTATGGTTCGTTCGAGGACACAACAAGTTAGAAGTATTCGCCAAATTTATCAGTTCTGGAGAAGACGTTTTCAACAAGCGCAGCTCAATCAAGTTGCCGCGTCGCTTGCCTTCACCACTATTTTAGCCATTGTGCCGATGATCTCGATTGCCACTATTCTGATTAGTGAATTATCGACCTTTATCAATTTAAAACTGGCGATTCAAACCTGGATTACCAGCGCCTTAATTCCTGGGGATTTGGGTGAGGATATTAATGCGTATTTAGATAATTTCTCGAGTCACACTAAAGGTTTAACCACATTTGGTGTGGTGGGCTTATTAATTTCAGCGTTTTTAACCTTAATGACGATACAAAGAGCATTTAATCAAGTATGGCGTGTACAACATCAACGACCTTTCTGGTTTCGAGCCTTTATTTATTTAGTGGTCACTGTAGCAGGTCCTATTTTGCTGGGCTTGAGTATTTATATTACTTCCTTAGCTTTAAGCGCAACGCATAATGTCAAGCTTGGATTTACTTTTTACCGTGTTTTGATGGATTCATTGTTACCTTTTTTACTCACCATGTTGCCATTTATTATTTTGTATAAATTGGGTCCTTCTGCAAAAGTACGTTGGTCGGACGCTGCGATTGGCGGAGTACTATCGGCCATTGTGTTTGAGATGGCTAAATATCTATTTACGTTTTTTGTCTCCAAGGCCTCCTTATATCAAGCCCTCTATGGTGCATTTGCGATAGGTCCTTTATTTTTAATTTGGATTTATTTAACGTGGTGGGTCACATTAGCGGGAGCGGTTTTGACGGCGAGCTTACCATTAATTAGGGATAATAATTGGTTTACAGATGTTTAGTTTAGGTCTAGACTCAAAGCATAAAGATAAGAGCGGGGGGCATCATGAAAGTCAGTGATATTCTAAGATTAAAGGGCAACACCCTTTACAGCGTGACACCAGAGACAACGGTCAATACTGCGGTTCGTATCATGGCTGAGCACGATATTGGCTCACTTGTTGTGATTCAGTATTCAGAGCTCGTTGGGATGTTGACCTTTCGTGAAGTGATTGGTGTTTTAGCCCATAACCATGGATCGGTTGATCAGGTCACGGTGGGTAAAGTCATGGATGAGCAGCCATTAACCTGCACTCCCGAAACTGAGTTAGACGAAGTAAGGCGCATGATGCTTGATCGCCATGCGCGCTATTTACCAGTTCTCGAGAAAAAGGTCTTGATGGGCGTCATTTCTTTTTATGACGTTGCCAAAACCGTGGTTGATGCCCAGGGTTTTGAAAACACGATGCTCAAAGCCTATATTCGTGATTGGCCAGAAATCGCTGAGAAGTAATTTAGTATCAAAATCACCGGCTTAGCCCTCAAAAATGCCATAATATAGTTTATGGCAGGAAGCACTCTAGGAACTTTATTTTGCACGACCACCTTTGGTGAGTCACACGGACCAGCGATTGGTGCCGTGGTCGATGGCTGTCCTCCAGGCATGGAGCTCAGTGCCGAAGATTTACAGCACGATTTAGACCGGCGTCGTCCGGGAACTTCGCGGCACGTCACGCAGCGTCAAGAGCCTGATCAAGTAGAGATTCTCTCCGGTGTTTTTGAAGGTAAAACCACGGGCACGCCCATTGCACTGCTGATTCGCAATACCGATCAACGCAGTCAAGATTATCAATCGATTTTGGACACGTTTCGTCCAGGTCATGCTGATTACACCTACCAACAAAAGTATGGACTGCGCGATCCACGCGGTGGGGGAAGATCCTCTGCGCGCCTCACTGCACCCGTCGTTGCTGCGGCAGGTATTGCCAAAAAATGGCTCAAAGAACATTATCAGATTGAGTTTATGGGATACATGACACAGCTTGGTGAGATGGCTATTCTATTTGAAGGTACTGAGCATATTCATCAAAACCCATTTTTTGCCGCCAATGCCTCCATGATTTCGCAAATGGAAGAGTACATGGATAGCTTGCGTAAAGCAGGGGACTCTTGTGGGGCGAAGATTTTCGTTAAAGCCACCAATATGCCGGTGGGTATTGGTAGTCCTATTTTTGATAAATTAGACGCTGCTATTGCATTTGCCATGATGGGTATTAATGCGGTGAAGGGTGTTGAGATTGGTTCTGGATTTGAGAGTGTGACGCAGCGCGGTAGCGTCCATGGTGATGAGATGACACCGACAGGTTTTAAAACCAATCATGCTGGTGGCGTGCTTGGCGGTATCAGTACTGGACAAGATCTTGAAGTATCCATTGCGATTAAGCCGACTTCTAGTATTTTGATGCCTAAGGAATCGATGAACCTGCAAGGTCAGCCGGTGGTAGTACAAACGAAGGGTCGTCATGATCCTTGTGTGGGTATTCGAGCAACGCCCATTGCGGAAGCGATGCTAGCTTTAGTCGTCATGGATCATCTGTTGTTACACCGTGCGCAGTGTGCTGATGTTCATTCTTTGACACCGATTATTCCTGCTCAACAGCCTTAATTCAGATGTCGTCTTCGCGAAATAGCCAGTACGTTTTCGCCATTTTTCTCTTTTTTTATTATGGGTATCTTGGACTTGTCAGTCCTTTTTTCAGTTTATACGCTGATCATTTAGGCTTTACTGCGATTCAGATTTCTTTGGTGATGTCCACGCCCCAAATCACTCGCATTTTAGGGCCCATGTTTTGGGGCTGGTTATCGGACGTGCGTCAAGATCGCATTGGCATTATGCGCATCACCAGTCTTGTCACTCTGGTTATTTTCCTCAGTATTTTTTATTTACAAACCTTTGTTGGTATTTTGTTATGGATGTTTTTGATCAATATTTTTAGTAGTAGCTTAACCCCATTAGGGGAGGCTGCGACAGTGCATTCCTTACAAAAGACCAATCGTTTTGAGAGTCATTACGGCAAGATTCGTTTATGGGGATCGATTGGATTTATGATTGCCGTTTTACTTGGTGGCTTTTGGTTTGAGTCTCAAGGGATTACCACCTTACCCTGGATTGGTTTTGCCATTTTGGTGTTTGTCACGATTGCTGTTTGGCGTCTCTGGGAGCCGCCTATTGAAAAAAAAGAGCTCACACGTGGCGAGTTACGTAGCATCTTAAAAAAGCCAGAAGTGCTCTGGTTTTTTAGTTCCACGTTTTGGATGGTCTTTGCGCACTCCACGCTCTATGTGTTTTATTCCTTATATTTACAACAGTTAGGTTATGGCAAACAGGTCATTGGATTTTTTTGGATGATTGCAGTTGCTGCAGAGGTCCTGTATTTTTATTTCCAGCGGCATGCCTTTCATCAATTCAAGACGGACACGATTTTGCGTTTTACCTTTGTTCTGGGGGCGGCGCGATTTTTAGTGATTGCGTATTTCCCGAGCTTTTGGCCACTACTGATTGTGCAACTCTTTCATGCCGGAACTTTTGCCGCGCATCATAGTGCCAGTATTCACATGGTTCAAAAATGGTTTAAGGGCACTACTCAAAGTCGTGGACAGGCTTTGTATTCGACCATGTCCTATGGCTTTGGCGGCACAATTGGCGGCGTTGTTGCTGGTTGGGTATGGGAAAACTATGGCCCTACGATTGCTTTTAATGTCGCGGTAGCGGCGTGTGTCTTTGGCTATATTTCGATTTCGCAGTCGACCAAATTCTCTAAAAAAGCAGAACTCACATCCCCGAGTAATTAGGTCCGCCACCACCTTCAGGTGTTACCCAAACAATATTTTGGGTCGGATCTTTGATATCACAAGTTTTACAGTGCACACAATTTTGCGCATTGATTTGTAAATGCTCGATACCTTCCCGATTCACAAACTCGTAGACACCTGCTGGGCAATAGCGTGCTTCAGGACCAGCATAGATCGCTAAATTCGTATTGATTGGCACATCCTGATTTTTGAGTGTCAGGTGTGCCGGTTGATTTTCTGCATGATTCGTATTGGAAATAAATACCGAAGAAAGTCGGTCGAACGTAATTTTTCCGTCGGGCTTTGGATACTGAATCGGCGTGTGTTTTGAAGCAGGTTCTAAGCACGTGTGATCAGCATAGTTTTGATGCAGGTGCCAAGGGGCTTTACCGCCAAAGACTTTTTGTTCAGCGCCGACGAGCAGTGAGCCTTTGTATAAACCTTTGGACATCGCACTTTTAAAGTTACGGGCTTTATAGAGTTCGTCATAGAGCCAGCTCGCTTTAAAGTATTGAGGATAGCGTTTTAATTCATCTTGCGAACGATTCTCAGCCAAAGCGCCAACAATATCTCGCGCTACGAGCATGCCAGATTTAATCGCCGCATGACTGCCTTTGATACGTGACGCATTCAAATAACCCGCCTCGCAACCAATCAGAGCGCCGCCAGGGAAAACGGTTTTTGGTAGGCTATTGAGGCCGCCAGCTGTGATCGCACGTGCGCCATAACCAATGCGTTTACCGTTTTCAAAAAAGCCACGGATTTTTGGATGAGTTTTATAGCGTTGAAATTCTTCGAAGGGTGACAAGTAGGGGTTTTTATAGCCAAGTCCTAAAACAAATCCCACTGCGACTTGATGATTGGCCATGTGGTACAAAAATGAACCACCGTATGTATCATTCGACAACGGCCAACCCGCCGTATGCATGACTAGACCTTCCTCATGCACAGATGGATCAACTTCCCAAAGTTCTTTAATGCCAATCCCATAATTTTGCGGATCGGATGAGGCATCGAGTTTGTAACGAGTGATGAGTTGTTTACCTAAATGACCCCGCGCACCTTCGGCAAAGATCGTATATTTAGCATGGAGTTCCATGCCTAGCTGGAACTGATCCGTGACTTCACCTTCTTTACTGATGCCAAGGTTACCTGTGGCGATACCCTTAACCCGATTTTGATCATCAAATAAGACCTCACTCGCGGCAAAGCCGGGGAAGATTTCCACACCGAGATTTTCAGCTTGAACACCAAGCCACTTGGTCACATCGGACAAACTAATAATATAGTTACCATGGTTTTTAAAAGAGTCAGGCAACATCCAATTTGGGGTTTTGAATCCTGACGATTTCGTCAAGAGCATGAAACGATCCTCAGTAACGGGGGTCAGGAGCGGTGCACCTAACTCTTTCCAATTCGGGAATAGTTCATTCATCGCAATTGGGTCCATCACCGCACCGGAAAGGGTATGGGCGCCGATTTCTGAGCCTTTTTCTAAAACCACTACTGAAATGTCACGGTTTTCTTGAGCGGCGAGTTGTTTGATATGAATTGCGCAGGAAAGTCCTGCTGGTCCACCACCCACGATCACGACATCGTATTCCATGGCCTCGCGGGGTCCAAATTGCTCCAAAATGGCTTGAGGTGTCAGAACGCTGTTCATAAAAATCCTAATTTTTTTGAAATCAATGAATTATGACATTATCGTCAATAACCGCTTTTTTGGGTGAAAGTCGATTCTGTTTAAAATGATATAAAACATAGGGGATTTTATGGCATACCAGATTGATTTAACCGGTAAAGTAGCCTTCGTTACTGGAGCTTCAAGTGGCTTAGGCGAGCAATTTGCCCACTCTTTAGCCAATGCTGGTGCCACGGTGGTCATTGCCGCTCGTCGCGTTGAGCGTTTAGAACAAGTTGCCAAGGATATTCAGGCCAAGGGTGGTCGCGCGTTTCCGATCGCGATGGATGTATCGAGTGTGACGTCCATTGCTCATGGCGTGGCGCAGGCAGAAATCCTTGCTGGTCCGATCGATATTCTGGTCAATAATTCAGGGGTATCCACCACGCAGCGCCTTGTGGATATTCGTGAAGAAGATTACGACTTTATGTTTAATACCAATACCAAGGGATCATTTTTTGTTGCCCAAGAGGTAGGTAAGCGCATGATTGCCAGAGCTAAGGCTGCGCAAGAGCAGAACCAGGAATTGCCAGCGGCGCGCATCATCAACATCGCCTCCATGGCTGGCGTTAAAGCCTTGTCGATGATTGGCGTCTATGCCATGACTAAGGCTGCCGTGATCCACATGACCAATGCCATGGCCCTAGAATGGGGGCGTTACGGTATTAATGTCAACTCGATGTGCCCAGGTTATATTGAAACGGAAATTAATGCCGCCCACTGGGAGACCGAAGCGGGTCAAAAGCTCATCCAAAAACTGCCCCGCAAGCGGGTTGGTCGCCCACAAGATTTAGAAGGAATTTTATTGCTTTTGGCTAGTCACGAATCGCGCTTTATTAATGGCGCGATGATTGCTGCTGACGATGGTCACATCGTTCAATAATTGCCATCCAAAACAGGTATCATGTTAAACATAGAAAAGAATGTGATTTTAGAAAAAAAGAGGGGAAGAGAATGAATAAGATTTATGCATCAGCAAAAGACGCACTAGAAGGCGTTGTAGAAGATGGCGTCATGATGGCTGTTGGTGGTTTTGGTATTTGTGGTATTCCTGAGGCACTCATTGCTGGGGTCAAAGCCAAGGGTTCAAAGAACCTCACCGCAATCTCGAATAATTGTGGGATCGATGGTTATGGCTTGGGTATTTTGCTAGAGAGTCGCCAACTCAAAAAAATGATTTGCTCTTTTATTGGCGGTAATGTTGAGTTTGAAAGACAGTACTTAGCCAAAGAAATCGAAGTGGAGCTCACTCCTCAGGGTACTTTAGCGGAGAAGTTGCGCTCCGGTGGTTGTGGGATTCCGGCATTCTTTACCAAGACTGGCGTTGGTACGTTAATTGCCGAGGGTAAAGAGACAAGAGACTTTGATGGTGAGACGTATTTAATGGAAAGAACCTTAACGCCTGACGTCGGTTTAGTCAAAGCATGGAAAGCCGATAAAGCGGGTAATTTGGTCTATCACTTGACGGCCAGAAACTTTAATCCGATGGCAGCGATGGCAGGACGTATCACGATTGCAGAAGTCGAAGAGATTGTTGAGAATGGTGAGTTAGATCCTGATTCGATTCATACGCCCGGCATTTATGTTCACCGCCTTGTGCTCAATAAGACCCCTGAGAAGCGGATTGAGCAAAAAACTGTGCGCACTGAATAAGACGACGTCATCGATTAACGAGGAAAAATATTATGGCTTGGACAAAAGATCAAATGGCAGCAAGAGCTGCCCAAGAATTAAAAGATGGCTTTTACGTCAATCTTGGTATTGGCTTACCAACTTTAGTTGCCAACCACATTCCGCAGGGGATGGAAGTTTGGTTGCAATCGGAAAACGGACTCATGGGCATTGGGCCATTTCCGCTTGAGAGCGAAGTAGACGCCGATTTAATTAATGCTGGTAAACAAACGGTGACTACTTTACCTGGATCGTCGATTTTTTCATCGGCAGATTCGTTTGGCATGATTCGTGGCGGCAAGATTAACATCGCTATTTTAGGTGCTATGCAAGTCAGCGCATCGGGTGATCTGGCCAATTGGATGATTCCTGGTAAGGTTGTCAAAGGCATGGGCGGTGCAATGGATCTCGTTGCAGGTGTAAAGCACGTCATCGTTGTCATGGAACACGTTGCCAGAAAAAAAGATGGCACTGAAGACTTCAAGATTTTGCCAGAGTGTACGTTGCCATTGACTGGTGTGAAGGTGGTTGATCAGATTATCACTGACCTATGTGTGATTGATATCACTCCAACGGGCTTGCGCTTATCTGAGTTAGCACCAGGGGTGACGGTTGAAGAAGTGATTGCCAAGACACCTGCCAAATTAGAAATTGGTGTGTAGTAGATGACAACTGGACACTCTCATTCGCAGCCTAACGAGAGTGTCTCAGCGAGGGAGTTGCATGCGCATAAAGATGGTGATTCTAATCATTCGCATGCCAAAGAGATCACGAGTCAAACAGTTCTGACTGTTGCATTAGCCATCACGCTGTCCTTTGCAGTCCTCGAGTTTTTAGCCGGTATTTATGCCAACTCTTTAGCATTGATTTCAGATGCGGGACACATGGTCACTGATGCAGCTGGATTATTTTTAGCCGTCATTGCGCAGTATGTCGCCAAACGACCACCCTCAAGTCGCTACTCTTTTGGCTTTGGCAGGGCGGAAGGCTTAGCTGCTTTTTTAAATGGAGTTTCGATTGCAGGATTAATTGTTTGGATTACCTATGAGGCGATTCATCGACTCTTGATTACTTCGCATGAGGTCGCTGGCGGTACGGTCACATTGATGGCTATTGTTGGTGTGGTCGTCAATTTGGTCGTCGCGTATTTGCTCTCTCGCAACAACCACAGCATGAACACCAAAGCGGCCATGGTGCATGTCATGGGGGATTTATTAGCCTCTATTGCGGCTTTGATTGCCGGACTTGTGATTCAGTACACCGGTTGGATGCAAATTGACCCGATTTTGTCATTAGTAGTTTGCGTATTATTACTACGCTCCACCATCAGTATTTTGAAAGAGTCGTATCACTTTCTCATGAAGGGCGTACCACTGCATATTGACTACATTAAGGTTGGTGAAGACTTGATCAAAGTTCCTGGCGTATTAGCCGTGCATGATTTACATGTTTGGGAGATGACGCCTGGATTTCCGGCGCTCATTGGTCATATAGAAATCGATGATTTACATCACTGGCCGCATACGATGAATGCCATTCGTGCGATGTTAATTCATAATCATGGCATTGATCATGTCACGCTCCAACCTGAAGTAACTCCTACCCCGGCACTGGCCTCATGAAAACATCTTGGTGGTACAAAATCAAAGCGGTCTTGAGTGCATCTAAGTCTCAGACCCCAACCCCTGTTGTTCCTCATACTCCTGCGGTGGCTTCACCCATCGTTCGCGAACCCTTTACCCCACAGGATAGTGTTACGCATTATGTGCAGTGTATTAGCTCTGCAGGATTACACCTCATGGCCTATACGGCCTGGGGCGATCCTTCTAATCCGAAGGTTTTATTATGCGTGCATGGCCTCACCAGAAGGGGTAGTGACTTTGCTGTTTTAGCCCGCGCTATGTCAGATCGATACTACGTGGTTTGTCCGGATGTTGTTGGCCGGGGTAATTCTGATTACTTAGCTAATCCCATGTTGTATGGTGTTCCTCAATACGTCAGTGACATGGTCACGCTCATTGCCCATCTCCAGCCACAGCAACTCGATTGGTTTGGTACATCGATGGGTGGCTTGATCGGGATGGTACTTGCCGGTATCGATCAACAACCCATCAGAAAACTCCTACTCAATGATGTAGGCCCCAGAATTGATCCAGCATTTTTTATCCGACTCATGCAATACCTTTCCAAGCCAGTCGTCTTTGACTCACAAGAAAAGGGTTTGGAGTACGCGAATTTACTCACGACGACCTTTGGCCTGCATACTCCAGAGCAATTGCGTGAACTCAATTTGCCGCAAATCGTCTACAAAGATGGCGCATGGCGCTTGCATTACGATCCACAAATCAATGCTCCCATTATGGCCACCAATCCGATGACTGCGCTGGCTGGAGAGAAGGCCTTGTGGCAGAGTTTTGATGCCATTAAAATCCCCATACTCATTGTGCGTGGTGCCGAGTCAGATTTATTATCCACATCCACGCTCACCGAGATGTGTCAACGCAACCCTAATGCCAAAGCGATTGAAGTCCCAGAAGCGGGACATGCGCCTGCATTTATTTTGCCTAATCAACTACAAATTGCCAGGGATTTTTTTCAGTAATTTGAATCTGTTCAGTAATTGGTTTACATTCATAAGATGAGTGAAACATATCTACTGTCCAATCCTGTTGAACAAACCCTTGAGTTGCTGACATGGTTTGGTGAGCCCAAAGAGCAACATCAAGCTGGCATGCTCGATATTGCTAAAACACTATTTTTAGATGAAGCGACACAACAAGCCATTACGTATTTATATCGTCAAGAGAGCACCACCAAACTTCAGGCAGAGTTTGGTCCAGAGATCACTGAGCTCATTAAAAGTTTTCAGGCGCTAGAGGCCACTAGAGGGAAGGCGGCTACTGGTCAGGTAGAGTCCTTACGTAAAATGTTGCTCGCCTTCTCACAGGACTTGCGTGTGGTTCTGATGTACCTTGCTTCAAGGTTACAGACCTTACGCTGGATCACACAACAAAAGATTGATGTTGATGAACAATGGGCCACAGAGATTTTGGAGATTGACGCCGCTTTGGCCAACCGATTGGGGATCTGGCAACTCAAATGGGAGATGGAGGATTTAGCGTTTCGGACATTAAAGCCAATGAATTATCGCGACATCGCGGGCTTACTCGATCAGAAGCGAGATCAACGTCAAGGCTTTGTCAACAAGGTCATGCAACAGTTGCAAGAGCAGCTCAAGATTCATCATATTGAAGGACAGGTCCAAGGACGACCCAAACATATCTATAGTATTTGGAAAAAAATGCAAGGCAAGTCCTTAGACTTTTCGCATTTACATGACGTTAGTGCCTTGCGTGTCTTAGTCAACTCTATTGAAGATTGTTATGCTGTGCTCGGGATGGTTCATGATGTTTGGACACCGGTGGATCAAGAGTTAGATGACTACATCGCCAAGCCTAAGGCTAACGGTTACCAATCCTTACACACCGTTGTTAAAGACGCGCAAGGGATTGCTTTTGAGATTCAGATTAGAACCCAAGACATGCATCATCAAGCAGAATTTGGTTTGGCTGCGCATTGGCGTTATAAAGAGGGTGCTGTTACCAGTGGCAAAGGCACGATTAGTGACGCGGCGTTGTATGAACAGCGTATTGCTTGGGCACGCCAGTTAATTTCTTGGAAAGAAGAAGCTTGGGAGCAGATCAAAGGACAAACCATTGATGATCATGTGTATGCTCTTACGCCACTGGGTCGTGTGATTGCGTTGGATAAAAATTCCACGCCGCTCGATTTTGCTTACGCTGTGCATACCAATATTGGGCATCGTTGCCGGGGTGCCAAGGTTGATGGTGTCATGGTTCCACTCGATACCGTTGTTAAGAGTGGGCAGACTATTGAGATCATTACTATCAAAAATGGCGGACCTTCGCGAGATTGGTTGCTTGCCGATAAAGCGTATCTCGCCTCGCATCGTGCCAAGAGCAAGGTTAGGGCTTGGTTTCATGCGCAAGAAGCTCTAGAGGATAAAGATACCAAAGAAACGAAAGATAGCAAAGACACCAAGCTTGAAAAAGAAATCGAAGAGCCTCTTCCCGAAATTCTGTTGCGGCCCTCTAAGCGAAAGAATGATAGTGGCGATATTTTGGTGGTCGGTGTGGATTCTCTCATGACGCAATTATCGAAATGTTGCCGACCCGTACCTCCAGATGAAATTAGTGGTTTTGTCACCAAAGGGCGGGGTGTTTCGATCCACCGACAAAATTGCAACACGCTCCAACAACTGCTCACACGTGCCCCTGAGCGGATCATTAAAACAGCCTGGGGGACGCATTCGATCGATGCCAAATCCTTATTTGCTGTTGAGATTCATGTCTTAGCCATTGATCGGCAAGGGTTATTAAGAGATATTTCGGAAGTATTTTCTAAGCTCAGAATCAATGTGATTGGGGTCAAGACACTCTCGAGTAAAGGCATGGCCACGATGAGTTTTTCGATTGAAGTGCATCAGGTTGGCGACATTCAAACAGCCCTCAGTGCACTTTATGAAGTAAAAGGGGTGACAGAAGTGAGTCGTCGGTGATAGAATGGTTGGCTAAATAGGCTCGTAGCTCAGTTGGTTAGAGCACTACCTTGACATGGTAGGGGTCGCTGATTCGAATTCAGTCGAGCCTACCAATCACATCAAAAAGCGAGGACTTTAAACATTCCTCGCATTTTTTATTGGGCTTTGGTCAATGTAAAGTCGTTTCTCATCGGGTTTGTAAATATCAGGTAAAAAATGTGTAATATATTACACATTTTTGTTATAATATTCACATGAACTTACGTGAAATTGGACTAAAAGTCCTTAATCGCAGAATTGCTTTAGGCTTATCACAGGATAGGTTGGCGAAACTTTGCGGATTATCAAGATCGACAATCCATCATCTTGAGGCGGGCACTTTAAATGATTTAGGCGCCACTAAACTATTTTCGTTACTTTCTTTACTAGGTTTGAGTGTGACTACACAAGAGCATGAAAATAGGCATGATGCCCTAGAGATGGCTAGTCAAACTGCAAGTGTAAGTTACAAGTCGAATTTAAAAAGTACTGATTTATCGCACTCGCTAGCATTTGGTGATTTGCCAGAAAAAATTTATCCATATATCGCCTCTTTTTTGGATGAAGCGCCTTTAGAGCTAATTGTTTCTGCGGTTGAGGAGGCTTCACAATTAAATCAAGTGCAACCCAAAGCCATATGGAAAAATATCTACTTGTGGGCTTCTGAAATGCATTCACCTAGACCTGCATGGAATTAAACGATGGCAAAAATAGTTAAACG
>CANJBQ010000016.1 GCA_947472645.1 Burkholderiaceae bacterium
ACGCTACCCTTTGGTTTAGAATGAGTCAATGATCGTTAGGGAGATAACATGAGCTACGTTGAAAATAATCTATTGGTTGGTGAATCAATGACCTACCGTGCAAAATTGCATTGGATTATCTTTATGAGGGGTGGATTTTTCGTGATTACTGCAATCATTGCATTAGTTTTTTTAGAGAGTCCCTATAACCAATACCTAGGCAGCTTTTTATTTTTATTGGCAATTTTTTATTTGATCACACCTGTCATTGAATTTTATTCTAATGAGTTTGCTGTTACGAATAAGCGCCTGATCGTGAAAACAGGATTTATCAGAATAAATTCCCTTGAAATTCTTTTATCTAAGGTTGAAGGTATTCAGGTGAATCAATCGATTTTAGGACGAATTCTTGGTTATGGATCTATTACTATTACTGGAACTGGTGGATCAAGAGACCCTTATTTAAATATTGCGGAACCACTAGAGTTTCGTAAAAAAGCTCAAGAGCAAATCTCTACCTCATCTTAAATAAAAAATTTCATTGATGTAAGGTGTCGATTAGATCTTAGTTAGGTCTATAGGACTATTGTTTTTTAACAATTGATACTCTCTTGATATACATCAAATGTTTTGATGAAAGCTTCGATAAACTCTATGGAAGTTAATATCGCTAATGGAGAAACAGATGATTGAATTGAAAGGCCTTAATACTCAGGGTATTGTGATTCTACATCCTGATGGATTTTTTCCTACAGAGTTCTTTGGTTTTATACAAATGAGGGCTATTTAAATCATGAAGATTGAATTCATCGGTCCTCCATTAATTGCTGCAGATGGTGGCATTCAATATGAGGCTAAGTTAAATGGTCATTCGATAACTTGTTACTTTAGTTACGAATTATTAGAGGATTTAGATCCGTATGATGTTTTGGATAATGCGATGGATCATTTTAAAAAACACCAATTAAAGTTACTCTCGATTGCTGAACAGAAGATCTTAGATGGTCATTTGCACAATAATCATATTTATGTTTTTACCAATGATCTAACTTTTGATTAAAATAAAAAATAAGGTTTTATCCAGTTTGAATTTGGCATATAGTAAAAATGCAATATCTTAAGATTGCGATAGGGCGCGATTTAAGATGAAACGCATTTCTTTACTGAGCTCACTTGGGGTCATGCCGATTGGGCCGTAACCTTTCCGAACAAAAGAATCACCTGCTAGAGCATGGATTTCTACAGCCAGACAACAGGCTTGCCAAGGCGTTAAATGGTGGAATAATGATTGCGCCACTAAAGAACCGATAGCCCCTGCCAACACATCTCCCATCCCTGCGCAGGCCATCCCGGGATTTCCATCAAAGCAAGTTAGCATGGGTTCAGACTTCATGCCAAGTAGCGTTTTGTGTCCTTTCAGAATGACTATGGAGTTATACATTTCAATGATTTGATGTAAAGCATTATTTCTGTTTTTTTGGATATCTTCACATGACTTATTGAGTAAACGACTGGCTTCTCCAGGGTGAGGAGTCAGAATAGTTGTCCAGAACCTTTCGCGAATTAGTTCTGTGAACTCTGGATGGTTTGCCAGTAGATTAAGTCCGTCTGCATCAATCACTAGCGGGGCATAGTATTCAATGGCGGCGAGTAGCCAGGATTTAGAAATATCATTTTGTGCAAGACCTGGACCAATGACGATCACATCAGGTTTGATCGCCTTCAGAAGCTCCAGTGGAGCGAGTATCTGAGAGCTATAAATCATCAATTCGGGGTATTCAGGAATTAGATGTGGGAAAGCTGGGTCTAGTGCAATCAACTTGACCCACCCAGCACCGCTATAGAGCGCACCTAACCCAGCAAGAATGATGGAACCTGACATTGAGGTTGAGCCACCAATGATCAGAACTTTTCCTGAATGCCCTTTATGGTCGCTCTCATGACGACTTAAGTTTTTTGTGAGATGGAGGGAGTTAAGTCGGTTCATAATCTGGCAGTGATGGAGTAAGCATAGGACTTATTCTATCTAGCCAGAAGAGTTAAGTATTGATATACGTCAAATCATTGATCGTTAATTTCAATCAAACATAACCAATTGCGTTATGTTTATCCAGCAATCTTGTGAAGTTGCTCAAGATCAATCAATTTCAAATGTTTTTGTTTAATCTGAATGAGTCCCGCTTCAGAGAGCTTGGAGAGGATACGGCTCACCGTTTCAATTTGAATTCCTAAAAAACTTCCAATTTCTTCACGACCCATACTTAAATCAAACTCTATTGGATTCAGACCCCTTATGGCTCGTCTTTCTGATAAATTCACAAAGAAACAGACCATTTTTTCTTCAGCGCTTAAACTTCCTAGTGTTAAAAGATGTTTTTGATCATTAGTAATTTCATGATTAAGAATGTGATAAATATGTGTTTGGAGTGATGGTATATCTAATGCAAATTTTTCAAATTGAGAAAACTTCATGACACAGACTTCGCTTGGTTCAAGTGCGACAGCTTGCGTTTGATAGTGTTTGCCGCCTACTCCATCAAGGCCTAAAAACTCTCCGGGTAAATGAAAGCCTAAAATTTGACCTCTACCATCTGGAAGTGTCATTTCTGTCTTAAATGATCCATGGCGAATACTGAAAATAGATTGGGAAGTATCGCCTTGATGATAAATGGCTTCACCTTTATTGAGTTGCACTTTTTCAGAAACCAGATGATCAATTTCTATAATTTCTTGGGGGCTCAAGCCTAATGGGAGGCAGAATTGTGCCATGACGCATTGAGAACATTTGTTTTGGTGGGGCATGTTTTTCATGAAACCTCTTTTTTTAAATCATATCATTGAATTAAAAAGATGTGAGTTTGACGTAAGTCAAAGTATTTTTACAAAAAAGGCTTATTGTGTAAATAAGAAAAATGAAGAGTGATCATATTGTTTTTTTATCTTAAGTATTTATTTGTTGTTCAACTTGAATTCAAGAAATGGGCCTGAAAAATGAATAACACTTCCTTAAAATCATCCACAACCCAGGGTTCTATTTTTCAAAGTCTGCAAGCAGCCATTATTCATGTCGACGAATCTATTACCAAACAGAGTATTCCTCTTGCAGCTGCAAGAGGTATTGTTTATAGTTTGATTGAAATGCTTGGGGCAATGATGGGCACGCCAAATTTACCAGAGCATTTATTATCTGGTTATCAGGGTCTTTTTGAGACGGCAAATGAACTTGAGGCAAAGATTCAGCAGCTAAAAGAGCCGCATTATTTGAATTGAATTTGTGCATACATTTTTGATTTCACAAGATTGACATATATTTCTATATAATTGGAAATATGAAAAACACTGATGCTGTTTCGGCATTTCTAGCTTTAGGCCAAGAAAGTCGTCTGAACATATTTCGGCTAATTGTCCAAAAGGGCGATGTCGGCTTAACGCCTTCTCAAATCGTTGAATCCTTAGGGATTCCGAATCCCACTCTGAGCTTTCATTTAAAAGAATTATTACGAGCGAACTTAATCTTGGTGGAGCGGCAAAGCCGATATTTGATTTATCGGCCTAATGCTGGTTTTGCCAACTCGTTAAGCGATTTCTTGTTAGAGAACTGTTGCAGTGGAAAGTCTTGTGATGTGAAAGTGAAAAAAAAGGTAAGCCTTAGATGAAAAAATACAATATTTTATTTTTATGCACACATAACTCCGCTAGATCAATATTAGGTGAAGCTTTAGCCTCTATTCATCCAAGTGGTTTGTTGGTGGGGTATTCTGCTGGGTCTAGTCCAGGTACCGCTATTAATCCTTTTGCAAAAGAGTTGGCATTAGAAGTGGGCTATGATGAATCGAAATTACGTAGCAAGAGTTGGGATGAGTATGCATTACCTGGTGCGCCTAAAATGGATTTTATCGTGACTGTTTGTGATAACGCCGCCGGTGAACAATGCCCTTTTTGGCCCGGTAGCCCGGCCACGGCTCATTGGGGATTTCCTGACCCATCGAGCATCCAAGGATCTGATGAAGAGAAAAGAAGAGCATTTAATGATGTGATGGTTGGTTTAAAAAAACGCATTGATCTGCTTGCAGCAATGCCATTAGACACATTAGATTCCATGCGTTTAAAAAAGATACATACACAATGATGAGATCCTATCTAGCTGAATTTGTTGGTACAGCCTTTCTTTTAGCCATTGTTGCTGGTTCTGGAATCATGGGTGAAAGTTTAGGCGCTGGTAATGCTGCGGTAGCACTTTTAGGTAATAGTATTGCAACTGGCGCTGGACTTTACGTATTGATTGTATTGCTAGGCCCTTTATCTGGAGCTCACTTTAATCCAGTTGTGAGTTTGATGTTTTGGAGTATGGGTCAGTTGGAGTTAAAAAAATTAGTCGGCTATTGGGCTTGCCAGTTCAGTGGGGCCATACTTGGGATTTTTTTGACGCACATGATGTTTAGTCTGCCGATCATTCAAGAGTCTACTAAAGTCCGAACAGGAGCTGGTATTTGGGTGAGTGAATGCATATCGACGCTTATTTTATTATCAGTGATTCGTATTGGTGTTCAAGAGGCAAAGGATCGAATCCCTATGATCGTTGCTTTAACGGTTACGGCAGGTTATTGGTTCACATCGTCCACTTTTTTTGCTAATCCTGCAGTCAGTGTAGCGAGAAGCTTTACGAATACATTTGTTGGAATTGCACCTATAGATGTTTTAGGTTTTATCAGCTCACAACTATTGGCTGCTTTCATTTTTATAGTTTTAATCAGTTTGATAAAGCCTAGAAAACCATCATCTCCTTTATAAAAGCATCTTCAATAGATATGCCTCCATGTCGAGATATTTTTGATTGGAGTGCCCAACAGGCTTTAGGGATTAGGTGTACTTTGTAAAGCAATTCGAATTGCTTTTTTTGCCATTTCTACAAAAGATTCTACAGAGCCTGAGCCGGTTCTAAATGACTCGCCCTTAATCACTGCAAGAGATTGGCTGATTAACTCTTTACTTTGGCTATCTAAGATTTTTCCTTCAATCACCATAGCGGGTGTTTTTGAATTCATATCTGTCGTATAAGCTGCTGCGTTAATCGCTAACCCAATGGGGGTAAAGTTCCATGGTTGCAAACTATCATTGGAAAGTTCTGCGCCAGTAATGCCTACAGAAATAATTGCAACACCAGGACCTGGTTGTGTAACTAGTTTTATATTATCCTTAGTTTGAATACCATCGAATATAGATTTTTGTAAAGCGTCTTTTGTTTTTGAAAGAACCTCTGGCGTAATTTTCTGTGTAACATCTTGATTAAGGAAAATCGGTTCAACGATCACACCTGAATACATCTTATTTTTGATATCCTGATTGAAATAATGCCACGCTCTCACATCGGGATCCTTTATCGTTAAAGGTTTTAATAGTTCATATTGAGATAAAAATCCCGATTTTGGTAATGGTTGAGTAGTCAGTAGAGGAGCTGTACTACAAGCTCCTAAAAGAATGACGGCCGCACAGGCACTAAAAAGTGATAATTTGATTTTCATATACTGCCTATTTTACGTTTATTGGCGTGACATCTCAACTTGAGATTTAATATTTGACCAAGGGGATTTATCTGGCGCGAAGTGTTCTCGCATATATGCCGTCAAATCGGTAATTTGTTGATTGGTTAAATTATTTTTAAAAGCAGGCATGTATCCAACCCTGTGCGTTGCTGGAGTATGGATTCCTTCAAGAATAGTTCTAATTAAGTTATTCGGATGATTGCTATGTAATTGAGAGTTGAGTTGTAAAGGGACGTTAGAGCCAGCTTCGACGCTCAAACTGACAGAAGTTGATTGAGATTGATGACATGCTCCGCAGGCGGATTCAAAAATCCGTTGTCCGGAATTGAGTACCTGCTTAACAGGTACTTCTGTAACTTTTAATGGACTCTTGACGATGGGTGCTTGATTCACTGAAGATAAGTAATGCGCCATCGCTTTAATATCTTCGTCATTTGATGTCGATAATTGAGTAACCACTTCAGCCATCGGTCCGCCAGCCATTCCGTGGCGCTCAGTCATACCTGTGCGGAGGTAGCGATATAACTCTGTCTCATCCCAAGCAATAGGAGACTGGTTCAAATGAGTTAATGCAGGAGCTTCCCAACCATCGATGAGATTACCAGCTAAATAATAACTCCCTGCTTTTTCAGCACCAAGTGGGTTTCTCGGTGAATGACATGCTGTGCAGTGACCTAGGCTATTAACAAGGTAAGATCCTCGGTTCCATTGTGGAGATTGTTGAGGGTCATGGAGTGTCTCAGGCGGATCTATAAATAAAGCATTCCAAAACGCCATTAATGGTCTGATATTGAAGGGGAAAGACAATTCAGTTTTTGGTGTGATGCTACGTACGGCGGTTTGAGACATTAAATAGGCATACAAAGACATTAAATCTTCATCGCTCATCTTCGAAAAAGAAGTGTAAGGAAATGCTGGATATAAATGACTTCCATCTTTCGAAATCCCATCACGCATCGCTCTTTGAAATGCGGTAAAGGACCAACTGCCAATCCCCGTTTCTATATCTGGCGTAATGTTTGTTGTATAAATCGTGCCAAATTGTGTTTCAAGAGCTCGTCCACCGGTATTGATGATTCCTCCCTCGTTTGTATGACAACCTTGGCAATTACCTAAAGTCGCTAAATTTTTACCACGCGAGATCATTTTTTCATTAAACATACTTTGATCAATTTCATGGATAGAGGGTAGGGCATTTTTACCCATGAACATAGATGTACCAAATCCAATTGTTGCAATACCTAAAGCCCCGATGATTTTCCAAAGGCTATTTTTCATACCCCAGCCGCGAGATGGTTTTGAGGCGCGAAAGGGTTTCGCTGGCGGTTGTCCTAATTGAAAAGCTGCTCGTACTTTTTCAGGGGTGAAGGGTGGTTCACGAAACCTGATCCCAGTCGCATCATAAATAGCATTGGCAATGGCTGCTGTGCCGGGTACCGAGGAAGATTCACCAGCACCTTGTGGTTGTTCATTGGGGCGAGGTATCATCACCACATCGATGATGGGAACTTCCCGAAAATTCAAAATTGGATAGGTACCCCATTCCTGTGCAGTAACCGTATTTTTGATAGGTTCAACTGGCATGCTTTCTTTTAAAGCACGGCTCGTCGTCTGGATCACATTGCCATGAATTTGATGTTGGACACCGGCAGGATTAATCATTAAACCCGCATCATGACCAACTACCACCCGACTCACATGAACTTCACCTGTTTGTTGATTGACCTCAACATCTGCGACCCAAGCTGCCCACGCCGCACCAAAACCTGGAAAGCGACTATGGGTATAGCGTGCATAAGCAATACCTTGCCCCTTCAAGATAAATGGGTTTTCTGGGTCGATAGTTTTTCGTGATTCAGTATGCGCCTGCCAACCTGCTTTTTCTGCGGTGGTCTTTAATAACTCAATGGCACGCGGATCTGAAAGATATTTGAGACGAAATTCTAGAGGATCGATACCAGCGGTGATTGCCAGTTCATCCATATACGATTCGTGCGCAAATGAGTTTGGTAAAGCTGAAACACCACGAAGCCAAGATGCTCGCAAAATGGGTGCCATATCATTGATGGTCACACGCAGGTTGTCAATATCGTAGGGTGGAACTGCCGTGCGGTCCCCCATCTCATATGCAGTTGGCGTGGCCGGAACTACTCCCGTTAATAATAGAGCGAGAAGTGGTGCACCATTCGAAGGGTACGAGACTGCAAAATCATACGCCGTGATAGCCCCTTGTGCATTAAGTCCACCATCGACCTCCATGAGTTGTGCGGCGCCTTTAGGCTCCCATACATGCTCTTGTTCTCGTGAGAGTTGAACGCGGACTGGCCTACCACCCACTGCCTTCGATAGAAGGGCTGCATCACCCGCAACATCATCGGCACAGTTTCTACCATAGCAGCCAGAGGCTTCCAGTCGAATAATCTCAATGTTGACATCAGTCACACCGGTTAATTTCGATAAGTCATTACGCAACACATGAGGATTTTGTGTCCCTGCCCATACTTGAAGGTGTGTTTCATCCAACCACTGTGCTACGGCACATGATGGGCCAATAGATGCGTGCAGTTGGTAGGGCCATACATAATGACGTTGCATCCGGATCGCTGTTTCTTCCAAAGCACGATCGATATCACCGACTTCTTTTACAACTCTTTTCGTAGAAGGATTTGCTTTAATTGCTGCGGTCAGATCATCAACGGCAGGTAGAGCTGGCCAAGACTTCCAAATAACGCGTAGTTCATACATCGCTTTTTCAGCAAATTCTTCACGATCAGCAACAATACCGATAAAGTCACCAATCGTCACTATGGCCTGGATCCCTGGAATATGTGCAATCGAATCACGATCTACATAATCGAGGGTATTGCCAATAAAATCGCCATGATCAGCCCCCGAGTATGGCGGTCGTATTACACGACCATGTAACATGCCTGGCAAGCGTACATCGTGCACAAAGTTCAGTTCTCCCATCGCTTTTCCAGGGATATCTACTCGCGGGGCAGATGTTCCAACTAATGTATATTGCGCTGAATCTTTGAGAGTAACTTCATCGGCGAGCATGAATTCAAGATGTTGATCTTTGATGAGGCTTCCAAAAGAGATGGGTGTTTGATTCTCAAAATAACACTGACCAGCATCGATCCTGATTTGATCTGGGGATGTCGAAAAATGCATGGCAGCTTCTGTGATGAGCCAAGCCCGAGCTTGGGCGGCAGCTTTACGTAAAGGAATACCATGGATTTGGATAGACGCACTAGCAATCGTGGCACCTTGATTGGGAGCGATTGCCGTACTCCCCATCACCATATGCACTTGCTCCATCGGTAGGTAGAGTTCTTCGGCAATGATTTGTGTCAAAGCAGTTCTTAGTCCAGTCCCTAAATCCACATGACCATGTAATCCGGTAACACTACCATCATCCCAGATCGCCAAAAGAATCTCTTCTCCCTCTAATGGATTCCCTGCCACGAATGGAGGTTGACCGACAATTATTGGCGGGGCTGGCGGTGGTTGACGCAAGATCAGTAATACACCGTTTGCTTGGCGTAAATCGTTGCGCGTCAAAATTGAATTAGCTCTCATGATGTAGATGGATCTAAATGAGATTTCAGGTCCATGGAACTTATTTCATTATTTGACATCATTTCAGCAGCTAATTTGACCGCTTGGATGATTTCAATATGTGTTCCACAGCGACATAAATAATGCTTCAGTGCCTCACGAATTTGCAAATCTGTTGGCAGAGGTATTTTTTTTAAGAAACCAACAGTACCCATAATCATTCCATTCAAGCAATAACCACACTGCGCAGCTTGCATTTTAATAAAGGCTTCAACAACCGGATGGGGATGTTCACGGGAGCCTAAGCCTTCTAGGGTGATGACCTCTTTTCCGATGACTGATTTGACAGGGATAGAACAAGAGCGAACAGCTTTACCATTGACTAACACGGTACATGCCCCACACTCACCAAGTCCACAGCCGTATTTAGGCCCATTTAATTCAAGATCGTTTCTGAGGATATACAGTAAAGCGGTATCCTGTGGAACATTTAATGATCTTTCCACAAAGTTTACTGTAAGGTGAATCAGATTCGAGTTGGACTGATCAGACACTAAGGTAAGCTCCACGAATTTCATCATTAGCAGAAAGTTCTGCCATTGTTCCCGCGTATTGAATTTGACCTTTTTCTAAAACATAGGCACGATCAGATACGAGCTCAGCAAAGTGTAAATTTTGTTCCGACAACAATATACTGACACCTTCAGCTTTGAGCTCAATCATCATCTTTGCCATTTGTTCGACCAATAAAGGTGATACTCCTTCAGAGGGTTCATCGAGTAAAACCAAATAGGGATTACCCATCAAGGTTCTAGCTACAGTTAACATTTGCTGTTCTCCACCGCTCATTTTGCCACCTAAACGATGGGGCATTTCACCTAAATTGGGAAATAACGTAAATAGTTTATTTTCTGTCCAAATGGGTGCTGGTTTACCATCAGGCCAAATACGAGTTGCTTGACGTCCCACTTCTAAATTTTCCATGACGGTCAGATCGGTAAAGATTCTCCGATCTTCGGGCACATAACCAAGGCCAAGGCGAGCCACTTCGTGAGAGTTCGCTTTGGAGATGTCTTTTCCCATAAACCCAATCTGTCCTTGGCGTTTTTCCATTAGTCCCATGATGGTCTTGAGTGTGGTCGATTTACCGGCTCCATTGCGACCTAATAAGGCAACTACTTCTCCCTGACCCACCGACAAACTCACATCAAACAAAATTTGTGCTGCCCCATACCATCCACAAAGATGGTTTACCTCTAACAGAGTAGGGCGCGTGGTTATAGGAGGGTGATCAGACATAGTATTAAGTTAGTTCTTTTCTCTCGAAAGTCGTACCCGTTCCAAAATACACTTCCTGTACCTTTGGATGATCACGAATCTCCAGCGGAGTTCCCTGAGCAATCAGTCGGCCTCTAGCTAAAACAATAATCCGATCGGCATGAGCAAATACTACATCCATGCTATGTTCAGTAAATAAAACTGCAATATTATTTTTAACTACTAAATTTTTAGTGAGCGCCATCAGTGCATTACGTTCTTTGGGCGCCATACCGGCTGTTGGCTCATCCATTAGAAGTAATAAAGGCTTATTCGCCATCGCAATCGCGAGTTCAACCCGTTTTATATCGCCGTAAGCTAATTGGTGGCAGGGTCGATCTGCTTGATTAGCCATGCCCACCATATCGAGTAATAACATTGCATCGTCACGACGGTAGGCTGAGGCTTTTTTCCAAAAGGCAAATAGTTTTTGATCCTTTGAGAGTAATGCTAGTTGCACATTTTCAACGACAGAAAACGATAAAAAAACTTGGGCGATTTGAAATGTTCGTCCCACACCATGGCGCCAGATTTCCCGCGGCTCTAGACCAATGAGCTCTTTTCCTTGAAATTGAATTGAACCTGTATCAGCTTTTAATTGCCCATTAAGCATATTAAAAGTGGTTGATTTGCCGGCACCATTAGGTCCGATCAGAGCAAGGAGTTCCCCAGCGTTGAGTGAAAAATCGATACCGTCAACGGCTTTAACTCCACCAAAATGTTTACCTAATCCTGAAACCGTTAAGAGACTCATATTTTGTGCTCACTCCATTTCTGGAACCAATGATGAATCGTTCCAGAAATCCCTTGAGGGAATACTAGTACCAAGAACAAAATAATGAAACCCAAAGATGCTTTCCAATAATCGGTTGAGCGAGCTATGACATCGTGTAACCATGTAAAGGTAAAGGCTCCTACAATTGGACCTGTTAAGGCATTCACACCACCGAGAAGGACCATCACGAGTCCATCAACAGAGCGATTAATGCCAATGACGTCTGGAGAAATACTGCCTTTAGAAAATGCAAATAAAACGCCACCAAGACCAGCAAAAATACCAGCTAGGACAAATGCGGTGAGTTGAATTTTTTTGACATTGATTCCGATAGCTCCAGCTCTCATCGAGGAATCACGCCCAGCTCGAAGCGCAAAGCCAAATGGTGAAAACAGTATGCGCCAAAGTATCAAAATCGTTAGGGTGGTGAGGGTTAATGTTAGATAAAAATAATGGAGTTTGTCGTTAAAGTATGCGGAAGGCCAGACTCCGGTGAGTCCATTACTTCCCCCAGTGAGTGAATCCCATTGAAAGATCACAGCCCATGCAATCTGCGCAAATGCTAAGGTCAACATCGCTAAATACACGCCAGATAAACGAACGCTAAACCAGCCAAAAATAACGGCAGCTACACCAGTGAGGAGTGGTGCGAGAATCAGCATGACCTCCATTGAAGCACCATAATGTTTTGCAATTAGTGCGGCTATGTAGGCGCCCAAACCAAAATATGCGGCATGACCAAACGAGTGCATACCACCAGGCCCCATAATAAAATGTAAGCTCACGGCAAAGATACTAGCAATCAACAGATCAATCGCTAAAACGATGGTGTAAGGAGACTCTTTCGCGATGAACGATAAACAGAGTAGTGATAAAAATAAAACGCTACCAACAATTTTTAATAAAAGATTTGGTGATTGATAAGAAGATTCAAACTCTGAACTATGGGGAATGGATACTTGTGGTCTTCCCATCAGACCCCAGGGTCTTATCACCAGTACAATAGCCATTACTAAAAAATCCACGATCAGAGTTAGCTTTGAGAATGAAACGTCAATCCCAAAGATATTGACTAGACCAATCCACGTACAGATGGCTTTTACTTCTGAAATAATGAGTGCCGCGATAAACGCGCCAGGAATAGAGCCCATGCCTCCCACGACGACTACGACGAAGGCAGAACTAATAGCATGTATATCTAACTCTAAGTTGGCGGATTCGCGAGGTAATTGCAAAGCACCTCCCAAACCAGCGAGCATGGCGCCAATTGCAAAAACGGAAGTGAATAAAATGATCTGGTTGACACCTAAGGACGCTACCATTTCACGGTCTTGGGTGGCGGCTCGAATTAAGGTTCCCCAGCGCGTTTTCTTTAATAAGAGCCAAAGTAAAATTAACACTATCGGTCCAACAATGATCAGAAAAAGATCATAGCTTGGAAATTGTCGATCCAGAATCATTACCGCACCTTTAAAACCAGGTGCTCTTGGGCCTAGAAGCTCGTCGGGACCCCATAACCATAGAACCATATCTTTAATGATTAATACCAATGCAAAGGTGGCTAGTAACTGAAATAACTCTGGGGCTTTATAGATTCGGCGTAAAAGAATGATCTCAAATACAGCACCGATGAGACCAACGAGGATGGCAGCGAGGACAATGGCGGCCCAAAAACCAAAAGTAGTAGAAAAGTAGGTTGCTAAAGAGTACGCGAGGTAAATGCCTAGTAAGAAAAATGAGCCATGCGCAAAATTAACAATTCGGGTGACGCCAAAAATTAGAGACAGGCCTGCGGAAACTAAAAACAATGAAGAGGCGCTTGCCAAACCATTAAGAAGTTGCACTGCAAGGCTAGAAAAATCCATATATTTACTCAAATCCCCCGAATCTCATTCTCTTTGACTCGGGGTTTGATCTTAATGATAAAAAAACATTTATGGACGTAATTGCTTAACTTCAGCATCGGATGGTTGAACTTTTGTACCATCGATATATCGGTAATTGACCATCACACCTTTACCGCCTTCATTTTTCGTACGACCAACAAATGCACCCATTGTAGATTGGTTATCTTGAGTACGGTATGTGATTTTGCCAAGAGGCGTATCTACTTGAAGACCTTTAAAAGCAACGATTAATTTTTCAGTTTCCGTAGATTTTGCTTTTTTTATTCCTTCAGCTAAGGAATAAATGGTTGCATAACCGACGATCGTACCAAGACGAGGATAATCATTGTATTTCTTTTGATAGGCATCTACAAAAGCTTTGTGCTCAGGTGTTTGGATACTATACCAAGGGTAACCTGTAACGATCCAACCATTAGGTGTTTCATCTTTTAATGGATCTAAGTACTCAGGTTCTCCTGTTAGCAAACTAACAACATCACGACCTTGGAAAAGTGAACGTGTATTTCCTTCACGAACAAACTTGGTGAGGTCAGCGCCAAACAAGACATTGAAAACAGCATCTGGTTTAGCATCAGATAAAGCTTGCACAGCACTTCCTGCTTCTAACTTACCTAGAGGCGTTGCCTGTTCAGCTACAAACTCTACGTCAGGCTGAGCTTTTTTGAGTAAAGCCTTAAATGTGGCTGCTGCAGATTGACCATACTCATAGTTTGGATAAATAATTGCCCACCGTTTCTTTTTGAGAGCAGCGGCCTCAGGGACTAACATCGCAACTTGCATATAAGTAGAAGGGCGCAGACGGAAGGTATAAGGATTTCCATTTTGCCAAGTGATCTTATCAGTTAAGGGCTCAGCAGCAAGGAAGAAGAATTTTTTCTGATTAGCGAAATCCGTAATTGCTAAACCGATATTAGATAAAAAGGTACCGGTTAAAACATCTACTTTTTCACGAGAAATTAATTCTTCCGCAACACGCACAGCGTCACCAGGATTGGCATTATCATCGCGTGAGATGAGCTCTAACTTTTTGCCATTAACACCACCAGCAGCGTTAATCTGTTCGATGGCAAGATCCATCCCCTTTTTGTAGGGCTCTAAGAAAGCTGGTTGTGCTTTATAGCTATTAATTTCACCAATCTTAATCATTTCTTGGGCTTGCACTGCTCCCTGCAAAAGCAACAAATTAGTTGCTAATGTTATTCCAATTAATTTAATACTTCTCATTCCATTCTCCTAATAGTCGAACTATGATTTTTAAAAATTCACTGATAAATACATTTACTAATGATCAATAACATGACTACAAAACTGGTTGAAGATTATCTTAAACCATCAATCCCTTTAGCTTCATTTACTTGAAGTCCCCCAACACGTGCTAATGGACGACCACTATCGGTGACTGCTATAGCTACAACAATTTCATTTCTCCTTGGAGCATCAGAAACTCTTGCTTCGATAGCATCAAAATGACTTCTTACAAAAGCTGCATCCTTATGACCTAAGGGTACATCAATTGCAGTCCCTATTCCACCTCTTTTTTTGCTTGAGGGCACTAAAGCCGCACCTTTTTCGACCGCAATTCGCAGGCCTGCCCCCATTTTTGGGTGCAGTATTGCTGCAGCATGTTCGATTTCACCAGATTCTCCGACGATCGCTGATTTTCCATAACTTTCTGCCTCAGAGGCCTGAATGCCTAGGGCTTCAACGCAACGATTTCCAAGATATCCACCCAGCTCTTCACCAATCGCAATTAATTCATCCAGGTTTTCAACATATTTACCTGCACAAGGGTTCTCTATTACCGCAATGGCTAAGGCGCGTCTGGTTGGGGGATTGATTTCTTGACCCATTTCGATACGTACCTCATCAACTTGTACAATTAGTTTACGAATTTTTGCTTTCATGATATCTAGTTATCCTTGAAGAATTGTTGTTTAAACGTCCTGTAAATTCAGTATTACGGTTTATCTTTGTCCATCCCATGCGGCAATTTTATCGGCAGTCAATCCACCGACCCGTTGATGAACTCTGGCGCCGGTACTCATAGCTAATATATAGACAAGTTCATCCGCATTGGGGGCGCCAGGAACACGTACCTCAATGGCGTCAAAATGACTTCTGACGTAGCTTGCATTTATATTGGTTAACGGAATATCAAGGGTCATCCCAGGAGGGCCAACTTTTTTTGTCGAGGGGACAATAGCGATCGCATTCCCTTTTTTGCCCGTGGTATTGATTGATTGACCTTTAGCATAATTATCAAATTGTTGATTACTCTTTTCATCATTTGGTGGCCGATCACCTTTCCAACCAAGGAGTTCTCTCATCGCATAACCACCAGGTACATGCCATAGTGCTCCGTGCTCTAATTCACCATCTTCACCGATGATTGCGCCTTTGCCATAGCTTTGTATGGCTGATTCTGGAACGGCCATCGCTGTTAATAATTGATGAGCCATTTGTATACCGAAAGGTTGAAGGGCATCCATCATGGGGATGATGTCCTGAACATACCTGCCAGCGAATGGATTGGTAATAACCATAGCAATCGTTCCTCTTCGAAGAGGCGTTTGTGGAATCGGACCAAATTCATGGAAGATGTCTTCAACGGTAGTGAGGGTTCTACGAATTTCAATCATTGTCTTGTTCTCAATTTTTTTAAGCCATATTTACTGCAATTGTTGCCGGATTAGTCATACTCAAGATGTTGGTAGGTAGAGGGTCCTGCATATCCATCACATATTTAACTTGTTGTTGACAGACAAGAATTGCTCCCCAAATCAAACCTTGCTCCTTTAATGTTTGTGCCATCATCAAGCCATTGTCTAAAGCGTGTTCAATTAGCTCATCCTCGAGGGTAGGGACATACACCGTGATGAGATGTTCACCTAAATCGGAATCATCTTTTACATCACAGGCTCTACGGCGAAGGATACGCACATCTTCGACGTTAACGGCATTGGCGATGATGGTTGCTGCGGCATCTGCGCATGCAGCATTGTGAGCTAAAACAGTCACACTATCGGCAATCCCCATAGAAAAACTTCTACCTTGCCAGCCACTTGTAGCGATTCCTCTCACTGGATCTTTTGTAGAAATCGTTAATTGACCATCTAAGGTGAAAGATCCTAATTGTTGTAAGTTGTCATTCGCTAGGTAAGAATCAGCACAGATGCCGATTGGTATGACTTGATTGGGGGCGAGATGAATAGCGATATCTCCACCATTATTGATCCAAGCTTTATGAATACCATAGATCTGATAGCTCTTGATCATTTCATCTGCAACGGCACCTGCAACAGCGGCCATAGGGGTAATAAAGTGAGCTGAAAATGGTCGGCACGCTTGCCACATATTACGCGCTATATGGCCGTCGAAAGGATTATTTTCACTGGCACGAATTGCTTGCTTGAGCGCTGATAATTCTTTGACAAGCTCGGGCAAGATATTTTGGAATCTTGACCAGGCATCATCATGTGCTTGCTGAATAAAATTCTCGTGATTACCAAAGTCAGCTTGTGCTCCAATCACGAGATCGATAGGGCCCCAAGAAAAATGTTGTTGACCATTCTGCAGTTGTGAGCGCTGAGGATTCATTCTTTTAACCTAGCATCGGTGGATCAGAAAATGGCCAATGATTTTTATCGCCACGCTCCTGAATTACTCTAGCAGTTGGAGCACCGTCTTTATGCCAACTTCCTGTGTGCAAAATTTGATCGATACTTTGCACATAATCCATATGACCACCGAGTCGGCGGTAATCATCGAGTTTCATACTAAATTCAATGGGCGCAACAATAGCTGGGGTTGGGACGGTACCAAAACTATTTTCGGGCATTTTCATCACATCCACCATGACTGTGATGCCCCCTCCTGGCCAGATATAAGCAGGTGCTCCTCCGCAAGTCACATTGACCAAAGATCGTTTAATGGCTTGGGTGAGTAAGATGGGATTTTCAGTAACTCCTGCTCTTAGACTTCCCCCAGCTCCACCTAGGAATAAGACAGAAGTCAGAGATGGTTCACAGTTTTCAACAATACGATCAATAATCACTTGAATGGCTGCAGGGATTGGTTTTTCGATCGGGATTAATTGATCGTTGAGTTCATAAAAAGAAGCCATCGCACCCGTTGTCGATGTCATTAATAGTGATAAGCCAGGCCAGGCTTTTGCTGGGTCCCAAGTTTCGATAATGGAAAGTGGATCTTCAATGTCAGTTCCTCCCCAACCAGTCCCGGGGTTAGCCACTTGAAAATAACGACCTGGGGTAGATTTGCGCCCGTGGATTTTGAGACCAGAAGGTTTCATATCCAGACATTTACCAGCTTGATGTTCTGTGAGTATTCCGGTAATGTGATCATCGACTACGACCACCTCATCAACGAGGCCATTAAATTGTCTTGCAAATATACCGATGGCGGCAGAGCCGCACCCAACCCGCATATGTTTTTCTTCAACACCGTCAACAATTGGCGCTTTTCCAGCTTGGATAATCAAATGAGCACCGCCATCAATGGAGAGCTCAACGGCATGTCGATTACCAAGTTGCTGCATCAGTTCGCAAGTAATGCGACCTTCTTTTTTGCTACCACCTGTTAGGTGATGAACACCGCCGATGGATAGCATTTGTGAGCCGTATTCTGCCGTAGTGACATGACCTACAACTTCTCCTTTACAAAGTATATTTGCTTTTTCAGGACCTAGATAACGATCGGTATCAATTTTAACTTTATAGCTACAGTAGCTAAATATACCCTCTGTAACAACGGTAACTACGTCAACACCTTCGTGTTGACTAGAAACAATGAAAGGGGCAGGCTTATAGTCTGGGTAAGTCGTAGATGAGCCTAAGCCAGTGACAAACGACTCATTGGCGAGCAGTAAATCGCCACTCCAAGAGGGGGGCGTCTCGGTGGTTGGATTTTCTTGGGGGCGGTTACCCAAAAAGGGAACAGCCACATTAGAACCAGTAGCAAGGTTTTTTTGCAGGATAACAATAGGATCAACACGTAATAAAAAGCCACCTTGATTAGCATACCTATCGCATGCGCCAACTTTACCGGGGGATATTTGACATAGAACAGGGCAGGCATTGCATTCAATCTTATCGCTCGCCATGCGCTCATTGCGAGGCTTAGCCCTGACTAAAAAATCGGCAGAGGTATCTACCTCACTCTGATCGGGCGCATTCACGTCCGTAGGCGATTGTCCTAAACCATCGGTTTTGTTGTGATAACTCATTCTCAACTTCATGGAATGCGAGGCGTTATTAGTAAACAAAACAACGCATCAGCACAATACGATTAAAAAATCACTTTCATGTTGCATATACTACACGAAACTTATAAAATATCAACTTGTCGAAGGGGTCTTGATGGCTCTATCGTTTACCCTAATCAAAAATGCTTGATATCACATGAGGTATAAAGAGCTTGCTTAGGCTAATATTACCAATGAAATCTTTACTTTTAATATATTGAGTATCTATGAGTGCATTTCTTGAAGCAAAGGTTTTGAGTGTTCATCACTGGACTGAACGTTTATTTTCCTTTACGACTACACGTGACCCAGCATTGCGCTTTAGTAATGGTCATTTCACAATGATTGGCTTGATGGTGGGTGGTAAGCCATTATTGAGGGCTTATAGTATCGTTAGCCCTAATTATGAAGAGCATCTTGAGTTTTTAAGTATTAAAGTCGAAGATGGACCTTTGACCTCGAAACTCAAGAATATTCAAGTTGGAGATTCTATTATTGTTGGCAAGAAGCCTACTGGTACTTTATTAGTTGACTATTTATTGCCAGGAAAAAACTTATATTTACTATCCACGGGAACTGGGGTTGCGCCATTTTTAAGTGTTATTCGTGATCCTGATACGTATGAGAAATTTGAAAAAGTAATTTTAGTACATGGGGTGCGTGAAGTGAAAGAATTGGCTTACCATGATTACTTAACGAACGAATTACCCAAGCATGAATTTTTAGGCGAAATGGTTTCTCAACAATTGATGTATTACCCAACGGTTACTCGTGAGAATTATCATCAAATGGGAAGAATTACGGACTTGATTGAAAACCATCAGTTGACGACCAATCTTGGATTATCTGAATTTGACCCAACAAATGATCGGGTCATGATTTGTGGAAGCAATGCCATGATTAAGGATCTCAAGCATATGTTTGAAGCACGAGGATTTAAAGAGGGTAATACGAGTATTCCGGGCGACTTTGTGATTGAAAAAGCTTTCGCTGACCAATAAGGACGATGAAAAAATACTGTGATTAAAGGGCCTAATACCCCAGATAAAGAAAAGAAAACTTTAGGTGTGAGGGGACTTTCTGCGATTGCTACTCGTGCTCAAATTTTAAAAGCAGCGATTGAAATCTTTTCTACGTTTGGTTATGAAGGTGGAAGTACAGAAAAGATTTCAAAGCTGGCAAAGTCGCATGACCGAATGATCTACTATTATTTCGGCAGTAAGCAGGGCTTATATGTTGCAGCTATTCAAGAGATTTATAAGCAGTTTAATGAAGCAGAAGCTAAATTAAAGTTGGATATTGAAAAACCTGTAGAGGCATTACAAGAGGTTGCTCACTTTATCTGGAGCTATTATCAAAAACATCCGGAATTCATCACCCTCTTAAATAATGAAAACTTGCATCGAGGTGAGTTTATTTCAACCTCACGTGAAACCAAAAAATTCTCATCGCCAGCAATATCGATTGTTGATAAGGTCTTAGATCAAGGCAAGAGTTTGGGAATTTTTCGTAAAGATATTACGGCCAGAGATATTTATCTTTTAATTGCTTCAATGGGGTATTTTTATTTATCGAATCAATATACCTTATCCGCTTTTTTGGGTGAGAAAATTACAACAAAGGCAAAATTGGCGCACTGGGGTAACTTTATGGATGACGTTGTGTTGCGTACCGTCAGTCACCATCCTCTGACTTAAAACAAGGTATTACATCTCTTTTACAGAAAAGGAATAAGCATGGCTGATATCGCACTTGAAGGAAAATCTGGCAAAGTTGTAATCAAAAATATTGGATTATTGCTTTCTGGGAATATTGATCAGCCAATTCTTGAGGCTGACACGATAGTGATTTTTGATGGGATCATTCAAGCGGTCGGTAAATTCAAAGATGTCGATACATCCTCGGCCAAGACCACAATTGATGTTCATCAGACTTGTGTTGCACCTGGCCTTATTGACAGTCACGTTCATCCTGTATTTGGCGATTGGACACCACGTCAAAATCAAATTGGTTGGATTGAATCTACCATGCATGGTGGTGTTACCACTATGGTTTCTGCGGGTGAGGTTCACTTACCTGGCCGGCCAAAAGATATTGTGGGTCTTAAAGCCTTAGCTATTACTGCGCAAAGGACCTATGATAATTTTCGGCCCAATGGAGTCAAAGTTTTAGCTGGCGCACCGATTATTGAAAAAGGTATGGTGGAAAGCGATTTTAAGGAACTCGCTGAATCTGGGGTAAAGTTATTAGGTGAAGTGGGTTTAGGTTCAGTGAAGGCAGGTAATGAAGCGAGAGAGATGGTTGCTTGGGCAAGAAAGTACGGTATCCAGAGCACGATTCATACGGGTGGGCCTTCTATTCCAGGTTCTGGCCTCATCGATAAAGATGTCATTCTAGAAGCTGATGCCGATATTATTGGGCACATTAATGGTGGTCATACATCCCTACCAGAAAAAGATGTTTGCGAGTTGTGTGAAAAATCTTCTCGGGCGATTGAGATTGTTCACAATGGTAATGAGAAAGTTGCTATTGCTGCTGCACAAGCGGCGATACAACTGAAATGCCCCCATCGCGTTATTTTAGGAACCGATGGTCCTGCAGGATCTGGCGTTCAACCCTTAGGTATGCTTCGGTTGATATCTCTTATCTCCAGTATGGGCTCGATTCCAGCTGAGTTGGTTTTTTGTTTTGCAACGGGTAATACAGCAAAGTTGCGTCAAATTAATGCTGGCTTAATTGAGGTTGGACGGAGTGCAGATTTTGTCTTTATGGACCGTGCTCAACACACGAGCGGTAAAACCTTATTAGAGAGTGTTCAATTGGGTGATATCCCTGGCATTGGAATGGTCATGATTGATGGAATTATTCGCTGTGGAAGAAGTAGAAATACACCTCCTGCAACGCAAATACCAGAAGTTATTGGGCATTAAGTCAGAACCATCAAAATGCTAGATGTTCTAAAACAGATTACTAGTCAGATTTAAGTCCGAGAAGTTTAGTCAGATTAGAGAATCGGTCGACATCATCGCGTACCATTTTACCGAAGGTGGCAGGATCATCATAGGCTGGTGTGTAACCCATTGATATAAGCTTTTCTTTCATTTCTGGTGCTTGAACAATTTTGAGTAGATGTTCGTATACCTTCATTTGTAAGGCCATTGGCATTTTAGCGGGCACTAGCAATCCATGCCATTGATTGATTTGATAGCCGGGGTAGCCCTGTTCTGCAACAGTTGGAACATTGGGTAACTGCACAGTCCGCTCAGCCGAAGTAATCGCCAAAGCAATTAACTTCCCTGATTTAATATAGGTTGCGGCACTTGACGCAGTAATAATAGCCATCGGGATTTGGCTGCCTAAAACATCGCGAAGAGCTGGTCCACAGCCACCGTAAGGGACATGAGCTATGTTTGTTTTTGCATCTAAATTGAGAATGGCTCCAGCTAAATGTTGTGGTGTGCCATTACCGCATGAACCAAAAGAGACAGTGTTTTTAGCGGGTTTAGCTGCGGCAAGTAAATCTGACAGCCGTTTGTAGGGTGAGTCAGGGGGAACCACAATGACAGAAGGTACAAACGCAACGTTAATAATCGGAGTGAGATCCTTCTTCGGATCAAATGGCATATTATTTAAAACTCCTGGGTTGATAGCGTATGAGCTATTGACCATTAGCATCGTATAACCGTCAGGTGCTTTATCCGCCACATGTTTTGCGCCGACATTACCACTAGCACCAACACGGTTTTCTATAATCGCAGGTTGCCCAAAAGAGTCACTAAAGGCATTGCCTAAAACCCTGGCTAAAATATCAGTCCCTCCACCAACTGGGAAATTCACTACGATAGAGATTGGTTTTGTAGGAAACTGTTGAACCGACTCCTGACCAAGCGCATTCATGAAAGGTGTGACCAGTGCAAAAAGAATCGATCCGATAACGACTTTTTTATTCCAAGCTTGATTCATGAAATACTCCTTAGTTAAATTACGTAGGGTGATTGCTAGCATTCAGGCTTTTTATCTTAGCATGCTTTATTTTAGAAAATAAGGTCAATTCCCCAATATGGAGTTGATTATCTTTAGGAATGAACATGTTCGATCACTGATTCAAGGTGAAAGCCGTGATGTTGATTCGCTTGTAGATAGGCTTCTTGTAGTAGCTGTTTGTCAGTGCTTTGAATTTGGTAGAGGACGTCGCCAGTTTTGACGGCATCAAAGATTGTTTTTTTCAAATCAATTCCTGCTAATTTGAGAGTCGGCGCACCTGCAAGCCTTGCAATACCAGAAATAATATGTCCATCAATTGCAGTTACAGCGCCATCTTGATGAGCGACAATATCTAAGGTGTGGATAGGGAGATCTACAGCCTTTGCTTTTCCTTGAAAATCAATGATTTTATGCATACTTCTTAGCGCTGCTCCTGAATGGAGTAATTCTTGTGCGAGTTGGTAACCAGAACTAAAATTTCCGACACGTTCATCTAAAGATAAGAGGTGAGCTGCGAAGAATATTGATTTATCAATTAAGCTTTTTGGGGCTTGAGCATCATTATTTAATACTTGTAATACATCGCGTGCTTCTAAAGAGGGACCAATACCAAGTCCGACGGGAATACTTCCATCGGTCGGAAATGCTTTAACAACCAGCCCGATCGCTTGACCAACACGCTCAAATAAACTGGCAAGTTCGGTCGCGTCTTCTAGGTTTTTGACTTTACCGGTAGGCATGTAGGGGATATCAATCACAATATGTGTCGATCCAGCACTAAATTTCTTCGAAAGGATGGATGGTACTGACCAGTAACGGGTATCCAAACCAAAAGAGCGAGCAATGGGATTAATGGCATCGTCGAGTACAGAGTGATTTAACTTACCGTTCCAAGCAATACAGCCATTGGTGGCAGTGACACAAGCTTTGACCTCATCAAAAGTGAGATCAACTTTTGCAAGAACTTCCATGGTATCTGCAGTACCTGCAGCTGATGTGATTGCGCGTGAAGATGTTTTTGGAATCATTAAATCATGGGCAGCAATAATAGGTATAACGACCATCGTCACACGATTACCTAAGATGCCACCCATGGAATGTTTATCCATCACGACGGGTTGTGGCCATTTAAGCCTAGGATATAGAAGGGTGCGAGCATGCGCGATAGAAATCATTTCTTCTTCGCTCAATTTCTCTGTGCAGGCAATTAAAAAAGCCTGTACGTCGGCTAGTGAAAATGTATTACGAATGATCGCCGGTAATAAGCTCTCGTATTCTGCTTTAGTTAAGCTAGCTCCATTAGTTTTTTGATATAAAAGTTGTGAGAGTTGTTCAGTAGAGTGATTATCTTGAAGTAATGCTGCTTTCAGACGACTAATACCTATTTCTAGTGTGACATCATTTTTTACACGGATTGTGGAAACTCCAGAGGGTATTGGGAGTAATGCGCGCTGTAGTCTGCGTTCGATATCTTCAGGTGTTTCTCGATTTCTAGCAATCAGTCTTGTTCTTAAAATATCTGTTGGTGCTGAGATTTCAATCACACAAAAATTTGATACTTTGGCTTGTAACGCAAGTATTTCGTTACGTGACCCATTGGCAATTACATGAACACCTTGATGAAGTGCCTTGAGTATCGAAGAGGGTAATCCATAAAAGAGTCCATGAGCTTGCCAGGTAATGATGAAATCACCTTGCTTTTCGCGCTCTAAAAATTCGGACTCAGTGCAGCTATCGTGATCTTCTGTATCAATCACAGAAGTGCGAGTAATGACGCGACGGGCAAACAAAAATTCATGAGGCGGTAAGAACGCCTTAACGCCTGACATTAAGGTATCTTTGCCACTACCACTGGGGCCAACAATAAAAAATAATTTCCCAGTATTCATCATGAGCTCATTTTTAGAGTTGAGAAGCTTTAATCATCAAGGCCAATATCTACGGGTGGTGCGGCTTGAGTAATCTTGCTGGTAGAAATAAAGTCTACTCCAGTTTGAGCGATAGCCTTAATGGTCTTCATACTAATACCCCCGGAGGCCTCAACTTTGGCTTTTCCGGCGACGAGTTGTACTGAAGTTTTCATATCTTCGAGAGACATATTGTCGAGCATGATGATATCTGCGCCAGCCTTGATAGCTTCTTCAACTTGAGCGATGCGATCACATTCTACTTCTACTTTGGTAAGAACGGGGAGTAATTTACGTACATTAGCCACAGCGTTCATAATGCTTCCTGAAACCGCGATGTGGTTATCTTTGAGCATCACGCCACTATCAAGACCTAAACGATGGTTAAGTCCACCCCCGCATACTACGGCGTGTTTTTCAAGCATACGCAGACCAGGTGTAGTTTTACGCGTGTCGATTAAACGTGCCTGGGTACCAGCAATTTCTGCATTGTAACGAGCAGTTTCTGTAGCAATTCCGCTTAAGCGTTGAGCAATATTGAGTGCTGTTCGCTCTGCCGTCAAAATACTTCTAGCGGGTCCAGTCACTGTTAATAATTTAGTACCTTTTGTAACTTGATCACCTTCTTTAACGTGGAGCGTCACTTTTAATTGAGAGTCATATTTGGCAAAGACACGTGCTGCAACATGAATTCCTGCAACATGCATGGGTTCGCGGGCGTTCATGTAAAAGGTACCAATTGCATCCTCCGCAATCATGAGTTGAGCCGTTAAGTCAGCGTGCCCAATATCTTCTGAGAGCCAAAGGTCAATGAGTTTTTCTGTCTGAAATATGTCGTACATAATTTATCCTTATAGGTATTCGAAGCATGTAATGATATTTTTTATAAGAAACTATTTAATTTACATTCTTAGATATCATACCTTAGTTTAGTGTTCCCTACATGAAAATAGAATGAGATAGACGAGACGAATCTTCTTTTATAGAAAGAGTGATTCAGTCATACATCTGGAGAAGGGCTTCTGGTAGGTGTTTACCTCAGTAGGGCGTTATTCTGCCTTAGCACCTGATTTTTTTACAACCTCTGACCATTTTTTGGCTTCTTCTTTAATAAAGCCATTTAATTGATCAGGCGAACCTGTATTAGTTTCAAGACCAAGTTTGAGGAGCCGCTCTTTGATCTCCGGGGTATCTAAAACTCGGTTGGTTTCTAGATTGAGTTTGTCCAGGATGGGTTTAGGTAAGTTCGCTGGACCTAAAAGCGCAAACCAAGAAGTTGCGTTAAAACCTTCTAGGCCGGATTCTGAGATAGTTGGTATTTCTGGTGCTGCCGGAGATCTTTTAAGGCTTGTAACCGCAATTGCGCGGATACTGCCATCTTTCACAAGAGGTATCGCAGAAGGCATATTGTCAAAAATCATGGTGATACGTCCACCAATTAAATCTGGAATGGAAGATGCTCTTCCTTTGTAGGGGATGTGAGTCATATCTACTCCTGCCATCACTTTAAATAGTTCACCCGATAAGTGAATTGAAGTACCACTACCAGATGATCCAAACGTTAGTTCACCGGGTTTACTTTTTGCATAGGCGATGAGTTCTTCGATCGTTTTTGCCGGGATCTGATTATTCACAACCAATAAGTTGGGAGTTGCTGCTAAAAATGAGATGGGTGTGAAATCTTTTTCAGCGTTATAAGGAATTTTGGTATAGAGGTAAGGATTAATGGTTTGGGTTCCGACCGTGCCCAAGAGGAGGGTGTATCCGTCGGGTTTGCTTTTAGCCACATAGTCCGCCCCAATGTTTCCTCCAGCTCCAGGTTTGTTTTCAACCATGATTGGAACTCCTAGAGTATTTTGAAGTTTTTCACTTAATATGCGCGCAAGAGTATCTGGCGCTCCTCCAGGGGTGAAAGTCACAATAATACGGATTGGTTGAGAAGGCCAGTTTTGTTGTGCTTGGCAATAAGGCGCTAAAAGAACGTTCATCGCTAAAAATATAGAAAATACAAAGGAATTATTTTTAGGCCATTTCAGAAAAAACAAAGCTTTTCGCATGACAATCTCCTAGGATGATGAGGTGATAAAGCACTCTATCTTTAATCATACTCAAATATGAACTGCATGCTGATTTCTAGAGTATTAGCCATTAATTTCTCCATCGAAAAAGTCTTGTTGTTTTTTGTGAAGGCATGCAGTATAAATAGAACAATAAAAATAATGAATGAGACTAAATGACTGAATATATTCTGTATAACGCGCCTCAATCAACCTGTAGTCAGAGGGTTCGGTTTGTTTTAAACGCCAAAAATATTGCTTTCGAAGAGCATATTTTAGATTTGTTTTCTGGAGAGCAATTGCGACCAGAATATCTGGCGATTAATCCTAATGGAGTTGTTCCTGCCTTGATACATCATGGACACACTATTTTAGATTCTTCAGTCATTATTGAGTATCTTGATGAAGTTGCTAATGAGGTCGTTTGCTTTACTCCACCGACGCCTGAAAAAAGAGCTTTAATGCGATGGATGATGAGATATGTCGATGAGATTCCTGCGCCAGCGATAAGAGTACCTTCGTATAATTTGGCATTTTTACCTCATTTTCAAAAAATGAGTCAAGAAGATTTTCTGGCGCTTGCCAACTCTAAACCATTACGTAAAGAGTTTTTACTGACCATGGGTCGTACGGGATTTCCGCAAAAAGAGATGGATCAAGCACTCGATAAGCTCAATCGCACAGTTGTGCGGATGAATGAGTGGATTACACAAAACAAAGGTCCATGGATCATGGGCAATGATCTAAGTCTAGTCGATATTGCAGTCATGCCTGTGATTGTTCGTATGGCTGATATTAACCTCGATAGTTCATGGTCTGACAAGCCATTGATTAGCGCTTGGTTAGAAAATATTCAAGCGCATCCAGTCTTTAAAAAAACTTACTATCCCGGATCCTTACTCACCGAAAAATACCCTCATTTAGCATTCTTGCGAGATAAAATACAGCTTTAATCTGCGGTAGCGCCTGACTCCTTTACAGCTTTTGCCCATTTTGGAACTTCCGCTTTTACATACTGTTTAAATTCTGTAGGGGATAAGGATTTAGTATCCAGTCCTAGACCGGTTAATTTTTCTTTTACATCTTTAGTTTCAATCGCACGATTAATTTCTGCGTTAAGTTTGTTGATGATTTCCGTAGGAGTTTTAGCCGCGGCAAAAAAACCAAACCAAGTTGTGTCATCAAACTCTGGAAACCCTTGTTCGGCCATGGTTGGAACATCAGGGAGGGCGGATGAGCGTTGTGCACTGGTTACGGCGAGTCCTTTTAATTTACCGGTTCTGATAAAGGGAATCGTGGGCGGCATAGAGGTGCTTGATATTTGGGTATGGCCTGCGACAGTAGCCCCAACTGCTTGTGCTGGTTGATAAGGAGCATGAACAAAATCGGAACGGGTCATATTTTTGAATCGCTCTATCGTTAAATGTGTCGTAGTACCAATACCAGAAGACGAATAACTTAATTTTTCTTTTTTCCCATATTCAACGAGTTCTTTTAAATTATTTACAGGAATGGACGTATTTACTCCAATCACGTTAGGTGAACTGGCCCCTAATGTAATAGCTTCAAAATCAGCAATGGCATCATAACCAGCATTTTTATAAATACTCGGATTGATCGCAAATGACACACTATGTACTAATATAGTGTAGCCATCAGGATTAGAGCGTTTAACATAGACACAAGCAATATTGCCGCTTGCCCCTAATTTGTTTTCCACGACGACATTCCAGCCGAGGGTTTCTGTAAGTTTAGCGGCTACGATTCTAGCGATGGAGTCTGTTGAGCTACCAGGCCCAGTTGCCACTAAGAAAGTAATTGGTTTTTGTTTAGGAAAATCGGCTTGTGCAAAGACATTGGTTGTTATGAGGGCAAATAAAAAGCTGAGCCCAATTTTCTTGATGATTGATGCAAACTTTCCTGAAGTATTCTTTTCAAATAGCATGACAAGCTCCTAGAGAATTAGATGATTTTTTGTGATCGGTCCGAGTAGTTAAGTTGAATCGTAATACTACCTTCATTAAGAAGCCATGGACGTACTTTAAATGAGCGTGCGCCGCATTGATGCATTGGATCTTTTTCAGCTATTTGCTCGGCCTCAGCTAAGGAGTTTGCTCGAATAATCACCATCCCTTCGCCATTCCAGTCAGATTCGTTATCGGCAAAAAATGGTCCAGCCCCAAACATAACACCAGTTTTTTCTAAATGAATTTGATAATTTAAATGGTTATCAAGATTTTCCATCACTGGCCCAAGACCATTTGTTGGAGTTGTAAATACAACATATAGATTTTTACAGAGCATATCCTTACACGCTGCCAATATATCTGCCTTGGTCACTAAAGGTGATGTCATGATTGTCTCCTTAATGGATAATTTCTTTGAGTGTAATGGAATTATTTTAGGCTAGGGTAATCACGGTAAATATAGTATGATGGAAAAAATTTTAAGAGACTTGGTCTATGGTGTATGACTATATTGTAGTTGGTGCAGGGGCTGCGGGGTGCGTGATAGCTTCGCGCTTAACGCAGCGTGATGATATCAATGTGCTATTAATTGAGGCTGGAAAAGATATTCCCGTTGGATCTGAGCCAGCAGATATCTTAGATAACTATCCTACTTCATATTACAACAAATCTTATACTTGGCCAGGCCTTAAAGCTTCTTGGAAAAAACGAGCTGATGGTGCCGGTCATTTTCCCCAAGGGAAAATTATGGGGGGTGGTGGCTCTATTATGGGAATGGTTTCCTTAAGGGGGACTCCGGCAGATTATGCGGATTGGCAAACTGCAGGCGCAAAGAATTGGTCTTGGGACGACGTTTTACCCTATTTCCGTAAATTAGAGACGGACTGGAATTTTCAAAACCAATGCCATGGTCAAGATGGCCCTATTCCGATTCGCCGATTACCCCAGGATCAGTGGCCACCTCTTTCTCAAGCTATTGCAAAATACGCCCAACATCAGGGAATTTCAGCGATTGCTGATATGAATAGTGACTTTTCTGATGGGTTGGGTTCAGTCCCGATGTGTAATTCAGAGTCACGCCGCGCATCGTCGGCTTTGTGTTATCTAACGGCACAGGTACGATCAAGAAAAAACTTACGAATTTTGGCTAACTCTCAAGTCAAGAAGATCCTCTTTGAAGGCACTAAGGCAATTGGTATAGAGTTATTTGAGGGGCATGAAAAGTCCTACTTTGCAAAAGAAATTATTATTTCATCGGGTGGTATTTTCTCTCCCAGCTTATTAATGCGCTCGGGGATTGGTAATCAACAGCAATTGCAAGACTTAAAAATACCTGTTATCAATCATCGCCCTGGTGTTGGTCAAAATTTACAGAATCATGCGACGCTGTTTCTAGGCTTTCATTTGAAACAAAAATCACGTCAAATCAAAACCCTCAGAACGCATCCCAGTATCAGTTTTCGTTATTCATCAAACCTACCGAATTGCGCTCCGGGTGATTTATATATCAATATACAAAGTAAAACATCTTGGAATGCCATGGGGCAACAAATTGGGAATTTAGCGCCTAATTTATTAAGACCAAAGTCAGTCGGGCAGATTGAATTAGACCCTCAAAATATCTTTGGTCACCCGTTAATTGAGTTCAATTTTTTAGATCACCCGCAAGATCTTCAGCGATTAAAAATAGCCTTTATTTTTGCCGTGAAGATCTTACTTGACCCTCAAGTAGCATCATGCATGGGGACGCCTTTCCCGGTAAGATTTACTGATCGTTTACGACTATTAAATGAGTACACTGTCAAAAATGCACGTAAGGCGAATGCGTTATCAGGTTTGCTAGCCCTGTTTCCTTGGGCTAGTGATTTAGTGCTGAGTCGTTTGACAGGTGATCATGTTGATTTGGCAAAGTTAATCCAGGATGATCAAGCACTTGATGCGCATATACGTGAAAACGTAGCTGGTTTATTTCATCCAGTAGGGACTTGTCGGATGGGACTATTAGAAGATCCTCAAGCCGTCGTTAATGAAGAAGGACTTGTTCATGGTGTAGAGCAACTTCGTGTGGTTGACGCCTCGATTATGCCAAATCTGATCGCTGGTAATACTAATATTCCAACGATCATGGTGGCAGAAAAAATTGCTGCCACCATTCTAGAAAAAATTTAGTTCGTTTCTTTTAGAAGGCCCGCTTTAGCCATAATTTCTTTAACAACTTCACGGCGAAGACTTAGTGCTGGAATAACTTTATCGGGAGCAATATATTCCCAGCGGGCATCTCGCTCCTCCACAAATTTGATAAAATCAGGATCTCTAGCTGCTTGTTCAATGGCTTTACTGATTTTTTCAATCACATCTTTTGGCATGCCTGGAGGGCCAATAATAATATTTGTTGATTCCCAACTTACTGGATATCCAAGCTCTTTGATAGTGGGGTATTTGTCATAAGGAGCGGGTGCTCTATTTTCGGACAGAGCTGCTAAAAATCTAATTTGTCCACCATCCAATAAGGCTTTTGCTGATCCTAATCCAACGACTCCAAGTTCTGCGTGACCGCCTCCAACCATAAGTGCAGTTGCTGCTCCAGCCCCAGTGTTTGGAACACTCTGCATACTTAAATTAGTACCGGTTAGAAAAGTTTGTGCTCCAACCCACCAACTTTGCCCAACACCAGCTGTTGCTAAATTAACTTTTCCAGGATTTGCTTTAGCATACGCAATTGCTTCTTGGATCGTATTAAATTTGATCGTACTTTTTGTCGATGCGACGATGATTGGGAAAAAAGTTGCGTATCCACCTAAGTGAGTGAAGTTATTAAAATCTAATGGCGACACTCCTTGGAGTTTATTCGTAATGATGGTCGCAGACCCCCATCCTATCGTATAGCCATCAGGTTTAGCTTGAGCTATTTCACGATATCCAATGGAGCTACCAGCACCAGGCTTATTCAAAATAGTAATTGGTTGCCCTAGAATACGAGACACTTTATCCATTAGTGGTCTACCAAGAACATCACCATCAGCTCCCGCTTCAACCGACATAATAAATGTGATGGGCTTTGAAGGATATTTTTCTTGTGACAAGCATACTTGCGCAGATAACATCAGACTCACAAAAAATAAACTGTGAAGATAGGCATTCAGGGGGGGATTCATTCGGGGCTCCTTTTTTATGTATTTAATTCTGTCTCAATTTTATCTTTGCTAATTAATAATACCTTCCTACACAAAGTGTCAAGTGCCTTATTAAAGCGTGCTTCTGGAATGACAATACTGAGAGCCCCCATGGGATAGCCATTTTTTCGGCAAATAGGTGTGGCAAGAGCAATTACTCCTACAGAATTTTCACCGGATGAGCATGTCACGCCATCGACAGTGTCGTTCTGAAGTTTTTTACGAAGATCTTTTTCTAGGACCGCTGTTTTATCTGTCATTGGTATTAAGACCGTGTTTTGAAAATATAAAGTCTGTTCATCGCTTGGCAAAATATTAAGAATGGCTTTGCCAGCTGCCGCTGAATATAGAGGAAATTTTACATTGGGCTGCATGCGATAACTTAATGGGTAGTTGGCTTCTTGACCAAGTACTCGTTCGACATGGTCCCCCTTGAAGAGGTAAAAAGCTGAAGCTTCCCTTGTTTTTTCCGTCAAAATTAATAATTGAGCCTTGGCAATTTTAGAAATAATTTTGATATTTTTTCCTTGCTGTATAAGGTCAAAAAAAGCAGATCCAAGCAAATAGGTGTTTTCACTAAGATTTTTTTCCAGATAGTTACGACTGACTAAATTTTTAAGAAGTCCTGTGAGACTACTTTTTGGAATATCTAGCGCAAAAGCAATTTCGGTATGCGAAGCAGAATTCCCTCTTCGACACAGAAGTTCCAGGACGTCTAAAACACGATCTGCTGATTTAATGGGCGAACTTGTCATCGCTTAAATGAGTTATCAATTTGACCAAATTTTCTTCAAGTGTTAAAATATGAACATGTTCACACATATGAACAACTATAAAACAAAGTTCAACGATTATCAACTATAGTTCTTTTGGAATATAAATAGTTTGAGAGTGGAGGAGATGCCTTATGTACAAAAAGATCGCTAGTATCTTTGTATGGGTTGCTATTAGCATTGGGCAAGCCTATGCAGTTTTTCCCGAAAATCCGATTAATATTGTTGTATCATTTGCTCCTGGAGGCGCGACAGATATTACTGCGCGCATTCTTGCACAGGCGATGACGAAAAATGTTGGACAACAAATCTTGGTCGATAATCGTCCTGGGGCTGGGGGAGCAGTAGCAGCAAATATAGTTAAAGGTGCAAAGCCTAATGGTTACACCATGATGTTGACGTCAAGTGTCTATGTAGTAACTCCAAGCCTAAAAAAACCATCTCCGTATGATCCAATCAAAGATTTTGTACCGATTTGTGAAATTGGTGATGCGCCCAATGTGATAGTGGTGAAGGCAGACTCTCCTATTAAATCCATTGCTGACTTAGTCGCTATGGCAAGAAAAGATCCAAACTTCGTGAGCTATGCAAGTCCTGGCGCCGGAACAACACCTCACCTTGCTGCTGAAGTATTAAAAATTCGTGAAAACATCAATATGACCCATATTCCTTATAAAGGTGCTGGTCCTGCTATGACGGATTTATTTGGTGGACAGACACAAGTTTTATTTGGCAGCTTAGCTTCTGTGATAGCCCAGATTCAGGCGGGGCAAGTCAGAGCTTTAGCTCAGACGGGTGAAAATAAATGGTCTGATTTACAACAAGTGCCAACCTTAGCTGAGTTAGGGATTAAAGATGCTGTATCTAATACTTTTCAGGCAGTATTTGCACCTGCGGGAACTCCTCCTGACATCGTGGCTTATTTGTCTAAACAATGCGTTACAGCTTTAAAAGATCCAGAAGTAATTGAGAAGTTAAAACAAGCAGGGCTTGCAACAACTGCTCTTGATTCAGCTGGGCTTAGGGCTAGAGTCGCGAAAGAAGTACCTTATTGGAAAGATGTTATTGATAAGGGTGGTATTAAGGGTGAATAAATCAACGCATCATTAATGGAGTATTTATGAAAATATGGTGGCAGAGTAGTACAGCGATACATCGTTTACATGACTATCGCAATACATTAACGAAAAACTTAAATGATTTAAAGCGACCAGATGTGGAGGTTCATGTTAATGGGGTTGATGATGGTTCCATGGACTTGCAATACAACTCTATTGTGGCAATGAATAGCTATGGGGTTGGTGGCGTTTTAAATAAAATGATGCAAGCTGATGAGCAGGGATATGATGCGATTGCGATTGGCTGTTTTTTAGATCCAGCTATGCAAGAAGCTAGAGAGTTAGTCAAAATTCCTGTGCTTGGTTTAGGTGAGTGCAGTATGTTAATGGCTTGCATGTATGGTTATAAATTTTCAGGAATTGCTTTTCATAAAAAACAATCACAATATTATGATCGTAAGGCATTCGAATATGGTTTGTCATCACGACACATTCCATTTGGGGATTTAGGGATTGACTTTAATGAGGTTCAAAAGGCATTTACTAATCCTGGAGAAATGACAGATAACTTTTTAAAAGAGTCTCGTCGATTAGCTGCGCAAGGTGCTGAAGTTATATTGGCTGCATGCGCAACAGTCAATGCCATTATTCGTCGTGAAAATATTACTGAAGTTGATGGTGCTCTCATTATGGATTGTAATGCCGTGTTATTAAAAACAACTGAGGCAATGGCTGATTTAAGTAAAACGGTAGGACTTAACTCAAGTCGTCGCTTACTGTATCAATCTCCAGGAAAAGCTGCAGTTGAACAATGGAAACAAATTTATGGTTTCCGATCTGCATCGCAATTAAAGGATTAAAGTATGCGTCATATTCGTACGGCACTGTTTGCGCCGGGTATTAATCAAAAAGTTATGTCTAAAGCCTTAACTTCTTCAGTGGATGCTGTCATTTTGGATTTGGAGGATTCAGTTCCGATTCATTCGAAAGCTGAGGCGAGAAAGCTTGTTCAACAAGTCATATTAGAGGCTCATCAACATCCTACTGAAAATCAACCTTATATTATGGTTCGTGTCAATGCGGCTGATACTGGGATGTTAGAAGAGGATATTGATCAAATTTGTGTAGCAGGTCTTGGAATGGTGTTTATTCCAAAAGCTGAGCATGTAGTTGATATTCAAAAAGCATCACAACAAATTGATGCTTTAGAAAAAGCAAGAGGAATCAGTCAAATTGCTATTGGATTACAAATTGAATCAGCTATTGGCGTCTACCATTGCTACGATCTACTGAAGGCATCACCTCGAGTTCAGTTATCGAGTCTTGGTACAGCGCAAGATGGCGACCTACAAAATAGTTTAGGTTGTGGTTGGTCGATTGATGGCCCTGAAATGTTGTATGCACGTTCAAAGGTTTTGCTAGATTCTCGTGCGGCGGGAAATGTGGTTCCCATTGATGGAGTTTTTGCAGATTTGCAGGATGAGGCCGGTTTATTTGCTGAGTCATCCCTATCCGCCAAACTAGGTTATGTTGGACGGACCATTATCCACCCTAAGCAAATTGAGATGGTTGAAAAAGCTTATGGTATTGCTCCTAGTCTATTAGTCTACTACGAACAGCTTGTGCGGGAATTTGAGGTGGCCGAAAAAAATGGTGTGGCCGCTATTACGATTGGTGGTAAGTTAGTTGATTACGCTATGTATCGTCAAGCAAAACGAGTTTTATTACAAGTCAATAACTAAAGATAATTTTTATGAATTTTGAACTAAGTAGTGATCAATTAAATATTCGTAATCATTTACAGGATTTACTCAAGGATGTATGTACGCCTGAATATGTCAGTAAGTGTGATGAAACAGAAACTCCACCACGTGAAGCATTTAATGCCTTAGCTAAAAATGGTTGGTTAGGATTGATTGGTCCTGAAGAGTACGGTGGGGCTGGTGGAAGTCCAATGGACTTAGCTGTCATGCTTGATGTTCTCGGATATCATTTTGAGGAATTAGGATTGTGGGTATTTCGTAATTTAACTTATGGCTGTTATGCAGTGATGAAGCATGGTACTCAAGCGCAAAAAGACTTGATTGTGCCTAAAGTCATTAAAGGTGAAGTTTCAGTATGCTTTGGGCTCACTGAACCTGACTCAGGGTCTGACGCAAGTGCTTTAAAAACAAAAGCGACCAAAGACGGGGATGATTATATTATCAACGGACAAAAAGTCTATACCTCGGGTATGGATATTAGTGACTATTGTATTTTGGTGGCTCGCACAAATACTTTCGAGAAAAAACAACAGGGTATTACCAATTTTTTTATTGATACGAAGTTACCGGGTATCCAAGTTAAAAAACTAGCCACTTTAGGTCAGCGTGCAATCGGGACTACGGAAGTGTTTTATAACGAAGTAAGAACACCGTCTAGTTCTGTGCTCGGTGAAGTAGATCAGGGATGGCGTGGCGCAGATAAGTATTTATGCTATGAGAGACTTTGTTTATCTGCGGCTAGAACTGGTGCAGCTCGTGCAGCTTATGAATTTGCTCTTGAGCATGCTAAAACTCGCCAACAGTTTGGTAAACCGATTGGCAAGTTTCAGGCGGTTTCACACAAATTAGCCGACATGCGTGTCATGTTAGATATTTCACAAACAATGGTTTATCGTTATGCATGGCTGCTTGAGCAGGGCAAAGATACGAGGCAAGATGCTGCTGTTCTCAAGCTTTACACAAGTGAGTCGTATAAGTCCATTGCGGATATGAGTTTACAAATCTTAGGTGGTTATGGATATTGTATGGAGTACCCATTACAACGATTTTTTAGAGATTCTCGATTGGCGACTATTGGTGGTGGTTCTTCCGAGATTCAAAGAAATATTATTGCTTCAAGTTTAGGTTTATAGGTAAGCGCGTGGCACACTCACTTAGCGGCGTAAGAATTATCGAATTAGGACAAATTATTGCGGGCACCTATGGTGGTCAAATGTTGACTGATTTAGGTGCTGAGGTTATTAAAGTAGAGGCGCCAGTAGGAGATTTAGGCCGTAATCCCTCCGTAGCACCTTTTAAAGATGTTAGTGGTTTATTTTTAACTTTTAACCGTAATAAAAAAAGCATTGTGATTGACTTAAAACACCCAGAGGGTAAAGCTGTATTTTTTGAGCTTGTAAAGCAATCAGATGTTGTGGTGGATAATTTTAGGCCGGGTGTTTTGCAACGATTAGGAATTGATTATCTTGAATTACAAAAAATCAATCCAAAAATTATTCATTGTTCAATCACTGGCTTTGGTGCAGAAGGTGACTATAAAGATTATCCAGCTCTAGATATTATTATTCAGGCGATGAGTGGACATATGGCTGTGACTGGAGAGCCAAATCGTCCTCCAGTTCGCTTAGGAATCCCCTTAGCTGATTTGAGTGGTGGATTATTTTCAATTCAAGGGATTTTAGCAGCACTTTATGAGCGCGAAAAAACAGGTAAAGGCCAACATATAGAACTTGCAATGTTTGATGCTATGTTGGGATTGCTAACCTATCTTGGTACGATGTGGTTAAGTAATGGTGAACTTCCTAAACCTCCTGGGTCAGCGCATGAATACTCTGTACCATGGCAAGCCTTTAAGACTAAAAATTCATACGTAGTCGTTGGCGCAAGAGAAGAAGCACACTGGAAAAGATTTTGTAAGACTTTAGGGCTTGATCATTTCGCTGAAGATGCACGCTACGCAACAAATTTTTTACGCGTAAAAAATCGTTTAGATTTAATTCCTATTTTAGAAGCTCGTATGGAAGAAGAGACGACTGAGTATTGGATGGAGCACTTTCGAGTGAATGATGTACCGGCTGGACCAGTTAATCACTTTGATGATGCGTTTGCTGAGCCACCGGCAATACAAAATGAAATGGTGGTTCAGTTCGACCATCCTGTTGCTGGCATTGTAAAAATGCCGGCCTACCCAGTCAAGATGGGTAATGCGTCTGGAGTTATTTCTCATCCAGCTCCAGATCTTGGTGAGCATACTAAAGCTATTTTGCGTGATATTTTATTATATAGTTCAGAGCATATTGAACATCTCAAAAGCTCTGGTGTTGTTATGTGTAAAGAGGAGAAATAATGGTCGGTTTATATTGGGAAGAGTGGGAGATTGGTAAAAGTTTTCAGACGGCGGCAAGAACTGTCACAGAAACTGATATTGTTAATTTTGCAGGTATTTCTGGGGACTATAACCCATTACATATTAATGAGGAATATTGTAAAACCACACAATTTGGAACGCGTATTGCTCATGGCCCCTTAGTCTACTCGATTGCCGCTGGTCTTTTATTTCAGTTACATTTATATGATGACACATTAATTGCTTTTTTAGGGTTTGAGAGTTTAAAATTTACTAAGCCTGTCAAAATTGGCGATACGATTTATGCAAAAGTTGTGGTGACAGAGCTGACAGAAACATCTAAGCAAGACCGAGGTGTTATGAAACGTCAATTAAATGTCATTAATCAACATGGTGATATCGTGCAAGATGCGATTCAGGCTTTTTTAATGAAACGTAAACCGGTATGAAACACACCATTGGTTTTGTTGGGTTGGGCTTGATGGGGGGATGGTTAGTTCGTCATCTGCTTAACGATGGATATACCGTACATGTTTACGATATCGATCCTGAGAAAATCAAAGTCATGGAGCAATATGGGGCACATCCTGTTCAAGATATTACCTATTTATCGCATGATGTTGATGTATTGATTCTGTCTTTACCGACTTCACAAATTGTTTCACAAGTAATTCATGATTCACTGAATTTAATTAAAAAGCCAAAGCGTGGCTTGATTATTTTAGACACGTCAACTGCTGATCCTAGTATCTCTAGCGAAATTGCACAAAACATGCTTGAACAAGGGATGTTTTTTATGGATGCTACTGTGAGTGGTACTAGTGAAATGTGCGCTGCAAAAGACACTATTTTTATGGTGGGTGGTGATGAGGGCATTTATGATCAATGCAAACCTATTTTTTTAGGGATGGGCAGAGAGTCTGTTTATATGGGTAAGAGTGGTACTGGTGCAGCTATTAAATTAGTAGTTAATCTGGTTCTTGCTGTGAATCGAATGGGGCTTGCTGAGGGTTTAACTCTGGCGAAGAAGGCGGGGATTGACCAAGCTTTAGCATTAGAGGTTTTAAAGAAATCGGCGGCTTTTTCTAAAGCAATGGATCAAAAGGGTTATCGCATGGTGCATCGACAATTTTATCCACCAATCGGCCATATGACGACGCACTATAAAGACGTGCAGTTAATGGTTTCATATGCTAGCAAATTACATTGCCCTGTTCCAGTCATCAGTTTGACAGCTCAAGCTTTAGCTTCAGAAATGTCTAAGCGTCCTGGTGATCGAGATAGTTCTGCGGTAATTTGTTTTTATGATGACTTAATTCAATAGACGTAACTGACATCAGAGGATATGAATAATGGAATTAAAATCTACTTTACAAGTATTAAATCAAGCTGATTATCCAGGTAAAAGAGGGGTTACTGATGGACAAACCTATCAAAGACTTGTGGGGTGGCCGGAAGTCAACACGACAGATAGAGTTCGTTTAGGTCGGGCAACCTATGCTCCAGGAACTTATGAACAACTTCACTGGCATCCAATCGAAGCGTGTTATTACGTGATAGCCGGAAAAGCAACAGTCAGAAATGTTGAAGGTAAAGAGTTTGAAGTGGGGCCAGGTTCCATGATTTATGCTCCACCAGGAATTGCTGGTGCTCATGAATGGGAAGTTAAAGAGCATTTAGAGATTTTGGATATTCGTGCATGTAATGAAACTAACCGAAAAATGCAATATACGGTTGATAAAACAACGATGCGATCTTATATTGATTTAGAAGATATACATTATCGAGATGCGATTAGCTTTAAATCACATTATTAGTAATGGTGTTGTTTAGGGAAGACATAGGCTCATTACTTTTTAAGAGCTGAAAACTCTTTTGAGGTAAACACGATTTGTCCTCCCACCATTGTTAACTCAGAATGTGTTTCATGAATTCGATGGATTGGAATCGTGAATATATTTTGATTGAGTATTGCTAAATCGGCATATTTGCCGACAGATAAATCTCCACGTAGTGCTGCATCTGGTAAAAAATGAGCACTTCCTTGAGTGTATAAAGAAACAGCTTCTAATCGTGTTAATAACTGAAGATTTTCACGACCCATTTGACCATCAATACTTTTACCGCTAATCAGCCATTCAATGGCGACAAATGGATTAAAGTCCATTACGCGGTGTGCATCTGTCCCAGCTCCTATAGGGATATTGAGGTTGATAGCTTGACGAATTCGAGGAGATAGCTGTAATGTATTACGGCCATATTTATCTTCAAAGTTTCGTGCCTGATAATAAAGTGCATTTTGGACTAACCAGCCAATGTTAGTGGATTTCATACGCGTTAGTGTGCGCTCATCGATATTGTTTAGGTGGGCTATTGACCAGCGTAAATCTTTGTTGGAATAGTTAACCTGGACACGCTCTATAACATCTAGTAAATGAGAAACGGATTCATTATTGTTCCAGTGCAAGGTGACAGTTATTTTCTCTTTTGCCGCCCACTCTAAAACTTCTTGTAGTTTTTTTTGATTTGATGGAGTAGGGGATTCATTATTATACATTCCCCATGTCACATTCTCCCCTATGCCATTCCATTGAAGGAAAGTGTCATCTTTAGGAATGGTAGGTATGATTTTCTGAAAGTCAGCTAACTCGGTGTCTCGATGGGGTGCTGAAATACTATAAGCAACTCTGATTGAAAGTGCCTTTTCAGACTGTAATTGCCATAGAGATTTGTAGGATTCCAACGGAAAGTTATATCCTCCAGGATCAAAGACTCCAGTGATACCAAGACGATTTAATTCACGGAAGAAAAGTTTCGTACTTTCATATTGATTGTTTGATGTTGGTTGCGGTAAGAAATCAAATAAATCACTAATCGCGCGAGCATTACCGTTTAACCATCCAGTAACATTGCCATTTTTGTCTGTTGCAACTTCTAAACGGGAGAGTAGTTCTGCATTCGAAGCCACTCCAAGAATCTCAAGTCCGCCAGGTGAAACAAATACAGAGGAATATAATTTTTGAATATATAGTGGATGAGGACCTGCAGCTTTCAGGAGTTGTTCCCTAGAGGGAATGACTCCATCTTGAAATTGTTCTGGGACCCATCCTCCCGCGATAATAATCCAACTACCCGTCGGCTTTTGATTGGCAGCATTTCTAATCCGCTCTAAAGCTTGCTGAATGGTTGTCACACCTATCCAACTTACCTCACTCTGATAGCTTAATCCTGTACGAATCGCATGTATGTGTGAATCTATCAAGCCTGGAATAATTAATTTGCCATTGGCATTTATTTTTTGCGTGTTTGGATTCGAATATTTCTGAATGATTGCATCATCGCCGATTGCTAATATTTTGTGATCTTTGATCGCGAGGGCAGTTACAAAGGACTCATTTTTTTGCAAAATTTGGGCATTGAAAATCACAGTGTCTGCAGTACTTATTAGGGATTGAGAAAACACGTTCCCCATCATCAAGAATGACTGAAAGCCTAAAAGTACAATTAACCAAAAGGCTTTTGTGCGCATTTATTCCTTTTGCATAATGCAATCAGTTTCAATGAGTTTATTTGTTTTTTGAGGTCGGCGTACTAATTTAATTTGCTTATAACCGACTTTTTCGCAAGATATTGTTACCGCTTCAATTTTGACATTGAGAGTGATATGCGTTCTGTAAACGCCTAAAATATTAGAGATTACTTTGACAGTTGGCCCAGAAGTCTCTTTCAGGATGACTGTTGCTTTTGTAATGTGTGACCCACGTTCGTCACGTACAAATCCAAAAAATGCAGGACCACTAACAGAAGTATCATCAGGGTATCCATCTTCAAGTCCTCCTGCTTGAGAAGTCAAAGAGAGACTGATGAAACTCACCATCGATAAATAGATTAATTTTTTTATATAGAGTGATTTCATGGTGGTTTTTTAGAAACCTATCGCCAGTAAAATTTCAATGAATAAATCAGAAATGGGATGAGTGTAATTGGAACTATCCAAGCTATCGACAGAGGAATTCGTCTAGAAATATGGGTGGGGAGAATGCTACAGATGTAAGAGGTGCCTAGTGCCACCAATAACGAAGATAAAATCCAACCATACCAGTACATAGCAGGACCATCGTCCACCGTTGCTGGTGACCAACCCCAGGTCAATTTATGAGTGGCAGGATAGTAACTGAAAGAAGGCAACTTCATCACATCGGCCAATAAATAGCTGAGTGAAAAACTGGCCGAAAAGATAGTCACAAACGTTCGGTATCTGATGACTGATGGATCATCCGGAGAAGATTGAATCTCATTACTCATGCGCCATATCCCCTCACATTATTTACAATATGACCAGTTAAGAAGGCGTACCAGCATACTAGTGCTAAAAATAAAGTTGTATATTGGCGTAATTGAGCATAATTTGAACTTTGATAATACTTCCAAGCGAAATGGTAGATTGGTAGCATGCCTAAGCCTAGAACCGCAAGATGCTCTTTTAGCTCAAAGGCCCCAAGGGTTTTATAAAACTCTTGTTGCTCAATTGGTATTCTGACATAGATGCGATATTCTGTGTAGATCCATCCACCCAGAATGAAACTAATGACCCATAAAACACAAATGGCATTTGCATATTTTGCGGCTTTTACTGAACGAAACGCATCAAAAAATGTTTTATCCTTTTGCGCTAATTGGGCCGGACGAGTTACAGCCATTGCTTGATGACTTAATGCACCTAACAGAGCGACCGATACTAAGCCATGGAAGATTAAAAGGATTGTCCAAAAGGTGTTAACTGAAACAATATCGAATAACCAATTCATTGACCGATGTCCTTAGTTTGCCGGTGAGCCTTTTAATATCCAAGCAACAATTTTATTGAGGTTTTCTTCTGTTGCATCTGGATGCGCTGGCATTGGAATTTTACCCCATGCACCAGCACCGCCATTGCGAACCTTATTGACTAATGTTTTTTGAATATCTGATTGCCCTTGGTATTTATCTGCAATTGATTTATACGCTGGCCCCACAAGTTTTTGTGAAGCATTATGGCAGATCATGCAACCATTTGAGCCAGCCAGCGCTGCTGGTGATGGCTCATCTGCAGCACTAGCTAAATTACACAAGCCAGCAAGAGAAAGAAGAATTAACAAGTTTTTCATAGGTAGATATAGATTAATTAGCTAAGGGGTTAGGGCGAATTTGAACTTTAAATACTTTAGGTGGAAGTTCTTTACCTCCATCGCCGCTATGGAAGTTATTACGAGTGCCTGAAGTCGTCCATACTGCACGACCTTTCCAGCCTGCGTTTTGATCATCAATACGACCATCAACGTTTTTCGTGAAAAATCCAAGCGGGTATGGAATGCGTAGAGTAACCAATTTGCCATTTACAACTGCGATAAGCGCTTCGCCGCCACTAGAAGAAGCGATAGGAACATCTTTACCAAGACCAAGTGTGTTATGTAAGTCAACCCAAATATAGTAGGCACCATCCGCACTTCCTTTTGGATCGTTCACATTTTTAAACTGAGGGCCAGGCAAACGATACAGAGTCCAACCTTCAGGGCAGTGTTTACCTTCCGCAGTCGTTGGGCCATTTAAAGGACCTTTACATTTTTTTCGATCAAAACTAGCTATTTGACCACTTGCTAGGACTGTCCATGCCACTCCTTTGGAGTCTACATCAACTCCGCGTGAACCATAAGTTCCCTCAGGAGATTGGTATATTTCTGAAAGAGCGGTATTGCTAGGATCGGAGCCAGGTACTAAACGGATTAGGTATCCAGGCTGATTAATTCTTGAGAAACCAACGTCCATGGATTGTCCCCAAATGGAATCATCCGCTGGACTTGGCTGAACACCATAAAATGCAGCCATAATTCTTTTATCTTTGGATGGGTCCATTGGTTGATTTGCTTCAACGTATTCGTCTCGTTTGCCATTGCCATTGGTATCCACAATGATAGGGGTCCATCCTTGTGACTTTTGTTCATCTTTTGTTTCTAAATACATTTTTGTATTGAGCCAACCGACAACACCTGATGCTGGAGATCCTGCGCTCGTCCACAAGGTATCGTTTTTATCTCTTGCAAAATAGACGTGGTGAGTTGTAAAGCAGGTATTGATCAAGCTCCATTCTTTAGTTTTGGGATCAAACATGGTAATTTGACGAGCGGACTCATTCAGAGGCACAACTTTTGCTGAAGGATGATCAGATCCTTTTTTACAAAAGTCAGGATTGCTACTTGGTCTAATTTTTGCTGCAAACCATAATTTATCTCTTTGATCCCAAATTAGGTTGTGGATACTTGTGTGTCCATCCCAAATTTTCTCATCACCCCAGTACGGCGATTCTGCTTTTGGTAATTCTGTGGAAGATGGAGTTTTTGGATCTAGATAAGGCATCTTGATTTGACTGACCACATGAGTTTTAGGATCCAAAGTAGGAACCCAATCGGTACTCTCTTCTGGCGATCCATAAATCAGCCCATTAGCATTTAGGGTTGGATTACGTTTATCCGTCGAAATGGCATCATGCAAATAATATTTAGCATCCGACCAGTTCCACATCGTGTAAACAGCATTTCTTTCAATACCTTGAGGTCTTGTAGGTTTAGCAAAGGGAATTTCTCCTTTAGCAATTCGGTCAGTCCAATCAGCAAAAATGGCTAACGATCTTTCAGGACCCATTCTTCCAAGTCCCAGAGCCATATTTGCCATGGCTTGACCAGCTTGAGTTCGATAAGCCCATGCCAACTCTGAATCTCCATTGGCTTTTTTGGTAAATAATTCAGGAACTTCCCGAATACCTTTGGGTCCCATCGCATGACAGGACTGGCAAGAGTTCTTGAGTGTATCCATCCAATAGTATTGTTGTTTCATCACCTCAGGGATGCCATTACCTTTTTCACCGGTTCCAGGAAACTCACTAGCTTTTGGCACGTTGATCATCGAGTACCAATACATTCCAGGATAGTATTGAGCGGCTGCTTTTGCGTTTGGAGCTTGAACTGCTTTTAGGTTGATCAGTTGACCGGGCTTGGTACTAGTCTTTACTGAATCAATTAATCCGTAACCTCGAACCCAAACTTGATAGTTGGCGCTAGGTAATTCGGGGATTAAAAACCGTCCTTTGTCATCGGTGACAACAATTTTGGCAAATTTTGTTGGAAGATCGTTCGTTTCTGCAATAACCCAAACTCCTGCTTCAGCACCATTCGCGCCACTGACGGTACCGCCAATATCAACGCTACTGATTTTTACTTGTGAGCTAGCGCTAAAAGAAGCTATGACTAGTAGGCAAGTCAGAATTAAAGCAAAAGGATTACATTTCATTGTGATCTCCGAATATATTTTGGTATGAGTTTTTATAGATTTATTTTACCTATAAAGTGCGGATTAAAAGCTAGGTTTATACCCTTAATTCAATTTTTAGATATCAAAAGAGGAGTTTTAATACAAGCCAACACTCAGTAAGGAGGATTTTATAGGACAGGTGAGACAAATGTGAAGATTTGTTCTGAAGGACTTCAAAAACATTAAAGCCCGCAATCTTTTTCCATGGCCCATCCTGAAAGAAACGTATAGTCTCGAGAGTAACTTATCTGCATACATTTTGAATAGTCGCCGGCTGTTCTGCAGTCTTTTCTCGCGCGATTAAACTCTTCGCATCTAGCTGCTTTTTTCACTTGTTCCCAATATTTATTAGCACGATCTTTTTGTTCACGATCCTCTATTTCTTTTCTTTTGGCTTCTTCACGAGCTTCTTGATCCATTTGTGCTTGTGTTTTGATCAGAGTATCTCGTTCCCAAGAGTCACTATTGGCTTTCCAGATTCCCTTGCTAGATAAAGTTCCATTTGGGGTGTAATGAGAGACATAATAAAGATGATTATTCTTAAATTCCCCGATAAATTTTGAGCCTTGACTTGTGAGAGTGCCTTGTCCATTCATCATATCATTGGAAAAGTTTCCATCATATGTCCAGTTCCGCTCAGTCAAAAAGCCCTTCCCACTAAACATTCCATCACTAAAATTACCAACATACCTAGTTCCACTCGCTTTCGTTAAATTTCCAGAGCCAGAGTATTTGCCACTGCTAAAATTCCCAACATACTTTTCACCATTGACTTTTGTGAGAGTTCCATAGCCTGAAAGTTGATTATCATTAAAGCTACCTTCATATCGGTCACCATTTTTGTAGTTGTAGACACCGGATTTTCGAGAGCCATCGGAATTGATTAATCCAACGAACTTATCTCCGTTTGGAAATTCTCTTGTGTAGTTTCCTGAGCCATAATTACCATTAATCCAGACACCTGATGTGACAGTACCATTCGCTTGCGACCAAACACCATAACCATTCGCGGTTTTCCCCGACCACCAACCACCCTCATAAGCCCCATTATATTTACCTTCTTTAGTTTCCCAGTCATATTGGCTACTTGAGCCACAAGAACAAAGTAGGATGACACAGGTGACGAAAGAGCAATATCGCACGAGGGTAAATAATCGAGTTTGTATCATAATATAAGAGAATACAAGGCTAGTGGGGCAGAGCAATAAACTAAATTTGTTGTATTTCACATATTTTAATCTAGCGCTGGATTTTTGTAAGACATCTCATAACGCACTTGTTGAGGAAGGATTGCCTCCCCACAATGGGTGCAAACTACGGATGGCCTAAAGTCATTTCGACAAACCATATGAGTCAAGATGAGTGGCGGTTGATTGTAGGAGAGCCATTGATCTCCCCATTCTAACATCGCTGCAAACGGTCCAAATAGATCACGTCCCATACTAGTCAATTTATATTCAAATCTTGGTGGAGTATCTTGATAGGCCACCTTTTTTAAAATACCATTTTGTAGAAACTTATTTAATCGATTGGCCAGTATATTTGGGGATATTCCCAGTGCAGTTTGAAGTTCATCAAAGCGCCTAACGCCAAAAAAAGCTTCTCGAACAACCATAAAGCTCCATCGATCGCCAATAATGCTCAGGGCTCTAGCGACAGAGCTAGGCCGAATACTTTCTGTGGACTTAAAGAAATGGGTATGTCGACTCATCATTCTGCTGGGGTCAGCTGTTGACCATCCTGAGCCTGGACCATTTCGGTAGGAAACCTCTTCACTTTTAATTTCGCGACGGCATTGGGAGCAAGCGACGATAGGCTTTAATGCATGATTGCAGGTGTGGTGAAATAGTTGAACAGGAAGTGGTTCAGAGCCTGATAGCCATTTATCGCCAAAGGCAATTAAGGAGATCATGACGTTATAGAGCCCAAATCCTTGTCGAGTAAGACGATATTCAAAACGGGTTGTAGCGGCGTTGTAGGCTACTTTATGAAGAATTCCTTTTTCCGTTAGCAGGTTTAAGCGTGAGGATAGGGTCGTTCTTGGTATTTTTAAAATTTCTTGGAATTGCGAGAAACGTTTGATCCCAAAATAACATTCTCGCAAAATCATGAATGTCCATGTATCACCAATGATAGAAATTGTTCTGCCGACAGAACAATTTCTTTCTAGCGGTGCTTGATCAATATTTTTTTTAGGGATTTGTGAAAAATCCGTAAAACTGAATTCAGCAAGGGCGTCCATAGTAATGATTATTCCTAGTTAGATGCCATTGCTGTTCAATACGCGTTTATTTTTTAACGAGTGGGCAAGTACTTTCACTAAGTGGTCTAAATGCTTCATCACCAGGGATGGTATCTAATAATGTGTAATAGTCCCAAGGGTATTTGGATTCAGATGGTTTTTTCACTTGGTATAAATAAAGGTCATGGACCATGCGCCCATCAATACGAATCTTTCCATTTTTAGCGAAGAAATCATTAATAGGTAGTTCTTTCATTTTTGCCATCACTGCACTAGCCTCATCGGTACCGGCTGCTTGAATAGCCTTAAGGTAATGCATCGTAGAGGAATAATCACCTGCGTCACCCATATTAGGCATTTTCTTCATTTTGTCAAAAAAGCGCTTGGACCATTCACGCGACTCGGGGGTCCGGTCCCAATAAAAGCCATTTGTCAAAATCATTCCTTGTGTATCTTGTAAGCCAATACCATGGATATCGGTAATCCAGGCTAATAGAGCGGCTAGTTTTTGATTCGATTTATTAATCCCGAATTGATTCGCTGTTTTGACCAGATTAATAAAGTCCGTTCCAGAGGTTGCCAAGCCAATCACTGAGGCTTTGGAGTTCTGAGCGGTGATAAAGAATGAAGAATGGTCTGCTGAGTTTGGCGGAAAGCGCAGTGCTCCAACTACTTGCCCACCGTTTGATTTAACAATCGAGGAGGCATCATTTTCAAGTGCTTGGCCAAAAGCATAGTCAGCGGTCAAGAAGTACCATGATTTATCCCCGCGTTTGATCATTGCTTTAGCCGTTCCATTGGCTAGGGCGTAGGTATCGTAGACATAATGCACAGTATTTGCATTACAACTATCCATGGTGAGTCTAGATGAACCTGAGGTAGTAACAATGGCAATTTTATTTTTTTCTTTGGCTACTCCCGAAACTGCTAGCGCAACGCCTGAATTAACAAGGTTCGCAATCATATCTACTTTGGAGACATCAAACCACTCTCGGGTTCTAGCGACGGCAATGTCGCTTTTGTTTTGGTGATCAGAAACGATGACTTCAATAGGTTTGCCTAACACTTTTCCGCCAAAATCATCTACTGCCATTTTGACGGCAGTCACTGCGCCTTGACCAGCCTCAGAAGAGAACATCCCAGACAAGTCTGTGAGAACTCCGATTTTCACCACACCATCACTGATTTTTTCTTGAGCGCTTGCTTGGCTCATCAAAGTTAATACGCTAAAAGCGATTAAAGTAAGTCTAAATTTAGTCCATTTCATACAGTGTCTCCGTCAATTATTAGTCTAATAAAAAAAGTTTGTATTGGAAGATTAGCTCAATCAACTTTGAATTGCAATGAGGAAAGAACTGAATTTTTGATAAAAAATAGAGATATGGGGTAAACACCTAAAGCCTGAATGAATAATAATGATTTCAATTTAATTAAAATGATTGCAAAATTAAGATATATTCAGTCCAATAAAGATAGTTAAAAATGGTTTAAAAGACATTGAAAGAAAATATAGAACATGGATCAGAGACAACTTAAGCTGTATGAAATGGCGGTTAAGCAAGTATTAGAAGATCGCCATATTGAAGTTCAGATCACGGAGCAGGTGGCCATTGTGACTTTCAATCGCCCTAAGGTTCGTAATGCAATGACATTAAATATGTGGCGAGCAATTCCAGGGATTTTTAAAGGCTTAGAGTCTGATCCACAGGTGAGAGCGATTATTCTGTGTGGTGCCGATCGTGATTTTTGCGTCGGAGCTGATATTGCAGAATTTAGTCAAGTCCGCAAAGATATTGCACAAGCTAAAGAATACGAGGTTGCTGTTGATGCCTGTTGTGACGCTATATTTGAGATCAATAAACCCACGCTAGCTGCCATTAAAGGTTATTGTTTGGGTGGCGCTGTACATTTGGCGATTTCATGTGACTTCCGTTTTGCTTCCCAAAAATCGACTTTTGGCATACCTGCAGCCAAATTATCGATAGTGTATGGTGTCAAAGGCACACGAAAACTCAATAGCCTAGTAGGTATTACACAGGCAAAAAAAATATTCTATGCTGGAGAGCAATTTACCGCCCAAACAGCCCATGATATAGGACTAGTGGATCAACTGTGTGGCGTTGACTCTTCAGATATGTCGAGAAAAGATTCGACTCAGCCTAACGATCATGTGATGGAAGCGGCTTTTGAGTATGCTAAAAAACTATCCAAGAGTGCACCATTCACGATCATTGGGGCCAAGAAAATATTGAATGGACTGAATTCTGGATTGGGTGATATTACTTTTGACATGGCTGATGAAGTAATTGATCAAGCCGCTGCTAGCCAAGATTATCTGGAGGGGCGCAATGCCTTTTTAGAAAAAAGACAGCCCCAATTTAAAGGGAAGTAATGAAGCCGAATCGATTTCAATATATTGCAGCCGAAACGATACCGGAAGCGCTACATTTATTAAATACTCATCAAGCGGATGTCAAGATCATTTCAGGTGGACAAAGTTTAATGCCAATGCTCAACTACCGAGTACTTAGTCCGCAATATCTGATTGATATAGGCCGATTACTTGAGCTTGATAGTATTGTTGAAAACGCTGGAGTGATTGAGATTGGTGCAATTACACGTTACATCACCATTGAGAATTCGTCATTGATACAGCAGTATTTGCCGATCATGCCTGATGTTATTCGTCATATTGCACATTTAACGATTCGAAATCGTGGAACGATTGGAGGTAGTCTTTCCCATGCAGACCCTGCATCCGAAATGCCAATGTTGATGCGACTTTTAGACGCACATTTTGAAATACATTCTGAAAATGAAAGTAGGATCGTTAGTAGTCATGATTTCTTTTTGGGACCATTACATACCATCTTAAAAAGTCATGAATTATTGACGAAGATATTGATCAAGATACCTTTAGGTCATCTTGGGTGGGCATTTGAAGAGTTTGCTCGTCGTAGTGGTGATTATGCATTAGCGGCTGTTGGCATTACTGTAGAGGTCAAGTCGCTGAGTGGAAAAAACCTTATTCATCAATTAAAAATTGCCATGATGGGTGTTGGTGACACTCCTTTAAGACTGACGTCTATTGAGAATTTGATGAATGGTGAGGAGTTTTCGACTGATTTATTGAGGCAAGCAAAAGAGAATATTTTTAATGAGCTAGATCCACGGCCTGATCTTCAATCTAGCGCAGAATTTAAAAAGCATTTAGCGAGTAATATTTTTACTAAAGTGATGAATACAGCCTGGGAAAGAGCCATGATGCATCATTCAGGGGGAGTTTCGTTATGATGGATTCTAAGATTCAACAACAAAGTTTATGGTGCATCGTCAATGGAGAAACTGTTGAGCGAGAGGTAGAGCCTCGGCTTTTATTATCTGACTTTATTCGTCATGAGCTAGGGTTAACTGGCACGCATGTTGGCTGTGAGCATGGTGTTTGTGGAGCGTGTACGGTTCTTGTCGAAGGTAAGAGCATGCGTTCATGTTTAATGTTAGCGATTCAAGCACAGGGATTAGAGATTCAGACGGTAGAGAGCTTGGGCAAGCTGAAACATTTACATCCTTTACAAGAGTCATTCAGGGAGCATCATGGTTTGCAGTGCGGATTTTGCACGCCAGGGTTTTTGATGACAGCGATTGATATGGCTCAATCGGGAAAAACATTTGCGCGAGAAGAGTTAAAAGAGGCTTTATCAGGTAACCTTTGTCGTTGCACAGGTTATCAAGGAATCATTAATGCAGTAGCGCATTACTTTGAACAGATTGGAATACTTCATACTCCCGCGAAGAAAGGTTCATGATGAAAATGCATATACTTTCAGGTGGTCGTTTGCGCATGAAAAAAAAGGTCTATCACGCACAAGCTCAAAGTGATGAAATGATTGATTTACCAGTTTCTTGTTATTTATTCAAACACCCACAAGGTAACGTTTTGTTTGATACCGGTTGTCATCCATCCATCCAAAGTGATGCCCAAGTTCGCTGGGGTAGTATGGCTAAGGCAATGCTGCCAATTGGTTCTGCTGATGAAAATGTGATTGATGATTTAGCGAAATTGAATATGTCACCGCTAGATATTGATGTCGTTATTAATTCACATTTTCATACCGATCATTGTGGTTGTAATGCTTTTTTTAAAAAAGCTACGATTATTTGTCACGCTAAGGAATTAGAAAATGCCCAGTCGGATGACGCTGCGACCAAAGGGTTTCTGAGGATGGATTGGGATCATCCGATGCCGATTGAGCCAATTCATGGTGAAAAAGATGTATTTGGTGATGGTAAAATCCTTTTAATACCGATGCCTGGGCATACACCCGGTATGACAACAGCATTAGTCAATCTTGATCAAGATGGCAGCTTTCTATTAGCCTCTGATGCCATCGCCTTACGGCATAATTTAGAGACAAGGACTAATCCTCGTAATACTTGGGATCAAGATGCTTCTTTTCAATCACTAGAAGAAATTGCAAAGATCATTCAAGCAGGATCGACCATTATTTATGGCCATGATATTGATCAGTGGCAGGGACTGCGTAAAGGTATGTTGAGTTATGGTCAATAATACTGACGAATCAATCACGCATTACGCCAGTTTTGACGCTGATCAAGAATCCAACTTGATTGGCATGCCTGTGCGGCGTGTGAATGATGCAAGGCTTTTATCTGGTCATGGAAAATATGTTGATGACATTCAGGTGAGTAGTTTATTGCATATGGGGATCAAACGAAGTGATCAAGCTTATGCCAAGATTAAAAGGATTGATACTCAGGCGGCTAAAGAGTTACCTGGAGTTAAAGCTGTTTATGTTTTTCAAGATATTGCGCATTTAGTCAAACCCATTGTGGCCACCTCAAAAATGGCTGACTATCTCGCTACTGAGGTACATGTTCTGGCTAATGATTTTGTTCGTTATGTAGGGCAGCCTGTCGTTGCAGTTATTGCTGACAATCGTTATATTGCCGAAGATGCGTGTGATTTAATCTCGATTGATTACGAGCCATTAGCCGTAGCAAATGATTTAGAAGAAGCGTCTAAGGATAACGCGCCTCATTTATACGAATCCTTTAAGACGAATGTTATTTTAAAAAGAACCTTTGTTCGAGGTGAGGTGGACGTAGCGTTTTTGGACGCTGATGTCGTACTACAAGAGCGCTTTCGTTTTAAACGAAAAACTTCTATCGCAATGGAAAACCGTGGTTATCTTGCCCAGTATGATGTTGGTTTAGATGCTTTGACATTGCATACATCAACGCAAGTGCCTGGCATTATTCGCGATGCGATCGCACATTTTTTAAGTTTAAAAGGGTCTCAAATCCATGTGATTGCCCCAGATATTGGTGGTGGATTTGGTGGTAAGACTTCCTTATATCAAGAAGAAATTCTAGTGTGTTTATTTGCCCGTATTTTAGAGCGATCGATTAAATGGATTAGTGATCGTCTTGAAGACTTTATGTCAACGAGTCAAGGATTTGATGAGCTGATTGATGCAAAAATCGCAGCCACTGCAGATGGCCGCATTATGGGTTTGCAAGCTGATGTGTTGAGTGATATAGGTGCTTATTCGATTTATCCATGGACAGCGGCGATTGAACCAGTGCAGGTAGTTAGCTTTATGCCCGGGCCATATAAGATTGCCGCGTATCGTGGCAGTGTTCGTGGCATTTGCACTCCAAAGCCACCGATGGGTCCTTATCGCGGGGTAGGTCGACCCATTTCGACATTTGTGATGGAGCGGTTGATTGATTTGTTAGCTGCCCGACTCAACATGGATCCGTATCAGTTACGATTAATCAATTTAGTCAAACCGGAAGATTTTCCGTACAAATCTCCTTCAGGCCTTGTTTGGGATCAATCGGCCTTTGTAGAGGGTTTACAAAAAGCAGCGTTACAGATTAAATATGAGGAGTTTCGTCAAGAGCAAATTCAGGCAAAATCTCAAGGGCGACTTCTTGGCATTGGTATTGCAACTTATGCTGAGTTATCAGGCATTGGCTCAAAGATATCTGCATCACCAGGTATGCCGATTAACACAGGTACAGATGCATGTGTCATGAGTCTCGATTCCACTGGATCAGTTACTGCGGCTTTTGGAAGTTGCGATTATGGTCAGGGTCATATCACCACTTTAGGTCAAGTTGTTTCGCAGCATTTGGGTGCAAAGTTATCGGATATTAAAATTATTAGTGGCGATAGTAAAGCTGTACCGCATGGCACAGGAAGTTATGCGAGTCGAACTGCGGTCATTAGTGGCGGTGCAGGGATCTTAGCGGCTAAAGAACTTGGAGCACGGATTAAACGCATGGCGGCATACCTTTTTAGTGTTACTCCAGAAGAGATTCAGATTAATTTGTCGATTATTACTGACATCACTACAGGTAAATCAATTTCTCTCAAAGAGTTTGCAACAGCACTTTATGCACAAATGGGTAGGATTCCTGCCGATGTCCGAGAAGAGTTAAGTGTTACTAAAGTATATGATCCCATCTTTGGTACCACGAGTTCAGGAACGCATATTGTTCAGGTTGAAGTAGACCCGGTTTTGTTATCCGTCAAAATTTTACGATACGTCGTAGCAGAGGATTGTGGACAAATCATTAATCCCATGATTGTGGATGGTCAAATACGTGGGGCTGTCATGCAAGGTATAGGAGCAGCGCTCTATGAGGAGGTTGTTCATAATGAAGATGGACAGCTCTTAACCGTCAATCTTGTAGATTATTTAGTTCCTACTGCTGTGGAATCCATCAACATTGATATTGTGCATTTAGAGACAACTGCCTCGAATACCTTGGGAGGTTTTAGGGGAATGGGTGAGGGCGGGACGATTGGTGCGCCGGCAGCCATTGCTAATGCTGTAAGTGATGCACTCTCAAAGCACAATATAAAAATTACAGAATTACCGATTACACCAAATCAACTATATCGGTTGATGTATCAACAATCACATTAAATCTATAAAGGAAACAAGATGGATCTTCAATTAAATGGACGTGTTGCTTTAGTCACTGGCGCTTCAAGTGGGGTAGGTCGAGAAATTGTTCTAGCGCTCGCTAAAGAGGGCGCGATTTTAGCCTTAAACTACAACCGCTCTGCTGATGAGGCCCAGCATATTAAGGAAGAGATCACAGACCTAGGTGGAAAAGCCATGGTGTATCAGGCGGATGTAGGAGACTATGATGAAGTAAAAAAAATGGTTGGTCAGATTGTGAAAGATCTTGGTACTGTAGATATCTTAATTAATAATGCTGGGTATACGCCGCGTGAGTTTTTTGTCAACAGTAAGCCAGCAGATTGGGAACGACAAATTCGTGTAGGACTTTATGGTGTGATGAATACATGTCACGTCGTTGCACCGATAATGATTGAGAAAAAATATGGACGTATCATCAATTTTGGTGGAGATTCAGCGCGCGTTGGCGAGTCTGGTTTATCGGTGACGGCGGCTTCGCGTGGTGGTGTTTTAGCGCTGAGTAAATCACTAGCGAGAGAATTTGGTCGCGACAATATCACATGTAATGTAGTGACATTTGGATTATTAAAAACTGCGCACTCGGATGAAGCATGGCTGGAAAAAAATCTTGATAAGATTCTCAGGCAATACCCTTTGAAGCGGATTGGCGTGCCAGAAGATGTCGCACCAATGGTGACATTTTTAGCCTCTGATGCATCTAGTTGGGTGACGGGACAAACCATCAGTATTAATGGTGGTTTTGCAATGCTTTAAAGCTTTAGTAAAGGTAGATAGCGATGATTTATGCAGATATTATTATTCCAATTGGTCAGTTACTAGAACGTAACAAGAATCTCTATGGCGCTAAAGTGGCTTGGCGTGATGTTCGACAAAAAATTACATATAGTCAGCTAGATGTTCAGACTAAAAATTTAGCAGGACATTTTTTATCGCTAGGAATTACGCAAGGACAAAGCGTTGCTGTCTATTTACCTAATTCTGTTC
>CANJBQ010000017.1 GCA_947472645.1 Burkholderiaceae bacterium
GGCTTCTTGGGCGATAGTGAATGTAAAAACTCGTTTAAATGTATTCCAGGAAGCAATTCTTGCTCAATATGATTAACAAATATTTTCATGCGTCATATCCATTAAAGGTATTTGAAATTGTTTTGCTAAAGATGGGTCATTAAGTGTTAATAATGAGATAACACTATCAACAATCGCTGGGGTAATTAAAAATCCATGTCGATAAAGTCCGTTGATGTGTAAAACTTTGGATGAGCTTCGCCAAATTTTGGGTAGATTATTTTTAAAGCTCGGGCGACATTGTGCATTCGCTTCAATAATACGTGCTTCAGCAAAGCCAGAGTGAACCGTATATGCTGCGCTGAGTAGCTCTAAGGTGGACCGCACGCTAATTGCTGAGTCATCTTCAGATTCAATTTCAGTGGCACCAATCACATAAACATGATTACGTTTGGGTGCAATATAAAGAGGGTACTTCGGGTGAATTAGTCTTGTGGGACGATGCAAATTTACTTCAGGTGCATAGACTCGCAAAACCTCACCCCTTACACCACGTAATTCTGGATGATCTATCTTCGAGCCGATGCCACGACAATCGATGACATCATCAAATGCTGCGTTAGAAAATGATGCTAAATCAATCGAGATATTCCAGTGGTAAGTAACACCGAGTAGTTCAGTTTCAAAGAGAAGTGCATCCAATAACTCTCGGTTATCAAGTTGGCCTTCTTCTGGTAAATAGATACCCTCTAAAAAATGCTGACTTAGTTGTGGTTCTAGTGTCGACAATTGGGTTTGATCTACATGTACTGGTTTTGGCAGATGAGGAAGTTGTAACCCAATTTGTTGCAACTGTATTGAGAAATGTTTGGCACTTGAATGGTCTTGTTGGTGCCATACTAAAAGAGAGCCTTCTTGTTGAAAAAATACTTCGTGGCTCAAACTTGCAATGAGTTTTTTCCATCGATTTAGACTGTAATAGCCCATTTCAACAATATTAGCTTCGGTTGTAACTGATTCTGCAAGAGGGGCCAGCATTGAGGCGGCAACATATGCGGCTGACTCTTTGATGGATTGTTCTTGGCGATCAAAAACCTTGATGTGGTGACCAAGCTTAACCAACTCGAGAGCGAGTAGGCGTCCTAAGAGGCCTGCTCCTAAAATCGCAATGGTTTTAGATGTCATAGCTTGAACCTGTCAATATCATTGATAGATTTGAGCGCCTTTTTTTCTAAATTCAATTGATTTTTCTTGCATACCATCTTGCGGATTTGCTTGATGAGTTGCTGCGTAATCACGTACCTCTTGAGTAATTTTCATGGAGCAGAACTTGGGCCCGCACATTGAGCAAAAGTGTGCAATCTTTGCGCCATCTGCTGGTAGGGTTGCATCATGGTATTCACGGGCTCTCTCAGGATCAAGTCCTAAATTAAATTGATCTTCCCAGCGAAACTCAAATCTTGCTTTAGATAAGGCATTATCACGGATTTGTGCACCCGGAAGTCCTTTTGCAAGATCAGCACCGTGCGCAGCAATTTTATACGTGATGATTCCGACACGAACATCCTCCTTGTCGGGAAGTCCTAAGTGTTCCTTTGGGGTGACATAACACAACATCGCGGTACCATACCAACCAATTTGAGCTGCACCAACACCACTCGTGATGTGGTCATAGCCTGGAGCGATATCTGTGATCAGTGGTCCTAGGGTATAGAAAGGAGCTTCGAAACAATGCTTTAATTCCTCAGTCATATTCTCTTCAATTCGTTGCATTGGAACGTGACCAGGCCCTTCAATCATGACTTGAACATCATGTTGCCAAGCAATTTGAGTAAGTTCACCTAGAGTACGTAATTCACCGAATTGCGCAGCATCGTTAGAATCAGCAATACAGCCAGGGCGAAGACCATCTCCTAGGCTAAATGAAACATCATAAGCCTTCATGATTTCGCAAATTTCATTGAAGTGGGTGTATAAAAAATTCTCTTGATGATGTGCCAAGCACCATTTCGCCATGATGGATCCACCACGAGAAACAATGCCGGTAATGCGATCAGCAGTCAGAGGTACGTAGCGTAAAAGAACACCTGCATGAATCGTGAAATAATCAACGCCTTGTTCAGCTTGTTCAATGAGGGTGTCTTTAAAAATTTCCCAAGTAAGATCTTCAGCTTTTCCACCTACCTTATCAAGTGCTTGATAGATTGGAACTGTACCAATTGGCACCGGTGAGTTCCGGATAATCCATTCACGGGTTTCATGAATATTGTCACCGGTAGAAAGGTCCATAATCGTATCTGCACCCCAGCGAATCGACCAGATCATTTTTTCAACTTCTTCGTTGATCGATGAAGTGACTGCGGAGTTACCTAAATTACCATTAATCTTGACTCTAAAGTTACGACCTATAATCATTGGCTCGACCTCGGGGTGATTAATATTTGCTGGAATAATTGCACGACCAGCTGCAATTTCTTGACGAACAAACTCGGCAGTTACTTCTTCAGGTAGATTAGCCCCATAGGAATGCCCAGGGTGTTGCTTTAGTATTTGTTGATAACGAGGATCTTTACGAAGTTGTGTAAGACCTAAAGATTCTCTGAGAGCAACATACTCCATTTCAGGGGTGATGATCCCCAGTTTAGCGTAATGCATTTGGCTTACATTTTTGCCTTCCTTGGCGACTCTTGGACGAGCAATATGCGCAAAGCGTAAATGTTTTGTTTTTTCTTCTAACGCTCGGGCAATTCCATACACTGATGTAGGACCATCTAGCTCCACCGTATCTTGACGATCTAAGATCCATGGTTGTCGAGGTTTGGTCAGTCCCTTTTCTAAATGGATGCCAATATCTGGATCACTATAGGGACCTGATGTGTCGTAAATATGAATTGGGGGGTTATTGATCACTTCGCCAGTGGAGGTTGTAGTCGATGTTTGTTCAATGACCCGGTAAGGAGCTTGAATATCTGGGCGAGAGCCGACGAAATATTTTTTAGTTGATGATGGGTACGCAAATTTTAGGCCGAGATCTTTCTCTAAGCTATCAATGGTGATGGGTAGGGGTTTATTCATTGTTATCTCCTAGGCAATAGCACAGGATGAACAGAGACTATATTTTTGAAACTCCTCACGCCAGTATTATCTGGTTCGAGTGAAGGGTATTTCTCAGCCAATAGACATCTATCAGCACCCCTGTTTCATCCAATGCTTAATTTAACATAAATCTATATGATTTACTTTGTTTTTACTGGAGGACTCGCACGGAAAGTCCCTTGAAACTCCAACATCCAACCAGGGTACTCTTTGGGAATAGCGCTGATGGCATCGAGCTGTTTTAGTTCATCCGCAGAAAGAGCAAGATCAGAGGCTTCAATGTTATCAATGAGTTGAGCTGGTGTTTTTGCACCAATAATCACGGTAGACACTTCTTTTTTCGACAAGATCCATGCTAGAGCAACCCTAGCAACAGATACTTGGTGGGCTTTAGCAATGGGCTCCATCGCTTCAATACAGGTATATGCACGATTTTTGTCAAGGGGTGGAAAATCAAAAGATCCTGCGCGTCTTGCACCTTCGGGTAAAGTTGCGTTACGTTGATATTTCCCGGACAAGAAACCGCCAGCTAATGGACTCCAGACCATCAAGCCTAAGTTTTGATCGCGGAGCAAAGGAAATACCTCCCGCTCAAGATCCCGTCCGGCAATCGTGTAATAAGCTTGAACGCTAATAAATTCGCTATAGTTCTTTGCCCTTGAAATTCCTAAGGCTTTCATGATTTGCCAAGCCGCCATATTGCATAGTCCAATATAACGAACCTTACCGCTTCGAACGAGGTCATTTAATGCATCTAAGGATTCTTCTAATGGGGTAAGTGGATCAAATCCATGGAATTGATAAAGGTCGATATGGTCGAGTTGAAGTCTTTTTAAACTGGCATCAACTTCATTAAAAATATGGTGGCGAGACTGACCGCGGCCGTTTGGTGTGTCGTTCATAATGCCGGTAGATTTTGTGGCAATAATGATTTGATCCCTTGGCAATTTACAGTCTTTTAATGCTTGTCCTAACAAAGACTCTGACTCTCCAAAAGAGTACACATTGGCCGTATCAATGAAATTAATTCCTTGATCATAGGCACTATGGACTAGAGTATTAACTTCTTTTTGTTGAAGGCCACCCATGACAGACCAATGACCTTGGTTGCCAAATGTCATTGTTCCAAGACAAAGTTCAGAGACATATAATCCAGTAGGGCCAAGTAAGCGATATTTCATGAGCGTCTTCTTTTCAATAGGTCGATGAGAATTTAATAACGATAGCGAGAGCCACCATCTACGGTGATGACATCTCCACTAATATAAGAGGCTTGATTTGAAGCGAGAAAAACTGCAAGGTTAGCTATTTCTGAGGCTTCTCCCATTCTTCCATAGGGGAGGTTTTTCATTAAATTTTCATAAGCCTTACGATCCGCATCCGAGGTAGGGTTGATGAGTACTTCGGTTCTTGGCGTTCTTATTAAACCTGGATTGATTCCATTAATCCGAATATTATCATTCGTGCTTTCTGAACCCATCGCTTTAGTAAAGGCCACAAGAGCTGCATTTGCTGTCGTTGTTCCGATGGATTTAAAGTTTAGACGATCTGCCGCAATACCAATAATATTGACAATCGCTCCACCATCTGGACGTTGCTTCATTAATGGATAAATTCTTCGTGTTAAGAAGATAGTTGACATGACTTTACCTTCCCATGCATCCCGAAATTTTTCCGGATTGATTTCTTGAAGATTTCCGCGCCCCATAGCACCTGCCGAGTTGATTAATATATCGGCATCTTGAAGAAAAGGAGCTAACTGATCAATATTGGCGTCATTGGATAAATTAACCGCCATCGATTTGACTTCGACACCATATTCTTTTTGAATTTTTTGATGTGCTTGCTCCAAGGATACCGAATCTCTAGCGACTAAACGAAGAGCGCATCCTTGAGCAGCAAATGCACTAGCAATAGCAAAGCCAATTCCCTTAGAACCGCCGGTAACGAGTACATTTTTATTTTTTAAGTCAGGGTAAATGGGTGTCATAGTCTTCTTTTTATTCCGGTTTAATGTTTAAGGATTTAATGAGTTTGCCCCAAAATTGATCTTCTTTGATAATGAATTTAGCAAATTGTTCGGGGTTATCTGTAAAGGTTTCAGCACCAATCTCGATGAGTCTTTTTTGCATGATGGGACCGTTCATAATTTTAACAACTTCTGCATTGAGTTGGTTTACTATCGGTGTTGGTGTTTTAGCTGGCAAGAACAAAGCGTACCATTCATTAGTGATAACGTTGGGGTAGCCGGATTCAGCAATTGTTGGAATATCAGCTAAAGCAGGTGGTCGTTTTGCACCTGTAGTAGCAATGGCTTTGATACTTCCTGTTTTGACATGCGGAAGGGTTGCGGTAGGGCTATTAATAAAGACTTGAAATCGTCCTGCCAGCATATCTGTCAAAGCCGGACCGCCGCCCTTATAAGGTACGCTTAATAAATCAATACCAGCTTCTTTTTTTAAAAACTCCATTGTGAGATGTCCAGAAGATAAGCCGCCTGGTTGTCCGTAAGCAAGTTCACCAGGGTGTGCTTTTGCGTAGGCTATGAGTTCTGAAAAGTTTTTGACAGGTATGCTGGGATGCACGGTCATTAACCCTGGCATGATTCCTAACATCGCTAAGGGAATAAGGTCCTTCATAGCATCATAAGGAATATTTTTTGAAACATAAGGGTTAATGACAAGTGAGCTGATAGCTAGACCAATCGTATATCCATCGGGATTGGCTTTCGCTAACTCATTAGTGCCAATAATTTGATTGCCACCAGCCTTATTTTCAACAATCACTGTTTGACCAATCGATTTAGTTAATTCAACAGCCAACGATCTTGCTAAATAGTCTGCTGTAGCTCCAGGAGCTAGGGGAACAATGATCCTAATTGGCTTATTAGGGAAGGGATCAGCCGCAAATACGGGCACTAAAAAGATATGTTGAAGAGCGAATGCAATACTAAAGATCCATTTCATAAAAGGCCTTTAAGGTTGTCAGATGAGCTACAACATCAAATTAGTACTCAAGGTCGTGATAATTTGATGTCTCCGTGTATATTTATTTTAAATCTAATTGATTATATTAAATAATCAATTAGAAATCTATTTGGCATGATTGTGCAGTGGTGTAGTGTTAATATTCTAAGTTCGATAGGAGGCAAGGATGGGTAAGTCATTAGGAATTGGAGTGATCGGTGCAGGCCGGATTGGTACATTAAGGGCGCGCTTGGCCTCGCAACATCCTTCGGTTGATTTTTTGGCGATATCTGATCAAGATAAGAATCAGGCTCAAAAATTAGCTGATCTGTCTGGAGCAGATTATTACTCAATAAATAATGATGAGATTATTGAACATCCCCAAGTAAATGCCGTATTTGTTTCTACGCCAGAGAATTATCATGTAGCACCGATTATTAAGGCCTTAGAGTTGGGTAAACCAGTTCTTGTAGAAAAACCTCTTGCTATGAATTTGCAGGATGCAGATCGGGTATTAAAAGTGTTACAAGAAACAAATGGAAGTTTGCATATTGGTTATAGCCGTAGGTTTAAAGAGTGCTATCTCCGCGCGAAAGAACAAATGTTACATCAAAGGCTTGGAAAGATTGTTGGTGGAACGGCCAGAGTTTATAACTCTCGGTCACAAGCATTTTCGATTTTAAAAAGAGATCCCCATGCTACCCCTGTAGTTGATGTCTTAACGTATTACGTTGATTTGATGTGCTGGTTGCTCGAGGACCAGTGTCATCCTGTAGAGATTGTTGCGCGTGGTCAATCAGGTATTTTTAAAGCCGCGGGTTTTGGTGCCGATGATGTCACTTGGGCCATCATTACTTTTTCAGATGGGGCTGTGATTAACTTAGGTATTAGTTATGCTTTACCAGCGGAATATCCAACCTTGGGTCAATCGGATCGACTCGAACTACTTGGTTTGGAAGGAACAATGATCATTGACGATGATCATATGGACCACCTTTTATTTTCAGATAAAGGTATACCTCATGCTTATGTGCCTGATCATGCAGTGAAGATGGCTTTCTTAGGCAGTAATACTGCCGGTGATTGGGCCTGTGGAGATTTTTGGGGTCCTTTAGGCAATGAAACAAGATCTTGGCTTGATCAATTGGTTACAGGGAAAAAGACTGTCCACTGTACTCCCGTGCAAGCGAGAAAAAATCTTGAGACGACCTTAGCTATTGAAAAAGCTGTTGCAACAGGCCAATCTGTTCGCTTACCGCTTTAGTCGTCAAACAAGCTAATTACTCTTAACCCTTAGGCATGATCTCCAGGATTTTTCCGTACCCAGTTATCTTTTCATTTCCACCAGTCGCTTGAATTGCTCCCCATATAGCTGCTTGATTCGTGGAAACAATCGTACAATCAAAATCTTTTTCCCATTGATTAATATGGTTCATGATTTGATAGGCACCTCCCGCTAAAATAATTGCATCGGGTTTTGTAGCAGCTAATTTTTCGATAGCAATTGCAGCAGGCTCAGGCCCTAATTCGATAATTTTTTTCACATCAGTTAGATTGAAAAAGTCGGTATTGACAAGATCTAATTGATGGATGCGTTGGTAATATTCCTTTGCGCGTACTGCGATGTTAGCGTTGTAGGGAGACAGCATGGCTATTTTTTTTGCGCCTATAGCTTTGAGAGCTCTGCCTATCGAATGAGCTGTGGTGATAGCTGGTATCTTGGCGATTGCAGAAATTCTTTTTATGACATCAGCATCATAGTTGCCATCCCCATAGAAGCTAGCGGCAGTTTGCAGCATGATAATAATTTCTGGCTTAATCGTTGCAATTAACTCGGTTTGATAATCCATGTCAGCGTCATGTTCTTTCCAGCCAATCTCATCGACTGAGCTGACTTTGAGTCTTGAAATAAAGAGCTGATAATTTTTTGGTAAAACACGATTCAGTTCAATTTCAACAGCAATATTGGTTGCTGGTAATAACATGCCAATTCGATGCATCTTTTTGCTTCCTTATTAATTGATTTTGATATTTGCTGCTTTAACTACTTTTTGCCAAGTATTTAATTCTTTATTGATAAAAGTTCTTAAGTCTTCTGGAGATCCTCCAATTGGGCGTGTTCCAGCTTTGGAGAGGTTGGCGCGATTTTCAGGTTTATTGAGAACTTTGACAAAGGCCTCATTAAGTCTTTTAACGACAGGGTCTGGTGTTCCACTGGGTACTACGATACCAATCCAGTCAGCCATGTCAAAGTCTTTTACACCAGACTGGTCTACGGTTACGACCTCCGGTAGGCTCTCATCGCGATCCAGAGTGGTTACAGCAAGCGGTATTAAGCGGTTAGAGCGGATTTGTTGGATGGCAGAAGGGACTGCCGCAAATTGTAATTGGGTGACATTACCAAGCAAGGCTGCGGTAGCTTCACCGCCACTTTTGTAGGGGATGTGTGTCATTTTTGCACCTGTAACGTATTCAAACAGAGCGCCAGCTAAGTGAGGTGCGCTGGCATTTCCAGCAGAGCCATAATTAATGGCATCAGGATTTTTTTTCGCGTAATCAATTAACTCTTTAATATTTCTGACAGGCAGAGCTGGGTTTACAACAACGACGAGAGGTACCTTTCCAACAAGACATACCGGAACAAGGTCTTTTAATGTATCAAAGGGCATTTTACTCATCACAAATGGATTTGCACCAAAGGACGTATTGGCAACACCTAATGTATAGCCATCAGGCTTCGATTTAGCTACAGCATCCATCCCGATGGTTGCTCCTCCCCCTGGGCGATTTTCAACTACAACGGCTTGACCAAGTTCCTCTGAGAGCGAAGGTGCCAGTAAGCGCATCACTACATCATTTGATCCACCGGGTGCAAAGGGGACAATAATACGAATCGATTTATTCGGAAACTCTTGAGCTATGCCCCCAAAAGAAAGTAGAAATAGCGATAGCAAAAGAGCGATTTTTTTTATCCAATGGGCTTGCATTGCAGTCTCCTTATTTTTCTTTTAGGTTAGCACAACTTTAAAAAGAAAAGTTCAGAGATGGCTCTAAGTAAATGTTTAGTTACAATAAAAATCAGTTATTCTATTAAAAAAACATATATAGACGGAGATCATATGGCTAAGATGAAAGGTGGGGAGGTTATTGCTGAGTATTTAGTCAAGCAAAAAGTTCCTTTTATTTTTGGAATTTGTGGTCACGGTAATGTTGGTATCTTAGACGCCTTATATCAGCTCAAAGATAAAATAACATTGATATCCCCAAGGCATGAACAAGCTGCTGGACATATGGCGGATGCTTATTTTCGTGTAAAGCATCAACCTGTTGCCACATTAACGTCGACAGGTCCTGGGTCAGCGAATATCGTTATGTCATTAGCCACAGCGTTGTCGGATTCCTCAGCCTTTTTGGCAATCACGGCGAATGTTCCTACTTCACAAGCTAACCGCGCGCCATTTCAAGAACTTTATACTCATAATCAAGCGGATTTTGCTCAAGTATTAAGGCCTGTAGTGAAAAGAACTTTTCAGCCATCAAGAGTTGATATGTTGCCTTTAGCGCTACGTCAATCCTTTGATACGATGTTGACAGGTCGTCCTGGGCCAGTCAACTTAGATATTCCTTATAACGTTTTTCAAGAGTCTGATGAAGTTGAAGTGCCCCCGATCTCACATCAATTAGGTGAGTATCGCCCTGGCGCGAATCAGCAGGATATTACAAAAGTCATTGCATTGATTCAAAGCTCTCAACGTCCGGTTTTCTTTATTGGGCAAGGGGTAAGTCTTTCTGAGGCGAGTCCAGAAATCTCTCAGTTATCGAAAGATTATGGTATTCCTGTTATTACTTCACCGAATGGGATGGGGTGTGTGCCTGCGGACGATGATTTAACCCTAGGCTTTATTGGACGTAATGGGGCATATCCAGCAAACCAAGCAGGTCGACATGCGGATTTAGTGATTTGTGTCGGTACACGCTTTGATGATCGATCTTCTTCCTCATGGTATCCCGGGTACTCTTGGAACTTTCCGACAACGAAATTAATTCAAGTCGATATTGATCCTACAGAACTAGGCCGGAACTATTTACCAACTATTGGACTGATTGCTGATGCAAAAATCTTCGCACAACAATTACTTCAGGGTCTCTCACAGCAAAAGAAAATCGATCATGATAGTTACAAGCAGTGGCGTGCTGAAATTAAAGAGTGGCAAAACGAATGGGGGCAATTTATCAATCCTCAGTTTTCTAAAATTGAAACTCCGATACGCCCCGAGTATGTCGTTAGTGGTATACAGGATGTAGCCCCAGATGATTTGATCCTATTGTTAGATTCTGGCGTACATCACAATTGGTTTATGCAATTTTGGAAACCGAAGAGACCTCAAAGTATGCTCAATAGTTGGGGATATTCTTCGATGGGATTTGGAGTTTGTGGCGTTCTTGGTGCTCAACTTGCTGCCCCTGAAAGAACCTGTATTGCTGTTGTTGGTGATGGTGGTTTTATGATGGCACCGCATGTAGTAGCAACAGCAGTTGAATACAACTTACCTTGTATTTGGGTCGTTTGGAATAACTTTGCATGGTCGGCGATTCGCGATATTCAAATCGGTATGTTTGAAGGTCGTGAGATTGGCACTGCTTTTTACAAAGGAGCTCAAGGGCCTGGGGGTGATCGTTATAACCCTGATTTTGCGATGTGGGCTAAAGCTTGTGGAGCCGATGGTTTCACAGTAACCCGTAGTGAAGATTTTCGAGGGGTCCTTGCGCAAGCCATCCAAAACCGTCGTCCTACGGTAATTGATGTTCATGTTAGCGCTGAGATTAGACCCCCATCAACCGGAACTTGGCAATTACCGCCAACTCCTTATAAAGAACCTATCTTTGGTAAACCTTGGCAACCTAAATGAGGAGACTCTCATGAAAAAAATCCCTAAAAAACGTGAAGCGGTGATTCGTAATCTTGCTGAGTTACCTTGGATTCAGTATCCAGGTCATTATGATCGCGCGCTTTCGAAAGAGATCGTTTCTCCTAATACCACGGATAGCAAAATTTTTGACTACAGAATTTCCACCTACCAACCAGGTGCATTTGTAGAGAGTCATGTTCATAAAGTTCAAGAGCAAATATATCACTTCTTGAGTGGGGAAGGGTTGCTCATTGTGGATGATCGTAAATATATTATGCGTGAGCATGATGTCGCCTATATTCCCCCTGGGATTGTTCATGAGTTACACAATACTGGCCTAGAAAGCCTCGTTTTTTTAGTGATTACTAGCCCTTTTAAAGATCAATGAAGAGAAGCTACTCATTCATCTTAAAGATATTGATCTCCTAAAAATATATTCTTTTGACTCAGCTTTCTATCTAAAAAGTACGGGTAGTTAGAGGTATGTGGGTTATTTAGTTCAATTAAATCAATCTTTTAATTAGATTCATTTTTAACTTTATAGGGTATAACTGAATATTCTATCTTGATAAAGTCTTTAAAATATTAGATTATTAAATTATAGGAACTATTGATGTTTGACTTCTTAAATAAAGAGAACACCATTGCAGGTAAAGGTTTTAATCGTTGGTTAGTTCCCCCTGCAGCACTCGCTATTCACTTATGTATTGGTATGGCTTATGGATTTTCGGTGTTTTGGATACCCTTATCTAAATCCTTGGCAGTTTCTCAGGGCTTGACGGAAGCGATTAAATGCACTGCTGACGTTGGCTTTTTTCAAGAGCTATTCACTACGAGTTGTGATTGGAAAATATCCACACTTGGGTGGATGTATACCTTATTTTTTGTATTTTTAGGTGTTTCTGCCGCAATTTGGGGTGGATGGTTAGAGCGAGAAGGTCCGCGGAAAGCTGGGGTTGTTGCCGCAATTTGTTGGGGTGGCGGAATGTTGATTTCTGCTTTTGGTGTATATACCCATCAATTTTGGGTCATGATTCTAGGTTCTGGAGTCATTGGCGGTATTGGCTTAGGACTTGGATATATATCACCGGTATCCACTTTGATTAAGTGGTTTCCTGATCGTCGAGGTATGGCAACAGGTATGGCCATTATGGGTTTTGGTGGTGGCGCGATGATTGGTTCTCCTTTAGCCGCTATGCTGATGAAAAGTTTCGCAAGTGAGACAAGTGTTGGCGTTGCCCAAACTTTTGTAGTAATGGGTCTGATCTATATCGTTTATATGCTTGTTGGTGCAATGAGTTATCGCATCCCAAGTAGTGATTGGAAACCTGAAGGATGGACTCCTTCACCTGCGGTGCAAACCAATTCCATGATTACGAAAAAAAGTGTTCACGTTAAAAAGATCTGGGGTATTCCACAATTTTGGTTAGTGTGGATGGTACTCATGATGAATGTTTCTGCAGGTATTGGTGTGATAGGAATGGCATCACCGATGCTTCAAGAGGTATTTGCCGGAAGCTTAATCGGTCTAGATCTTAAATATAACGAATTAGATAAAGCGCAATTGACTTCAATTGCAGCAGTTGCTGCTGGGTTTACCGCTTTGCTGAGTTTATTTAATATTGGTGGTCGATTCTTTTGGGCAAGTTTATCGGATACATTTGGCCGTAAGCTCACTTATACCGTATTCTTTATTCTTGGTGGGCTCTTGTACTTTAGTGTTCCTTCGAGTTCAAATGCGGGTAATTTGATTCTTTTCGTCCTTGCATTTTGTATCATCTTGAGTATGTATGGTGGAGGTTTTGCTACTGTACCCGCTTATTTAGCAGATCTTTTTGGAACGCAAATGGTTGGTGCGATCCATGGGCGGTTATTGACGGCATGGTCTACGGCTGGAATTTTAGGGCCAGTGGTTGTGAACTATATGCGCGACTATCAATTAAGTCTTGGATTGCCAAAGAGTCAAGTGTATAACCAGACTATGTATATTTTGGTTGGTATGTTAGTTATTGGATTAATTTGTAATTGGTTCATTAAGCCTGTCGCTGATCATTGGTTTATGACGGATGCAGAACTTGCAGAAGAAAAACGTTTAGCGCATGAAAAAGTATTAGGTAGTGAAGTGAGTGCAATATCTTCACCGCCGAGCTCTAATACGAGCTCTCTTCAAGTGTATTTGGCATGGGGCTTTGTTGGACACTCCCGCTAGCTTGGGGTGTTTATCGTACAGTTCTTAGTGCTTTGAAATTGTTTAGCTAATTTTGGCATTCATTATTTGACCCTTTGTTCAGAGGTCGAGATTTGGTATTTATGAGAAAAAATATGTCATCAACAATACCTGCCGTTCCACTAGCAACATCAGCCCAGATGAAGGAGTTACTGCGGAAGAAAAGTAAGCTAAAAGGTCGACAAGTTGACGTTGCCTCATATGGTGAAGTGGAAAAGCTGATTCCTTCTCATTACTTGGCTAGAGAATATTTAATTGAAAATCTGCATCGATTGAATGATTTTTATTTATGTTTACATCAGCGTCATCTTGCTGCTCTTGGAAAATTAATGAAAATTTCAATGGCAGAGGTTTTTGAAGTTGCCACTTTTTACCATCATTTTAAAGTCCTAGAAGACGGACAGTTGGCACCAACAATCACGATTCGAGTTTGTAATAGTGTTTCTTGTGAGTTGGCAGGTGCAAAACAATTACTAGAACAAGTGTCGGCAGCATTTCCACAAAAAGAAATACATGTTGAGGAAGTTCCTTGTATTGGAAGATGTGAGCAGGCTCCATCAGTAGTTGTTCATCAACATCCGATTGCTCTAGCAAGTCTTGATAAGGTTCAAACAATCGTTCATCAAAAGTTGATGAAACATCCGCCGGCGAATCATCAAAGTCATTTTGATCCAAAAATATATATAGAGTCGAGTGTTTCACCCAATCATGATGAAAACATTAGTCCATCCTATTGTGGTTATGAAGCCTATATTCAGAAGGGTGGTTATCAACTTCTTAGTCAATTACGATCTGGAGCTAGGTCTGTTGAGTCAGTTTTAGACGAGATGGAAAAGTCTGGTTTGCGCGGCTTAGGTGGGGCAGGCTTTCCCGCTGGGAAAAAATGGCGTATTGTTCGCGGTTTTGATGCGCCCAGACTAATGGCAGTAAATATTGATGAAGGTGAGCCAGGAACATTTAAAGACCGCACTTATTTAGAGAGAGATCCGCATCGTTTTATTGAGGGAGTTCTGATCGCCGCAGAAGTAGTCGGTATTGAGGCCTGTTATATTTATTTACGGGATGAATACCATGGTTGTCGCGAATTATTAGAAAAGGAACTCCAAATCCTCAAAATGCATCATCCCCAACCTTTACCCATGATTGAATTACGCCGTGGAGCAGGGGCTTATATTTGTGGTGAAGAGTCCGCGATGATTGAAAGTATTGAAGGTAAACGAGGTGAGCCGAGAATGCGGCCTCCTTATATTGCTGAGGTTGGTTTATTTGGTAGGCCAACGTTAGAACATAATTTTGAAACCTTGTATTGGGTCAGAGATATTCTTGAGCAGGGAGCTGATTGGTTTACTTCTTTTGGACGACATGGTCGCAAGGGGTTAAGGAGTTTTAGCGTTAGTGGTCGTGTTAACTATCCAGGCGTCAAACTTGCCCCTGCGGGCATTACTGTGCAAGAGCTGATTGATGAATATTGTGGTGGCATGATGGATGGCCACCAGCTTTATGCTTACTTACCGGGCGGTGCTTCTGGTGGAATCTTACCAGCATCCCTCAATCAATTGCCTCTCGATTTTGATACCCTCCAGCCCTATGGATGCTTTATTGGGTCAGCTGCAGTGATGATTTTAAGTGAGCAAGATAAAGCGAGAAACGTTGCTCTTAATGTCATGAAATTCTTTGAGCACGAAAGCTGTGGTCAATGTACTCCCTGTCGTGTAGGTACTGCAAAAGCAAGTCAAATCATGGAGAAGGACCGTTGGGATCATGAAGTTTTAAATGATTTATCGATGGTTATGAAAGACTCTTCCATTTGTGGTTTAGGTCAAGCGGCCCCTAATTCGATTGAATGTATTCAAAAATATTTTGCCCATGAGTTAATGCCATGAACGCACCTAAACATTTAAAAAATGAGCATCTTCAAAGAATTGAATTTTCATTAAATGAAAGATCAATTCAGGCCTATGCAGGTGAAACAATTTTGTCTGCTGCAAAACGTGAAGGTATTGAGATTCCTCACTTGTGTTTTAAAGAAGGATATCGTCCAGATGGTAATTGTCGGGCATGTGTCGTTGAGATTGATGGTGAAAGAACGCTCGCACCAAGTTGTTGTCGCACTGTTAAAGAAGGTATGAAGGTCCAATCTAATAGTCATAAAGCGATAAAAAATCAAAATATGGTTTTGGAGTTATTGCTCTCTGATATGCCAAAGGAGGGCTTGAAGTGGGTTGATGGAAATCAAAATTTAGGGCATGGGGAGCTTTCTTATTGGGCGAATGAGTGTGATGTTCAAGTTCGGCCCGAGCTAGAGGCTTTAAAGCGTGAACCTGTGCAATCCGATTACTCTCATCCGGCGATGGCGGTCAACTTGGATGCCTGTATTCAATGTAACCGCTGTGTAAGGGCATGTCGCGAAGAACAAGTTAATGATGTGATTGGTTATGCGATGCGCGGCCATCATAGCCAAATTGTTTTTGATATGAATGATTCAATGGGTGATAGTTCCTGTGTGGCTTGCGGTGAATGTGTTCAAGCTTGTCCGACTGGCGCACTGATGCCTAAATTACACGTTGGTAATCAAGTGGTAGATCGTAAGGTGGATTCAGTATGCCCATTTTGTGGGGTAGGTTGTTTGATTACCTATAACATCAAAGATGAAAAAATTCTTAGTGTAGATGGGCGTGATGGCCCTGCTAATTCCAGTCGTTTATGTGTTAAAGGTCGATTTGGTTTTGACTATGTGCATCACTCTAAGCGCCTCACAAAACCATTAATTCGTAAAGCAGGCGTATCAAAAGAGATTGATAGTGACACTATTCATCAAGAAATCACCGATGTATTTAGAGAGGCTACTTGGGAAGAGGCACTTGATTTGGTGGGTGAAAAGTTGAATCATCTAAAACATTCCTATGGTCATAAAGTATTAGCGGGTTTTGGATCTGCTAAAGGTAGCAACGAAGAGGCATACCTATTTCAAAAATTAGTACGAACTGGTTTTGGTAGTAATAATGTAGATCACTGTACCCGTTTATGTCACGCCTCTAGCGTCGCTGCTTTGTTAGAGGGTGTTGGATCTGGCGCGGTGAGTAATCAAGTCAATGATGTTGAACACTCTGAGCTGATCTTTTTGATTGGATCAAATCCCACTTCAAATCATCCTGTAGCGGCTACATGGATGAAAAATGCCGCTAAAAATGGCGCGAAAATTGTTCTAGCTGATCCAAGAATGACTGACATCAGTAAGCAAGCATGGCGTACTATGCAGTTTCATCCTGATACGGACGTCGCACTTCTGAATGCAATGATCTATACGATTATTGAAGAAGATTTGATCGATAAAGAATTCATCGATCTTCGATCAATTAATTTTGGAGCGCTAAAACAAAATATTCAAAAATATAGTCCTGAACTCATGGCGCCCATTTGTGGAGTTGAAGCTACATTAATTCGTGAAGTTGCCCGTGCTTATGCACAAGCAAAATCTGCCATGATTTTATGGGGTATGGGCATTAGCCAGCATATTCATGGAACAGATAATGCAAGATGTTTGATTGCTTTAGCGACAATTACAGGTCAAATCGGCAAGCCTGGGTCTGGTCTTCATCCTCTTCGAGGACAAAATAATGTTCAAGGTGCAAGTGATGCTGGATTGATCCCCATGATGTTTCCAAATTATCAACGAGTAGATAATGAAGCAGCACATTTGTGGTTTGAGGATTTTTGGAAGACGCCGTTAGATAAAGTTCCTGGCTATACCGTGGTGGAAATCATGAGTAAAATTTTGGCGCCTGATACGGACCCGCATAAGATTCGTGGAATGTACATTATGGGTGAAAATCCAGCAATGAGTGATCCTAACTTAAATCATGCGCGGCATGCATTGGCTTCGCTAGAACACTTAGTAGTCCAGGATATCTTTATGACGGAGACAGCATGGCTAGCTGATGTAGTTCTACCTGCAAGCGCATGGCCTGAAAAAATGGGTACAGTTAGCAATACTGATCGGATGGTTCAACTTGGCAAAAAAGCATTATCACCGCCAGGTGATGCTCGCGGAGATTTATGGATTATTCAGCAGTTGGCTCATCGGATGGGTTTGGCATGGGATTATCAAGGAGCAGAATTTGGAGTGGCACAGGTTTATGAAGAAATGCGCCAAACAATGCATAAAGCAATTCAAGGGATTAGTTGGGAGCGCATAGAAAAAGAATCTAGCGTCACTTATCCTTGTATGAGTGATGATGATCCAGGTCAACCCATTGTCTTTATGGATCAATTTGCAACTAGTGACGGTCGTGTTCATTTAGTCCCAGTCGATATTATTCCCGCCAATGAAATGCCTGACCTAGAGTATCCATTTGTTCTGATTACGGGTAGGCAGTTAGAGCATTGGCATACAGGAAGTATGACGAGAAGGGCGACAATCCTTGATGCTCTTGAGCCGATCGCAACCGTCGCTATCAATTCTTCCGATATGTTGAAATTGAACTTGATGGCAGGTGATGTGGTGACGATTGCTTCGAGGCGAGGGGAGGTTGCCATCCATGTGCGGGTAGATGATGGCACTCCGAATGGATCTATTTTTATTCCATTTGCCTATTTTGAGGCTGCTGCGAATTTAATGACTAACCCTGCACTTGATCCTTTTGGAAAAATACCAGAATTTAAATTCTGTGCAGTTTCTATTAAAAAGGGTGGAGTGCCTTACACAAATATTGGTTATAGTTATTAATAGCCGTAGGGTATTAGATTGACGAATGGACAAACAATATTGAGTCTTATTTTTTATTTGTTAGTATTCTTGAGTCTAGTTATTATTTCTTGGATCGACTTTAAGACTTCGATCATTCCTAATCAAATAACATTGCCTTTAATCCTGATTGGTATAGGGTGGAACTATATTAGTCTAGATGCTTTTTGTTCCCTCATCGAATCAATCTCTGGTGCATTATTGGGTTATTTTTTGATCCGAACATTGGACTTCCTCTATCGCAAATTTGATGATCGGGAGGCAATTGGTCAAGGAGATGCAAAATTACTTGCAGCAATTGGGGCTATCTTAGGGTGGAAAATGGTGGTTCCAGCCTTGTGGGTTGCAGCATTACTTGTACTAACTTTTGTGATGACTCAACGAACCCTAACTATAAAATATAACCCAAAATATATGCCATTTGGCCCTTTTTTGTGTGTTTCGTTGACTATCTTATTAATCTACTTATAAGCTAATTACATAAACTGTATAGATAGCAAATAGTATATCTAATACAACCGCAACCCTTAATAAATTCTTATCGATTTTTAAAGAGAGATCTAACTGATTATTTTTATAATATCTGACAGATAACACGGTAAAGATAACTAAAAGTAAACATTGAAGCAACCCAAATGAAATTAATTTTTCTGCGAATGAATAGCCTATGGATGGAGGTAAAAGATTATTCAAAATAAATTGCGAAGAGATTAATAAAAAGGCAGCAGTCGTTGGTATACCGATTCTTGCGCCTTCAGATGGAGGTAATAAAAGACCAAGTGCTAATAGGAGAATTGCAACAATAGGGCATATCAAAACCTTGAAACCAATCAGTTCAGATTTCTTTTCTATATCAATATTATGATTAAATTGAGTAGAGCACGCATTGTCTATATTCGTACTTGGGTTTCCGTAATTAGAATTAAATTTGTTGCAGGTGACATAACTTTTTTCATGACGAATCTTCCAACTCGCAATTTCTACATCTGAACTAGGCCGAATATTTTGGTCATCACTTAAGTAGAGCACCTCAACATTAGGATCATCCTCATCTTCTTCGATTTGAATTTTAAGTGTTTGGTTGTCAAATGGAAAGTGAGTAATATCCCATTTTGTAAAGAATGTTGCAGAAATATCGATAATTTCTAAATGCTCCTCACCTTGATTAACTAACCCACTAAAAACTGCTTTCTGCGAATTGATTTTGGCGTTTTTTAATTTAAAAGTTTTATTGGGATAAATATCTTTATCTTTCCATCGAAACCATACTGTTAGATCGCCAGTAAAACTTTCTTGATTATAAGAAATAGACCTGATTCCTTCAACATAGACTCCCACATATACCTTGGAGGGTTCATGATTTTTAGCAAAAGTATCTAAAGAAAGCCACATTGAAAGGAATGTCAACAAAAGGATGAGAGACTTTTTTAGCATGTTTTACCTATTTAATGTAATAGTTAGTTTTTATAGGACTCAATGTATATTAATACAATTCTCTTTCTATAGGCTTTATAAGAGATCTTATGTTTCTAAATAAAAAAGATTTCTATTCGTTTTATACTAATTAGTGTTTACCCTGAATTCATAGAGCTTGTTATTTTTAAATCATCATTGGCGTCGACCAAGTTTCAATTTTTCAGAAGTTGACTCAATATAAAGGAGCTATATCTTGTCACAAAGCCATTCTAATCCCCACTTTCAAGTCGAAGAAGCAACTATTTCTGAAATGCATCTTGCCATTCAAGAGGGTAGAACAAACTGCGTGGAGGTCGTTCAACAATATCTGGCTCGTATCCGTCAGTTTAATGGACCTTCAAGCTTGCTTGTGACAAAGGATGGCGGGAATATTCCGGCTAACTCAGGCGTTATTCGTGGAGGTCAGCCGATTCAGTTTGATCAAGAAACGCTCAAGGCGGCCGAGTTATTACCTAACTTAGACCAATATAGCGGTCCAGAGATTGAGTTTGGCAGAATGGAGTCAACGTCCTCTGATCCTAGCGTTTTGCAACAGTTCGGAATGATTGTTGGTAAACCCAATGCCGGTCAACTAAATGCTTTAGCTACCATTAATCTGCGGGGAGAAAGATCAGTAACATGTCGGGGTGATTATGATTTACATCCCTCCAAGGGCCCCTTACCAAAGGGTGCGCCTCCGATGTGTGAATTATTTCGGCACTATCCAGATGCTCTTGAGCAGGCTGCTGCTTTAGATGCTCAGTATGGTAACAAACCCGACCTCGAAAAATTACCTCTATTTGGCGTGACATTTTCTTTTAAGGATGCTTTTGATACGAAAGACATGCGTTCAACTGGCGGCGGTGATGCTGCTTACGATATCGATTTTCCAGCAAGAGATCATCTCTTAGTTGACCAGCTTCGTCAAAAAGGAGCTATCATTTTTGCTAAAGCGGTGATGACAGAATATAACGGCCGTGCAGGTGACCCTGGTGGTAAAAACCACCCGGATCAGATCTTGCCATCCGTTCATGGTTATCAACGTTCTACCTGGGGTGGTAATCCTTCTAATCCTTATGATACGACTCGCTCAGCCTCCTTGGGGTCCAGTTCAGGATCTGGCGTATCAGTCAGTGCCAATTTGGTTATGGCAAGTTTAGGTGAAGAGACGCGGATGTCCACCAGAGGGCCAGCAAACCATAATTCATTAGCATTGATATTGCCCCATAAGGCGATGCTAGGTTTTGATGGTGGCGCTATCGGGGCAGATATTTATTGTGACCGAACCGGAATTTTAAGTCGGACTTTGGAAGACTGTGCACGTATCTTAGACGCTCTCAAAGATGATGACAATGGATATTACGACCCTAGGGATCCCTATACAACCGTGCCTCGATCATCTGTTTTACAAACGCGTTATCTCGATCATGTGATCAAAGGGAACACGCTAGGTCTTTTAAAGGGAAATCGTATTGGGGTGATTCGTGAGTCGATGCTTAATCCCGGCATTAAGTCAGTAGAACCGATAATTACTAAGGCTAGCCAGGAGATCAAAGAGATACTCGGAAAGCACCTTGGAGCGACTTTAGTGGAGTCATCCCACGATCTTTGGCAAAAAGATCATTCTATGGAGCAAATGGAAATTGATTTTACGAAGGCCTTGGCAAGATTAGTTCCAGTCTTTATGCCAGATATTTTATTTCGTTTAAATGAGGCTGGTCAGCCCTTATTTCCAGAGTTTGCTGAGCAAATTTTGCCAACTGAATTCGCTCCTGGGAAAATCTTCGGCTCTGGAAAAATGACGTCTATTGACTATTGTGTTGAGTTAGCTGATCTCAATATCAAGCCGCCTAAAAATTTGACGATTGCTACAGTTCAACATCAAATATTAGCTAACTCTTTTCGTTATCACATTCAACAATATTTGAGTCGCCGAGCTCATGATTGGAGCTTGCTTGGATTTAAAGAGTCATTGATTGATTGGCCAACCTTAAATCGACGATCAAAATTTTGGGGAGACGATCAACGTTCAGCGTTTAAAAACTGGGAAGAGACAACGGATCCAAGAAATCCTTTAGGTGGAAGGCAAGGGATTAATGAGCGTATTATGCTCAGAGAGTTATTGCGTCGAGTCGATATGATGGTGATACTAGAAAATAAATTAGATGTTTTGGTTCGTCTTCATACTCCTTTACCACCAGCAAAGATTGGTTGGCCTGATGAACCAGGGGAAATCACTGACCTACGTAACGAGCTATTGTATGGTCCTAACGCAGGCCTTACAGAAGTTTTAGTGCCGGCAGGGTTTGTTGACATCGCCTACGATGCAGTGTTTGAGTTATCTCAAGATCGCAAAAAATACCTTGGAAAAACAAGCCAAACTCCGACCAAGTTAGACGGTGTAGGTTTGCCATTTTCTTTAGTATTTAGAGTAGAGCCAGGTATGGAAGATCGTTTGATTAGGGTAGCCTCAGCTTATGAAGCAGCCTCAAAAAGAAGGATCCCACCACCTCAATTTGGACCATTAAAGACCCAAAGTTAAACTTTATTCATCTTAAACCGAAAGTAAGAGAGTGATTAATAGAATCACGACTACAATTCGATAAGTATTGACAAACGAAGGCGAAATGATGAAAACAAAAATATATTTATTAAGTATGCTAATGGCTCTGAGTTTTGCTCAGGTAGGGCATGCTGCAGAGCCATGGCCCAATCGCACAATCAAATTTGTTGTTGGTTTTGGTCCTGGCGGAGCAAATGATTTGGTTGCCAGAGTTGCCGCTGAAGCAGCCTCAAAACAACTAGGACAAACGATTATTGTCGAGAATAAGCCAGGGGCCGGATCAGTTTTAGGTGCTGATTATGTGGCTAAAAGTGCTAATGATGGATATACCTTTTTTGTTGGAGCGAGTGGAACTTTAACTAATGCACTCATTAAATCCTCGATGCCTTATAAAGAAGGGGACTTAGTTCCAGTTGGATTTTTGGCGGTGAGCCCATCCATCATTGTGGTGGTGGCTAATTCCAAAATGAATCAGTTAAAAGATTTAGTGGCTTTATCTAAAGAACCTAAGGGACTTAATTTTTCAACAGCGGGAACTGGAAGTACGCCACATTTTGTGGCTGAAATGTTGAAATTAAATACTGGTGGTAAGTATGAAGTTATTCCTTATAAGAGTGGATCTGAAGGAATGCTTGCTGTGATATCTAATCAAGTTGATGCTACCTCAGAGGCTAGTCCTGTCGTGATTCCGCAAATTCAGGGCGGTAAACTAAAAGCTATAGCTTCGACTTGGAATAAAAGAATTGCTGCGTTGCCAAATGTCCCAACGGCAAAAGAATTAGGTTATCCGGAAGTATTTATTGGTCATTGGGCTGGTTTGTATGCACCAAAGGGTACACCGGATGATATTTTAGAAAAAATGAATCAAGCAATTAACGCTGGTCTCAAAACTGAAGCTGTAACGAATCGATTAGTTCCTCAAGGCATTGAACCAACTCCTGGGTCGATTGCAGATTTTGTAAAATTTTTAGTTGAAGAAAAAGGACGACTTGGTCCAATTATCAAAAAATCGAATATGAAAGATGATTAATTGATTATCCTCAATAAAGGTCAGAATATGAGTCGAGTCTCTCCAGGTAGTTTGTTTCGTCAAGCGATTTTTGATGAATCTCCACTTCAAGTGATTGGCGCAATTAACGCCAACCACGCTTTACTGGCTCAGCGAGCTGGTTATAGAGCCATCTACTTGTCTGGTGGGGGAGTCTCCGCAGGATCTTTAGGATTGCCAGACCTAGGTATTTCTAATTTAGAAGATGTTCTAATTGATGCCAGAAGAATCACTGATGTTTGTTCTTTACCATTATTAGTTGACGTTGATACAGGATTTGGATCCTCGGCCTTTAATGTGGCTCGGACTGTACGTTCATTAGAAAAAGCTGGTGTTGCAGCTATTCATATCGAAGATCAAGTGGGAGCAAAGCGTTGTGGTCATCGTCCCAATAAACAAATTGTGAGTTGTGCAGAAATGGTGGATCGTATTAAAGCTGCCGTTGATGCTAAGTCGAGTGATGATTTTGTGGTAATGGCTAGAACAGACTCTTTAGCAGCCGAAGGTATCAATGCCTCCATTGATAGGGCACTTGCTTATGTAGAGGCTGGCGCTGATATGTTATTTCCAGAGGCTATTACGGAACTTTCTCAATATCAACAATTTGTGGAAAAGACTAAAGTGCCCGTTTTAGCAAATATTACTGAGTTTGGTTCAACTCCATTGTTCACGATTGATGAACTGAGATCAGTGGGAATAAGCATTGCTCTTTACCCATTGTCGGCTTTTAGAGCGATGAATAAAGCGGCTGATAATGTTTATCAAACAATTCGGTCTCATGGTACGCAAAAAGATTTGATTGAAGTAATGCAGACGAGGAATGAGCTATACGAAAGTATTAATTATTATGATTACGAAAAACATCTTGATGTGTTATTTAAATAAATTGTCAAGATGCTATCGCTAGATAAAATAGTTATTCTCTAAAACCTTTTTTCTTGAGCCAATCTTCTATGATGCTGGCAATTTGAAGATTATTGAGATCCATCATCATCATATGTGAGTTACCCTTTACGCCTATTTCTGGTAAATTAATCACATCGACACTTGCTCCTGCAGCAATGTATTTTTGATTCAAGTCTTGTTGTGTTTGTCGGATCTTTGGCCAACGAGAATCAAGATCAATATTGTCGCCATACACAGTGAGTATGGGAATATTTTTCATAGCACTTGCTTTTGCTGGATCACCAAATCCAGCGGGCTCAACTAATATTAAAGCTTTCACTTTATCTGGCCTAGCTTGAGCGACTTTTTGACCAAATTGACCACCTTGACTATGCACTAATACAATGCAGGGACAGACTTTATCCACTAATTCCGTATAGGCGGCAATGCTAGCCTCATCCGTAGATGTCCAGCGAGGAACTACTTGACGCATAAAATTCAAATAACCTTCGGCAGGAAATTGACTACCTGGATGCTGTGCTCTTTTAATTGGATCATCATTCCATGGATTAGCGCCAATTCTAAATCGTTGCCATGGATTATCAATCGTTAAAAATTGTGGATCTGCAGGCCATATATCTGGAGAAGCCCAACCGGAACGTCCTCGTTCCACAGCATCTGAAACGTAAGTTTTCCAACCTTGACTAATAAAGTATTGCTGCCAACCAGGTCTACCATCTGGTGTGGTTTCATAGGTGACACCACTAAGACCGCCGCCGTGCCAGAGAAGGATAGGTAATTGATGCTTAACATCTTTAGGGATAAAGTACTGAACGTACATTTGTTCAACGAGGTATTTTCCATTGGGGTCAATCTTTGCAGGCGCGCTGCCAGGGGCAAAGACAACATCTTTAATTGGTTTTCCTGAAATCTCAACAAATCGTCCACCAATATGAAAGGAACCTACCTGAGCAATGTTCATATCAATTGGCTTGTTTTGCGCTAATACGTTACCAACAAGCAGAAAACTTAGTCCTAGAATAATTTTATGGATATTAAAATTCACAGATGGTCCCCATTCTTTATAAAAGTAATTGACGATAGTGGATTCATGGATAGAACCATAGGATCATCTCTTTTTTGATATCTAAATATATTTATGCATTTAGCTTAGTGCTTTTTATGCATTAAATCAATGGAGGTTTATTCTTAGTAGATCCATCGTATTTCACTTCAGCTTATACTAGAATGAAGTATTCCTACCTAATGAATTTGAGAACACTCTATGCAAATTAACCTCCCAAATGTAAAAGCAGAAGTTCAAGCCCTTTTTGATCAATACGAGGATGCTTTGATTCACAATAAGATTGATGTTTTAGATAATTCTTTTTGGAATAATCCCTTAGTGATTCGTTATGGCATGAATGAAAACTTGTACGGTTTTGATGAAATAGCAGCCTTTCGAGCCGCTAGACCATCGAAAGGTTTGTTAAGAAGCATCAGTAAAACTGTGATTACGACTTTTGGAAATGACCTAGCAACTGCTAACACCTTATTTGAAAGAGATACGGTTCCTGGGAAACTGGGACGTCAATCTCAAACCTGGATAAGGACTCCAGAAGGTTGGAGAATTGTTTCTGCTCACGTTAGTTTGATCGATAAAATATAAATAGGAAATAACGCATGATTACGAATGGTTTGTTTCATATTGCAGTCAAAACGAATAATTTAGAGGCAACTAAAAATTTTTATATCAAGGTGTTAGGTTTGATTGATATTTATCGGCCTGACTTTGGTTTTCCAGGGGCATGGCTTGCCGCTCCAATTCCTGGTGGGCAAGCCATACTGCATTGTTATGCTGGAGGACCAGCATTGGGTGCTGATGGTAAGACACCATTAGGGACAGCGGCAATTGATCATATCTCTTTCTCTTGCTCAGGCTACCATGAGTATCGTCAAAAATTTATTGAAATGAAATTACCTTATCGTGAATTTTTAGTACCTAATACGACAATATGGCAATTGTTTATTTATGACCCAAGCGGTGTCCAACTCGAATTAACCTTTGAAGGAAAAATCGAGAAGGGCCCACTACCTGATATGTCAGATGGTAAGCGCTATATTGCTGGTACGAGTTTCTTTGATCCTAAAGTCTATCAATAAAGAAGTGATTTTAAGCACCTAAGTCAACAATCGCAATGACAGGGCCGCCGCCACGAGGTCCTTGGTGCATGGCATCAACGGATACAAAGACAGCGGGATCGCCAATGGCAGCCGCCGCCACTCCACCAACAGCGGCTTTTGAATGTCGATGATGATGAACATCTGAGTCATCTAACATAATTTGTCGACGACCACGAAGCTTACCCGTTTGATCAGCCTCACATTTAATAAAGCAATTGACAAGTTTGCCATTTAAGTCACTTGCTCTAGGGCGATCGGGAAGAGTTAAGCCTGCGGAGCGAATCGCATCATAGATACCATCGATATCTATGGCATCACTCATAATGCCGTGACCGATACTAAAGCGTCCTCCTGCACCTGATTTATTACCCAGTAAAACTATTTGAGCAAAATCTAATTCAACCCCTGAAGAGCATGATGCTACAGAAGAAAACAAAGCGTGATTCTCACAGATATCTTCTTCAGTTGGCATTGAAATTTCACCAAGAGCAACTGCAATTCCCAAGGCAGTAGTGCCATTAGACACTCCCATTGAATCGTGAACTTCACAGGCTAGAGTTTTTCCTCGGGACTTGGCATCAAGCACAGATTCAATGGTAAGTAGTGGGGTTTTAGTCTGAACATAGTGAACATCTTTAGGGTCATCAATGCCAGCGTTCTGCATCGCTAACAGTACCCCTTGCCTCACTTTCTCGACCATCGACAGACGACCAATATCTTCTGGATAAATGCGGGGACTCAGGGCCGTCCCAATGACGAGACGACTTTCTTTAGAATTTGAGGAATCACTGACTTGAGCGAAAATAGTAGCATGTGGTGTAATAACTCCATCACAACCACCAGACCAAACCATAGGAATTTCTCGAATCTGCTCCGCAGTTCGGGTACCGCGTTTTAATAAAACGTCTCGAAAAGCATGATCAGATAAGATCCTTGTGAAATCATTTACACCTCCATTACCCTCAGTTTTGCCAATGATTGCAATGACGTCATCCGCCTTAAATCTTCCAGAAACAATGTGATGAAGAAGTCCAGAAGCATCAGATACACTTTTAATTTCAACTTTAACGACATCGATTGACATAGTAATTCCTAAGAAGGTTATTTTGCATTGTTGACTGCTTGTATTGCCATTAATTTAATTAAATGGGCTCGGTAGTCTGAATCTGCAAAAAAGTCAGAGTTAAGCCCATCCGCAGAAAAATGAATTGGTTCTAATGCGCTGGCAGAAAAATTACTCGAAAGAGCTTTTTCAACTTCGGCAAGTCTAAACACAGATGGGCCGGCACCAGTGACAGCAACTCTAACTTCGCCTTGAAACTGGGCGACAAAAACACCTACGACTGCATATCTTGAGGCAGGGTGTTTAAATTTAGCATAGGCGGATTTAATGGGTGCTGTAAAACGAATCGATTGTATTAATTCACTTGCTTGAAGAGCTGTTTCAAACATCCCAATAAAAAAATCATCAGCCTTAATCTCACGTTGATTGGTAATGATGGTTGCATTTAAACCAAGCAAAGCTGCTGGATAGTCTGCAGAAGGGTCGTTGTTTGCGACAGATCCTCCAATTGTCCCCATATTACGCACCATTCTATCGGCAATGAGGCCAGCGAGTTGAGCAAGGCCTGGGATACAAGTTTTTACATCTGAAGATGCAGCAACTTGAGCATGCCTAGTCATTGCTCCAATTGTTAATGTTTTACCTTCGACACAGATACCTGTTAGTTCAGGGATAGATCCTAAGTTAATTAATTCGGATGGTTTATCAAGTCTTAGCTTCATTACCCCGATTAAACTTTGACCACCGGCGATATATTTCGCATCTGCGTGTTCTTTTTTTAATGATACAGAATCATTAATATTTGAAGTGTGATGAAATGAAAATGGATACATAAATTGCTCCGAGAAATTTAGTTAGAGGGGCTCATAACTTTAGCCGCCTCTTGAATCGCTATAACGATATTGTGATAACCAGTACAGCGACATAAATTTCCATCGAGTTGTTCGCGGATGACTTCTTTACTGGGGTTGGGGTAGTTGTTGACAAGATCAATCGCGCTCATAATCATTCCTGGGGTGCAATAACCACATTGCAAACCATGATGTGTTTTAAACGCCTCTTGCATTGGATGTAATTTGTCATCAGATGCAACTCCTTCAATTGTCGTAATAGTTGCACCTTGTGCCTGCATTGCTAAAATGCTACAACTTTTGATTGCCCGACCATTTAAATGAATCGTACATGCACCACATTGAGCGGTATCGCAGCCAATGTGAGTACCTGTCAGTCGACAATGATCTCGGATAAAGTTCACTAATAGTGTTCTCTCTTCAACTTCATGTTGGACATTTTGGCCATTAATGATCATCGATACTTGGATGCTCATAGATCATCTCCTTTTTAAAAATAGTGATTAATTTTAATCTATTACTTTGATCTCTTTTTGGAAGATTTCAAGACATTGTCCTTTGACTTGATTAAATAGTTCTGATGTTAGGGTAAGTGGTTGACGAGGTCTTGGCGCATTAAATTCAATTTCTCGTGCAATTTGGGTAGGTCGACGTGTCAACATGAGAATGTGATCGGACAAATACACTGCCTCATCAAGATCATGAGAAACAAGAATCATCGTTGTTTTAGTGGCTTCAAAAATAGCCTGCAGTTTATCGCGCATAAACAGAGTCATTTCATAATCGAGTGCGGAAAATGGTTCATCCAAAAAAAGTACTTCAGGATTAGGTGCTAGAGCTCGCATGATTGAAATTAATTGCTGTTGTCCCCCTGATAGTTCGTAGGGGTATCGATTTAAATCAAACCGCACATCGAATGATTGAATTAACTCTTGGGTTCTAGCCTCGATTTCACCTGATGATTTTTTAGCAATTTGGAGAGGATATTTAATATTATCGATCGCTTTTTTCCATGGGAAAAGTGCGTCGCGGTAATTTTGAAAGACATAGCCTATAACTGTTTGAGACAATGTTTTACCATCGAAGAGGACTTCTCCAGCATCCATAGGCGTCAGTCCGGAAATCATATTGATTAAAGTAGATTTACCACAACCATTTGGACCAAAGATAGAGGTAATTTTTCCGTGAGAAAAATCAAGATTAAAATCTGAGTATAGGGGTTGCCCAGCAAAAGTTTTACTCAACCCACGAATTTTGATATGTGCCGTCATAATAAATTGATTAAATTTCGAAATACACGTTTATTTTCCACCCCAATGGACAAAGTGTCTTTCTGCAAGAATGAAGAGAAGATTTAATCCATAACCTAGTGCCCCTGCACTAAAAATGGTGGCGTACATTTCCGGCATATTAAAAATCATTTGAGCATTAATGACGCGTTGACCCAATCCATCTGTGGAGCCAATGAACATTTCTGCAACAATCACAATCACTAGTGAAAACGAGATACCTGAACGCATACCAACAAATGTTTGAGGGAGGGATTCGAGCAGGGTTACTCCACATAAAATCTTCAGACTAGATGCACCCATGACTCGTGCCGCAGCCTGTCTAACTTTTCTAGCGTTCATAACTCCATAGGCAGTATTAAATAAAATTAAAAGACCAGCACCAAAAGCAGCTACTGCAATTTTCGTGTTTTCTCCAACCCCTAAAATCACTAAAAAGAGTGGAAATAAAGCTGATGCAGGTGTTGATCGAAAAAAATCAATCACAAATTCGCAGGAACGATAAATGCGTTCAGAGCTACCCAAAATAAGTCCAAGTGGAACGCAGACAAGTACGGCAATTAAAAAGGCATAAATCGTTCGACGAATAGTGATGATCATATCGAGGGACAAGGTCCCACTTGTTATCCCAGTCCACATGGCTTTTCCTGCGGCAAGTGGAGAGGGCAATAAGAATGGATCGACTAATTTTAATGTGGTGGACAACCACCAAATTAAAACAAAGGCCACAGCCCCAATCAATGGTACAAGGGGCTCTAGAAATCTTTTATAAGGCATCAAAATCATTGAAAATTAATAGACCTTTAAGAATGATTTGGCGTCAATTTTTTCTTTTACTAAACCATATGTTGTCGCTTGATCAATTAAGTTCTGAAAATCAGCTAGATCTTGAGGTTTTAAATCACGGATCATATTGTAGTGAGATAAAGGTACCGTTTGAGCAATGCTAGCGGATGTGTTCATGTACTTCACTAGCAAATCGCGGGCTTTAGGATCATTGTTACCATCATTTAATGCTTTTGCCCAGGCTCGAGCAAATCTTTCCGCAGCTTGTGGATACTCTTTAATAAATTTAGAACTGAGTACACCACCACCTAGAACAGCGCAGGCATCAGGTCTGCCTAACATGTATTTAGCAATAACACCACTTTCTAGTTTGCGACCAACTCCCTGTGAAACCATCATACTAACGATTGGTTCAAGTGTATAAGCAGCATCAAATTGACCAGACTGTAAACCACCGATATGCACGCTCATTTGTTGTTCTTGCATTTGATAATCTTTTTCATCTAAGCCAACTGCTTTAAGAACGCCTTTAGCCACGAAGAGATTACCTGGGCCAGGTGCAGACATAATACGTTTTCCCTTTAAGTCGGCCAAGGTTTTAATTGGGCTATTGACTGGAACAACGTAAGCCTCTAGTTGGTATTTCACGTTTTGGCAATTTAAAGAAATATACTTCAATGTATCCGGTCTTAAGGCATTAATGTTCGCACCTTCAAGAGATAGTAGGTTAGATCCCGCATCTAAATCACCAGTAACAATTCCTTGAACAACTAAAGGTTGAGTGGCTAAGGGTATTCCCTCAACATCGAGACCCTCTGCTGCAAAATAACCTCGCTCTTTAGCAATGAAGTATGGAAGTGCTGATGAAGCAATAAAAAGACCCATTTTCATTTTTTGTTGAGCCATCGTTAAAGAAGAAAAACTAGCCAACAACAATATGATGAAAGAGATTAAACAATTTTTCTTGAGGTTCATAAAAGCTCCGATTTGTAATTTTTGGAATTTCTTGTGTGGATATCCAAACTAAGATAACATTATTTTGAATCTTTAGGTTATTAAGTTAACATATTTTTAAGTCCCATTATTAATTGAAAGAATTAAATGCATCCACAAGGAATTGGTCAAGCAGTATTACGAAGAGAAGATAACCGTCTGTTAAAAGGTCGAGGTCAATTTGTCGCCGATATTCTTCATGAAAATACATATTACTGTGCTTTCTTACGCTCGCCTCATGCGCATGCACTTATTAAGAGCATTAATGTTTCGGCTGCACAAAAATCTCTAGGGGTTATTACTGTATTTACTGGACAAGACTTATTTAACGATGGTGTCGGTAAAATGACACCGCTGTGGATGATTCCCGGCGCAAATGGGACGCAAATGAATGAGCCCCCACGTTATTCCATTACAGTGGATCGCGTACGTCACGTGGGTGAAATAGTGGCGATGGTCGTTGCTAAGACAGTTCATCAAGCCATTGATGCCACTGAATTGATAGAGGTAGATTATCAAGTATTAGATTCTGTGGTGAACGTTGAGAAAGCCGCAGATGCTTCTGCTCCACAACTTCATGATCAAGCGCCTAATAATCTTTGTGTCAAGTTTCACCGTGGCGCCAAAGACCCTGTAGATGCTGCCTTTGCAAAGGCAGCACATCAGATTCGTGTAGAAATTAAGAATCATCGCATTGTTTGTGCTGCCCTCGAACCAAGGGCTGTTGTTGCTCAGGTATCAGCTTCTCTTGGTGATGATGGACACGAGCTCACAATATGGTCAGCGACACAGGTTCCTCACCATATTCGTAAGCTGACATCAGAGCAATTGAATCTACCAGAAAACTCAATACGTGTGATTGCTCCAGATGTTGGTGGTGGTTTTGGTACTAAAGGTAAGTTATATCCTGAAGAAACTATTTTGGCTTGGGCTTGTAAGAAATTAAAGGCCACATTAAAGTGGACATCAACGCGAAGTGAAGCATTTATTAGTGACTATCAAGCTCGTGATCATATGACCACTGCTGAAATGGCTCTGGATGAAAACGGCTATATTTTAGGCGTTAGGGTTAAAACTTTTGCGGCAGTTGGTGCATACATTTCTACTGTTGGCGCTGCAGTTCCAACGACGGTTTACACCGCTGTTTTATCTGGTCCATATAAGATCCCAGCGGTTTTTGCAGAAGTTGATGCGATGTTTACTAATACGGTTCCAACGGATGCTTATCGTGGAGCAGGACGTCCCGAAGCGTGTTTCGTTTTAGAGCGATTAATCGAAGAGGCGGCTGTTCAAACTGGCATGGACCGCATGGAATTACGCCGTAAAAATTTCATTAAGTCTAGTGAGATGCCTTACGCTACCCCGTTAGGTCCAATTTATGATAGTGGAGATTTTCAACGGCTATTTGACAGAGCCCTCGTTGTTTCTGATTTTGCTGGTTTTGAAAAACGCCGCGCACTTTCAAAAGAAAATGGCATGATACGCGGTTTTGGTATTTGTTATTTTCTAGAAAGTTCTGGAGTAGCTCCTTCTAAATATGCCGGAATGTTCGGTGCAAGAGCAGGTTTTTTTGATTCGGCTGATATCCGTGTATCTGCTGATGGAAGTATTCTTTTGATGTGCGGCACGCATAGTCATGGTCAAGCACATGCGACAACATTTCCTCAAGTCATTGCTTCAATCATAGGTCTACCTTTATCCATGATTGAGTTGGTTGAAGGTGATACTGGCAGAGTACCTTATGGAACAGGAACCTTTGGTTCGAGATCAATGGTGATTGCTGGTGGAGCAATTACAATGGCTTGCACGAAAATTTTGAATAAATCAAAATTACTTGCAGCTCATCTTCTTGCATGTGATGTAGCTGATATTGAACATCAGATCATTGATAACCTGGGTTATTTTGTGTGCAAAAAATCAAAAGAAAAATTAGATTGGTATCAGGTTTCTCGCGCTGCTACTTATGCACATAATTTACCTCTTGGAATGGAGCCTGTTCTTCACGAAAATGCTTTTTTTGATCCTCCTAATTTAACCTGGTCAAATGGAGCCCAAGCCTGTGAAATAGAGATTGATCCACAAACTGGTGTTACGAAATTATTGTCTTATATTGCTATTGATGATGTAGGTACAGTGATTAATCCAATGATTGTAGAAGGGCAAGTGCATGGCGCGATTGCTCAGGGTATTGGCCAAGCTTTATTTGAAAGTGCCATTTATGAACCTGACTCTGGTCAAATCATGACAGGCTCTTTTATGGATTATGCAATGCCAAGAGCCGATATATTGCCAGACTTTATTTCTGAAGCAGATGAAACTCAGCCTTGTACACACAACCCCCTAGGTGTGAAGGGGTGTGGTGAATCAGGAACCATTGGTGCTCCTGCGGCAATCACCAGTGCCATGATAGATGCCTTAGGCTCTATCGGTGTGAAGGGCGTTGAAATGCCATTTACCTCGAATAAAATTTGGCATGCCCTCAGAAGAAACTCAGCATGAATGTGGCCAATCAACTGGATATTAAAAATAGCATAGCGGACAATTTATTCAAGTTATCAGATTGGGCAACCAGTCTTCGCTATGAGGATATACCAAATCAAGTTTTACAACATGCCGTTTTAATTCTTGGCGATAACATCGCTGCAACTCTATCAGCTTCTAATGAACCTGAAGTAAATACTTATCATGGCCAATTGCTGAGTCAGAAAAGTAGTGAGACAGCAACAGTTTTTCGCAAGGGTGGGCCAAAGACTTCTTTAATGAATGCGGCGCTTGCTAATGGATTAGCGATTACTTGGAACGAATTAGATGATGGATACACTAGAACTGCAGTCCATCCAGGGGCGCTCAGTCAACCCCTTATTTTAGCTGCTGCTCAAGCTAATGATGTATCTGTACAAGAGATGTTGAGGGCAGTAGTTGTTGCCTATGAAATTGGAACGCGCTTTGCAAGGTCTTGGCCTGAGACTTTACCAAGGTTGCACCCTCATGGGGTATTTAATACAGTTTGTGCGGCTGCTGGATATGCTGCTCTAATGAAATTTGATAAAACACTTTTCATGAATGCATTGACTGGTGCTTGCACAATGGTTTCACCTGGGCCTTATAGTCATCCGATTCAAGGGGCCTTAATTCGAAATGCTTGGCCTGCAGCAGGCGCTTGGTTAGGACACTTTGCCTGTGAGATGGCGCAAGCCAATATTTTTGGAACGCCTTCTGGGCCATATGATGTTTATCAGATGGGTTTTGGCGCAACTTCAAAACCAGAACACCTTTGCATGGATTTGAGTTCGGAATGGACGATTACTGCAGGCTACCATAAACTTTATGGCTCTTGTCATCATGCTCATGCTTCGATGGAAGCAATAGAAACAATTTTCAAATTACACCCTCAGCTTCGCGGGGGAGATGCGATTCACTCTGTACTTATAGAAGTTTCTAAAATGGGAATGAACTTTAATAATGTAAATCCTGTCACAACCTTGGCGGCGAAGTTTTCGATTCCTCACGCCGTAGCTGCTACTATTATTAATGGTGCAAGTGCTACTGAAAATTTTTTACATGAAAGTATGTCCAATACCCAAATCGCTGCTGTCAGAAATAAAGTAGTGATGCAAGAAATGAAAGATGTTCGTCCTTGGCCTTATGATCGCCCTGCTAAAGTTACCATTGAATTAAAAAATGGAGACAAGATCTCAGAATTTTGTGAGGCAGCTCTAGGGAGTTCTGCAAGACCATTAGAGCGTCATACAGTCTTAGAAAAAATCTCCTTGTTATCGAAAGATTTGGCACCCAATCTACAAAAATCTGTTGTGTCTTTGGGCGAGCAGTTAGAAAAGAATCCACATTTGCCACTAAAAGCGAACGAGTGGATACTTTCTTTTTTTAATGAGTAATTCAACATTAATTACAAAACTACATGGACGTTTTTGTGTTGTGAGTAGCTAAATAATTCATCAAAGCCTTCCTCACGACCGATGCCAGATTGTTTGTAGCCTCCAAAAGATGCTCCAATAAAATGACTACTAGAGTGATTAACCCAGACATACCCGGCTTGAACACGACTAGCCGCACGATGCGCTTTTGAAAGATTTGTGGTCCAAATAGAGGCTGTTAAACCATATTCAACAGCATTTACTTGTTCGAACATTTGGTCTTCATCATCCCACTGTATAACTGACAATATAGGGCCGAAAACTTCTTCATTAGCAATTCGCATATTCTGAGTAACCCCAGTAAAAATAGTGGGTTCAATAAACCAACCATTTGCCAGTGAGGGTGTGCTCGGTACATTTCCACCATAAATGAGTTGTGCACCTTCTTGTTTTGCGATCTCGATATAGTTCATAATTTTTTCCCATTGGGTTTTAGAAACTATAGACCCCATTGTGGTCGACATTTCAGTCGGTATGCCCGGCTTGTAATGCTTTACAGCTTGAAGAAGACCTTCTATGACTTGTTTATAGATTGAGGAGTGAACAAATAAGCGTGATGTAGAACCACAGCTTTGACCACACCAAGTAAAGTTCATCCCATTAATGGCGCCTGTAATTGCTTTATTGAGATCAGCATCAGGATAAATAATGCAGGCATTTTTACCACCCAATTCAAGAGTGACGTGTTTGAGTTTTTCGGCAGCTGCTTTTGCTATAGCGCGTCCAGTAGGAACGCTACCAATCAGCGATAAACGCGGGACTAATGGATGAGTGACGAGTGCTTGTCCACCTATAGCACCTGAGCTAATGATGTTAAGAACACCTGGTGGGAGAATTCCGTCAATCAGTTCCATCATACGATAGCTTGATAAAGGAGCCTGATAAGGAGGCTTCATAATGACTGTATTACCCGCAATTAATGGTGGAGCCATTTTTGCGGCTGTGAACATAATCGGGTGGTTATACGCAACAATACGTGCACAAACACCATAAGGCTCCCGTACCGAATAATTCAGGATGTCATCTCCCATTGGTAAAGTTTCGCCTTTGATTTCTGTAGCTAAGCCAGCATAAAAATCGATTTGAGTAGCAGCGATGAGTGCATCTCGTTGCATTTCACTAATCGGGTTACCGCAATTAGCTGCGTCGATCATAGCTAGTTCAAAAGCGTTTTCACGAAGTACTTCCGCAACCTTTTTTAATAGAGCAGCACGTTCTAGGGGTTTGAATTTTTTCCATACAGAAAAACCTGCGTGTGCAGCTTTAACTGCTGCGTCTACATCTTGTGCATTTGCTTCAGCGCATAAGCCTAAAGATTCCCCAGTCGCTGGGTTCATGGTTTCTAGATAACCGCCCATTGGTTGATGCCAAGATCCTCCATAATAAAGGTCACGATGCTTAGGAAGAAGTTGTAAATAGTTATTGGTATCTGACATTTGAAGTTACTCAATCATAGAAAAAATTAACGTTTATGGACCGCTGAAATGTTGCTGGCGTTTCCACTCATATTGGCATCGTATCCTGGGGCAACGCAAGCATCAATGACGCAGACTTTTCCCATTTGTACGAGTCGTAATCCTTCTGTTATCGCTGCTTTAAGATCTTGAGCTCGACGAACTGGACCGATACCTTCGGCTCCCATAGAGCGTGTCATTTGTGCAATGTCAATTTCGGGTTCACTCATACGTTGACCAATCCATTTATTTTCTGTGGGACGCAGACGCTCTTTTGCGACACGTTCTTGATGGAGCTCATCATTAAAGTATGAATGGTTATTACAGACAATGATTAATAAGGGTATTCCGTAGTGGACAGCTGTCCATATGGCAGTATTGCTCATTAAAAAATCGCCATCTCCAAGAAGTGCAATTGGAACTCGGGCAGATTGAATATCTCTTAATGCAAGAGCTACACCTACCGTATTTCCTGGGCCAGCACCAACACCTCCGCCGCCATCTGCGCCTAGATAATCCATTGGATGTCGAAAATGCCGATAAGCACCATTCCAGCCTAGAGGAAGTCGAGCTAAACAAATATCGAGATCTTTAGTACATTCTTGAAGCACATCAGACAGTGCGCGAAGGCTAACGACATCATCATTTGGCATTGTTGGAAGAGCATTTTTAACTGGCCAAGATTTTTGAGATTGGGCTGAGATAACTTTATTTAAAGCTCCGACAGCATCATCAGGTTCGCAAAGCATGTAGATATCAACCGCAGGCAAACTACCGCCATCCATACTCCATCCACGATGACTATGCATGTCCAAAGAGACATTAATAATTTGAGCTTGGCATGGTTTATTTTGAAGAGCCTGTTTAAAAGCACCTCCTGGATCGACCCAGTCCAACATTAAAATCACATCCGCTTCACGAACTGCTGCACAAGCTTCTGCAGACATAAAGTAAGATGGTGATCCGACATGTTGTGGGTGGTCTGTCGGAAAACTGGCTGCATTTTTAAGGTCGGTAATTACCGCAGCTTGAAGTTTTTCAGATAACTTTACTCGCGCATCCCAATCCGATAAATTACGAGACATTCGTCCCATCAAGATAACGGGATTTTTTGCATGAGAAAGTAATTGAGCTGCTCGCTCAACATTATTTGTAGAGGGTGGTGAGGATTTTGGCGCTGCAAAGCGAGTTGAATCTGGGATGGCCATTAAACCTTCCATTTTACTTTCTTGCAATGCTGCATCAAGATTGATATATACCGGACCACGAGGCGCGGTTTGTGCAATTTGACTCCCTCGCAGAAGTGCCTCTATAGCTGCAGGTATTGAACCTGGCTGGTTATCCCACTTGGTGAAGTCTCTCACTAAAGCACCTTGATCGCTAGAAGTATGAATCCAATCTATCCAGGGACGACGACGTGCAGCATCCCAAGGACCTGTAGCACCTAGCATTAAGATTGGCATCCGATCACACCAAGCATTGAAGACAGCCATCGTTGCATGCATCAAACCAACGTTTGAGTGCACCAAAGCTCCCATCATCTTGCCTGAGGCTTTGGCAAATCCTTGAGCAATGGCGATAGCCACTTCTTCGTGTAAGCACAATAGCATTTGCGGAGCTTGGTTACCTATGTGGTTCACGAGGCTATCATGCAAACCCCGATAACTTGCACCAGGATTGAGGGCGATATAGGGTACTTGCATTTCATGCAGGCAATCCGCAATAGAGTCGCTACCCCAATAAGTTAAGGCCTGAGTGTTTGGAGTTGGTGTATCGTGATTAATCATCTTTAGTCCGCTTTAATGTTGGTTTCTTTAATGACTTTACCCCAGCGGGTATAGTCCTCTTTGATGGTATTGGTAAGTGCCTCTGGGGTACTTGGTGCTGCTTCAATACCTTGCCCATTCAGGTTTGATTTCACCTCGGGCAGTTGAAGGACTCGAACGATATCACCATTCACTTTATTGATGATATCTTTCGGTACTCCAACCGGCATGAATACACCCAGCCAAACATCTAATTCCACACCAGGGATTGTTTCGGCAATAGTTGGTAAATCTGGAAAGGATGAGATCCGTTTCCCACCAGCGCTGGCAATTAAACGCAGCTTACCATCTTTAATATGGGGAAGTAGAGAATTCACAGCTCCAATAAAGACCTGAAGTCGACCGCCGATTAAATCAGTAATAACTGGCAAAGCACCCTTATAGGGAACATGCTGCATTTGAATACCTGCAGCGTGATTTAACATTTCTGTTGCGAGTTGCTGAGGGGATCCATTTCCAGATGAACCAAAATTGAGTTTATCTGGGTTCGCCTTTGCATAAGCTACTAATTCAGTAACGGTTTTGGCTGGGACTGAAGGATGAACAACTAAAACGAAAGGTACTAAAGCGACTTGACTGATTGGCGTAAAGTCTTTAAATACATCAAAAGGCATTTTTCCCATATGAGGGTTGGTGACGAAAATATTATTTGCCCCAAGTAGCCAGGTATATCCATCAGCGGGGCTCTTTGCAACAATATCAGCACCTAAATTCATGCCAGCACCAGGGCGGTTATCTACTGTCACGGACTGCCCCCATTGCTCACTTAATTTTTGAGCGATTACTCGGGCTACGACATCATTACTCCCCCCAGGGGTGATTGGAACGATAAATTTGATAGCGCGAGCAGGGTAAGACGTATTTTGCGCTTGCGAAGATATTGTAAATACTAGTGCAAAGCACATTCCGATTATTGACAGATAACGAGACATCATTTTCTCCTGAAGATATTTTCAATTTCAAAGAACTCAATCTTTTTTGTTGATGGATTCTCTTATACACACTTTTAGGGTGTTTTATTTTCTTTAAATTTGATATTTTTAATAAAAATATTTTATGGGAACAATTTAATAGATTAATGGAATTAGTCTAACTTGATAGTTGATATTGTTGAGTTTAGGGAAAACCCCGATCATTAGGAAATTAGAAAATAGTAGAATCTGATTAATAACCTTTTAATAGATAGGGACTTTACATGCAGAAATCACTTCTTATCAATGCTGATAAATGTACTGGTTGTTTACAGTGCGAAATGGCCTGTAGTTTTGAGAATTATGGTGTTTTTAATCCCGCCAAATCGAGAATTAAGGTTTTTGATTTTCATGAGACGGGTAAAAAAGTGCCTTATACCTGTACTCAATGTGACGAAGCTTGGTGCTTAAAGGCTTGTCCAGTGGATGCCATCCGCATCGATGTAGTTACTGGAGCAAAAGTGGTGGTTGAAGACGTTTGCGTGGGTTGTAAGGTCTGTACGATTTCGTGCCCATTTGGAACTGTTAATTATGTCCAAGAAACTGGCAAAGTGCAAAAATGTGATTTATGTGGAGGAGACCCTGCTTGTGCTGATGCGTGCCCAACTGGTGCGATAACGTATGTAGATGCTGATTGGACAGGTTTAGACAAAATGCGTACCTGGGCAGCAAAACTAGGTAATCAAACCAACGCTTAATTAATTTGAATATATTCATCGAGGAAATAAACTATGTCATGGGCCGGAAAACTACTACGTGTTAACCTTACTAAAGGTACTTGCCAATCTGAAGCGCTCAATATGCAGTGGGCTAAAGATTATCTAGGTTCAAGAGGTTTAGGAACTAAATATTTAGTTGAAGAGATGGATGCTAAAGTCGATCCGTTGTCACCGGACAATAAAATAATTTGGGCAACTGGCCCATTAACTGGAACGATGGCCTCAACAGGAGGTCGTTACACCGTCATCACTAAAGGACCGCTCACTGGCGCAATAGCATGCTCAAACTCAGGAGGTTATTGGGGTGCTGAGTTGAAGATGGCTGGTTGGGATATGGTTATCTTTGAAGGTAAGTCACCAAAGCCTGTCTATCTATTTATCGAGAACGATGAAGTACGTTTGATTGACGCGTCCGACTTATGGGGTAAGTCCGTTTGGGAAACCGAACCAGCGATTAAAGCAAAACATCAGGATCCACAAATTCGTGTTTCCTGTATTGGTCGTGCTGGAGAAAACCAAGTTTTATTTGCGGCTGTCGTTAATGATTTACACCGCGCAGCTGGACGCTCAGGTGTTGGTGCTGTGATGGGTAGCAAGAACCTCAAAGCAATTGCTGTAAGAGGAACTAAAGGAGTCGGGAACTTTAAGAATCCTAAAGCCTTTATGGCAGCAGCAAAAGCCGCTAAAGCAGTGCTTGCTGGTAATGCGGTGACTGGTCAAGGTTTACCAACTTTTGGTACTCAGGTACTGATGAATGTGATTAATGAAGTTGGGGCGCTTCCAACACGTAATCATCGTGACGTTCAATTTGAAGGCGCTAAAGATATTTCTGCTGAAGCCATGGCAGCTCCTAGAGCCAGTGATGGTAAAGCGCAGTTGGTTACTAATCAGGCTTGTTTTGGTTGTACCATTGCCTGCGGCCGAATTTCTAAAATTGATGAGTCGCATTTCTCGATTCAAAATAAACCTCAGTATTTTGGCGCATCTGGTGGACTTGAGTATGAAGCTGCCTGGGCGCTTGGTGCGGCGAATGGCGTGAATGATTTAGAGGCACTTCAATATGCCAACATGATTTGTAATGAAGATGGTTTTGATCCGATTACTTTTGGCGCAACGGTTGGTGCTGTCATGGAGCTCTACGAAATGGGCCTAATCTCAAAAGAGCAACTTGGTATTGATGCTAAGTTTGGTTCAGCACAAGCACTCTGTCATTTTGTAGAGATTACTGCTAAAGGCGAAGGCTTTGGCAAAGAAATTGCCTTGGGTTCTGCCAGACTAACAGCTAAATATGGTCAGCCCGACTTATCGATGAGTGTTAAGGGTCAAGAATTCCCGGCTTATGACGGTCGAGTAATTCAAGGAATTGGTCTTGCTTATGCAACATCAAATCGTGGCGCATGCCATTTACGTGGCTACACTATTGCATCTGAAGTTTTAGGCATTCCTGTAAAAACTGAACCAGCAGATACTGTTGGTAAGCCAGGATTAGTCAAGGCTTTCCAGGATGCAACTGCAGCATTTGATTCTGCTGGTATTTGTATATTCACTAGTTTTGCTTGGACGTTAGCTGACGTTGCGCCACAACTGCAGGCCGCATGTGGCGATGAATTTACGGTAGAGAATCTCACTACAATCGGCGAGCGTATTTGGAATATGGAACGTGACTTTAATAATCGTGCAGGTTTCACGAGTAAAGATGATAAATTGCCAAAACGACTAATGACAGAGGCCGCAAAAACAGGTCCTGGTAAAGGTTCTGTTAGTGGTTTAGACAAGATGTTGCCTGAATATTATGAGTTGCGTGGATGGGATCATGATGGAATGCTGAAGACGGACACACGAACTCGTTTAGGTTTGTAAATCCATGAAACACGTCATTATAGGTAACGGTCCGGCTGGCGTTGTGGCAGCTGAGACTATTCGTAAACGTGCACCGCATGACCAAATCATTTTGATTGGAGCAGAGCCAGAGCCACCGTATTCTCGAATGGCTATTCCTTATTTATTGATCGGAAACATTCAAGAGTCAGGAACCTATTTACGTAAAGACCAAGACCATTTTAAAAAACTCAACATTGAGTTACTTCACGCAAGAGTTATTTCGGTACAACCAGAGCTTAAAAAAATCAAGATTGCTCTTCACGGCATAGATCAAGAACTTGTATATGACAAACTATTGATTGCAACCGGTTCGACACCGATTCGTCCGCCGATTCAAGGAATGGACTTACCTGGTATTTACTCTTGCTGGACGTTGGAAGATGCCAGAAATATTCATAAAAAAACAGGTTCAGGAACTAGAGTGTTGCAAATGGGGGCGGGCTTTATTGGCTGCATTATATTAGAAGCACTGGCTAGCAAAGATATCAAGCTCACAGTTGTTGAGATGGAAAATCGGATGGTACCTCGCATGATGACCCAAACGGCCGGTCAAATGATAAAAAAATGGGTAGAGTCAAAAGGGGTCAAAGTCTTTACGCAAACCAAAGTAGAAAAAATTGCTAAAGAGGGTGATGCTTTAAAGGTGAGTCTGTCCAACGGAGAGTCATTGGTTGTCGATACGATTATTTCTGCTACAGGTATAAAAGCGAATATTGAGTTTTTAAATGGTTCCGGGATACATTGCGAGAAAGGTATTTTCGTCAATGAATTGATGCAGACTTCGATTTCTGATATTTATGCTGCAGGGGATGTTACTGAGAGTATTGATTTTTCAACTGGTCAGCGCATGATTAATGCGATTCAGCCAAATGCTGCAGATCAGGCGACGATAGCTGCAGTAAATATGAGTGGTGGAGTGGCCAATACGACCGGTAGTTTTCAAGTCAATGTACTGGATACACTAGGTTTAATTTCTTCTTCTTTTGGGCTTTGGGCTGGTATCGAGGGGGGAGATCACTCAGAGGTGGTTGATGAGTCTAATTATAAATACCTTCATTTAGAGTTTTTGGAGGATGTTTTAATTGGGGCCACAAGCCTTGGTATGACTGATCATATTGGTGCAATGCGGGGTTTGATACAAACCAAAGTAAAACTAGGGAATTGGAAAGATAAACTGTTAGTAGATCCAACGATGGTGATGCAAGCTTATTTAGAAAAAGGCCAGGAACAAGCTTCCTGGAAGACGTAAAATAGATCAATGCAAGTTACGTTAAAACTGTTCGCCAGCCTAAATCAATATTTACCAGCTTCTAAAATTAGTAATGTTGAGTCTTTAATTGAGGTTCCTGAGGGGACCAATATTGGAACGGTGATCCATCTTTATAAAATTCCTGAGAAGTCAGCGCATTTAGTCATGGTTAATGGCAAGTACATTGAGCCGTCTCTGAGGATGGATTACATTTTGCAACATGATGATGCTTTAGCTATTTGTCCTCCGGTAGCAGGTGGATAAATCGCGTGTTACCTGAAGATATTGGCATTACCCGTAACATGGGTTGTACTAAACAAGATTTGTTGAGATGGTTACCTAATGCTTTAGGTGATCTCTACGTACTAACTGATATCGAGATTGATCAAGAGAAGTTTCAGGAAATAAAAGATGCTGCAATGAAATTGTGTGCAACAAGCTCAGAGTCACATCAGATCGCTTTATTGGTAATACCTACTATAAAAGTGCAGTTTTTATTTTCACAAAGTAAGATAGGTTTATCTAAAATCAATGAAGTGATGGATCGATTTGATTTGTATACAAGAAGAGGCGGGGGTTAAATGTTCGCAACAAAGTATCCATCATTAAAATGATCAGAAAAATAAGCCTACGTCATTTGCGCTCTTTTTTAGCCGTTGCAAAAACGGGTTCATTTACCTTAGCCTCCGCTCAATTGTTCCAAACTCAATCTACATTAACTGCAACTATCCAACAATTTGAAGAAGAGATTGGACTGAAGCTCTTTGAAAGATCAACTAGAAGGGTTGAATTGACTGAGGATGCTATTAAGTTTCAACCTGTAGCTGAAAAGATTGTTCGTGATTTTGATAATGCACTTAATGACTTACAAGCGATTTCAAAAAGCCAGCAAGGCTTAATTAGAATTGCTGCTGCTCCATCTATGGCGGTGCATATTTTATCCCCTGCTTTACTTACATTTCGTCAACATTTCCCAGACGTTAATATTTCCATCCAAGATGCAGGTTCAGCAAAAATTGAACGAGCAGTTTTAGATGGTGAAGTTGACTTTGGATTAACGAGTCGTCTTCATAATTATCCTGAGCTTGATTACCGTCCAGTACTTCATGATAAATTTGGTGTTGTTATGCCCCATGATCATGTCTTAGCTAAAATAAAACGTCCCTTAAAATGGGCGGATCTAGCTAATCATTCCTATATAGGTCTTACATCTGATACAGGGATAGGTGCCTTACTTGAAACTTACCCTGAAATTTCATTTGGGAAAAACTCAGATCCTCATGATCATGCCTCAAGTACTACCTCTTTATATGCCATGCTGAGGTTAAGTGGAAAGATCTCCGTATTACCTTCTTTAGCAGCTAAAGCAGGTCCAATGCAGGAGTTTTTATTTGCCGAGTTAACAGAACCGATTATCCATCGTGAGATATGTCTTATCACAAGGCATCTTCGCTCATTTTCACCAAATACTCAGCGAATTTTAGATGTTTTGATGGAAACTATTGGTAAGTTAAGTTAATTGATTCTCACTATACGTTAACTTCAAATTCAAGATTGATTGCCTTTAGAGCTTTATTCTTATTTATTGAAAAAAACGAATAATAAGAGGAATTAATTGATTTGCGCTGATTAAACCGAAATATTAGACTAGAACACAGAGAGTGTTTTATGCATCAATATTTAAGGATTAGCATGATAGATCAGATGAGAGTGGTTGCGATCCAGCAACATGGTGGTATAGAGCAGATGAAGTTCGATCATTGGCCTAAACCTGTGGTTAAGGCAAATTTTGCCATTGTTGAGGTCAAAGCCTGCGGACTGAATTATATGGATGTATTTGTCCTTCATGGCATGCCAGATATGCCGACGAAGATGCCGCGTATTCCTGGAGGCGATGTTGTTGGAGTCGTCCGTGAGGTTGGTGAAGGGGTTTCTCATGAATGGGTTGGTAAGAGAGTTGTCTTATTTCCGCGATTTCCTGAGGGTGGAGTGCTAGGGGAGAACGGTAATGGTGGTCTTTGTGAATTTATCTGTGTAGATCATCGTCAATTAATTGAAGTTCCAGATGGCGTGACTGATATTGATGCGGCGGCATTGCCGATTGCTTATGGAACCTCTCACCGGATGTTATTTACACGTGGTCGTTTAAAGGCTGGAGAAAAAGTACTAATTCTTGGAGCAAGCGGCGGTGTTGGGGTGTCTTGCTTACAGTTTGCCAAGATGGCAGGTTGCGAAGTATATGCTTGCACGAGCAGTGAAGAAAAAAGTCAAAAATTAAAATCTCTAGGCGCAGACCATGTCATTAACTATGCTGATGAGCCTGATTTCTCCAAAGCGGTATGGTCTGCGACCGGCAAAAAAGGTGTAGATGTTGCCATCAATTTTACAGGTGGTGATACTTGGATACCCACTCAACGAAGTATGGCTGTCAATGGTCGAATTCTTACTTGTGGTTCAACCGTAGATCATCTGTGTACAGTCGATGTTCGTTTTTTATGGTTCAGAGAGATGGAAATTATTGGTTCTAGAGCCTATGTACCTGATGATATCCGTGCTTGTCTTCAGTTTGTCGCCGATAAAAAAATACACCCGGTCATTGATCAAGTCTTTCCTCTAGATCAAGCCGCTGATGGATTACGTTTATTAGAAGAGCGACGTGTTTTTGGCAAAGTGATTATTAAGATATGAATACCTTCATACAAAATTTAGGTTGTATAGCTTCCGAATATCGGGATAAAACCTATCCGGTCATTATTGATTTAACCAATACTGAAAAAAAGCGAGAAATCACATATCAGGATTACCATAAATCCTGTGATGCTGTTGCCAAAGGATTGCTAAAGTTAGGTTTAAAAGAAGGTACTCGGATTGGTATTTTGTCAGGAAATCGTGCCGAATTTTTAGAAATTTTCTTTGGTTCTATGCGTGCAGGAATTGTGCCAGTTCTTTTAAATATTCTACAAACACAAGATAATATTGAATGGATGGTTAAAAATTCTGAGGTACAACTGATATTCTGTGAATCGGTTACAAGAGATAAATGTCCTGTCCATATTAAGCTTATTGAAATAGATAATAATGGCCCAACTGGGTATGAAGCATTTAAAGACTACGGTACATTTACCGCTCTAACTCCAACATTTAGCCAAGAAGCTTTCCAGGCATACACTTCTGGATCAACTGGTCGTCCTAAAGGGGTTAGCCTATCTCATCGAGCGCATGTTTTTGTTGCTGAAACAATTTCACGTGATCGTAACTTTTGTCCTGATGATCGTATGATTGTAGCAGCACCTTTGTATCATAAGCACGCTATGAATTCCATCAAGTGTGTCCTTGTTGGTGGCTCGACGGTGATTTTAATGCGTAAATTTGATGCAAAAAAATATGTTGAGTACATTACACAATACCGTTCCACGGTGGTTTCGGGTGTGCCCACCATGTTTGCCATGATGATGCAACAACAAGAGTTATTGGAAGGTAATGACTATAGCTTTGTAAGGCTAGCAACTCTTGGAGGTGCTCCTGCCTCAGATGTGCTGATAGATCAGGTTGCACTCAAGTTTCCAAAAGCTGAAATTGTCAAAATTTATGGCATCACTGAAGCAAGTTCGGCATTATTTGGCTCTAATCATAAAAGTAATTTGATTCGTCCTCGGCATTCTATTGGTTGGCCTATTGCTGATAATGAATTTAAATTTGTTGGTGGAGAAAATGATAAGCAGGGTGTTTTATATGTGAGAAGTCCTGGCATGATGAATGGTTATGTCAACAATCCAGAAGAAACTCAAAAGAAACTACAAGATGGTTGGTATAACACCGGAGATATTCTTCGACAGGATGAGGCAGGTTGGTATTTTTTCGTGGGGCGTTCTGACGACATGTTTGTTTCTAGTGGACATAATATTTATCCATTGGAGGTAGAACTAATGTTGGAGCGTCACCCCGAAATTGCCCAGGCTGTTGTTGTTCCTGTTCCGGATGAAATTAAGTATCGCTTACCCGTTGCCTTTGTTGTTCTTAATAAAGCTTCCAAACTCACTGAAGAGGATATTAAAGCACATGCATTGAAAAGTGCTCCGCCATACCAATATCCACGTAGAGTATTTTTTGTTGATGTACTACCGCTAAACACCATTGGTAAGATTGATCGTAAGACACTTGAGGTCAAAGGGATTGATATGTATAACGCAGGTCAAGAAAACATTTCAGAAACTACACCAAATAAAAAATAATGATGGAGCCTTCATGAGTATTGAGCAAGTTCAGGAAGTGATTGATAAAGGGCCTTATTTAACTTGGTTAGGGCTAAAAGTGTTGAGTATTGATAAAGAGTCGATTGAAGTCCGTGCGACTTGGAGAGAAGAATGGGTAGCCAATCTTAAATTAATGCAGACTCAGGGGGGTATATTAGCTGCCTTAATAGATTTTGCTGCAGATTTTGTATTATTTGAAACGATTGGTCAACCTGTGCCTACGATCGATTTAAGGATTGATTATCACCGCATGGCAAGACCTGGTGATCTAATTGTGAAGGGGAAAGCCATTAAGTTGGGTAAACAGTTCTCTGTTTGTGAGGCTTATATTTATGATTTAGACGACAAATTAATTGCTAGTGGTCGAGGAACCTTTTTAATGCCTCTCCCTGAAGTTAATGCTAAGTCTTCTTGATCTAACACTATTGAAAAATGAAATGATTTAAATAACTAATGACTACTGATAAATCCTCTAATACTCTACAAGAAACCTGGTATGACATCGTACTGCGAGTTCTGAAGAGTAACGACGTATCTCTGATTACGTATGTCCCAGATAAAGTATTAGCCCCATTAATAAAAGTATTACATGCTGACCCATACTTTACGGTGATTGCCCCAGCGCGTGAAGAGGAGGCAATTGGAATTGTCGCTGGGAGTTATATGGCTGGTTTGCGAGGCATTATCCTGATGCAAACTAGTGGCTTTGCTACGTTAGCTAATGTTCTTGCTTCTTTGGCGGTACCATTTCAAATTCCAGTATTGATGATGATTTCAGAGCGAGGAACTTTAGGAGAGTTTCAAGTTGGACAAGCAATTGTTTGTAGGACCATGCGCCCAGTTTTGAATACGTTAGGAATTGAAAATTATGCGATTGAAAGACTTAATGATGTTGAATTTATTGTTGACAATATGATTAAGCAAGCATTTGCAACACAAGCACCAGCGGCAATGATTTTGTCACCTCTATTGACTAAACGATCGGCTTGAAATTGACTATGACTAATTTAACTCATCTATTTAGTACACGTGAAAACGTACAGGTTATGAATCGATTTGATTTAACGAAGAGGCTAGTATCGAAACTGCATGCTAAAGAAGCGGTGATTGGTGGGATTGGTAATAATAATTTTGATCTTTGGGCCACCGGTCAACGTCCTGAAAATTTTTATATGTTAGGTAGTATGGGCTTGACAATTCCAATTGCGTTTGGTGTTGCTTTAGCTCAACCTAAGCGAAGAGTCTTTGCATTAGAAGGCGACGGTTCACTTTTAATGCAATTAGGAGCCCTCGGGACTGTGGCAAGAGCTTCTATAAAAAATCTAACAATGATTGTTTTTGATAATGGGATGTATCAAATTACTGGAAAACAACCAACATTGACTGACTCCTGTGTTGACTTGGTGAGTATTGCTCAAGGTTCTGGTATCACACAAAGTTATTGGGCAAAAGATGAGGCTCACTTTGAGCAATTAATTGATGACGCGTTGACTAAAGATGGACCACATTTAATTGCAACACGGATTGATGATAAAACCCCAACTGTTTCTACAGACCGCGACCCTGTGAAGATACGTTTAGGATTTATGCAAGCCTTGTCTTTAAATCGATAAGAGGAACTGTTATGTCAAAACTTCTTATCAATGGGCACTGGGTTAATGGTGAATCAGTTCAAGTTTTAAAAGACAAATACAGTGATAAAGAGTATGGGCAGATGGCGGTGGCATCCATTACTCAAGTTACTGAGGCGGTTGATGGTGCTCTACATGGTTTTGAGTCTTTTCATTTAAGTCCTTATGAGCGTTATCAGATCCTCATGCAAGCGTCACGGTTAACAAAAGAACGCATTAATATCTTATCTGAATTGATGAAAAATGAGGCAGGGTTTACTATGCCAGACGCTGAGAATGAAGTGCGTCGCTGTGTACAAACCTTAGAATTATCTGCAGAGGCAGCAAAGCACCTTAATGGGGAGTTAATTCCAATGGAAGTGGCATCTGGAATGAAAAACCGTATTGGATACACATTAAGAATGCCGCGAGGGGTAATTTGTGCAATTACGCCCTTTAATTCACCACTCAATACCGTTGCCCATAAAGTGGGCCCTGCATTAGCTGGTGGAAATGCAGTGATCTTAAAGCCCTCTGAAATTACACCATTAACATCTGTAGAACTTTTCAAAATATTGATTGATGCAGGTTTGCCATCTTCATTATTGGCTTTGGTGAATGGACCTGGAGAAACGATTGGCCGCCAATTATTACTTGATCAAAGAATTGCTTATTATGCTTTTACGGGAAGTACTCGAGTTGGACTAGAGATTCAGAAAGCAGCGGGTTTAAGAGGTCTCCAACTAGAGCTTGGAAGCATCGCTAGTACGATTGTTTGTCATGATGCTGATATTGATATGGCGATTCCTAAAATAATTAATGCGGGTTTTCGTAAGGCGGGGCAGGTTTGTACTTCAGTGCAAAAATTATTAGTTGATCGCAGTATTTCAGCAACGTTTATACCAAAATTGATTGCAGCAGCTAAATTAGCTAAAGCGGGTGACCCTGCTGATCCAGCAACCATGATTGGGCCAATGATTAGCCACGAGCATGCGATGCGCGCTATGTTATTTGTTAAAGAGGCTATTGAATCAGGAGCTCAATTACTGACAGGTGGAACCTGTGTTGGTAACGTGATGGAGCCAACAATACTCATCAATGTTAAGGATCAAATGCGTGTTTATTGTGAGGAGATATTTGCGCCGGTGATTAGTATTTTAGAGTTCGATCATATTGACGAAGCCGTTATGCGTGCTA
>CANJBQ010000018.1 GCA_947472645.1 Burkholderiaceae bacterium
ACTTCGCATAGGGGGCTTAAATGCCCGCAGCTTTGATTTTTTTCATATAACTTCAAGTTATACGTTAGTTCCTTAAAAAACTACTCAGAAAATCTTTGGCTTGGATTATGCTTATAAAGAAGCCCCTAATAGAAGTAACCCTGGAACGAAACGTAGATTCATGCTCAATTTAATCTCCAGCGTTTATAGTTATATTCATCAACATCTAATCACACTAATTATGCTCACTCGCAACAAAGCTTATCTATGTATTTTATTGCTTCTATGTATTGTCTCTCAATTTAACGTAAGAGCTGATGAATACCCTAATAAACCCGTTCGTGTCATTGTTCCTTTTGCCACTGGCGGTGGAGCCGATATCGTGGCTAGACTAGTTTTTCAAAAACTATCGACTCGTTTAGGACAACCGTTCATCATTGATAATCGTGGTAGCGCAGGAGGCATTATTGGCACTGACGCGGTCGCAAAATCTGCCCCAGATGGCTATACCCTCCTATTAGGACAAACCGGACCGAATGCTATCAATCCATCTTTGTTTTCGCAAGTCCCCTACGATCCTGAAAAAGACTTTAGCCCAATTATTCAACTCACAAGCTATCCATACGTGATTGCCATGAATCAGCAAATACCCGCTAAAAATTTGACAGAATTTATTCAGCTTGTCAAAGATCATCCTGATCAATACTCCTTTAGTACGGCAGGTAAAGGAAGCTCCGCACAATTAGCGGCAGAGCTCTTCATGAAAGCCACCCAAACCAAGATGATTCATGCTCCATATAAGGGGGCGGGACCAGCATTAATGGATGCTATCGGTGGTGTAGTAAGTATTACCTTTGGAGATGCTGGCTCGAGTATCCCAATGGTTCTAGCAAATCGAATCAAGGGTCTTGCTGTGACCAGTAAAAGTCGTTCAAAATTATTGCCCAATGTTCCCACCGTAGCTGAATCAGGATATTCTGGCTTTGAGGCTGTGGCTTGGCATGGGGTATTAGCTCCTGCAAAAACACCATCCGCCATCATTAACTTTCTAAACAAAGAAATCAAGGAGGTACTAAAAGATCCGGAAGTAAAAGAACGACTCTTAAGTGATGGATTGGAAATTATTGGGGCAAGCCCTAACAATTTTGGAGACTACATTCACTCAGAAATTATTAAATGGAAAAAAATCATTCAAGATTCACAAATCAAGCTGGATTAATTGGCATCCACTGCAGGAGTTGAGCAACATCAGATGTTTTTTCTAGGGTCCAAATAAAATCAAATAACTGCTCAGTTGGCATCTTTAATTGATGTAAAGCAAGTTGATTGATTAGCTTGTTCTCGAGATCTTTATCAGATAAAGGTTTTACTAAAGAACCTTTTGCAGCTTTAATCACAATAGTGAATGGTTGATCAGTTGTGATGAAGTTTATTTTTACCCCCTCAACTGGTATCTCAGCATCTTCAATAAATTCAATATGGGAATAAAAAGATTGAATTTGGGTATTTTTAACCATTTCATCACTAAATTCTTTGATGCCCGCTTGGCCAAAATGCAGTGCAATAGCAACAGCATGTTGTCCACTAACCTGCGACTGTCTACCTGTTTGGATATTCGGTCGATCAGTCCGTTGCTTTAATAGAGGGTTACCCACAATCTGTATTTTTTTGATGGTTCTTAAAAAACCAGGATTACTCCGTTGTTCTTGATATACCTGTAAGCATGCTTCAACCACCGGATTCAAAACAACCCCACAAGGAAATGGCTTATAGGTGTTATTTAACAGCTCCCAATGTGTTCCTAAGCGATCAATCATCGATTGACCCTGCGCTTCTTGCCCAAAGACATTTAAAAATCCTCTATCTCCTTCTAAAGGCTCCATCGGACCATCAAAGTCATTCGCGGCTAAAAATGCTGATAAAAGACCGTTTTTAGCAGCATTACCAACACTCATACTCTTTGACATCGTGCCTAAATTTTCTACGAGTCCACAAGCCTGTGTGGCAGCATTACCAATCGCCCAAAGCAATTGATCTTGGTTGAGTTTGAGAAGCTTACCAGCACCAATGGCAGAACCAATAACGCCACAAGTTGAGGTGATATGCCAGCCACGACTGTAATGAAATGGTGAGATCGCTTGACCTAAACGACACTCAAACTCTATACCTAATATTGCTGATAATAAAAAATCTTTGCCACTGACTATTTGTTGTTCAGATAAAGCGAATAGTGGTGATACCACAGGCCCTGTTGGATGAATAATGGTCGGCAGATGAGTATCATCAAAATCAAATACGTTAGCTGCCATGGCATTTAAGCTACTCGCTTGCAATACATCTAGCTTTTCTTGAAAACCAAATACAGTCGATTGTGGCTTACCGGAGTATGAGCGAAATATCTCATAGGCTTTAAAGATGGCTGGGTCGTTATAGGCTGCAACACATACCGCTAAATAATTCAGTATGGAGCGCTTCGCCTCGTGCACGACACTTGGGGGTAAATCACTAAATTGGCATAGATCCGTGTAGCGAGCAAGCTCTTTAGAAATCTTCATACAACAAGTCTTTCAATATGTAAGTGGTGTATATTTCTAGTTAAGAATAACCGAAAAAAAGATTTATTTGAAAGAATGAATCCGGCCACTAAAACAATGTATAGGAATAATTAATGAGTCAACCCACAATTGGCATGATTGGATTAGGCATGATGGGTACTCCCATGGCTAATAATCTACTAAAAGCAAATTACATCATCAATGGATTCGATCTTAATCCCGACGCTAAGGAGAAACTGAGTCACTCAGCTAATTTTCATTGGCAATCGAGCGCCAAAGAAGTAGCACTCTCTTCTGACGTCATTATCCTAATGTTGCCTGATAGCAAAATTATTGATCAACTACTTTGGGGTCAGCAACAAGATGGTATTGTTGCTCATTGCAAACCTAACACAGTATTTTTGGATATGAGTTCATCCAATCCCTCAAACTCGAAAAGCAATTCTGAAAAACTCAAATCTTTAGGTCACGAATTTATCGATGCTCCAGTTTCTGGTGGCGTTAAAAGAGCTTTGGACGGTTCTTTAGCTATTATGGTCGGCGGGGAATCGATTAGTGTTGAAAACATTATGCCCATTTTAAAATCCATGGGTAAAACTATCATCCATGTTGGTAGTGGTGGTGCTGGTCATGCCGTCAAAGCTCTAAATAACTATGTATCAGCTTCTGGTCTGTTAGCGGTTAGCGAAGCTCTAGTTGCGGCTGAGGCTTTTGGAATTGACCCTCATCTAGCGAATCAAGTCTTTAACGCCTCAACTGGTAAAAATAATACAACTGATGTCAAAGTTGAGAACTTTATGCTTTCAGGGACATTTAACTCTGGTTTCGCAATTGCGCTCATGCGAAAAGATATCCAAACTGCAAAAGGCTTTATTGATGATATGAAAACTCCAGGAGTTTTTGCCAATAGTTGCCTAGAGCGTTGGTCAACTGCTGAACAGCGTCTTGAGAAAGGCGCTGATCATACTGCTATGTTTAAGTTTGTCAAAACTCAACCTAAGGAATAAACCATGATCTCGAAGACTTGGAACGTATTTGCGATGCGCTATGCCACCGTCAAAAGAAGACGTTTCGAGAACTTTATTGTCCATGACCACCATGACGTAGCAACGCAAATGGATTATTACGTGTGGTTTATTACTGATGGAAGAGAAACTATCCTAGTTGATACTGGTTTCGATCAAAAAGCAGCGAATGAACGGAAAAGAACTTTGTTGCGCTGCCCCATCGACTCTTTAAAAGAGGCGGGTATCCCTCTTCAAGACATTAATAACACCATCATTACCCATGCTCATTATGATCATGCAGGAAATATCGAAAAACTCAAGAAAACGAACTTCCATATCCAAGAACGTGAAATGTCTTACGCAACCGGTAAAGATATGCGGCATGCTTTTTGTCGTCATGCATACGACCCCCACAACGTGTGTGAACTCATTTATGCAAACTATGAGGACCGAGTGGCGTTTCATGACGGCGTCTACGAACTAAGATCAGGAATCCAAGTGCATTGGGTGGGTGGCCATACTAGAGGTCTTCAGATTGTCAGGGTACATACAAAGAGAGGTTGGATCGTGTTGGCATCTGATGCGGCGCATTATTTAGAAAACCTAGTCAAACGTTCACCATTTCCGATTGTTAGCGATTCTACTGATATGCTCAATGCCTATGAACTTATTGAAAAATTAGCCGACTCACAACAACATATTATTCCTGGTCATGACCCATTAGTCATGTCGAGCTATTTACCAGCAGGCCCCAAGCACCTTGAAATTGTATCGCTAACTGAGCCAATCAAACCATCATGAAAAAAACACCTGCATTTCTAATCGCCCTTACTTTGAGTTGGGTGACCTTTAGTAGTTGGGGGCAAAACGTATTTCCCAATAAACCCGTTCACATCATTATTCCATTTCCTCCCGGAGGTTCTACGGACGTCTTGGGTAGATTATTAGGTGCATCAATGTCCAACAACTTGGGACAAACCGTGGTGATCGAAAACACAGGCGGAGCTGGGGGTACAATTGGAGCGGCAAAAGTTGCACGATCCGCAGCCGATGGCTACACTCTCCTTTTCCATAATATGGCTCATGCAAGTGCCCCAGCGCTTTATAGTAAGTTATCCTACAGTCCTATCAGTGATTTTGAAGCTATTGGTATTGTGACTGAAGTCCCAATGATTCTTGTTGCGCGAAAAAACTTTCCAGCCAATCGCTTTGCTGAAATTTTGTCAATGGCTAAAGTCAATGGTAATCAACTGAATTTTGCCAATGCCGGTGTTGGCGCCACATCTCAACTCTGCGAAGCGTTACTGAAAAGCACGACGAATAGTCAGTGGACGAGTGTTCCCTATAAAGGAACTGGCCCTGCATTAAACGATATCTTAGGTGGTCAGGTCGATTTTATTTGCGACCAGCCCGCCAGTACAATTTCTCACATTAGAACAGGCAACTTAAAGCCAATCGCTGTTGCCACAAAAAATCGATTAAAAATACTCCCTCAAGTTCCCACCTTTTCAGAATCAGGTGTGCCAGGCTTTGAACTCACAGTTTGGCATGGGCTATATGCCCCAAAAAGTGTCCCAAAAGATGTGATTGAACGATTGGCCGTTAGCTTACGTGAAGCATTGAAAGACCCTATTCTGATCGAACGCTTTCAAGAAATGAGTGCCTCGATTGCCACTCCAGCTCAAGCAAATCCAGATGCGTTACAAAGCTTTTTAAAAGCAGATGTAGAGCGTTGGAAAACAGCCTTAAAAGCTGCTGGCATTCAACCCGAGTAATTACTGTCCTAAATTATATTTCTCACCAGTGAAAAAATTGTTTGGGCTCATGAACATCGATAAGAAGATGGCGCCCCTTGGTGCTACCGCCACATGACGAGTTCCACCTGGTCGCCATACATAACTTCCTGGGTAAGCCTTCCCCTCTTCATCTTCAAGACTCCCCTCAAGCATATAAGTTTGTTCTAAACCTGTGTGCTCATGAAAAGGCACAATAGCGCCAGGCTCCATCTGAAACAACACGGTCGACATACCTGAGTCTTTATCGGCATACAATACCTTCATCTTGATTCCAGAAAACGGTGTTGATGCCCATTCCATTTTGCTAGGATCAATGTAATGCGATCGTAACTCTTCTGATGTCTCCGATACCCCTTGATTGGTCATTTTTTCTCCATTTCTTGAATCCGTTATTTTTTCTTCCATTATTTATCCAAAAAGGATGTATTCGTGATAACTTCTTTGGTATAAATTATCTTTAAATGCATTTTTATACGTTGAATTCAAATAGCATACACTGAAAAAGATTAATGATGAGCTCTCCCCTAAAAATTTCTCCTGTAACCAAAGATATTGGCTTTCTGATTCGACGACTGCTTCCTAGTCCTGAGGTCAAATCTATTGGTCCTTTTATTTTTTGGGATCATATGGGTCCTGCGTATTTTGGTAATGATGTAGATTGCAAAGCAGATGTTCGCCCACATCCGCACATTGGTCTTGCAACAGTAAGTTATCTCTTAGCAGGTGGTTTCATGCACAGGGATAGTCTTGGCAATGTCCAACGGATTATTCCACAAGATCTAAATATTATGAAATCTGGCAGTGGTATTGTTCACTCTGAACGTGTTCCAGATGATATCCGACAAAGTAATGCCGAAGTTCGGGGATTACAAATTTGGATTGCTCTTCCGGAAGATCTCGAAGAATCTGATCCCAGTTTTCATCATTACGATGCTCAAGTCCTACCTCAGCTGAAACAAGATAATCTTCATGCAAGTGTTCTTATCGTGGAAGGTTTTGGGCTCACCTCACCAGCCATCATGTTTAGTCCTACCCAATTGATACATATTCAATTAAAAGCTCATCATAGTTTTGATTGGGTTCGCATACATATTCAGCAAGGTATTTATATTCTCTCAGGTAATATTCAATTAAATGAAGTTGATTACACCACCTTTGATATGCTAGAAATATCAGCCTTGGACACTGTTTGTATCACCGCAACTATTGATGCAGAAATCATGATTTTTGGCGGAGCACCTCTTGATCACCCAAGAATTCTTTGGTGGAACTTCGTATCCAGTAATCAAGAACGATTGGATTTAGCAAAGCAACGCTGGCAAGATCATGACTTTCCAGCCATACCTGGTGAAAAAGATTTCATTCCATTACCGACCTAGTCAAGCGAAATTTTCTTTTCACGAATGACTTTTCCCCATTCTTGAAATTGAGTCTGAATGAATTGATTCGCCTCAATTGCTCCACCCTGGAACTGCTCTCCGCCAAGGCTGGTTACGCGTTCTTTCATTTCGGGAAGCTGCATCACCACTGCAATGGCATCACTGAGCTTTTTGACAATGGCTTCCGGTGTTCCAGATGGGGCAAAGATCGCATTCCATTCATAGACCTCATATGCAGGAACTCCAGCTTCTTCCATCGTAGGAACACTAGGAAATAAATTTACTCTTTTTTTACTCGTCACAGCTAAGGCATTGAGTTTTTTTGCTTCTACATAAGGCTTACTAGAGGCTACACTCCCAAAGAAAATAGGCACTTGCCCAGCCATGACATCGTTCAAGGCTGCTGCTCCGCCTTTATAAGGTACTCCTACCATCTGAACATCCGCTTTGATTTCAAACATCACTCCTGAAAGATGTTGGGCAGAGCCATTACCCGATGTCGCATAAGCAATTTCATCTGGCTTGGCTTTGGCTAAAATGACTAACTCCTTTACGTTTTTTGGCGCAAAGTTTGGGTTAGTTAGTAACACATTAGGGTATAAAGCAAGCAGTGCAAGAACTTTAAAGTCCTTATTGGAGTCATAAGGTAATTTCTTAAATAACGATGGATTTACAGCAAAGGAAGATGCGTCAAGCATGATGGTATACCCATCCGGATTACTCTTTGCTACATAATTAGCAGCAATCTGTCCTGTTGCACCCGGCTTATTCTCAACAATGATCGTGGTTCCAAGCAACTTGCCTAAAGGGGCTGAAATACTTCGCGCCATCATATCAGCAGTCCCTCCAGGAGGATATGTCACAACAATAGTGATCGGTCTGGTAGGCCATGATTGTGCATTGGCGAAGGTGCAAAACTGCACTAAAAACAGCATTAATATAAGTTTAAATTGTTTCATAAAAAGTATTTTGTAGATCAATAAATAAGCGTATATAAAAAATATAACTAGGTTATCCTAAAGTCTTGTAAACTTCAGTTCTACCTAGTTAATACCCTATATGCCAAAAATAAAAAAAACAGCAACTGAGATTACTATTTCAAATATATTTAAAAAAGTGCTTGTTTTACAAGGTGGTGGTGCGTTAGGCGCATATCAACTAGGTGTTTATAAAGCAATCCATGAAAAAAAATTAGATCTCGATTGGGTCATTGGCACCTCTATTGGGGCTATTAATGGTGGAATTATTGCAGGTAACCCACCTGAACGAAGATTACAAAAATTACAAGAATTTTGGAGTATTGTTCAAAACCAATCTATCCAGTCTTTAGAAGATAACAAATCACTCTTCAATCTATTAACCATGACGTATGGAATAAAAGGTTTTTTTACACCAACATTCCTTAACTGGTTTGATGCCAACAAAAAAGTAGGTATCGAAAATGCGTCTTATTATTCTACAAAAGCATTAAAAGATACTTTAGGACAATTAATTGATTTAGATTATTTAAATTCAAAAAAAGTTCGTCTATCAGTTGGAGCCGTCAGCGCATTAACTGGAGAAATGCGTTATTTTGATAGCGCTAAAGAAGTATTAACTCTTGAACACATCATGGCCTCTAGCGCTCTTCCACCAGCATTCCCTGCAGTAAAAATCAATGGGGAACCTTTCTGGGATGGCGGTATCTACTCAAATACACCAATAGAGGCAGTTCTCGAAGACTATCCCCGAGATAATTCATTGATATTTTCAGTCCAATTATGGAATCCGCTTAGCAAGGAACCTAGCTCAATTCAAGAAGTACTCATAAAGAAAAAAGATATTCAGTTCGCAAGTCGTGACCGTCAATTGGACAATGTCAAAAAAACACATCGCTTACGGCATATCTTGCGACGTTTGACAGACCATATTCCAGAAGCACAAAAAAAACTCCCCGAAGTTCAAGAGCTTATGTCTTGGGGGTGTGACACTGTTATGCATATTATTTATTTAACCATAGACCGTATTGAAGGTGAAAGTCAAATGAAAGATATTGACTTTACCTCTGAAGGAATACTAAAAAGATCTGCGACCGGGTTTCGGGAAGCAACACGCGCGATTGAATCACAAGTATGGAATGAACCACATGATGTCAACGAAGGCATACTGATTCATGATCAATTTCGTTAATTAATTTGCAGCAATTAATTTTGCGAGCAGATCAGGACGACTCAATAATTCTTGGCTCAACCCCTGATAGGTCATTTGTCCACGATTCAGGACGATAACCTGATTGGTCACTTGTAATGCGAGTTTTGCAGATTGCTCTACCAAAATAACAGTTAAATCTTCTTCAGCTATTAATTTTTTAAAAACATCCATCAACATCTGAACAATCACTGGAGCTAAGCCTTCTAAAGGTTCATCCAGTAGCAAAAGTTTAGGGTCACTGATTAAAGCTCGACCAACGGCCAACATCTGCTGTTCACCACCAGATAATTGATTACCCATATTGCTTCTTCTCTCAGCAAGTCTTGGGAAAAGCTCATAAACTCGCTCTAAAGGCCAACGCCCTGGGCGTGCTGCAACCAACATATTTTCCTCAACACTTAAGGAAGGAAAAATATCTCTGGTTTGAGGGACATAAGCAATACCTAATTTAGAGCGTCCATAAACCGGTAAACGTTCAATTGATTGACCAAATAATTGAATACTTCCAGAGTGTAAAGTAGAATGCCCCATGATCGTCGCCATCAACGTCGTCTTACCCACTCCATTACGACCTAATACCGCTAATGATGTTTTAGCGGGAATTTCTAACGCAATATTTTCTAATATATTGAGCTCTCCATATCCAGCATGAATCGCTTCTAGTCTGAGAGCGATTGGGTTACTCATCAGACTCTCCTAAATAAACTTGATGGACACGTGGATCATTAGCAATTTGTTCTGGTGTGCCTTCACATAAAACGGCACCTTGAACAAGCACAGTAATTTTCTTTGCAAATTGAAAGACTAAATCCATGTCGTGTTCAATCATCAAGATAGCAATATCTTTTGGTAAAGCATCTAACGCTTGTAAAATTCGACCTGACTCCATCGAGGGAACTCCAGCAGCTGGCTCATCTAATAAAAGCACCTTGGGTCGCAAACCAAGAGATATAGCAATCTCCACTAAGCGTTGTTTACCATAAGCAAGTTGACTCACTATTTTTGAAGCATCATCCATAATACCCAGTAAAGATAAAATTTCTAGTGCTTCTTCCTGAATATTTTTAAACCTATTTGCCGTTTTCCACATTTGCTGTGAAATACCTAAGCGTTCAGAGATTCCAAGAGAAACATTATCTAATACCGTCATTTTATTAAATAAAGAGTTAATCTGAAAAGTTCTCCCTAGGCCTCTTTTTACACGCTGACTTTCATTGAGAGTCGTCACTTCCTCGCCAGCCAATAGAACTACTCCAGAAGAAGGAGTCAAACGCCCTGTTAACAAATTCACAAAGGTTGTCTTTCCAGCGCCGTTAGGCCCAATTAGGGCATGCCTTGCACCTGGCTCCAGAACAAAATTGATTTGATCAGCCACCGTTAAAGCCCCAAAACTTTTCGATAAGCCAATGGTTTGGAGTGTGGCCGTCATTTTGGCTCTCCACGTTTGGTGAAAAGTTTATCGATAAGGCCTAATATGCCACCTTTGGCGTATAAGACTACCATCAATAACATCAGTCCAATGCCTAAATTCCAATACTCTGGAAATTTTTTCGCTAAATAGTCCTGCGCAATTAAAAATATAAAAGGTCCTATAAAAGCGCCATACATTCGTCCCACGCCGCCTAAAATCAACATCACTAAAATCTCACCAGATGGCTCAAAGCCAATCACGTTTAATCCCACAAATTGATTCGTTTGAGTAATTAAAGCTCCAGCAATCCCAGCAACCATTGCCGCTAAGGTATATGCTTTTAATAAATACGCCATCACTGGTACGCCAATCGCTTGCATTCTTTGTTTATTTTCTTTAATCCCAGCAAGAGTGATGCCAAATGGCGAGTAAATAATCCGTCGAATGATGATCCAGAAAATAAACAAAATCACTAAACACCACAGATAAGCTGTTTTATTTAAAAAATCAAATTTAAATAATCCTAAAACAGGCCCTATGGTCACCCCAGTTAATCCATCAGCACCTCCAGTAATGAGGGTGGCTTTATTCGCCACCTCATAACATAAAGCAGCAATTGCTAAAGTTAGCATGAGCTGAGTTAGTTTTTGAGTTCGTAAAATGACTAGACCTGTAGAAAAGCCTAGTAATGCGCAGGTAATAGCGCTACAAATGATTAATAATATAGGATCCGTGATTCCAAGCTTGGCAGATAAAATGCCACAGGTATATGCACCCACCCCAAAAAATGCCGCATGACCTAAGGTCACAACGCCAGCATACCCAGTGATTAAGTCGAGTGATAAGGCAAATAGAATGAAGGTTAATATTTGCGCTCCAAGAGATAAGTACTCTGGTAAAACAAAAAATATTACTACAGCAAAAATCCACGGTAAAAATTCGGCTTTACGTATGCGTGAATCTGACTGAAATCCGATCAATTTTGTCATGCGCGTTTTCCCAGTAACCCCATTGGGCGCCATAACAAAATACCAATCGTTACGATATAGATAAAAAATGCACCAAACTCTGGCAACCAATACTTACAGGCGGTATCAAGGATGCCAATCAGCAAAGCAGCAATAAATGGCCCTTTTAAACTGCCTAAGCCTCCCACCGAGACCACAATTAAAAAGAAAACTAATTGCTCTAATGGATAGGTTGGTTGAATAGCAATAATTTCAGCGCCGAGTGCACCGCCGAGTCCAGCTAGTCCACTTCCCACCGCAAAAGTAACACTAAATAACAATTTAGTATTGATGCCTATGGACTGCGCCATCTCACGATGATCAACTGTGGCACGAACCATCGCACCCCATTTAGTATTTTCAACACCGAACCATAAAACACCAATGAGGACAGAGCTAAAAATAATGATAAAAACTCGATATGCTGGAAAATCTCTACCTAAAAAAGTAAATTGATCTTTTAAATAATCAGGTAAATGTACTGGTTGCTGTAAAGTACCGAAAACAATTCGGGCAACTGCAGTGGCAATAAAAATAAGGGCGATACTAAAAAGCACTTGCTCAAGTTCTGGAGAGCCATAAATATGTTTATAGAGTAGTCGATCCAAGAACACACTTGCAATAGCTACTAGCGAGAAGGCCAACGCTAAGGCCAATGGAAATGGGATATGAAACTTAGCTAAAGCGGTGACTAAAATATAGCCACCGCTCATTGCAAACACCCCATGCGCTAGATTAGCAACACCCATCATGCCCATCGTAATAGACAAGCCTACTGAGATCACATAAAGCACCATCCCATAAGCTATGCCGTAAAACAAGACACTAATGATTGACGATATAAATGCATCCATCATCAGGCCAATACGAGATTTCGAAAAAAGCTAAAAATCATTATTTCTTTTTATCTGCTTCTTTCATTGGGTCTTTAATACCCGTACTAATCGTTTCAATCTCAACGTTAGCTAACTTACCACCAACTTTACGAACTTCACGTAAGTACTCTGGATTAATCACATCTCTCGTCTCTGGATCAATGGAAACATCTCCTCTTGGGCTAGTTGAGCTTTTCCACTTCTTTAAGAGATCCATCGTTTTATCAGAATCAATCTTGCCGTTTTGTTCACGAATTGTATAAAAAATAGCGTCCATGGCATCCCACGCGCCAACTGCCATAAAGCCAGGCTCTAAATTTTCACCATATTCTTTTTTATACGCAGCAACAAAGGCCTTATTACTAGGACGATTCGAATTGGCTGAGTAGTGATGAATGGTAGTAACACCTAGCGCAACATCACCCATGCCTTGTAACTCTTCATCCGTCACAATATCTCCAGTACCAATAAACTTAATCCCAGCTTTAGCAAGTCCTAAATCAGCATAAGCTTTCATCATCCCTGTCGCAGCTTTTCCAGCAGGATTAAATCCAAAAATCACATCTGGTTTAGCATCCTTAATACGTTGAATGAAAGGCGTAAAGTCAGGATTGGCTAACGGAATACGCACTGTTCCAACGATCTCTCCGCCACCTTCCTTAAATCCTTTAATAAAACCCTCCTCAGCTTCATGCCCAGGAGCAAAATCACTGACAGCGGTATAAGCATGCTTGTATTTTTTGGCTGCCCACTGGCCTAAGGGATAGGCGGATTGCCAAAGCGTAAAGGATGTGCGAGCCATATAGGGTGCATTAATCATCACGCGTGCGGCGGCAGCATTCATACTGATATAAGGAACTTTTGCTTCAGTCGTTAATGGCGCAATTGCTGCCATGTTCGGCGACCATACAAATCCTGTCAAATAATTGACCTTATCTCGCACAATTAATTCCTGAGCAACCCTTTTTGCAACATCAGGATTTGGTCCAGTGTCATCACGCGTAATGATTTCTACTTTGACACCTGGTGGGAGCTTGTCGCCGTTGAGTTTCATATAGAGCTTAACGCCCTTATCTAACTGATCGCCTTGTGCAGCACCTGGGCCGCTATAGGTAGACATAAAGCCAATCTTGACTGTCTGAGCTTGCGCTAGACTGAGTAAGGAAGTTAACAAAACGATTAACCCAGCTTTAATTAACTGATTAAATTTCATATGAGCTCCAATTTTTGGGAATAAAGTTGTTATTTTTAGCACAATTTGCAAACGAAAGAATACCATGAGTACCTTACAAGATGGTCGTTTTATAGGATAAGCCCCTAGGTTTTTTCGACGAAACCCCCTAAATTAAAAATCTAGCCTTATCATCAAAAGCTGACAGCCATTCCAATCGAGTATCCATTCACATCTGGTGCAAATTGATACCGGAACATCAGTCGAGCACGCGTAAAGAAAATGTCGTAGTTTTTCAGGTCTAATTCGAGTCCTGTTCCAACTGAAGATAGAAAGTTAAAGCCTAAAGCACCGCGGTTATCGCCTAAATACTGTGTATGGGCAAATTCAAGAACCCCACGAATGGTATTTCCTAAAACAGTGAACCCCGTTGGCACCCGTCTTCGTGCCCAAAGACCCAAACTCTGTGAACTAGAGTGGCCCTCTACATCATGTGATGAATCAAAACTAGTTAACTCAATATTGGTATAACGTATTTCAAATTGATTTTCTCGTTCTGGAGTGAAATCTTCATAGATCAACATGACAGACCCACCCAAACCATAAGCATTGAGTCGGCCATTATTTAAAAAATCTAAGTTATAGTTCGTCTTTTTAGCTAAGATTCGAGCCGCTAGCGATATATCACTCTCTACGTGACCTAAACTAAAGTTAAAAATTGGTCTCAATTTATAGTATTCAGATAATTTAAAATCCCATCCCAGACCACCTGTCCCAGAAATACTATTCCAATGAACAGGTATAGTAACTGGCGAACTTGACGCAATAACAAAAGATGGGTCATAGCGATTAGCAGCGATAGTCCCTTCAAAATACAAGGGAAATTCATCACTAAGAATTCCTCCGCCACCAAGTGAAGTCATCTGTAATGACGGATTACCAACGCCTTTATCCTTTAAGGATAAAGAGCCCGTTGTGACATCGGGCGTTAAAGAGTAACTGATGACCGTTAAAAATGCATTTGCTCGAGCTTGTAAAAATCCATCCGTTAAACCATCCGCCCAAACATTAGGCAAAAATAGGCTACCAAAGATCAAAAAGGGAATATTTTTAAATCGCAAACTCACACCATCAACTCATTGACATTAACTATTTATTAGAATTTTTACAGACTCTACAAGAAATAAGGCTTCGATTTTAAGACAGTATAAAGACAAGCGAAAAGATTTGAATCCCCTTATGGCGAAAAAAAACCTGAACGAATTCAGGTTTTTGAGTGAACACTTGAGTAAGGTATTTATTTTTTACCTTGAGTCCCATCAAAAGGAGCAATAATGTCACCAGACTTAAACTTAGCTGGCGCTAGAATAATTGCCTTACCAGCCTTTTTAAACTGCTCAGTATCATTACCTTCAATGTTACGGTACTGAACATATAGAGCTCTTGGAGTAGCCCACTCACCATTTGCACCAAACTTGATTTCACCAGCTACAGTTTGGAAAGTCGTGGCATGCGTGTAATCAATCAATTTTTGTTGATCTAAACTTTGAGTTTTTTCAACAGCCTCACCCACAACCTGCATCATTGCATAGGCAAAAGGTGGAATGTAAAACCCTAGCGAATCAACGCCTTCCTTAACAGCAAGAGCTTGATACCGCTCTAAGAACTTCTCAACGCCAGGAAATTTAATGGTCGGCTCAGGTACATACATCTCAAAACCAACTACATTATTGAGTAACGGTCCCAACTGTTTTTTAACGGCAGCAAAGGCTGTCCCAATCATAGGTCCACCAAAGACCTGTGTTTTTAATCCAACCTCATAGGCGGCGCGAACCATTCCAACAGTATCTGGTGGATAAGAATTGACCATCACAATATCCGGCTTTGTCGCAGCTATTGCACGCATAATTGGAGCGTAGTCAGTTGTTGTTGGTGGGTAGGTGTTGTCATAGACAACCTTCAAACCTAAACGCTTGGCATTTTTTCTACCACCGTCCATAGCAACCGCTGGATATTCTGCATCCCCCCCTACGATTGCAATCGTCTTTGGTTTAGGATTCGCTAACATCGCAGCTTCTAAAAAAGTCCCCGTATTATCAACCGCAGGATTAGGACCATTAGGCTGCATTTGGAAATACCCGGAGTAATTAAAACGAGCATTTGGATCTAATCCAAATAAACATACGTAATATAACTTGCGTTGCATAATCATCGGTAATGGTGGAACCTGCATATTCGTTCCATAGCTACCTAAAATGAGGTCTACTTTGTCGGTATCCAATAATTTGGAATAAAAACCCGTTACCAGGGATGGATTGGTTTGGTCATCGTAATAAACAAACTCTACTTGACGTCCCAATAAACCACCTTTAGCGTTTACATCGTCTTTCCAAAGTTGCATTGTCAATAGTGCCGCTTTGCCGTTTGCGGCTAAACCACCTGTCAATGGCATCGTAAAGCCAATCTTAATAGGCGGCTTTGATTGAGCGAAAACTTGTGGGGGGCTAAGTAAAGTAAGGCTTGTTATACCTAAGACAAGGAATTTTAGAATAGAACGTCTAAATAAATGGTTACCCATAATGGTAATGTCTCCACAATGATGATTGAACCACTAAACTAACTTGTCTAAAAAAAAGTTGCTACTAGCGAATTCCCTATTAAGGCTCACCCTTACTTTTAGTTGAATTCAATCACCTGTCAAATCCTTGGAAAGTCATAAAGAGCAGCAGGATTGTCTATCAAAATCTTTTGAATCAATTCTGAGGATTGAGCCCAATGCGCAAGACGATTAAGGGCATGGCCATCGTTAATCAAATGAAAAGGCTCAATTTCCTCTTTTGATCTCTTTTTGCCATAGTGTGCGCCAGAGTGAGGCCAGTCACTTCCCCACACCATTCGGTCCTCATTAGCCTCTATGAACAATCGTGCCAATTGTGTCACGATTACAGAGTCTGGATCATCCGATACCCTCTGCGGAGCAGATAGCTTCATCCAAACATTACCTTCCTTCAGCATCTTTAGTAATTGCAATACCTTGGGTTGATCTAGCCCTTCATGAACGGGAACGCGAGCAAAATGATCCAGGACTATTGGAACTTCACATTTCATGATGTCTTTAGCCAACTCCGTCACAATATGAAGACTAGAAAAAATTTGAACATGCCAGCCAAACGGTTGAATCAATTTTGCCGTCCTGCGTAATTTATTTAGGGCAAATTCCGGATCCGCTACGCCAGCAGTCTCTAGATTTAAACGCGCTCCACGAAATCCGATTTGATGCAATTTCTCTAGGTCTTGGAAAGTCGTTGTAGTTTCGTCAATCACAGCAACACCGCGTGCATTAGTGCCAATCTTAGAAATGGCATCACTAGAACGGCGATTATCAGTCCCATATGGACTTGGATGAACAATTACGGTTCGTTGAATCCCTAAAGATTGATGTAAATTCAGAAGTTGTTCTATCGTAGAATCTGCTGGAGTATAAGTTCGTTCGGTCCAGTAAGGATATTGCTCTACGGGACCAAAAATATGGGTATGACAGTCACAAGCACCAACCGGCAACTGAAAAAGGATTGTTTCTTGCTGAGTAGCTGGCAACATGAGTTCCTTAAGATAGTTAAAGTATATTGATAGTAATATTAAAGTAAATAGAAAAACAATCTAGGAGATCCATGAATTACCAAACAAATTTCCCCACACTGCAAGGCTCAGTGAGTCCGGAAGAATGGCAAACAAGGGTAGAGCTTGCGGCATGCTACCGTTTAATCGACGCCTATGAAATGACAGACCTTATTTATAACCATATCACCGCTAAAATTCCTGGCACTGATCACCTATTGATTAATTTATATGGCTTACTCTATAAAGAAATCACTGCCTCAAGTTTGGTCAAGATCGACTTAACTGGCAAGATTCTTTATAAACCCGATACTGACTATGGGATTAACTTATCCGGGTATGTCATCCACGGTGCTATCCACGAGGCAAGGTCAGATGTCCATTGCGTGATCCATACCCACACGAGAGCAGGTATGGCAGTCTCAGTGATGGAGTGCGGACTTTTACCGATTACCCAAACCTCGATTCGGTTTGTTGACCATCTTGGTTATCATGATTACGAAGGTCCTGCAATTGATCTTGAAGAGCGCAAAAGTCTAGTCGCTGACCTTGGCCCTCATAATGCCATGGTATTTAAAAATCATGGCCTTTTAACCTGCGGCCCTAGTGTTCAGGAAGCCTTTAATACGATGTATCAATTAGAGCTCTCTTGCCGAGCGCAAGTTGATGCGATGGCAGGTAATACAAAGTTAGTGATTCCTGAACAATCGGTGCTAGATAAAACAGCGAATCTATATCAACCCGGAACCAGAAGGCCTTACGGAGTTTTAGAGTGGCCAGCAATGATTCGCCTTCTTGAAGCACAGTCCAAAAACTCTGGTTATCCACGTTTTGATGCATAAATAAAATAGGAAATATCACCGATGAAGACAAACCATATCCTAGCTATCTTCCTTTGCTGCGTTAGCTTTATCTGTAAATTTGTAGTAGCTCAGTCTGTGGCGGATTACCCCAACAAACCTATCCACATCATTGTTCCAGTTGCTGCTGGTGGTAATGTCGATATTGTGGCAAGAACGCTTGGTAATGAAATGTCGAAAATCCTAGGACAAACTGTCATTATTGAAAATAAACCAAGTTCCGCTTCTATTATTGGCACGCAATACGTTGCTAAAGCAACCCCGGATGGCTATACCTTACTGGCTCACTCCAGCACATTTTTTGCAGCCCCACTGATTTCAACGAATGCGGGTTACGACCCTATCAAAGACTTTGCTCCGATCTCTCTCACCTGTAAAGTAGCGATGTTCGTCCTGGTTCATCCAAATGTTGCCGCCAAAAATATCCAAGAATTTATTCAATTAGTTAAAGCAGACCCCGGTATGCCCGCAGCCAGTAGCGGCAATGGTTCCACAGGACATATTGCTACGGAAGTATTTGCCAATCGAGCTGGTATTAAATTTACCAACATCTTTTATAAAGGGAATGCTCAAGCGATGATTGATGTGTTTAGCGGTCAAGTTCCTATGATGTTTGACCAAATCAGTACTGGTACACAGAACGCGAAAAGTGGCAAACTCCGGGCAATAGCGATTACTAGCTTAGAAAGATCACCACTCATGCCTGAAGTTCCTACCCTTGCAGAGTCAGGATTTCCTGGTTATGAAGATGTAACGTTGAATTTACTGGTAGCTCCAGCAGGTACTCCCAAAGAAATTATTCAAAAACTCCACGCTGCAGTTGTAAAAGCATTGAATCAAATCGAAATAAAAAATCGCTTTGCAGAAAGAGGGATTGATTTAGTTACCAGTCCTACTCCGGAAGATTTGGGGAATACGATTAAATCAGAAGTATCTCGTTTACAAAAAGTAGCAAAAGCAGCAGGAATTAAACCCGATTAATGTTGATATAAAGTATTTTATGTTTAACCTACACAATAAAAATGTTTTGATTACTGGGGCCAGTTCTGGAATCGGTAAAGTGAGCGCTATTGAATTAGCCAAAATGGGGGCTAATGTATTTTTAGCTGGGCGCTCTGCAGTTAAGCATGAAGCTGTCATCCGAGAACTGTATGCCATTAATCCAAATGGACATTTCACCTATCTATCTCTAGAGCTTGCGAATTTAGATTCTGTAAGGTCCTGTGCAAAGCTATTTTTAGATTTAAATCAACCATTACATCTTTTGATTAATAACGCTGGAGTATATGGTGAAAAAGGTTTGACCAAACAAGGTTTTGAGATGCATTTTGGCGTCAATCATCTTGGTCATTTCTTATTAACAATGTTACTCTTGAACTGTATTAAAGACAGTGCGCCTTCGCGAATTCTCAATCTAGCCAGCGGAGCTCATCGATACGCTACTCAATGGGATTGGGATGCATTACAAAAGCCCACAAAATCCATGACAACGATGACTGAATATGGCATATCAAAATTATCCAACATATTGTTTACTAGCGAACTTGCCAAACAATTAAAAGATACTGATGTGCTATGTTTAGCCATTCATCCAGGCATTGTTAAAACGAATATTTGGCGTCACCTTCCGGGTGCCATCCAGCCATTTATGAACATTGCCCCCATCCTGACTCCCTTGGAAGGCACAAAAAATACCTTATATGGCGCCACTGTATGTCCAGCCTCAGAGCATGGTCAATTCTTAACCAATTGTCAGCGGGAAACCCCTTCTGTTTTAGGACAAGACCAACTATTAGCAAAAGAACTTTGGCGAAAAAGTCTTGAGTGGGCAGGTTTAAATATTACCTCGGCCTAACAATCCAATCGCTCTCATTGAGTGCAAGACCTTGTTCAAATAATGTGATATTTCTTAGGCCATGCTGTATGACACTGGTGACGGCCTCTTTAACACTAGCGCCTGCGTGTGGGGTTGCCACCATGTTGTCTAATGTAAATAAAGGGTTGCTCATATCTGGCGGTTCATGATCAAAGACATCAAGCCCCGCTCCTAAAATTTGGTGATGCGTGAGAGCATGAACCAAATCTCCTTCATGAATTAATTCGCCACGAGCAGTGTTCACAATAATGGCGGTAGATTTCATTTTTGAGAGTGTTTTTTGATTCACAATTTGATGTGTTTGCGCATTCAGAGGAGCATGCAAACTCAGCACATCACTTTGTGCAAATAAAGTATCTAGATCGACATACTGTGCATAGTATTTTCGCTCATCTTCTGCAGATGCCCGTTGGCGACTATAGTAAATTATTTTTACATTAAAGCCCAATAGTTGCTGCGCTACTTTTTTGGCAATATTACCAAAGCCAAACAATCCAACAGTTTTTTCTGACAACTGAAAACAGGTTGTTTTTAATTCTGAATTAATCCACTTACCTGCCATCAATGACTTTTGAGCATAAGTGAGCCTACGTAAAGTAGCTAGCATTAATAGGATCGCTTGCTCTGCAACTTGTCCCGCATTTGCGCCATTGGTAATTGCCACTGGGATACCTCTGAGTCTAGCAGCTTCAATATCGATTTTATCGACGCCAATGCCCCATTTTTGAATCATTTTTAATTGAGGAGATGACTCCATGAGCTCATCATCTAACCATGTAGCTCCAATAAAAACATACTCAGCGCCTTGCAATACTTCGCGATGCGTATTTTTATCATTCTTTTGTGCAAACTCAATTTGAAAACCTGGAGGTAAAGAGCTAATCATCTCCTGTCTGAGGGCAGGCATGGTTGGTGTTAAGAAAGCAATTTTTGGCATAAGTCAGAATTTAAAAATCGTAAAGAATTGCTGGATTTGTTACTAATACCTGCTCGCGTTGCTTTTCATGAGGTAACCATCGTAATAATAAATTGGTCAAATCACCATCATCCGGAATTGCTTTTTCATCAAAGTAATTAATATGCGGCCAATCGCTCCCCCATACAATTCGCTCCAAATTGGCCTTTATCAGCGCGCTAGCAAACGCATCAACATCGTCATAATGACTATATTGTGCTCGAATCCGGTCCGCCCCAGAAATCTTGACCCAAGCAGTACCATCACTCACCATCCGATACAAATGCTGAAAACCTGGATGATGGATGCCATGCACAGTATCCATACGCCCCATATGATCAATCACTAAAGGTAAGCCTAACCTGAGTAGCCTCGGTGATAGCTCAGGAAGATCAGGCGCATGTACCCAAATTTGAGCGTGCCAACCTCTTGCTACCATTCTTGGTGCTATCGCTTCTAAGACCTCTAGTCCAACACCATTTCGATAAACAGCCTGGCCATTTTTTTGCAACAAATTAAAGCGAATGCCGCGCACACCTAAAGCATGCCATTGATCAAGTTCATCATCTGTAACATCATTATTACAAACAACAATGCCACGAAAAATTCTCGGGAATACCTGTAGAGCCTCTAAGATTGCTCCGTTGTTTGTCCCGCATACGCTAGCTGTAACGAGTACACCACGAGAGAATCCAATTCTGCTTAAATGCTCTAAAAAATCATTAGCTGAGTACTCTCCTGGGGTATAACTTCGATCTTCACTTAGTGGGTAACGTGAAAAGGGACCAAACACATGCACATGACTATCACAAGCGAGTGTTGGTGGCGAAAATGAAATCGGTTGAACCACCGATTTAGCGGGCAGGCATATTTTACTCATCTCTTACTCAGCTTTTAATTTACCCGCTTGTACTAGCTTTTGAGAGTTTAATGACTCTTGATTTAATAATGCCCCCCATTCTTGGGGTGTCGATGATTTTGGAATACTGCCTACTCCGATGAGTCGAATTTTATAAGCTGAATCATTTACCGCTTTAACTAATGCGGCATTTATTATTTTAATAATTTCAGGTGAAGTACCAGGGGGGGCTAATAATCCGGATGTAGTATTTGCTTCAAGCTCTAGTCTGGTTGATTCTAAAAAAGTAGGCGCATTAGGAATCGAGCCATCCCGATCTTTCGACAAAACCGCAAGTATCTTTAACTTACCAGAATCGACAAAGCCTTTCGAGCTCGATAATTGATCAACCATAAAATCTAATTGCCCACCCATCAAATCTGTTAACGCGGGAGTTGAGCCTTTATAAGGAATCACATTAAATTCAGTCTTTACTACGTCTTCCATTCGCAGAATAGCGATATGATTCGAAGTTCCTAAACCTGAATGGCCTACAGAAATTCGACCAGGCTCTTTTTTGGCTAAAGTGATCAAGCTATTGGTTTCTGGGAAACGTTGATCATCCGCACGCACGACAATAACTAATGGTGAAATCGCCGCTAAACCCACCGGTTGAAAGCTTGCTGGCTTATAGGGAGGATTTTTCATCATGTACGGCAATACGGATATAGTATTCGTCGTAGCTAGCAATAGAGTGTAACCATCCGGCTCAGCTCTTGAGACAAAGGATGATCCAATTGAACCACCTGCCCCAGCTCGGTTATCGACAAGGACGGATTGCCCCAATACGTTGCTTAGACTTTGAGCAACTGCTCTAGCAACAATATCTACATTACCGCCAGGCGCAAAAGGCGCAACTATCGTCAAAGGCTTATTAGGAAAATTTTGTGCATTTGCAAAAGCTCCTATCAACATTAGTACAAACAACATTAGCCATTTTTTTATTGGTAGAACCATATTGCCTCCTCGTTATTTTTTTACTATGAGACGAGCTCTATTCTCTAAAGCTAGAATCTAAACGATCCATCATTCTTAACAAAGCCGGCCATTCCATAACACCATAGGGACGCCTAACTTGAGGCTGATAATTCATATACGTTTCATGCAGCACTTTTTCCGAAACCTCTTGTAAAGGTGAACTACATGACAAGGCCGCAATTTGAGCGCGACAAGAGAGTTCTAAACGGTGCATCCAATTAAAGGCTTCACCAACTGTTCTTCCTACTGTGAGCAAACCATGATTGCGCAGTATTAAAGCTTCAGCATTACCCAAATCTTTAACTAACACTTCTTGCTCCGCCAAATCTAAAACTACTCCCATATAGTCATGATAGGCAATTTTTAAAAATCGCATGGAAGTTTGATTGAGTGGCAATAATCCACACTTTAAAGAAGCAACAGCCATGCCCGCATATGTATGGGTATGAATGACACACCCTACTTCTGGCCTAGCCTTATGAATTGCGCTGTGCAAAATATATCCCGGTTTATTAAAGGCGTAGTTCAAATCTCCAAAATCAGGTTTAAAAAGAATTTCACCATCATGGGTTATTTTGATAAAACAAGAAGCTGTCATTTCTTCATACATCATTCCGTAAGGATTAATGAGAAAAGCATCTTCTTCTCCAGGCACACGAAGCGTAATATGATTCGCAATCATATCGGACATTCCATAGTACGCAATTAACCGATAGCAAGCAGCTAAATCGATTCTGGCTTGCCACTCTTCTTGGCTAACGACATTCTTTAAAGACTTTAGCAGTAACTGTGCGGAGCTCATGATATTTTTCGTAAAAAAGTATTTTGTTAAGGTTGATAAAGTTTATACGCTTTATTTAGGAGAGGAACAACTTCTACTCTTCTTCAAAAGATACAGTACATATTTCTCAGAAGAAGGTCCTAAAATGATCTGTGATTCATTATTAAAAAAGATATATTTTTCAATAACTTATCTGAATAATGTATGCCATCACTATTTAGCCGATTCACTGAATAAGGGCCCAGTGATTAAAAAAAGATATAAGATCGTATTATTGAATTGATAAAACTTTAAAGTGAGACATGAAATATGAAATGCAAAATAGCATTATTATTTTTTCTATGGGTACAAAGTGCTTTATCTTTGGCTCAAACAGCAAATTGGTTGCCGACTAAACCCGTTCGATTAATTATTCCTCAAGTCGCTGGTGGGGGCGCAGATGCTATTGGTCGAACCATTGGTCAAGCTTTATCTGAGAAATTAGGGCAACCCGTCATCGTGGATAACCGCCCAGGAACCAATGGTGGTGTGGGCGTCGATAATCTCTTAAATTCAGCAGCAGATGGCTATCACTTAATTTTGGTCTATACCTCACTCATGGCGATTAATCCTGCGGTTTATGAAAAAATTAGCTATAGCCCGATGCGAGATTTAAAGCCCTTAGGCGGAGTTTGTGAGGTCCCTCTCGTCATGATTGCGAGTTCAAAGGTTCCGGCCAATAATATGGGTGAACTCATCAATTCATTAAAGAATGACCCACAAAGTATCTTTGGCGCATCCAGTGGGAATGGATCTTTTTCTCATATGATGATTGAAATTATGAATACGAAAATTGGCGTCAAAATGACGCACATCCCGTTTAAAGGAGAAGGTCCTGCAGTTGCCCATGTTCTCAGCGGTCAAGACTCTATCATCTATATTGGGACCCCTGCTATTATTCTATCGCAAGTGCAAGCGGGGAAATTGAAGGCCTTAGGAGTGACAACCTCGCATAGAATGCGTCAAATACCCAGCGTGCCTACCTTTGCTGAAGGTGGCATTACTGATTTTAACGAAAGTTTTTGGTATGGTCTTGCAGCATCTGCCAACACCCCACCCCATATTATCGATGCCTATAACAAAGCCGTTTCAGAAATTGCACGTACTGAATCTTTACAAACGAACTTAGGAAAAATGGGCTGTGATCCACTTCCATTAAATGCTAATGAGTTCTCCGATAAAGTACGTAGTGATATGAAAAAATATTCTTCAATTGCAAAAGCTGTCAATATGAAAGTCGACTAATATGGCTAAAATTCCTCAAATCAAACACCTTGGACTCTACGTTGATCATCTCGATATCATGGAAGAGTTTTATACCTCGGTCTTCGATCTCATCGTGACAGATCGTGGCCAAGTTCCTCGCTTAGGTAATCGTAATATTGTCTTCTTGAGCGGCACCGATGATGCTCATCATCAATTGGTTTTAATTGATGGCAAAGATCCTCAGAGTGGACCTAGCGTAGTTTTTCAAATGTCTTTTTTTGTTGATGAGCTCAACGACCTTCGTCGTGTAGAAAAAAGACTTCTCGAACATAAAATTACGAGTATTACACCGATTACTCATGGTAATGCTTGGTCTATCTACTCACATGACCCAGAAGGCAATGGCCTAGAAATCTATATGGATACCCCATGGCACGTTTCTCAACCGCATGGCAAACCATTTGACTTGTCGCAAACCGATGAACAAATTTACACATTTACTCAAGCGCTCATTCAAGAGCATCCGACTTTTACTAGCCAAGAAGATTGGCGGAAAAAAATGTTATCTCAAATCAATACAATCAATTAATCATCAACCCTCTTCAATTTTTCACTATAAGGAATACCAATGAAGTTAGTATCTTTTTTACATGCAGGACAAGTCCATTACGGTGCGGTTAAAGGCAAGAAAGTTGTCGACCTCAGCGCTAGATTAGGTGGACTCTACCCGAATATTATTCAATTTATTGCAGGTGATGGACAATCGGTTGCACAATCAGTGATTAATGAATCAGCTGGGGATTTTGACTACGATAGTTTGCATCTTTTATCTGTCATTCCAAATCCTGGTAAAACTTTTTGCGTTGGCCTGAACTATCATGACCACGTCGATGAAGCTAATCGGGCTATTGGAAATCGTAAGGCACCTGACCGTGCAATGATTTTTGCACGCTGGCCGGAATCATTAACTGGTCACAAACAACCTATTTTGCGACCAAAAGTTTCTCATATGCTGGACTGGGAAGCTGAACTCCTCGTTGTTATTGGAAAACCAACTGGTCGCTACGTAACAAAAGATAAAGCCCTGAGTTATATTTTTGGCTATGCTTGTTTGAATGAAGCTTGCCTGAGAGATTATCAACGTCACTCTAGCCAAATTAATCCCGGTAAGAATTTTGAAAAAACTGGGGCGAATGGTCCATGGTTAGTCACTGCCGATGAAATCCCAGATCCAATGAATCTGAATATCGAAATGCGGCTCAATGGTCAAGTTATGCAAAAGGCAAATACGGCGAATATGATTCACTCTATTCAAGCGACAATTGAGTACATCACTGAGTGGACCACGTTACAACCGGGTGATCTCATTGCAACAGGAACAATGGGTGGTGTCGGTTTTGCTAGAACTCCACCGATTTTTATGAAGCCAGGTGATATCGCAGAAATTGAGATTGATAAAATTGGTATATTAAGTAACCATATCGAGGACGAACCTACTAACTTAGGACCACGCTAGTCAGTCGTATTCCATCAATAAAGGGTCATGATGACCCTTTATAAGTGTCTTTAGTGAAATCTGATTAATCTAATTTCGCTCCTGAGGCTTTTACAACAGCAGCCCAACGTTTAATATCCGCTGTAACGAACTTACCAAAGGAATCACCAACCATACTTGGTGTTTCAGAACCATTATTCATCCAAATTTCCATTAACTCTGGAGAATTCATCGCTTTAGTAACTTCCGCTTCCATTTTGTCAACGATATCTTGTGGTGTTCCTTTTGGTGCCCACAATCCATACCAAGTACTGACAACGTATCCAGGCACTCCCGCCTCTCTAGAAGTCGGTACGTTTGGGAAAGCAGGTACGCGTTTTTCTGCGGCAACAGCCAGGGCTTTAATTTTTCCACTTTTAATGTGCTGTGAAGATGATCCTAGACCATCAAACATGATATCAACTTGACCAGCAATCAGATCGGCTAATGCGGGGCCTGCACCACGATAAGGGATATGAGTGATAAAGGTTTTGGTTTGCATCTTAAATAGCTCTCCAGCTAAATGGTGCGAACTTCCATTACCGGCACTGCCGTAGTTATATTTACCTGGGTTTTGCTTGAGTAAATCGATCATTCCTTTTAAATCATTTGCTGCCACCTTCGGATTAATCACAATCACTTGTGGAGGCGAAGCTACTAGCATCATTGGGATGAAACTTGTTTCAATGTCATAGTCTAGTTTGGGATAAATGGAGGGTGCAATTGCATGATGCGCAGCGCCCATGAAAAATGTATATCCATCAGGGTTAGATTTAGCAGCAATATTTGCTCCTAGAGTCCCGCCAGCGCCACCTCGGTTGTCAATAATGATTTGTTTGCCAAGGTTTTTCGTTAATTGTGCAGATAATGGTCTTGCAAATGCATCCGTTCCCCCACCTGCAGGAAATGGCACTATAATTGTGATGGGCTTTGAAGGCCAATTATCTGCCATTGATGTCATGACAAAACAACTCAATAATGTATAGATAAGTTGCTGAACAACACTTTTTGTTCTTTGATGAATTTTCAAAATCATCTCCTGTTTTATACTTTTAGTGGATTTTAACTACTAGTCTCGAGTGAATGACTTCACTATTCACAAAACGTTAACAATTATCCTATATTTTGATCAAATTATATAAATAATTTACCATCCAGCGATCGGATTGTTGCAATCCCTTAAAAGACATCATTTTGGATGTTTTATTCTTCGTTTATAAGATGTTTCTAGGCGTATTTAATGGGGATGTATTTCCAGAGGGCGCTAGTTAGTTAAGAAGTGTGGTTATGAATAAGCCGACCTTTTAAGCCGCATCTTTTCTCAATAAAAGCATTAATTTTTTATGGGTTTTGAGCACTATTTAAAAACATGCAGATCAAGGCTATCTATCTTTTTCGATTAAAGACTTAAGGGGTATCTTTAAAGAAATAGCTAATGCAATCAGGACTGATAAAGAAGGATTAGCTAAGCCACGCTCTAATTGACTCACATACGTTCTATCAATCTGCGCTTGATATGCCAATTCTTGTTGAGACATCTCAAGTTCAACTCTACGATATTTCACTTTTTTCGCTAATTGATTAATGGTTTTTTTATAGGCTGAATGATATTGCACGATAGAATTAGTAAGAACATTAACTAAAACTCACTATGAGCTTTGACATACTTACTTTAAATGTAGTTCTTGAACACTCAAGATAGATATGCTTAATATTGGTGCAGGGTGCAGTTCACTTCCCCAAGTTCGACCATCAAGCTCTATCTCTTTCACCCGTAAAAAACTTAATTTTTTTCACAAATCCTCTTTGTGTAGTTGATTCATCAACATTCGCCAATTAGCACTCATCAATATAGATGATATTGGACACATTTTATTGTGGACTATAATCGACAAAATTAATCATTTAAAAAGCTGATAAATCAATCAGGGAGACCATATGAACGATATTAAAACAGCAGTAGATGCTCTGTTTATTATGCTAGGTGCCATGATGGTCCTTGCTATGCATGCAGGATTTGCCTTCCTTGAACTCGGTACAGTAAGAGAAAAAAATCAGGTTAATGCCCTCGTCAAAATACTTTTAGATTTCGCTATTTCTACTATTGCTTATTTTTTTATTGGCTATAGCATTGCATACGGCATCGGTTTTTGGGACTCAGCTGAAGTTTTATCACAAAAGAGTGGTTTCGAACTCGTCAAATTTTTCTTCCTATTAACTTTTGCTGCAGCAGTTCCTGCCATCGTTTCTGGAGGTATTGCTGAACGTGCAAAATTCAATCCTCAACTTATCGCTTCTTTTGTTTTAGTGGGATTCTTATACCCGTTTTTTGAAGGGATCACATGGAACAACCACTATGGCATTCAAGCTTGGATTAAAGAATTCTCAGGGGCTGAATTTCATGATTTTGCTGGCTCTGTTGTCGTACATGCAATTGGAGGTTGGATTGCACTACCCGCCATACTATTAATGGGAGCGCGGTATGGTCGCTATGGTAAAGACGGTAAGGTTTCGGCTCACCCCCCTTCTAGTATTCCATTTTTAGCATTAGGCTCCTGGACACTAGCAGTAGGTTGGTTTGGCTTTAATGTTATGAGTGCACAAACTATTGACAAAATGAGCGGGCTTGTTGCTATTAACTCTTTAATGGCAATGGTGGGTGGTACATTGGCAGCTTGGTGGGTTGGCAGAAATGATCCTGGATTTACCTATAATGGCCCCCTAGCAGGGCTTGTAGCAATATGTGCTGGGTCGGATCTAATGCACCCTATTGGCGCACTAGTCGTTGGACTCATTGCTGGCGCCATGTTCGTTAAAGTGTTTACCTTAGAACAAAATCGTTGGGGTATTGACGATGTACTCGGTGTTTGGCCACTGCATGGACTCTGTGGTGTTTGGGGCGGGTTAGCCGCCGGTATCTTTGGGCAAAAGGCGCTTGGCGGAATGGGCGGGGTGTCATTTTTGGCACAACTCATCGGAACGAGCCTTGGTGTGGTCATCGCACTTGTGGGAAGCTTTATCGTTTACGGAGTGCTCAAAAAGACCCTTGGCTTAAAACTAACACCTGAAGAAGAGCATCAAGGTGCGGACTTAAGTATTCACCAAATCACAGCAACTCCAAGACGAGAAACCAACTGGTAACCTGAGTTTTATAAAAAACAAACTAGTCGCGCGGCGTTATGGCGTGAACTAAAGTTAAAAATTCTAACGTTGTCCCAGCACGTCGGTTATCTGAAAGTTGTTGATACTCAGGTTCTGCATACCAAGCGTTAGCCTTAGCAGCTGAAGGGAACTTTAAAATTACTACTCTCCCTGGCCTGGGATTAACCCCTTCTAAATGCGTAGTTGCATCATCATAGGTCAACAGTTCCCCTCCAAATTTTTTTAAAATTGGGAAAAAGCCTTTCTCATACTGTCGGTATTTTGAAGCATCTTCAATCGTAATATTCGCAATAATATAAACAGAAGTGTCGCTCATCTTATCTCCTTCATTCATTAATACTTCAATCTGTCTTTTTCAAGATCCTTTTACTCTAGCAATTAATAACTCCGTATTGGCCTTACGATCAGAATTCATTCTAATCATATAAGGTCGATTTCCAACTCGAGTCATATATTCGTGAATTGGTAAATCAGTGAAGATATCCTTGCCATAAATTGTTTTCGTCACGTTGCTAATCAACGGGAAATGCACTAGCGCTGCACAATCAGCAAAACTCATCTCTTTACTAACAAGATATGGTTGATCAAATTTAACGAGTCTTGAAAAAGCAATAATGTTTCTGTCTAATTGCTTTTTGACCTTTTCTTTTGTTTCATCAGATACTTTTCCACCAAGGAGAGCCTCAGGAAAAAGTGCTCTTGCCACCAGCTCTATATAAAGCTCAAAATGGATAACAACCTCTCTGACTTTTGCGCGTTGATAAGGATCGGTTGGAAGTAAAGACTTATGAGGGTACTGCTCCTCTAAATATTCCAAAATAACATTTGATTCTGAGATTGCTCCTTGCTCAGTCAATAAATAAGGGACTTTTCCTAAGGGGCTTAAACTTTTATCAATTCCCCCCACCCAGACTAGCTCTTCCTCAAAGGCAACCTCTTTTTCCAACAAAGCTATTTTGACTTTATTGTAATAATTACTTGCAGCGAATCCGCATAGCTTTAGCATTTTGTTTCTCCATGGATCTTCTTTAATTAGTGAAATAAGTAATATTTCTAAATAATCTCACATTTAACTATATTCCAATGGAAATCCTGCAGCGTTAGCCTCTAATTTGCATTCTTGTAGTATTAACTAAAAAAAAGGCCGAAACACGGCCTGTCTGTCATTCAATAATCAGCAAGGTATAAACCCACTTATTATTGCAACATAACTAATCAAGATAATAAATTATTATTTAAAACAAAGTAACTCACTATCAAGGATTTGGATAGTATATTTTTATAAACGCTATACATTCAAAATGATCACTGGCAATTTACTATGTAGAATTACTTCATGAGCTTCACCCCTTAAAAAGAATCCTTTGATACCACTCCTTTTATGGGACGCCATAACAATCACATCCGCTTTTGATTTTTCTGCAGCTTCAATGATTCCATCTGCAATATTCGGATGCGAAATATGCAAGGTAGCAACATCAAGATCTTTTGGCATTAATGCCTTCGATTTATCAAACAGCCTCTTTGCAAAATCTTTACAAGCTTTTTGATGTATTTTTTCACTAATAATGACTTGGGATGCTAAGTCAGAATACATATAAGGTCCCAAAGGATCTGACACATAAACCATAGTCACCTTAGCCTGGTCAATACTAGCCAATTTAATCACTTCTTTTATTTCTTGCTTCGTTAATTTATCCCCACTAATCGGTACTAATAAATGTTTAAACATGAGATTCTCCTTTAATTAAGGTCACGATAAAGGAGGACAGTGAAATCTTATTTGATTTATATCAAAAAAAATATAGAAAGTTAAAAAATATCGAGTTTTTGATGTAGATCAAATCATCTCTTAACATTGGGATATCTAATAGAAAATCAATAACAAGGATTGATATGACGCTAAAACTCATTATTCAAAAAAATACAGCCCTAAAAACACTTAAAGTCAAAACAACAGGTACTCATCAACATCATTGTTTTAGTAAAACACCTTGTGCAAATGACGATCATCTGATTCAACAAGAATTAGCTTCACCTTCAAGTGTTACTTATCAATTACCACCAACTTTGGAGCATAACTAATGGAACATAGACCTCTACATACTTTTCAAGAAATAGTGAATGCTCCGACTTATCAGCTTTTTTCGAAAAATCTATGGATTTTTCTATTCGTCATCTTTTTTCCTTCGCTCTTAATTGCATTGATAGGCTCATATGTCATTTATCAAAATTAAGTGGCATATGGGACAATCTTTAAATAATGACACTTTCAATTAACTGGGTTAACTTTAGCCCTATAAGCTCTCTCATTGGCGGCGTACTTATTGGACTCGCCGTTGTTCTACTTGTGTTATTTAAAGGGCGAATTGCTGGTATCAGCGGCATATTAGGTGCTCTGATGCAATTCAATAACACGCCAAAAGATCATTATTTATGGCGAATCCTTTTTATAGTTGGATTACTACTCTCTGGTGTTTTATATCGTTTGGCTTTACCTCTGCCAAAATTACAAATTAATAATTCAGTTCAATCATTAGTTCTTGCTGGTCTCTTAGTAGGCTTTGGCACACGAATGGGATCGGGCTGTACCAGTGGACACGGTATTTGTGGTTTGGGCAGACTGTCTATTCGCTCATTCATCGCTACTCTGAGCTTTATGCTAGCTGGATTTTTCGGTTGCTATCTTTTCTTACATATTCTTTAGGCGATTCATGAAAAACACCCTCACTTTTATTTCTGGTCTCATTTTTGGTCTAGGATTGATTGTTTCTGGCATGACGAGTCCTGCTAAAGTGATTGGGTTTTTAGATCTATTTGGCTCATGGGATCCTAGTCTTCTATTTGTCATGCTCGGTGCAATACCTGTTGCATTGATTGGATTTCGATACATCGAAAAAAAACAAGTAACGTTCTTGCATGATCCAATTCACTTACCAGGTAAAACGCATATTAATAAAGAATTAATTATCGGCAGCCTACTTTTTGGATTTGGTTGGGCTTTAGCGGGTTTTTGTCCAGGTCCCGCTGTCGTTGCTCTAGGATTTGGAAACTATCAAGCTCTCATTTTCGTCATCGCTATGTTGATGGGAATGCTGCTACATGACCAAACCTATAAAAAACTCTTTACCTCAAAGATGCCCTAAATATGACCCTAACTGTCGAAAGTCCACTAGAAGGTTTATCAAACACTTCCAATTTTTGCACGCTAGATATCCAAGGGATGACTTGCGCCTCTTGTGTTAGTCGGGTAGAAAATGCACTCAAAAAAATTCCTGGGGTAGAAGCTGCCACTGTTAATTTAGCTACAGAACAAGCAAAAATTCGATTTCAAGAATCTGCAACTACTTCAACTCAAGAATTAATTGGGGCAGTGAAAAAGGCTGGTTATGAAGCGTCGAAGACAATTCCCCACCATGGCCATTTACAGGATCAGAGAAATAATTTTTGGGGCTCCGAGGGATTAGGACGAGTCATATTCAGCTTTGCCCTTTCCATACCCCTTGTTATACCAATGGTGCTGATGCTTTTTGGTATTCACCTAGAGGTTCCTTCCAAGATTCAACTCTATCTGGCAATTCCTGTTCAAGTCATTCTAGGCTGGCGGTTTTATCGCAATGGTTTTAAAGCGCTGATAGGGGGATCAGGTAATATGGATCTTCTAGTAGCCTTAGGCACGAGTTCAGCGTTTCTATTAAGCCTATACCTCATGCAACAAGACCAACATCATGAACTGTATTTTGAGAGTAGTGCTGTTGTCATTAGCATGGTGCTTTTAGGAAAATGGTTAGAGCTCAATGCAAAATTTAAAACTTCTGCAGCAATACGAGCGCTTCAAAAACTGTGGCCAGAAAATGCTCATGTTTTAAATATAAATGATGAAGTTCGTCATATTCCATCTATAGAGTTATTGCCTGGAGACCGAGTCAAGGTATTTCCTGGGGAACGCATTCCTGTTGATGGCATCATATTAAGCGGAATTAGCCATATCGATGAATCTCTCATGACCGGAGAAAGTAATCCTGTTCTTAAAAAAGTAGGGGGCTTAGTTATTGGCGGCTCTATGAACGGAGATGGCCTATTGATGATTCAAGCCCAAGCTATCGGCGAAGAAAGTACGCTAGCAAAGATGATTCAACTCGTTGAGGATGCGCAAACCCAAAAAGCGCCGATTCAGAAACTAGTTGATCAAATTAGCGCTATCTTTGTACCTACCGTCTTCGTGATTGCTATCCTGACCGCCCTCCTCAATTGGTATTTATTAGACTCAGTCTCTGAGGCCATCTTAAGAGCAGTCGCTGTGATGGTGATTGCCTGCCCATGTGCATTAGGCTTAGCAACACCAGCAGCGATTATGGCAGGAACTGGCGTAGCAGCTCGATTTGGAATTCTCATCAAAGATTCACAAGTTTTAGAAATCGCTCATCGCTTAAACGTTATTGCTTTTGACAAAACTGGCACTTTAACAAAAGGGCAGCCTGAGTTATTAAAAACAATATTTTTAAATAATAATAAAAACCTACTGAATAATGATTTGTTGGAATTAGCGGGTGGACTTCAATTAGGCAGTGAGCACCCAATTGCAAAAGCATTTATTCATTATTTAGAAGATAGCCATATTCAGCCTCGTGCTTTAAAAGATATTAAAGCCATAGCTGGAATTGGTATCGAAGGTGAAATAATAGATGGCCCTCTTCACGGAAAAATCATCCGCTTACAAAGCGTTCAATCCCTTTCGCTGGCACCATACTATATCAATCTTCAAAATCAAGTCTCACCCCTGATGGAAGACGGTCTCACTATATCAATACTCACTATTGAGTCTACTCCATTAGCCATCTTTGGCCTAGGTGACGAAATTAAGCATGAGTCTAAAGCCGTCATTAGTCGACTAAAAGAAATGGGAATCACTACCGTCATGCTTTCTGGTGATAATAAAATGTCCGCTGAATCTATCGGAAGAAAAATCAATATCGATCAAATTTACGCACAAGTATTACCGATCGATAAAGTGGCTCATATTAAACAACTTCAATTCAATGAAGATCATCAACGAGTTTGGGTAGCGATGGTGGGAGATGGCGTTAATGACGCCCCTTCCCTCGTAGAGGCAGATGTAGGAATCGCGATGGGAACAGGGACTGAAGTGGCCATGCAAGCAGCCAGTATTACCCTAATGAGAGGCGACTTAAATCTTGTTTCTGGCGCCATCGAAATATCCAAAAAAACCTGGCATAAAATTCAGCAAAATTTATTTTGGGCATTTTTCTTTAATATCTTTGGTATTCCATTAGCAGCTCTTGGTTTTCTTTCCCCAATGGTCGCAGGTAGTGCAATGGCTTTGTCTAGCTTTTTTGTGTTATCAAATGCCTTACTCTTGAGCCGCTGGAAACCTTCCACATTATAAAGTTGATGGGAGTAGGTTTTCTTTACGAAAACCTACTCTATATCTTTCGCACTTTACCTTACTAAACACCAGAGGCATCTTTATCTGCATGAGTCTGTGCTCCACAAGATCGAACTCCCAACACTGTATACATAGGACAAAAACTCAGTAATCCTGTCGCTAATACAACGATGCCAATCCATCCCCAAACACCAATCAAATTCGCCGTCGTTGCTATGATTAAAAATAAGCCTACAGTGATTCGTAAAATTCGGTCAAACGTTCCAATATTCCTCTTCATATTATCCCCATGATTAGTTAGTTAAACAGCTGATTTACTGTAATCTTTAATTTATAAAAGGCTTTGACATAGATCAACAATGGTGAGTTTAAATTGCTAAGAAAGGTTCTTTGATGAAATTACAATCTTTGATAACTTTAATAAACCCCTTGTAAGCTATTAAGATAGGGCTTTCAAAAATCAAGTTAGAAACATAACTCCAGCTGCCACCGACATAATCGCTGTTGCAAACCAACCTAATGCAAGACTAGTTTTGGAAGCAGTATAAGCCCCCATGACTGATCTTTTTGCAGCTAAAATAAGAATAACTGCCATGAGAGGAACCGCCACTACTCCATTAATCACGGCACTCCAAAAGAGCGCTTTCATCGGGTTAATAGGTAGGTATTGAATCGCCAAAGCGCCGAATACGCTAATAGCAATAATTAAATAAAACTTCTTATCTTGCATGACTGAGTCTTCTAAACTAGAACGCCAGCCAAATACCTCTGATAAAGCATAAGCAGCAGAACCAGCAAGGACGGGTACAGCAATTAAACCAACGGCCACAATACCCAAGGCAAATAAAAGAAAAGCAAACTCACCTGCAATCGGTCTTAATGCTTCTGCGGCCTGCGCTGCAGTAGTAATATCCGTGACTCCAGTTGCATGGAGGGTCACGCCTGTTGCAAGAATAATAAAATAAGCAGCTATATTTGAGTAGAACATTCCACTCCACGTATCCCATTGGATACGACGTATCTCTTTAGAGCCTGCAACAAGACTCTCATTCAATAAAGCTTGACCTAAATCCATATTCATATCTTCAACTTCTTGAGATGCTTGCCAAAAAAAATAGATAGGGACTAATGGTTGTTCCAAAAACTCCCACTACCATTGCGGCAGTCTGTGAATTAAAGGATAGCTTTGGTATGAATGTACTAAAAAGAACCTCTCCCCAAGGCACATGAACGGTAAAGAGAACTGCGGCGTAAGCCAGCAAAGATAAAGTCAGCCACTTCAAGAAAAAAACATAGCGGTGATAAGGCACAAAAATTTGTAAGGATAACGTCATCAAAACAAAAAAAACTGTCATGACATGCCAATTGATTCCAGTCACTAACTCGGCAACTTCACCCATTGCTGCAATATCAGCAGCAATATTGAGAACATTAGCAATCAATAGAAATAAGACCAAAAAGAATACGACAACTGGAGAAAAGTTACTTTTAATGTTTGCCGCTAAACCACGCCCAGTTACTCGACCAATCTGAGCACATAAAACTTGAATCGTAGCCATTAAAGGATAGGTAATAGGCATCGTCCACAGCATATTGAAGCCAAACTGTGCACCAGCCTGAGAGTAAGTAACAATACCGCTAGGATCATCATCGGCAACTCCAGTGACCCACCCTGGCCCAACTTTAGCTAGTGGATGGTTTTTCACCTTAACCCAAATAGCACGCAGACTAAAATCAGGTCTTTTTATATTCATGAGGTCATTGTATGCTGTTACTTTGACCGCCCCCAAGAACTAATTAGCAGAACCGTCTAGGGCATCAATACTGTCCTGACTTCAGACTTTGTGGCTCCCCAAGCTGAAGCCACATGACTTAAAGGTATCTGCTGTGTATTGATTTTAAATCCTACCGTAGGAGCATGTTTTAAAACCTCGAAAACGGAATTCAGCATTTGCGCAATAGACAGACTCCCCAATCCACTCCCCATCAATTTTAAGCAGCTTGATCGAAGAATCGCACCTGTCAAAGGGATCGTAGCTCCGCCAATTGAACCAATCTGAATCAATTTAACAGGCAGCCCCGGTGGACTATTTTTAGTGACTACGTTGATCAAGGAAAGCGCGCTAGGACCCCACAAATAATCAAGCACGATATGGATTCCCGACTTAAACACGCCGGCAAACTCTTCTTCCATCTTGGCGGTATTTTCTGTTAATTGAATACAGCGATCAGCACCAAGCGCATACAGGTCTTCAAATAGCTCTGACCTACGTGCGGTTGCAATGATTTTTTTAGCGCCTAAATGTTTTGCAATTTGAATAGCTAAGCGGCCAGAGATACCACTTGCCCCATTGATGAGAACGGTTTCACCACCGACCATCTGCGCTTGTTCAATACATGCAGCCCATGATGACATGCCAGGAATCGCCATCGCAGCAGCTACTTCTGGACTTAAAGTGTTGGGTATTAATAGGCAATGTTGTTTATCAACGAGACAATACTCAGCCATTGCTCCAAAAGGATTTTTGGGCAACAAAAAATAAACACTAGAACCATCCTCTAAAGATCCAACGCCATCAAAACCAGGTATAAAAGGCACTTCACTATCTGAACTGTAATGAGTCGCAGAAGCTCTAGCCTTAGTTATTTGACTAATTGAAGATGCGTAAACACGAATGATATGTTGATCATGATTAGCAATCGGGTCTTTAAAATCTCCGTAGACAGGATCTTGCCCTTTGTTTAAGATCATCGCAGCTTTCAAGATAAATCCTTTCCATGCATATGGCAAATTAAGACCTGAAGAGACATAATGTAGCGCCCTAGTTAAAATCAAACCTTACAATGAATATAACTGATTTCATCTGAGCTGATGATCAGTAATCAATTAAACGAGATCTATCATTCTTTTTTTGCGAAGAAGCTGATAGATGACAAAGAAACATCCCCAAATCACAATCGAAACATAAGCCCAAATCCAAGCAATAGGCTGTTGCTGCCCTCCTGATAAATCTAAAACAAAACCAAAAAGAGATGGCCCTAAAAACCCTCCACCAAAACCCAACATTGAATGTAATCCCATCGCTGCACCTTTTAATTGGTCAGAAGTGCTTGTTACCAAACCTGCGGTTAGTGTTGCTGAGTCAGCCATAATAAATATAGAATGGAAAATAGCGAATGCCATGATGAACCACCATCCATGACCAATTGAAAGTGATAAACATACTCCAAAAATAGCACTGAGTATCATCGAAAAATAAACCCATTTTTTTCTCCCCATTCGAATGGCAATTTCATTACCAATGATGGAAGCAGGTACCCCGAAAAAATTAATCAGTCCTGCAGATTCTGTTCCATTGAGAATAAATGATTCGGATGCATGAGTGCTACAAATCATAAAAAAAGCCACCAACCAACTTCGAGAGGCAAACAACTCTATAGAATGCGCGACATACCCTAGAATATAAGTTGATGATTCTTGATTTTTCCACACCAATTTCCAACGATGTAATGGGAGAATATCTTTGAGTTTAAAATAGACGTTACCTTGCCATTTTTTATCAGCTAAGGGCTGAATATAAAAATATACAATAGTCCCGGCCAATAAAGGTCCAATGGCAATGATGCCAAATACATAATGCCAATTGAAAGTTTTTAAGATGATCCCTGAAATAAGATATGACAGGCCAACACCAACACCAAAAAATGCTGTATAAAAAGAAATATAACGCGTCAACTCACCAGTTTTCACACGGTCTGTTAGGATTTTTAATCCGGGCATATACGTACCGGCAACACCCGCCCCGATACAGAACATAAAAAAAAGTGCGCTATAAAAGCCATTTGTCAAAAATCCGACGCCAATGAGTCCTATAAACTCAATACTCACTCCAACCAAATAAACCCTTCGGGCATCTAGTCGATCCGTTAATACTGTCGCTAGAGAAACAAAACCGATATATCCCAAGAAAAAAGTGCTCGCAATTAACCCCGATTGAAAGTTAGATAAGTCCCATTCATTCTGAAGTGTCGTCAGAGTCACGGCATAGCTCGCGAAACCCAGTAATGTGAGGACTTGGGCGCTAAGCATTCCAATAATAATATTTTTGGGTCTCATTGATTTAGCGTTTCGGCTTGCATTAACTTCCTTCAGCGCCTATTAGAAAGAGCTGTATAACTTAGAATACACTCTCAAAATGAATTAAAAAAGAAATCCACTAACAAAATATCCGATACAGGAAATAAGTGCCGCTGCAGGGATAGTAATAATCCACGCCCAAACGATATTTTGGGCTAGGCCCCAGCGAACACCACTAATATGCTGTGTTGAACCAACCCCAATAATTGCACCAGTGATTGTATGCGTTGTAGAAACAGGAATGCCTAAGGATGATGCAATAAATAAAGTAATAGCTCCCCCTGTCTCCGCAGAAAACCCACCAACAGGCTTTAGCTTAGTAAGGCGACCACCCATCGTACGTACGATACGCCAACCACCACATAAGGTTCCTAAGGCAATTGCTAGATAACAAGACAAAATCACCCAATAACCTGGCGATGAACTGGTTGTACTAACGTAACCACCCGAAATTAAAATCAACCAAATGATACCAATTGTTTTTTGAGAGTCATTACCGCCATGTCCAATACTGTAAATACCAGAAGACACTAGTTGTAAATGACGAAATTTTTTATCTGTTGTAGCGAGTGGCTTATTTTTACAAAGATGCGCAACCCCAACCATGATGATAGAACCCAATAGAAAACCTAATAAAGGTGATAAAAAGATAAAAATAACTGTTTTAAATATCCCCGGCCAAATTAATGAACTCAATCCAGCCTTAGGTAAGGTTGCCCCAATTAAACCACCTATCAACGCATGTGATGAGCTTGAAGGAATCCCATAAAGCCAGGTAATCAGATTCCAACTAATAGATCCGACTAAAGCGCCAAAAATAACATGGCTATTTACAATGCTGGGATCAATAATGCCTTTACCGATTGTTGCTGCAACAGTTAAAGGGAATACCAAAAGTGCGAATAGATTAAAAAATGCCGCAAATGCAACTGCCTGATTAGGGCGCAGAACCCCTGTAGAAACAATTGTCGCAATAGAGTTCGCCGCATCATGAAACCCATTAAGAAAATCAAACGACAATGCCAAGACAATCAATAAGACAATAACCCAAATAGATTCTTGATTCATTAAGAGTTTTCCAAAACGATACCTTCAATAATATTCGCAACATCCTCACACTTATCGGTAATGGTTTCCAATAACTCATAAATCGCCTTCAACTTGATGAGTTCTTTTGCGTCTTGATCGTTATGAAAAAGATCACTCATGGCCGAACGCATGATTCGATCTGCGTCAGATTCAAGGATATCGATTTCTTCACAGGTTTTCAGTATTGCAATAGCCGTGTTATCTTTGCCAACATTAGCGAGTAAAGAAACTGCATAACGTACTCTTTCGCAAGCTTTTAACGATAAATCGGTTAGGCCAATAATGTCAGGATTAATTTGGGTTACGTTATAAAGAATTAAAACTTCAGCCGTGTCTTGAATCGCATCTGCTGTATCGTCCATCATGTTGATTAAAGCGTGAATCTGCTCTCTATCAATCGGCGTAATAAATGTTTTATGAATCAAACGATTCACTTCTTGAGTGACTCGATCGGCCGCATGTTCTGACTTATTAATATTAGAAATATATAGATCTCTACTATTAACATCTTGGAAATTGTTGACTAGGTCTTTTAAACCCTCTGCAGTTTTTACAATAAATTCAGCATGTTGATCGAACAGATTAAAGAAAATATCATTTTTGGGTAAAAATTTGCTAAAAAACATAAATTCTCCATTCGTCACAATTTTGTAATCAAATTGTAACAATACACTGCAGTTTTCTCTAATTTTCATGAATATCCTTTGTCAGAGCGAGCTTTGTGTAGGATGTCCCATTCAATTAGAATATCCTTTAAGGGTGGCCTACCATCTACTCTAATTAAAAGGATTTATATGCTTGCAGGTTTATATTCAAAATTTGGCCCCGCCAAAGAAGTTCTCAATATTGTCGAAACTGATCTACTGAAGCCCTCAAAAGGGCAAATTCGCGTCAAATTATTGACTTCAGGGGTCAATCCCTCCGATTACAAAATGCGATTAGGTTCAAGGCCTTTGACGCATCCATTTCAAATTCCAGGAAGTGATGGAGCAGGCCTCATTGATGCTATTGGTGAAGGTGTCTCAAAACATAAAATAGGTGAAAGAGTCTGGGTTTTTAATGCAGCTTACCATAGGCCCTTTGGTACTTCTGCCCAATATACGATAGTAGATGATTGGATGGTAGAGTCTTTACCGAATACAATGAGTTTCGAACAAGGCGCTTGCCTAGGAATTCCTGTAATGACGGCTTATCAATGCCTTTTTGCAGATGGTTCTCTGCTCGGACAAACTATTTATGTGGTTGGTGGTGCAGGCGTTGTTGCGAACTACGCTATTCAACTGGCTAAATGGGGGGGTGCAACAGTTATTACTTCTGTCAGCTCGGAAGAAAAAGCTCGAGCTGCTCTCTTAGCGGGAGCTGATGAAGTGATTAATTACAAAACGCAAGATGTTGTTCAAGAAATTCTTCGCCTCACTAAGCAAAAAGGTGTCGACCGAGTCATAGAGGTTGATTTTGGTAAAAACTTAAACACCAATACACAAATTTTAAGACCTGGTGGGATCTGTGTCATGTATGCCTATACCACCCAACCAGATCTCCCATTACCAATCATGGGTTTAATGGTCAAAAACATTACCTATAAATTCACATTGGTATATAGCATTAGTGAGGTTGAACGGCAAAAAGTACTCTCTGGAATCAGTCAGTGGTTAAGTGAAACAACTCCCGTATTTAATATTGCGGCAAGATTTGATTTACATGACATCATCAAAGCTCATGAACTGGTGGAGTCGGGCAACAAGATTGGTCATGTCATCTTAAATATTCCTCATCAAACATAGATGATGATTTTTGTCTACTCAGGTTAGAGGGGTTCAAGGTCACTACATACATAGAAAAAGTCTATGTATGTAAAAGTCACTCTGAAAATTTCCACTTGTTATAACTATGGATACATAGTGCCCATAGAATGCCGACCGTAATTGATATGGTCAGATTAAATATCACGGTAAGAATAAAAACACTAAACATCGATATTTGATCTGAAACGCTATGTTGCTTGTATCGAATCAATCGATGCCAATCCCCCATATTTAAAGCGACATAAATCAAGATAGCCGCAAGACAAGCTAATGGGATATCTTTCGCTAAAAATCCTAAAAAATAAACAATGATTAAAAGAGTCAATGCGTGAACAATCCCTGACATAGGGGAAGTTGCACCACTCTTAATATTGGTGACTGTTCTAGCAATCGTACCTGTCGCCGGCATACCGCCAAAAAATGGAACCATAAAATTAGCAATCCCTTGCCCCATTAACTCTTGATCCGGATCATGATTTTCATGGGTCAAACTATCAGCAACCCTTGCACATAGCAATGATTCGATAGCTCCTAATAAAGCCAAGGTCAAAATTGGCACCAATAAATGATAAATCCCGGCAACATCAACAGAGGGCATTATCCATGGTGGGAAATGACTGGTTAAACCACCATATTTATGACCAATCGTTTCAATAGATAAATGCGCGTAAATAACAACTGTCGTTGACAGGATTAGTACGACTAAAATTTCTGGTACTCCCCTAAACACCCCTAAATATTGTTTTAGATGACGCCATACAAACATCAACATCAAACAGCTGACTGACATCAACAAGGTCGCTGCATCAAACTCATTAAAATGGAGATAGACTTGCTTTAAGATTCCAAAAAAATCAACAGGTAATTCGACGGTTAAGCCAAAAAATTCTTTTAATTGACTCAATAAAATCAATACTGCGATCCCACTTGTGAATCCATATATAACAGTTTGAGGTATTAAAAGAATAAATTTACCTAGGCCCATCATGCCCATGACAAACAGTAGAATTCCTGAAAACATAGTCGCTATGAGCAAATTTGAAAGGCCATAGGTATGTAATATGCCATAAACAATCACAATAAAAGCACCTGCGGGACCACCAATTTGTACTTTACAACCACCAAATACCGCAATCAGGAAGCTCGAGATAATGGCAGTAAAAATACCTACTTCAGGCTTTAAGCCACTTGCAATGGCAAAGGCGATGGACAACGGTAAAGCAATAACTCCCACACTAATGCCTGCCATCACGTCATTAAAAAAAAGTTTTTGGCTATAGTTCGCCCATGAAGAAATGATATTTGGCTGAAACTTCAACATTAACTAGTCCTTATTGAGGAATACTCATACCAATAATACTATTCCTTAATATTTAAAATGTTGAAAATCATCTTTCATAGTTATGTAAAAAATCTTCTGGTGGGGGAGAGCTTGCCCATTGATATAAATTTTCATGCAAAGATTCGCCTTTAGCATTCGCCATCTCCACAGTCCAATCCGAGTCTTTACCAATAAAGTCGATGTCCCAAAATAATTCAGCTAAGCTACCCCATGGATCTCTTATATAGTGAAAGTAGTTAGATCCATAAATATGCCTTCCGACACCCCAGCCATCCTTATAACCAGCTTCGATGAGGCGTTGCGCGCATAACTGCATTTGATCAATATTACCCATTTCCCATGAGCAGTGGTGTAGTCCGGGAGCCTCACTTAACGCAAGGGCCAACGTATGATGATCGCTGTCTCCAGAACATCTTAAAAAAGCTACTTCTTTATCACCAATTCTGTCAGATAACTTCATCCCTAAAATATTGACATAAAAATTGACCAATCGATTGACATCTGGGGAGAATTTCAACAAATGACCCAACTTTCTGGGCCGGGCATCGATCAATCGATTAGGAGCACCTCGAATGGCAACTCTTTTAAAAACCTCACCCGGATGGTTTAACTTGACTGCGGGTCTTGACTGTTGGGCTGGCTCAGCAACAATGATCTGCAGAAGTGTTCCATCTGGGTCATGTAACCAAATTTCCTTTTTGCTTTTATTTAAATACTTAGACTCCACATCAGGTTCATAAAGTTTAATATGATATTGATGTATTTTTTCTTGAATAAGGGCCATTCCTACAAAATCGGTACTCCAAGTGATCCAAGCAATTTCCTTTTTATCCCCTTGAATAAGCCTTAATTGATCCTGATCTCGACCTTCACATCGAAATACATAAGCATTTTTCTCAAACTGTGGGATTAATCCCATACAACTATAAAAATCTTTACCAGCTTCTAAGTTTGGCACATATAGTGAAAGACTATGTAATGACTCAATCATATCGACTCCAATCCGTAATTGATAAAATGATTCAACCCACAACTCGATTCTGACCATTTTCTTCAGATTGGATTTGATCTATATCAACTGTATCTTGTGAATTTAAATGACTGTCGAATTGGCGATTGACATGTTAAGGTTCATGAGATGGGTCGAGTATTTAACATCCGACTCAATCTACCCTTCAATGGAAGTGGAGAGTTTTATTGAAAATCTTAGCTGACGACTACTTAATATATTTAACGAGTAATTGAGCTAAATCTTCAATTTCAAATGGTTTGACTAAAAAATCATTCATGCCACTTTCTAAAGCGATTTCTCGTTCTTTTTTAGCAAAGCCTGCACTTAATCCAATGATAGGAATATCTGCAAATTGATACATGGCTCTAATCTTTTTTGTTGTTTGGACACCATCTAATATAGGGATTTGAATATCCATCAGAATCAAATCATACGTATTTTTTTGTAATGCATCAAGGCATTGAAGTCCATCTGTCACACAATGAACTTGGATTTTTAAAAAGTTTAAGTATTGGCGGATAACTTCAATATTGATGAGATGATCTTCCACAACTAATATATGACGCCCCTCTAAGGGCGATAAATTTAAACTCTCAGAATTTATCTGCTGATCTTTTAATGCATCCGGCTTAGGCTCAATAATTGAACTTCTTTCTAAACGTAATTGAAAGGATGCCTGTGTACCAATATTCAGTTGACTCTTCATCACCAGTTTAGAACTCATATTTTGTAATAGGCTCTGAGTTATAGACAAGCCTAAGCCGACTCCATCATATTTCCGACTATTTGTATTATCTATCTGATTAAAAGGTTTAAATATTTCCTCAATATCCTTTGGAGGAATACCAATTCCTGTATCTGTCACAATCATCGTCAATGTTGCCCATTGCCCATCCAAGTGGTCTAAACGAGCTTTCAACAAGACAGAACCCGTCTCCGTAAATTTAACAGCATTGCCTACTAAATTAAACAACACTTGACGCAGTTTATAAAAATCACCTTTCACATCATGAGGAATAGAAGAGTCTACCTCCACCAGTAAATCAATATTTTTATTGGCAGTCGGGATAGTAAAAAAATCTGCCACCTCGTTAAAAAGATTGCTCACTGAAAAAGGTTCATTATGAACAATGACAATGCCCGCATCAATTTTTGAGAACTCTAAGATGTCATTGAGTATGAACAGAAGTGCTTTGGATGAATATAAAACTTTATCTAATGGCTTTCTTATTTCCTCGGTCATTGTTGATTTTAAAAGCATAGATACCATGCCAATTAACCCATGCAAGGGAGTTCGGATTTCATGTGAGACATTGGCTAAAAATTGACTTTTAGCACTATTTGCCATTTCCGCTTCAGCTTTTTTTAAAGACAAATCCTGTAACAACATATCTTTTTCTTTTACTAGTAAGCCGATATTATTTAGTTGTTCGGTTGATTTTGTTAACAATAGTGCTAAAAAGAAAAAATGCCTTAAAAGCACTATCAGCACTAATATTAATAACGTCAACCAATTAGCAAACCCAGGATCCGAAGATTCTCCGAAACCATACAAATTGGATAAAACTAGTCGCAACAACCATATTAAAGATCCAACTAAATAACAATACCCAATCAAATTAGAGAACTTATTAGGAGCAAATCCCCTCATACTGAATAATTTAATAAAAATCCAAAATTGAAAGACCATATTACATATCCCAACATATGAGGCAATCAGCTCTGGGCTATTTTTCTCCTTGAGGAAGATAAAGCCTAGCCCGTAGAGTATGCAAAATAATTCAGCCCATAAATACCTAGGGCTCTTTCCATTATTAAAGATCTCAATGCTTCTGAAATTTAAATAATGTGATAAAAGAATTAAACAATTAGAAATTGAATAACCTATTACTACTGGAAGATTATTTCTAGTGGATATGAGTAAAGCGCCAATACAAAAAGAAAAGCAAGCCATCATCCAAAAAAATACAGCCCTGTTATCTTCCCGGCGAAATAATGTTGCCAACACTAATCCAAACATCACATTAATTGCAACCATCATCGGAAAAATCGCCTCAGTTGCGAAGTTGAATTGTGTATTCATTGTGAATATTTATATCTGTCAGGAAAAAGCATTTAAATACTTCGATTTAACAAGCTCTGCACGTAGTTTTTTTCCTATTTATAAACGCGTATGTAATTCTTGACGCTATTAATGAGATCTTTCCATGGATAGTCAGATGGTTAAATACCAAAAGATATGGCTGCTCAAATTTCAAATCCAAACTATTTATAAACTTTATCATAATTATTAGTCCTTCATCTAAAATCTACCAAATTAAGTAATTCATAAATCTTTAATGACTATTTAGGTCTAACTTCTATTTTTAATTGGATCGCTTCATCAATCACTTAAAATAAAACTCTTCTGAGCTCGAACTCATTTTTAAAAGATCTATCAAATGTCAACATCACCAGCTTTTCAAAACCCACATCCTTTTGTTAATACTTCCACACCGAAAATAGTTCTTCCCAAGAATTCGACGGATTGTCACTGCCACCTCTTTGATGATCCACTGAAGTATCCACTCATAAAAAATCCTGCTTATCTTCCACCAGCAGTATTTGTTGATGATTATTTAAAAGTGATCAACACCATCGGAATTGAGCGCGCTGTTATCGTTCATGCAAATGTGTACGGACTCGACAATTCACTTGCCTTAGATGTGATCGCCAGCGCTCCAGATCGATTTAGAGCCATCGGCCTTGTCGATGAATCGATTAGCGATAGCGAACTAGAAAAACTTCATCTAGGAGGTGTCAGAGGATTTCGTTGTAACTTAGTCAATCAAATTGGACTCTCATTAGAGGCTGCAAAAAAACTCGCACAACGTGTCAAGCAATTTAATTGGCATACACAGTTTTTACTGGATGTTGAAAAATTTCCAAATCTCATCGATACCTTTAATGACTACCCGATTGATGTGGTCATTGACCATATGGGACGACCTATTATTGAAAAAGGCATCCAAGAAAAAGGTTTCCAAGGTCTAATTTCATTTTTACAAACGGGTAAGGGCTGGTCAAAACTTTCAGCGCCTTACAGAACCTCTAAAGATCCTCTTTTCTATCGTGATATTGTTCCATTTGCACAAGCACTCGTTGAAGCTGCCCCTGATCGATTGGTTTGGGGATTTGATTGGCCGCATGTCAATATGGCTTCAGGAACGCCAATGCCTGACGATGGTGAATTAGTCAACCAGATTGGGCAGTGGATACAAAGTCCGCAAAGTTTACAAAAAATTATGGTCGACAACCCAACAATTCTTTATGGATTTTAATTAATCAATTTGAATATTCGAGGCTTTAACTACCTTGCCCCAATTAATGACATCCTCTTTCATTAATTGTATAAAGCCCTCGGGTGAAGTTGTTTGTGGCTCGTACCCCCCCCTAATTAACTGCTCTTTAATTTCCGGAGTACGAATCGCTTCCGTGATAGCGGCATTGAGTTTTTTAATAACATCCCTTGGCAGGTTAGCGGGTCCAAATAATCCGTACCACGTTTTTACTTCAAACCCTGGAACGGTTTCAGCAATTGTTGGAATATCCGGCATGATCGGGGAGCGATTCAAACTTGTTACTGCTATCGGGTTTAATTTTTTACCTTGTACCTGGGAAAGAATCGTCGAAGTATTCGTAATCAGTAGATCAACTTCACCTCCCAATAACGCTGTAACTGCAGGTCCAGATCCCTTATACGGGATGTGAGTAAACTTAGTCCCCGTAGCTAAACCAAGCATTTCCATACCTAAATGGGGTGTACTCCCTGAGCCCGCAGATCCATAATTAAGGACTCCTGGCTTAGCCTTTGCCAGTCGAATCAAATCACTGACACTTTTTACTGGAAAGGCTGGGTTCGTTACAAGTGTACTTGGAGCAATCGTAATCAGACTAACTGGAGTTAAATCTTTTAAAGGGTCATATCCTAAATTCGGATACAAACTGATACTAATAGGAATCGAGCTATTGCCCACTAACAATGTATATCCATCAGGGTTGGATTTGGCTGTGAAAAGTGCTCCTATATTACCGTTTGCCCCTGGCTTGTTATCAAGAATAATTGGCTGTCCTAATAACTCTGTCAGTTTCACACTTAAAGGCCTCATTAGAACGTCTGCGCCCCCACCCGGCGCAAAAGGAATGATGATGTGAATCGGTTTATTGGGGTATTCATTAGCAAACACCTCAAAAGTAATAGCCATAAAAATTCCTAGCAATACCCGGTAAATAATTATTTTCATTTTTTCTCCTAATTAACCTTTATAACAAACTCTAAGTACGCTATCCGTTATTTGAGCACATCTATCCTTGGAGACCCCTATAGATATAATGAGTTTCATTCTAGGTGGTATTGAATGGTTAATAAGTCTTATAGATTACGCACAATTATCTGATAGAATGATAATCATTCTCATTAACAAATTTAAATTATTAAATATATTTCTCATATATGAAGTTGAATAGCTCATTTATTTTCCTGATAGGAATTCTTTTGGGGACTTTTATGTCTAGGATCTCCTTCGCCCAATCATCAGCGGAAAACACCCCAATGATGATGGTTGAATCACCGCAGCAATCGAGTATTCACGGACAATCCACGTACATCGTCCAACAAAAAAATAACTTTAACGCGCCTTACTTTAACTCTAACACTAGCCTGCTGAATGCAAACCAAGGAGATAAGGATAAAAGCTATACCTTCAGCGCCACTCTTTTTTTGGGGACTAAACTTTGGGAAGGCGCCGAACTTTACTACAACCAAGAAATGTTTCAAGGGACCCCATTTTCCACGCAGTTAGTTGGCTTAGGATCCTTTCAGAATGGCGAATTACAAAAAGGCTCTTTTATACCAGCGGTCTATTACCCCGCACGGGCCTTTATTCGTCAAACTATTGGCTTAGGTGGCGGACAAGAATTTTTAGCAGATGGTATGAATCAGGTTGCCGGTTATGTCGATAAAAATCGACTAGTTCTCACTTTTGGTAAAGTCGCAAGCTTAGACTTCTTTGACCAAAATACGTATAGCCATGATCCAAGAACTCAATTTTTTAACTTTGCGATCTGGTCAATGGGAGCCTATGGCTACGCGGCTGATCCAAAAAGCTATACCTATGGAGTAGTCAGTGAATGGTATCAAAATGATTGGACTTTAAGAGCTGGTCGACTCGCAATTCCAGTTATACCAAACACTATGGATTTAGACTACACGCTATCCCAAGACTATACAGACCAAATTGAATTAACCCATCAGCATGAACTATGGGGTCAACCAGGCGCAATCCGAGCTTTAGTTTTTCAACAAAGAGCATTCATGGCTTCTTATCAAGATGCCATCGCGCAATATAATCTGCAACCAAACACAGGAGCACCCAATATATTGACAGCACGTTTTGGTGAAAAAACGATGTGGGGCTATGGTTTAAATATGGAGCAAGCTTTAAGTAAAAATATTGGCGTGTTTGCGAGATGGAGTTGGAATTCGGGGAACACTGAAACACAGACACTCGACGTAAGTAGTTCACTATCAGGTGGAGTATCTATCAAAGGGGCATCCTGGGGAAGATCACAAGACACCATTGGTATAGGCTTTGCAGTGAGTGGCATCTCAGCTGCAGAAATCAATTATCTGCAACTGGGTGGTTCAACGGCGTTCATTGGCGACGGCGCATTGTCTTATAAACCGGAACAAGTCTTTGAAACTTACTATTCTGCGAAAATGTTTAAAGGATTTTATGTAACTGCTGACTATCAATATATAGCCAATCCAGCTTATAACGCTAATCGAGGACCTGTTAATTTTATTGGGCTAAGAGCTCGTATAGAGCTTTAACGAAACAATAGTCATCTATCAAAACTAGAGTTATAGATCATACTCATTCGCAAATTGATGATTCATATCTCGATGATTTGCTTCATCTTCACGAACGGCAATAACAACATCCC
>CANJBQ010000019.1 GCA_947472645.1 Burkholderiaceae bacterium
ATCAGCATTTTTTATTTTTATGATGGTCTATGGTTATATTTATGTCGATCGCGTCCATTACCAACTGACTCCGACAACTCAAATTTCGATGGGCTGGGTGTATGCTTCAATCCCTATTGGTGGTTTAATTTTGTTACTTAATTGGCTTTTTATTGTGCGTGATTATGTACTTCATCGAAAATTTGCGGCTGATGAAAATTTTGATGCCACTACAAGTGCATCATTATGAATATGAGCCTTATTCTTCTCATCAGCTGTTGCTTTTTCTTGGCGGTAGGTATTCCTGTTGCTTTTTCTTTAGGGATGGCTACTCTCGCAGCAGTATTGTTAGCTTCAGATTACCCATTATTAGCCGTTTTAAAACAAACCTATGAAGGCGTTGACAGCTTTCCATTAATGGCGGTGCCATTCTTTATTCTGGCAGCAGAGCTCATGAGTGGTGGTTCTCTTACATTGGTCTTATTAAAATTTGCTGAACAGTTTGTAGGTCATCGCAGAGGTGGTCTTGGATATACCAATATTGCTTCACTAACATTCTTTTCTGGTATTTCTGGATCTGCACTTGCAGATGCTGCCGGGCCTGGTTCAATGTTAATTAAGATGATGGATAAGGCGGGCTACTCCAGATCTTATGCTGCGGCATTAACGGCATCAACCGCCATTGTCGGACCAATTATTCCACCATCCATCATCATGATTATTTATGCATTGCAAGACAATCGGGTATCTGTAGGATCTTTGTTCATCGCAGGTTTTATTCCTGGAATTTTGATTGCGATGGGAATGGCCGTGGTGAATTGGCATGTATCCACAAAAAGAAATTACCGTGGGGTAGATGACATTCTGACTTGGCAACAAAAACTAGAAAATTCGTGGAAAGCTATACCGGCATTGTTATTACCGGTCATTATTTTGGGAGGTATGCGTGCAGGTTGGTTTACGCCAACCGAGGCTTCTGTGGTCGCAGTATTCTACGCATTTATTTGTGGCAAATGGATTTACCGAACACTTCAATGGAATGCCTTGCCCGACATTCTTTCACGATCAGCGCTGATGACAGCATCTGTCCTTATCATTATTGGCGTCTCGAATGCGTTTGCTTGGGTCTTAACTGTCGATGGCCTACCAATACGTATGGCAGATTGGATGGCTAATCAACATTTTTCAGTGTTTACTTTTTTAGTGTTAATCAATATCTTCTTATTAATTTTTGGTATCTTTATTGAACCACTACCAGGTGTCATGGTTTTGGTGCCGATATTAGCCCCAGTTGCAGCAACGCTAGGAATTGATCCGATTCACTTTGCGATGATTGTTATCTACAATCTGACCTTGGGTATGATTACACCGCCAGTAGGTGGTTTATTATTTGTTACTTCCAATGTGGCGAAAGTTTCTTTATCGGAATTAACCCGAGAATTAAAGCCATTTTTACTTGCTCATGTCATTATTTTATGCATGATTACTTTTATTCCTGGGCTAAGTACTTGGGCACCTGCGGCTTTAGGATTTAAATAGTAAATGTTGTTGATATAAAAAGAAAAGATTGCTTTGAGATATCTTTAACGGATCAATGGTGGTGACTCATGAAGGTTTTAATTACTGGTGGGGCAGGTTTTTTAGGGCAGTTATTAGCTGATCGATTGTTAAAGCGTGGATTTTTAATCAATCGTCTTGGTATCTCCGAACCAATATCCGAATTAATATTATTAGATCTTGTTCCAGCGAATGATTTTAGAGATTCAAGAGTTCGAGTTTGTACAGGAAATATTGCAGATTCAGTCTCTATCAAACAATTGCTTAGTAAAGAGGTTACATCGATTTTTCATTTGGCAGCAATCGTTAGCGGGCAGGCTGAGCAGGACTTTGATTTAGGGATGGCGATTAACTTAGATGCTTCTCGTTATCTCTTAGATTCTTGCCGTACTTTAGGCCATATACCGAAAGTGATTTTTACAAGTTCAGTTGCTGTCTATGGCGGTAATTTGCCAGAAGTTGTATTAGATTCAACTGCCTTAAACCCGAAGTCTTCTTACGGTTCTCAGAAGGCGATGGCAGAACTTTTACTAAATGACTACAGTCGAAAAGGGTATGTTGATGGAAGGGTACTGCGCTTGCCGACAATTACTGTTCGCCCTGGTAAAGCCAATCAAGCAGCATCTTCCTTTGTTAGCGGCATTATTCGTGAGCCAATCAAGGGTATGCAATCGATTTGTCCCGTTCATACCTCTTTAAGGGTTTGGGTATCATCACCAGATAGAGCGGTCGAGTCTTTTATTCATGGCCATGATTTATCGACTTCGGAGATTTCTGATAGCCGGACTATCAATCTACCAGGAGTTTCTGTAACGGTTGCCGAAATGATGTCAGCATTAGAAAAGGTCTCAGGCAGTCAAGTGGTAAAGCATATTTCTGTAGAGCCTAATGAGATGATTGAGCGGATTGTTCAGAGTTGGCCTGGTGCTTGGGATGATACAAGAGCAAAAAATTTAGGGTTTAAAGGAGATACAAGTTTCAATGAAATTATTCAGAATTACATCACTGCCAACCTTATTTAATCAATTTGAGCTTTTGAGGTTCTGACCACTTCTCCCCATTTAAGAATATCTTTTTTTACTATCGCAGCAAATTCATTAGGTTGTGTAATAAAAGGATCAGCGCCCTGGGAATTAAATTTTTCGATGACATCGGGATTTTTAAGGACCTCTTCTATATCTTGATTCATTTTACGAATGATATTAGGGGGTGTCTTCGCAGGAGCAAATAATCCAAACCAGGGGGTAACATCAAAGTCTTTAAAACCAGATTCTGCGATTGTCGGAATTAAGGGAAAGTTTTTTGATCGCACACCACTTGTCACAGCAATCGCCTGTAAAGTACCAGATTTAATTGATCCCGCAACCGAAGGGAGACTAGTAAAAACCATATCAATTTGTCCTCCTATAAGATCCTGCATCGCTGGAGCTGCTCCTTTGTAGGGAATATGCTCCATTTTAATTCCTGCGGCGGTATTAAACATCACCCCCAACAAATGATTTACGGAGCCATTGCCAGCGGAACCAAACGTGAAAATCTTTGTTTTACCCATTTCAGCTAATTCTTTTGCTGATTTGAATGGTGCATTTGATTTCGTTACGAGGACAAAAGGTAAAACAGCAAGAGTTGCCTCTGGAGCAAAATCCTTTTCCACATCAAAAGGTAATTTTTTATAAAGAGCACCATTAATGGCGTGAGAACCTGCATAACTCATCAATAATGTATAACCATCTGCTGGAGCTATTGCTACATACTCCATACCTACATTACCTCCAGCACCCGGCCGATTTTCAACTAAAACAGATTGCTGCCATTTTTCAGTTAATTTCTGAGCAACTATTCTTGCCAAGGCATCGAAAGCTCCTCCTGGTGTTTGAGGAACAACTATCTTAACGACCTTACCTGGAAATTCATCTGCCTTTAGATCAGATACATTGCCACCAATTAAAAAGCAGTAAGCTTCCTTTTGCCGAGTAGTTTCCGAATTTTTTAGAATAGAGGGATAAATGACCAACGCTTTTTTAAAATCTACATGAAATGAGATCAGAAACAAAGCTCACAAGAGTGGTAGGGGGTAATATCAGTCTCTATCAGATTTTCCGCTATAAATTAATGGGAGCTTCGTGCCTGTATATTCCGACGCAAAGTTGGTAAATCAATACTAGCGACTTAAAAACCACTTACAAGAGGTAAGGGCCTACACCACTGGCCCCACCTGTTACAGCATCTACTTCATAGTCTTTAAAAGGATTGCTTTCTATTTCAAAGATTCAATTTATCCAAATTGATAGGGTAGATATTTTTTGATTATTTTTTCGCGTCCTGATAAGGTGTGATGAGATCTCCCGACTTTAATTCGGACGGAGAAATAATGACTGCAGGCCCGGGTTTACGGAACTGATCAATATCGTTACCTTTAATGCCTTTATATTGAACATATAAAGGGCGGCCAACTTCCCATTCGCCATTGGCGGCAAACTTCACATCGCCGACGACAGTATTAAATTTAGTAGCATGAATGTAATCAATTAATTTCTTATTATCAATACTACCCACTTTCTCAATGGCTTGACCTAAAATTTGCATTTCAGCATAAGCGTATGGTGGTAAGTAATATCCTAAGGGATCAACACCTTCTTTTTCAGCGCGTGATTGATATGTTTTTAAGAAAGTCTCAACTCCTTCGAACTTAACAGTTTTCTCAGGAACGTAGAGTTCATAGCACAGTAAACCATTTAACAATGGGCCTAATTGTTTCTTCACTGAGGCAAAACCACATCCAATCATCGTTCCACCAAATACAGTTGTTTTTAAACCAATCTCATTGGCTGCACGAATAAGTCCTGGTGATTCGCCTGGATAAGAAGCCGCATAAACGATATCTGGATTTGTCGCTTGTATAGCACGCAATATCGGTGTGTAATCTGTTGTATTCGGCGGATAAGTTTTGTCATATACAGTTTTTAAATTGTATTTTTTTGCAATCTGTCTTGCACCCTCAATCGTCACTGCCTGAAATTCTGCATCCCCACCAATAAAAGCAACAGTTTTTGGTTTTTCCTTTGCGGTCATTGCAGCATCAAAAAATCCTGCAGCAATACCAACTGCTGGTTCTTTGCCATTCGGCATCATTTGGAAATACCCAGGGTAATTGAACTTAGCATTGACATCCACTCCAAACAAGGTAATGAAGACCAAATTACGTTGCATAATGATTGGCATGGCCGGGGCTATTAAATTTGTCCCATATGGTGAAACAACAACGTCAACTTTGTCAGAGTCTAATAACTTGGTATAAAGGCCTGGGACAGAAGATGGATTTCCTTGATCATCGTAATATACAAATTCCACTTGACGTCCAATCAAACCGCCTTTTTTGTTGGTCTCTTCACGCCAAATTTCCATCGATAATAAGGCTGCCTTACCGTTTGCAGCAAGCGGCCCTGTTAGAGCCATACTAAAACCAATCCTAAGCGGTGGTTTATTTTGAGCAATCGCTTGAAAAGCTAGACCGAAAGAACCTAATAAAAAAAGTGAAATTACCAAAAAACGACGACGCAAAGAAGAAGCCCACATTTTAATCTCCAATTGATATTGATGATTAAATACTAATCCCTTTATATTCTGTTGTTATCTATGGGAAACCCTTAAATAGTCCAATAAAGCATCCATTAATTGAGAAGTTTTTTTGAATAGAGTGTTTAAATACCAAAATCTTGACAACACACTGGAAAATCAACATTCTTCTTTATGGTATAAACAATGATCCTACTCGGTAGGCCTCATCATGAATCTAAGCATTATTCGTAAATACTTTAAAAAAGAAATTTTTTACTCATAGCTCAATGAGCCGCGTCCAAGTAAAGTCTCATCTTTGATGGAGTCAAAGATAGTCTCAATCTCTGAAAAAGGCCTTGTCATACCCACAACTGGTTGAATGAGACCTCTAGCCATAACTTCCATCGTTTCAATTAACTCTGTGCGTGTAGAGTGCCTAGACCCAGTAACTACCTTTTCGGTCAACATCAAATTTCGGGGATTAATACTGATATCACCTTTGCCTACCCCAACAATAACTGCTCTTCCCGATATCGTTAAAGAATCATATGCTGCCTGAAAAGTACTGCCATGACCGACATAATCAATTGCTGCATTAACCCCTTTGCCATGAGTCATCTCTTTGACAATCTCGACGATGTTTGGATTTTTTTTAACGTTAATAACTTCATCCGCACCCCATTTTTTGGCTAAGGCTAATTTTTCATCGGATACATCTGCAGCAATCACATGTGCACCAAATAGTTTTGCTACCTGAACACCATGAATTCCGACACCGCCTCCAGCGCCAATTAATAGGACACGATCATGAGGATTGATATTGGCTCTCTCCCTCATACAATGCCAATTCGTATTAACCGCATCCGTCGCAATTGCTGCCGCCTCATAACTTAATTCGTCAGGGATGGGTAAGAAATTTGCCACTGGTAAACAGACATATTCTGCAAATCCACCATCTCTATGAACACCTACAAATCCCCCAAAATTTTCACAAAGAGTTTCTCTCCCACCACTACACCATCTACAACGACCACAATTTAAATAAAAATATACTGCGCATCTTTGTCCAATGGATAACGCAGTTACGCCAGCTCCAACCTCAACAATATCGCCACCTAACTCATGCCCCATAATTCTAGGCGCTGAGCCACCAAAACTTCCATTACGCATATTGAGCAACGTTAAACCGACGCCCGCAGCCTTTACTTTGAGAACTGCCTCACCTGGGCCTGGTTTAGGATCTGAAACAACTTCTAAAATTGATGGACTACCCCATTCTTTAACAACCATTGCTTTCATGTATCACTTATCCATTAAATTGTTTGATGTATTTTACTTAACAAAAATTTATAATATTGAATTAAAACTTATTTTTCAATTTTCAAATAACTGACTTCTATAGTATCACTGTTAAATAAAGAGGATTTTTCATTGGGTGGCATGAGTTAAGCCCCTTTCTTTAGCATCAACCATGTTTTTCTTTGGCTGCCTGCATGACTTTAATCATGATGTGCTTTATAAAGGGATCGAGTCTCGAAAGATAAATGCTGTCGAGGGTTCTTTTGGTCTTAACGTAATCGGTACAGACTTGATTTGTTTGGTAGGGTAGGCGAAATGAGAGTAAGCAACCCGCCGATTGAAAGAACTTTCACCCTTTGAAAAAAGTATTTAAATCAATGGTTTGTATAGCTATTTCAGTAGCGTGTGAATTGTTTTATGCTTGGAATGCCATATCGTTACTTTAAGTAAAGCTTGTGCAATCCTATACCTTTAGCAATTTTTTCAAAAGTGGGACTTATACAAAGTCGATATTTATAGAGGCGAATACACTTATCATCATAAAATGTGACGTACTTACAGAAATCTATAACTTTAAATCTACGATTAATGGATTCAATAAGTTATTTTAAAGTTAGTTGCCTTGGTATATTTGGTGCCATAAAACCACATAAAAGTTAAATATTCTAAAAATATAAATCGGGAGACACTTATGACAATAGATTTACAGAATAAAGATGGCCTTAGTCAATTTACCACTACTAGAGATGGAATTAAGTTAAGTTATGCAATTCATACTAGCAAAAAACCAACTAATAAAAAAATTGTATTAATTCACTCTTTAGCAATGGATAAAAATTTTTGGTTACCAGTTGCAAATCAGTTAACCGAAATAGCTGATGTTTTGACCTATGATTGTCGCGGTCATGGGGTATCTGATAAACCTAATGGCCCTTATAGCGCAGATCAATTTGCCGATGACTTAAAAGATATCATTGATATGTTGGGCTGGAAAAAAATCATTGTTGCTGGTGCTTCTATGGGGGGTAGTATTGCGCTCAATTTTTCTATACGACATGCAGCAAGCACTAGCGGCCTTGGGCTTGTGGATACAACGGCTTCGTATGGTGACGACGCACCTAAAAACTGGGCAGAACGTGCTGCTAAAACCCAAAAGGATGGGATGCAGGCTTTAATAGATTTTCAAAAAACACGATGGTTTTCAGATGGGTTTAGAGAAAATAATCCAGATATAGTTCAACAATGCATTGATTGTTTTTGTAAAAATGATGTAGAGGCTTTTTCACATACTTGCAATATGATGGGTTCATTTGATTTGAGATCTGAGTTGGACCATATTAAATGCCCTGTAGAAATCATCGTAGGTGAGGAGGATTATGCAACTCCAGTTGCGATGTCTAAATTCCTTAATGATTCGATTGCCAACTCAAAGATGACCATCATTAAAGGGGCTCGTCATTTAACCCCGCTAGAGTCTACAGGAAAGGTTTCAGAATTACTTTCAGGATTGGCTGATAGAACGTAGTATTTTTTTGACTGCTATTAATAGAAATAGACGCTAGCCATTTTAAATGGAGTGCACCAATAATAAAAAGCCGTTAACTAAGTTAACGGCTTTTTAAGTTTTTATAAAACGAAAAATAAATAATTTTTACCGAGGTAAAGATTGACCTTTAGTTTCTTTTAGCATTGGCGTTACTATAATGCCCAAGATATAAATCGAACCTAAAACCATTGCGGCCTTTCCAAAGCCTCCAAAGGCGACAATCATTGTTCCTGCTAATAATGGTCCTAAGAAAGCAATAAAGCGTGGCGCATTGAATGCAAAGGCAAGTGCGGTTGCACGAATTCTTGTTGGATAAAGTTCCGGAATCCATACAGGCATCCATGTGTATTGCCCATTAGCAAAAGCTGCAGTGATAAACGCTAAAGCCAGTAACCAAGTTAAATCTTTTGTTAAAAAGAAAAATATCGGCGTCATGATTAAAGAGAACACAAAGAAAGTGATTGTGACTGGTTTACGACCAAATTTATCCGCTAAGAATCCGAAAGTGATATACCCAGTAACAGAGCCTGCCGTATATGCCATGCCAGCATAACTTGCCCACTGAGGTGCGATTTTTCCTTCAGCACCTGCAATAGAAGCAATAAACTGAGGAACCCATGTGGAGATTCCCCAGAATCCGACAGTCGTTGTTAATGACATTAAAAAGATAATAATCGTTTGCTTTCTTAATGACTTATCAGTAAATAAATCAACTAAAGTGAATTTAGCTAATTTACTTTGATCATCATTTAACGAACTACCACTTTTTTGTAGACTAATTGCAGTAATTCGTTTTTTATTCACCTCTTCCCAAAGTTCAGACTCAGGGATTGCTCGCCTAATCCATAAAGTTAACAATGCTGGGAGTACGCCAATTAAATACATGTACCTCCATGCGTCAGGCCCCATTGGTGAAACATATAACCAAGTAACTGAGGCGATAAAGAATCCTAACCCTAAACCGCACTGCATAAGTCCTGCTCCTTTACCTCGAGCATTATCAGGCCATAGCTCTGCCATCATTGAGCTTCCAGTTGCCCACTCTGACCCAACCGCAACACCAACTAAGAATCGTAAAATAGCAAATGACCAAAAATCCCAAGCGAAAGAAGACATGCCTGTCATGATCGAATAGGCTAAGATGGATATGATCATCATCTTTTTTCGACCAATATAATCCGCCAAGACGCCACCTAATACGCCACCAACACCCCATCCAAATAAATTGATTGCAATAATCGAACCAATATAAAAAGGAATAGAGCCATACAAAGATGGATCTAATAATTGTTTAAAAGCTGAGCCTGCCGTTAGAATCAGCGCGTAGTTTTCAAAACCATCGAACATCCATCCTAAGTTGGTGGCAATTAAAATAAGCCAATGTTTTTTTGAAAGCGTACGATACCAAGGTAACTCTTGGTTACCCATTGTTGTAGACATGCTGTTCCCCTTATTGTTAACTTCTTATTATTTAATAGGCACTTATTTTGCTACTCTCTTTTTTGCTGCCAAATGCACTGCTTTTAATATTTCTGGGTAGGTTGCACATCTACATAAATTACCCGATAAATAATGTCTAATTTCGTCATCAGAGGGATTAGGTATTTTGTCTAATAGTTGTTCGGTCATTAAAATAAATCCTGGGGTACAAAATCCACATTGAAAGGCGCCAGTTTCAATAAATGACTCTTGTATTGGATCTAAAGCGCCATTTACTTCCATCCCTTCAATAGTTCTAACATCTTTTTGATCAAGAGATTTAGCAAACTCGAGACAGCCTGAAACTGCCGTACCATTAACAATAACTGTACAAGTACCGCAGAGTCCTTGCCCACAGCTTTCTCTTGCGCCTTTAAGATCAAGCTTATTCAGTAATTCAATAATATTTTGGTGTGGCTGGACTTCTGTATGAATGACTTTGCCATTAAGTTTGAATTGAATTGGTATTAGCTGGTTCACGATATTCATTTCCTTAAGATTTTTTCTGGGCTTTACGCATGGCCATAAAAATAAGTTCTGGCGTCATAGGTAACTCATTAATTCTTACTCCTACTGCATCTTCAATGGCATTAGCTATTGCGGGTGAAACGCCAAAAGTAGCACTCTCACCGACTCCCTTAGCACCAAATGGACCATCTATTTGATACGCTTGCACAGCTTCATTTTCAATGACGAATGGAATATCGTTAAATCCTGGAATTTTGTAGTCAGCAAAAGATGCGTTTGTGACTTGGCCAGAATCTAGATTCATTTTTTCCGTTAATGAAAAACCGAGTTGCATGATTGAGCCACCAGATATCTGAGTTTGAACAACCTCAGGGTTAATTGGGTTTCCACAGTCAACGACATTAATTAACCGGTCAATGATGATGTGACCTGTTTCGGTATCAATGGATACCTCTACACCAGTCGCACCAGCCATCCAAAATGGTGTTGCATTGAGCGTTGAGCCATCTTTTTTGTCTGGTGATGTATATGTTGGAATAAAACTTCCGAAACCAACAATAGTGCCTGCTTGCATTCCATAATGTTTTACAAACACATCTCGAAAATGATAAGGCTCAGTCATTTTTAAATCTTGAGCCATTTTTTCGAGACGATTCTTGGCATCTTCAGCGGCTAATTTAACAGCTTTACCCATATGATAGACTGAACGAGAGCCAAGTGTAGCCATGTCATAAGGTGTCATATCAGTATCAGGATTACTTACTTTCACCGCGTTAGTTTTTACACCTAAAACCTCTGCGACAATTTGGGCCATAGACGTATCCGAGGCTTGTCCCATATCTACCGAGCTCATTGATAAAATACAGCTACCGTCAGCATTGATGGTGACAATCGCAGTAGAGGTGGTTGGTGCAACAGCTGCTTTGAATGCTACAGCAATCCCACGACCGCGACGAATAACGCCAGTACCTTTATCGAAAGGCTTATCCCAACCAATTTTATCTGCCACTGATTCGAGAACTTTTTCAATTTCAGCCCCCTTCATCAGGGTGCCAGTCGCTTGGGGACGACCTTCTTTTAGAATATTTTTTCTGCGAATCTCTAGTGGATCAATCTTTAAACTTCGAGCTATCTCATCAGTATGACTTTCATATGCCCAGACCAATTGAGGGATACCAAAACCCCTTAATGCACCTGAGGGTGGTCTATTGGTATAGAGTGCATAAGACTCTATTTCCACATGGTCAATGTCATAGGGGCCAGCTGCGGTAAAGCCTGATTTTTGAGTTACCCTTGGACCTATATCTGCGTATGCGCCACCATTCCAATACACATCACATTTTCTAGCGAGAATCTTGCCATCTTTACTTACGGCACTCTTAATCTTGAAGGTCGTCGGATGTTTGGTAATCGTGTAAAACTGCTCTTCCATGGTGAGGGAGATTTTTACAGGGCGTTTTGTTAACATCGAAGTAGCAACAACTAGAGCTTCTAATTTGATATACAGTTTCGCTCCAAATCCACCACCAAGATGGGGAACTTTAACTCTAATTTGATTTTCACGCCAACCAAGAAGACGGGCAATCTCTAAGCGTACAAAAGATGGGCTTTGTGAGGCCGTGTAAATAGTAATTTTGTCGTGCTTTGCGTCAGCGACTGACACCATTTGTTCTAGTGGCGTATGCATCACTTGTTGCGTGTGATAAGTATGCTCAAAAACGTGATCAGCAGAATCAAAAAATTCTTGTGGATTGCCTCTTTTTAGGTGGTAATCTAAGGCAATATTCGTATTTTTCTTGCCATGTAAATGCTTTAAGTCAGGAAAGGTTCCAGATGGTTTTAACTCATCATGCACGACGACATCAGAAGTCATCGCTTCAACTTCATCATAGACGGCTGGCAGCTCTTCATATTCAGCAATGATTAATTGAGCAGCGTTTTCAGCAATATGTGGATCTTCTGCCAAGACAATAGCAACGGGCTCCCCAACAAAATGAACCTTTCCAATAGCCAATATAGGCTGATCTAAAAAGGCAGGCCCATAATAAGGATCTGGAATAATGGTTTTGATATCTTCGGATGTATAAACCGCAAAAACACCAGGATAAGACTTTGCTTGGGAAGTATCTATAGAAATTATTTTCCCATGAGCAACGGTACTTCTGAAAATTTTACCTATCAACATTCCTGGAAGTTTGACATGGTGAGTATATTCAGTCTGACCGGTTACCTTATAGCGACTTTCTTTTCTTGGTATTGATTGACCGACTTCCTTTAATGACTCTGTATGATTACTCATTTTTCGCGCCTTTATTCATTAATGCTTGAATTGCTCGTTTCACATAGATGCTAACAAGATGCAATTTATATTCTGAAGAACCTAATTCATCAGATATAGGGCTAATCTCAGTTAAAGCAATTTTTGCAGCCTCATCTAGGACAGCATCATTGATTAATTTGTTTTTTAAAAAGTTCTGCGTTAGAGATAAGGTTGTAGGAACTTCACACACAGCACCTAAAACAATTCGAACATCTTCAATGGTATTTTTATTAGACAGTAAATCTACCGCCACGCCCAAAGCAGGCCAATCATCTGCAGAGCGGGTTGTACATTTCATGTACACACTATGACGCTTTGGTTTTAATGGGATTAACACTTCAGTAATTAACTCATTTTTTTCTAAAGCCGTTTCATAGTAGCCAAGATATAAATCTTGAACTTGCATGACTCTAGAGGAGTCTTTGCTTTGAATGCACACAGAAGCATCTAAACAACTTAGTAGAGGAGGTAAGTCCATATGAGGATCACCATGGGATAACGCACCTCCTAATCTTGCAACATTTCGAACGCGAACATTAGAAAGCTTTTTCATGACATCTTTTAAAACAGGGAGTTCTTTTGCAACCAAAGTAGAATGCTCAATCTCAGCAAGAGATGTTAATGAGCCAATACACAGATGTTGGTCTTTAACTGAAATTTCAGAAAATCCTTGAACAGATCTTAAGTTAACGAGTTTCGTTGGGGTAAAGACCCCGGACTTCATCATTAACATCAGAGCAGTTCCGCCTGAGACCATACGAACATTTGGATCTTCCAAGCTTAAGCTATCAAGAGCTTCAGACATAGTTTTGGGTTCTACCCATTCAAACGAATGCATATTAATCTACCTCTTTAAATTGAAATGCTAGGTTTAAGTTTTTTGCAAACTGACGTTCTAATTCTTTTGCTTTTGATTTAATAACTGGCTGACCAAGACTACCGAGTTTTCCAGTTAAAGAAACATCGATAACATAATCGATTTGAGTATGACCATGGACTTCAGACAGGTTAGCTGTAGATGTTGAGATTAAACGACCAACCATACCCATAGGTGTCCCCTCAGACTTAGCCACAATTTTGTATGGGGAGTGTGATTCACTAATCTCAACGAATATTTCGAATTTAATGCGAATATAAGCAATTTTAGTTTCGAGGATAGCGCTATATTTTTGAGGGCTAAGCTCAATTAGATTTGTAACACCATCAATGCAAGAAGCGAAGAAATAAACATCATTTAATCGATTGAATACATCATTAATATTCGCTGGAACTTCTATTTTTCCGTCAATAAGCATAATTAATATAGTCAATAAAGTATAAGAAAAAGTAACTAAATACTTTATTGTTAATGGTTAAAGTTTGTGAAGCAAATATCACAAAATGTGACTCCGTTTTTTTTAAAATTAAATTTGTAACATAGCTTAACACTAATTAGTGTGTAGATAGCTTTCCGTTAGGGTTTACAAGTAGCTTAAAAATTAGCAAATAAAAAAATATTGGGGGTGATTAAATTAATTCATACCTATAAAAAAAATTATCATTTGCCAAGCAATGTGAAGAATTTAATACTGTGCAGAATTCAAATTGATAACAGGAGATATTGAATGGCAGAAATTTATGTCGCGCACTCTAAAGACTTAGTAGAGGGTAGCAAAGTCTTTTTTCAATCGGATGTTGGTGAGTTATGCCTTATTCGAGCCAACAATCTTTTTCATGCGTTTTTAAATATATGTCCTCATCAAGGTGGGCCAGCATGCAATGGCTTATTAATTCATCGAGTTGAAGAAATTATTGCAGAGGATAAGACATATCAGGGTATGCGTTTTCATGAAAGGGATTTACACGTTGTCTGCCCTTGGCATGGTTGGGAATTTAATGTTGAAACTGGCCGGTGCGCGGGAGATGGCAAATTTGCATTGAGAAGATTCCCGGTCACAGAAAAAAATGGAGATTTATATGTCACAGTTAAATAATTCAGTAGAAAAAAATATTGAATTTCATCCGAAAGCACTTGAAAACGTAGAAGAGATAAAAAAATTATCTGCAAAGTTAACTGGGTTAATTCAAGAAACACTCAATCTACATCAGTCTGATCAACTTGAATATGAGGCTTTACAAGATTTATTAGAAGTCATTATTCAGTTATACGGACAAAAATATGATGACGGCCAACGCTTTCCAATGATTGCGCCAGATTCAGATATTAACGCCACTACAGCCCTTGTCGCCGCATCATCCCTATTGAAAATGAAAAATATAGAAATTTTCGAATTGGGTATGTGGCAATCATGGTCTGGTTCAAGATAAATCAAGGGATTCTAATATGTTATTTCGTTCAAGCACACCGCAATTTGATCAAACGATTCAAGGGTTTCATACAGGAGAGCATCTAGCCAACGCAAGAAAACAGGCTGATGAAAGAAATTTAGATGATGTATTAATTGTGGATGTAGATTGCCACCATTATGAGACTGATAATTTTGCCGAGATTCTCGAATATATCGAAGATCCCGTCATTAAGCAGTCAGCTATTAATACATATTCCTATAAAGGCGCTGGTGCGGTACTTTATGACCAGCCAGGTTATCAAGATCTTGGTGGAAGAATCCCTCGCTATATGGAGCGTAAAGGAGAGTCAATTCCTAAAACAGATCGACCACGAGAAGTGGAACAAACACTTCGTTGGATGAATGCGATGAGTGTTGATATTGCCTGTATATTCCCTACACCAATGCTATTCATGGGATTACATCCTCAACATGAAATGGAGGTGGCTTTAGCTCGCGCCTATAACCGATGGTTTACTGAAAAAGTATTGCCCTCAAACCCACGTATTCGCACAATGTTGTATCTTCCATTCAATGATCCTGAGGCCACTTATCAAATGGTTAAAGAGTATGGAAAAACGCCAGGTGTGATTGGCTTTATGGTTGTGTCAACTAGGTATAAGCCAGTTAATGACAATGCCTTCATGAAAACATATGAGTTATTAGAAGATTTAAATTTACCCTTAGCGTTTCATGCCTCTTACCATTGGAGCGACCAATTAATTTCGATGACTAATCGTTTTATTACTGCGCACGCTTTAGGCTTTGTATTATTTAATGCAGTGCATTGTTCTAACTGGGTTATCAATGGCTTGCCAGAAAGATTTCCAAAATTAAAAGTAATTTGGATTGAGTCTGGACTTGCATGGGTACCATGGTTGATGCAGCGTCTTGATAATGATTATCGAATGAGAACATCAGATGCGCCAGCACTAAAAAAATTACCAAGTGAGTACATGCGGGATATGTATTACACCTCTCAGCCAATGGAGATGGTAAACAATAAAGAAGCACTCGAATTAACTTTCAAAATGATTAAAGCGGATACTCAACTGCTTTATTCATCTGATTACCCGCACTATGACATGGATTTACCCAGCACCATTTGGGATCTCGACTTTCTTTCAGAACAATCGAAAAGAAATATTCTTGGTTTAAATGCGAAAAGAATTTTTAATTTAGACATATAAAAAATAACCAAGGAGCTATATCAATGAAAACTGACGGGACTTTAATTGCTTATCAGCAGCATATCAATGGACAATTTGTACCTGCTGTAAGTGGTAAAACCATCGAGAGTATGAACCCTAGCTTAGGTACACCATGGGCAACGATTCCTGACAGTAATCAAGACGATGCTAATCTTGCCATCAGCGCGGCTAGAGAGGCTTTCGATAATGGACCCTGGGGTAAGATGACGGGTACGCAGCGCGCCAAACTTCTCCGTAAATTAGCAGATATTATTGCCCGTGATGCAGAGGAGTTGGCAAGCTGCGAGACCCGAGATAATGGTAAGTTATATCGTGAAATGCTTGGTCAATGGAAATATATCCCTGAATTCTTTTATTATTTTGCAGGTATGGCTGACAAGTTGCAGGGTGACACGATCCCTTCAGATCGATCTAACTTTTTCATCTACACAAGGCGAGAGCCTATTGGCGTCGTAGCTGCAATTACACCTTGGAATTCGCCGGGTTTATTATTAGTATTCAAATTAGCGCCTGGCTTAGCTGCAGGATGTACCTTTGTAGTAAAACCTTCTGAGCATGCTTCTGTTTCAACGATTGAACTAGCAAAGCGGTTTGTAGAGGCAGGATTTCCGCCGGGTGTATTTAATGTGATTACCGGGCTTGGAGGAGTAGGAGCTCATCTTGTTGAACATCCAGAAGTTGATAAGGTTGCCTTTACCGGGGCAACTGATACAGGGAAAAGAATAGCTGCATCAGCTGCTAAAAATCTCACACGTGTTTCACTTGAATTAGGTGGTAAATCGCCAAATATCGTATTTGAAGACGCGGATTTAGATGTTGCAGCAAATGGGGCAATTGCTGGTATTTTTGGTGCCACGGGTCAAACGTGTATGGCTGGATCAAGATTGCTTGTACAGGAAAGTATTTATGATGCCTTGCTTGAAAAAATAATTGCAAGAACACAAAAAATTAAACTAGGTGACCCTACAGATAATGCTACAGAAATGGGCCCGGTAGCTAACGAGCCTCAATTGATGAAAATATTGGATTTTATTGATGTGGCAAAAAAAGATGGCGCACGATTATTGTACGGGGGCAAACAAGATAAGGTATTAGGAAAAATGTTTGTTGAACCAACCATTTTTGGTGATGTGAATAACCAGATGCGGATTGCGCGCGAAGAAGTCTTTGGTCCGATTCTGAGTGTTATACGATTTAAAGATGAAGCTGAGGCTATTAAAATTGCCAATGATACAAGGTTTGGCTTGGCTGCAGCGGTATGGACGCAGAATATCCATCGCGCTCATCGTGTTGCTCATCAGCTAAAAGCAGGAACTGTTTGGATTAATGCCTATCGCGTCGTTTCTTTCCTGACGCCATTCGGCGGCTTCAAAGAAAGTGGTATGGGGCGTGAGAATGGTATAGATAGTATTCGCGAATATACAGAAACAAAATCTGTCTACGTTGAATTAACTGGCGAACCAAGGGATCCATTTACTTTGGGATAAAAAGCATGAATCAGCTAATAAAAAATTCAATTTTTAGCCCATTACATGATTCTAGTAAAAAAGAATCAAGTCTATGGCTAGGAATTGGAGTTTTTGTTTTATTAGCTATTTTCTTTTATATCAATCAAATCGCGGATGCAAAAATATCAAATGCATTACATGGCGGCCTTATGGCCGCTGGTGCAACGTGTTTAGGATCATTGCCAATCTTATTTTCCCAAGCGTACTCCAAAAAAACATATGACACTCTTCTTGGCTTTGGTGCTGGCGTGATGCTGGCGGCATGTTTCTTTTCTTTAATCATGCCAGCAATACATATTTCGAAAGAAATTGGCTTAAGTCCTTTTTATGCCTCGGCAACAGCTGGAGTTGGGATTATTTTAGGAGCTGGCTTCATGCTCTTTATTGATAGATTGTTACCTCATGAGCATTTTATCAAAGGACGGGAAGGACCAGCAGTTGGATCTTTCAATCGAATCTGGTTATTTGTGATTGCAATTACCCTACATAATTTTCCTGAGGGACTGGCAATAGGAGTAGCTTTTTCTGGGGATGATTTGGTATCTGCAAAAGCATTGACTACGGGAATTTCTATACAAGATATTCCTGAAGGGATGGTCGTTGCATTAGCTCTAAGAGGAATTGGATATGGTCGAATTACCTCAGTCTTAGTGAGCGTGTTATCGGGATTAGTCGAGCCAGCCGCAGCAGTAATTGGTGCAGTAGTAATTGGTCATCATCCGCAATTAATGCCTATTGGATTGTCTTTGGCTGCAGGCGCCATGTTGTTTGTGATTAGCAATGAAATTATTCCTGAGTCCCATCGCGATGGTAAGGGAATATATCCAACAGCAGGTTTGATTTTAGGATTTGTACTTATGATGATATTGGATAATGCACTATGAAAATGACCGAATTAAATAGGATTTCATACCAAAGTAAATTTAAATTAATCGTTGGTTTGATGATTAATATAATGGGTGTATTTGCAATTTTGAATATGTGGATCCTTAACTAGGACTTACTAATTAAGCTTTCTAGGAGCCAATTTTTAAAGGTTTGCACTTTAGCTAAATCGGAATTTCCATGCGGGGATACTAGGTGATAGTTGTAAATAGATTCCTGGCGAAAAGTAAATGGCTCAACTAGCCTTCCTAGGGCAAGATCATCATCAACCACCGTTGAACGACCTAAGGCAATACCGAGACCAGCAGAAGCTGCGTGCAAGGTGGTAATTAAATAATCACAATTAATAAAGTTTTTAAATTCTTTATTTTTAATTCCTGCTGCTTGTAACCAAGTTTGCCATTCATCTTGAACAACAGGCGAAACTGTTCTAAGTATTGTTTGTTTGAATAAATCCTCAATCTTGTTCATTGGAAAAGTATTGCGCATGAAGTCAGGGCTGCAAACAGGAAAGATTTCTTCTTTGCCCAGGCTCACTGCATCAACACCAATCCAATTTCCTGAGCCATGCCAAATCCCAATATCAAAATTATGTTTGATACTACTTTGTAGCACTTGCATTGTTTTGAGTCGTAGTTTGATTTTGGGGTAGCGTGCTGTAAACTCCGGCAACCTTGGGATAAGGCGTTTAATTGCAAACATGCCAAGGCATTCGATGGTTAAGATATTTTTATTCTGTTGATTGACAATCCTATCTGTAGCGCTAGATAGACTAACAATAAAATCCCGAGCGACATGAAGATAATCTTCACCTACTTGGGTTAACGTTAGTTGGTTTGAGGCTCTAACAAATAACTTCTCACCCAAAAGTTCCTCAAGATTTTTGATCTGATGACTAATAGCTGTTTGGGTTAAATTTAATTCTATGGCAGCCCTAGTAAAGCTTGAATTCCTAGCTACAGACTCAAAAGATAAAAGGCTTGTGATGGATGGTAATTTGGTTTTCATGTGCTTTATGGTTTTTATTCTTACCGCATGAATTTATTTCATTACCCTAGGTTAAAAATTCATCTTAAACAACATTTCTAGGGGAATAAACATGCTTAAAATGAACTATAAAAATAATTATAAAAAAGGAGAAAATAATGTCTTTGTTTTCCAATAGTAACAGAGTAAATATTCGATTTCTATATCTGATCAGCTTAATCTTTTTATTTTCTGTGCATCCTATCGTAGCATTTTCTCAAAGTAATTACCCCAATCAACTGGTAAAAATTATTGTTCCGTTTGCGATTGGTGGCCCAACGGATGGTATTGCAAGAAAATTAGCTTTAGCACTTTCTCAAGAAACAGGTAAATCTTTTGTTGTCGAAAACAAGCCTGGCGCTCAGGGGGTGATAGGTACAGTGCAGGTAAAAGATGCTAAGCCAGACGGTTATACACTGATGGTAAATGAAACTAAAGGGCTATTTGCCATTTACCCAGCCATCACAAAACCGTCTCCTTTTGATGGTAGAAAAGACTTTACGCCTATTAGTTTAATCGCACATGGACCTGTTTTTTTACTCGTAAATTCAAATCTACCTGTTAAAAATTTCAAAGAATTAATTGAGCTTTCCAAAAACACACCCAATGGCTTATCGTTTGGCTCAGCAGGAGGTAAGGGACAATTTCCAACGCATGTTGGCCCCGAACTCCTAAAAATAAAATATGGATTAAATGCCCAGAATATTGCTTATCGTGGTGGTTCTCCAGCTTTAATTGATCTAGCGGCTGATCGTGTGCACTTTACTATGTCTACAGGATTAGTATCTGCGCAACCTTTTATTGATTCTGGCAAAGTAAAGCCGCTAGCGGTTACCGGATTACAGCGCTCACTATCTCAACCTAATGTTCCTACCTTTAGTGAATTAGGATACCCATTACCTGAAATAGATGAAGGTGTTATGTTTGCGTTTTGGGGTCCTGCGAACCTTCCACCAGAGGTAATGAATTATTTAAATGCAGCTGTTAGTAAAGCATTGCAATCCAAAGAGATGGTTGATGGTTTAAAAGCCCTAGATTTGTTTATTCCGAAGAATCAGGGCCCTCAACATCATGGCGAATTAATGGATAAAGAAATTAAAACCTGGGGCAGTATCGCAGTGAAAATGAATCTGACGGATTAAAAGTTATTGAATGGGAATTATTTTCATGTGCTGTATTTTTAAGTCTTACTCCATGAATTTATTTCATTACCCTATGTTAATAATTCATCTTAAACAACATTCCTAGGTCATTAAACATGCTTAAATAAACCATAAAATTATTATAAAAAAGGAGAAAAAAATGTCTTTGTTTTCCCATGGCAATAAAGTAAATATCCGCTTTTTTCATTTGATCAGTCTAGTTTTTCTTGTGGCCTTATATCCCATAGCAGGATTTTCCCAAAGCAATTACCCTAATCAACCCGTACGAATTATCGCCCCGTTTGCACCTGGTGGTCCAACCGATGGTATTGCAAGAAAATTAGCTTCGGCACTTTCTCAAGTAACGGGGAAATCATTCATTGTTGAAAACAAATCTGGTGCCCAAGGCATTATAGGAACTGTGCATGTCAAAGATGCCAAGCCTGATGGATACACACTTTTGTTTAATGAAACTACTGGAGTATTTGCCATTAATCCAGCGATTACAAAACCACCGCCATTTGATAGTAAAAAAGACTTTACGCAGATAAGTTTAATTGCTTCTGGCCCTATTTTTTTACTCGTCAATAGTAATTTGCCAGTGAAAAATGTAAAAGAATTAATAGACCTATCGAAGAATACGCCTAATGGGATATCGTTTGGTTCAGCAGGAGGTATGGGGCAATTTCCAACGCACGTTGCCCCAGAGCTGATGAAAATGAAGTATGGGCTACAGGCTCAAAATATCGCCTATCGTAGTGCAGGCTTAGCCCTCATTGACCTTGCAGGAGAGCGTGTTCAACTTGCGATGTCTACAGGACTAGTGGCTGCGCAACCCTTTATTGACTCGGGTAAAGTTAAGCCGATTGCGGTTACAGGATTGCAACGTTCACCAACTCAGCCCAATGTTCCAACTTTTTATGAATTAGGATACCCTTTTCCTGAGTTAGATGAAGGCGCCATGTTTGCATTTTTTGGTCCAGCGAATTTGCCACCAGAGGTGATGAATTATTTAAATGTAGCTCTAAGTAAAGCATTGCAATCGAAAGAGATGGTCGATAGTTTAAAAGTTTTAGGCTTTTCTATTGCAAAGAATCAAGGTCCTCAAGCACATACGGAATTCATGGATAAAGAAATTAAAACATGGGGAAGTATTGCTGTAAAAATGAATCTAGCGGAATAACACGTTGAACAATATTACAAAATCATTGAGACATGAAATATCTCAAGCCGAGTGGGAGGTTAGAGTAGAGCTAGCCGCTTGTTATCGATTATTAGCGCATTTTGGTTTAAGTGATTTATCTTATAATCATTTATCCGCTAGAGTTCCCGGTTTTCCAGATTTATTTTTGGTCAAGCCAACTCACTTTTTCTTTGAGGAAGTGACAGCATCGTCCTTATTAAAGTTTGATTTTTTAGGTAATCCCTATCAAGATAGTCCACCGAATCGAGGTGGTGCGCACATCATTCATGGTGGGATACTACAAGCAAGGCCAGATTTAAATGTAGTTTTTCATACGCATAGTCCAGCCAATGCTGGCGTCTCAGCGCAAAAGCATGGTTTATTGATGTTGTCTCAACATGCTATGCCATTTTTTAATCGTATTGCGTATCATGATTTTGGGGGGTTTGAGTTCAATGAAGATCAAAGAGCCCCAATTATTCATAGTTTAGGTAGTTTTAATTATGCAATCTTACGAAATCATGGCGTCCTTGTTTGTGGTCAGAATATCCCGCAAACATTTGTTGATTACCATTACTTAGAGACTGCATGCAAGATACAGATCAACGCATTAGCCGGAAATGCTGAGTTCTCAATCATTGATGCTACTGTTTGTGAAAAAGCGGCAATGCAATATCAAACAATTGACCCTAATCGCCACGGGGGAAAAGATTGGCCAGCCAGCTTGCGATTATTAGAAAGACATTACCCAGACTATCGAACATAGTGCAAAGAATATACAAATTAACTAATAAGAGACTGATACACAATGGATGAAATAGAAAAGCCAGAATTTTCCCCGCAAAAAATGGGGTGGGGTAGCGATATTGCTGCACAAATGTTGAGAAATTTGGGAATTAAATATATTGCCTTAAATCCCGGAGCAAGTTATAGAGGGCTGCACGATAGCTTAGTTAATTATTTAGGTAATCGAGATCCGCAAATGTTGTTGTGTTTGCATGAAGACCACGTAATTTCAATTGCACATGGGTATGCTAAAGCAAGTGATCAAATGATGGCTAGTGTTCTACATAGCAACGTTGGATTATTTCATGGCTTGATGGGAATATATAACGCTTGGTGTGATCGGATGCCAATCTTAATATTAGGCGCAACTGGGCCAGTTGTTTCAGAAAAAAGAAGACCTTGGATTGATTGGATTCATACTTCTAAAGACCAAGGTGCGGTCTTAAGAAATTTCTCCAAATGGGATGATGAACCACGCTCTATGCACGGCATAGTTCAATCATTCTTACGTGCTAATCAGATAGCTACAACAAAACCTAGCGCCCCTGTTTACATCTGTCTTGATGCAGGACTTCAAGAAGAAGTATTAAATGAGAGTATTGAGATACCCTCAGTTATCCGATTTGCACCAGCGAAAGATCCAAGTCCATCTCATGAGCAACTTCAAGAAGTGGTTCAGTTGCTATCTAATGCAAAAAAGCCTTTGATACTCATGGGTAGGGTCTCAAGGAGCTCAACAGGATGGGAGGAGCGTATTCGTTTAGCGCAGGCTCTTGGCGCCTCGGTATTGACATCTATTCGTGAGCGATCAGCATTTCCTACCGAACATCCATTGCATGTGGCGCACCCATTTTTTTGGCTAACAGCCCAAGCAAAAGAAGCTGTTAGCTCTTCGGACTGTATATTGAGTTTGGACTGGCCTGATTTAAATGGCACTATAGAACAAACATTTTCTGATGTAACCCAGTTTTCAGGAAAAATTATTCATGTGTCATTAGATAGCGTTTTGCACAATGGTTGGAGTATGGATTATTTTGCACTATCACCAGTTGATGTACAGATCTCATCTGGCGTAGATCAATTTGTCAGTAATCTATTGCCTTTCATTGAAAAATCAACTGTAGCTAAAAAACAAGCCCCGTTCTTATTAAAGCAAGAGACAAATCTTCGTTATAGTCAAAATGTAAATAATGAAATTTCTCCTCATGATATTGAAGTTGCTTTAGCCAAATTGCGAGGAGGAGAATTATTTACTCTTGCACATGTCACTATAGGTTGGGTTGGTGACGTATATCACTTTAGAGATCCATTGGATTTTCTTGGTCATGATGGTGGTGCAGGACTTGCTGCTGGACCAGGCATTACGGTAGGCGCTGCTCTAGCATTGAAAGATACTAACCGGATTGTGGTTTCTGTCCTAGGTGATGGTGATTTTGTTCAAGGTGTGTCCGCCTTATGGACCGCTGCGCATTACAAATTACCAGCTTTGTTCATTATCTCGAATAATCGATCTAACTTTAATGATGAAATTCATCAACAAACGGTTGCTAAACATCGTAATCGTCCAGTTTCTAATCGATGGATTGGGCAGCGTATTGATGACCCTTGTATTGATATAGCTGTGCTAGCAAAAGCTCAGGGTGTCATGTCTGAAGGACCTGTAACTGATTTATTAAATCTTGAAGATGCCTTAAGAAGAGGGCTTGACGCAGTGCGGGCAGGTCAGCCATATTTAATTGACGTACATGTTAAGCCAGAGTATGCAAGTGCACCTTTATCCCGCGGAAAGGCAAATTAAATGATGAAGAAACCTTTAATGATGATCCTTAGCATCTGCATTTGCCTACTTGGGCTGACAAAGAAGGGTTTCGCAGAACTGCCATCTGAATTTCCAACGAAGCCTGTCAAGTTAATTGTTCCATATGGTCCAGGAGGAGCGGTGGATATAACTGCTAGAATTTTAGCAAAGGATCTTTCCAATTTATGGGGTCAACAAGTCGTTGTTGAAAATAAGCCTGGAGCTGCAGGAATGATTGCGGCCAATACGGTCGCCAAATCAAGTCCTGACGCTTATACACTTTTGATCACAGATGATGGCGTTTTAATTAGTATGCCGCAGTTTCAAAAAAATATGCCTTATGATCCTCTCAATGATTTAATGCCGATTGGTATGGTGTGCATGTTTCCGTTTGTGATTGTTACTAATTCAAAAACGAACATCAAGACAATCAGTGATCTTGTGTCAAGTGCTAAAGGCACACAAAAAGGTTTAGATTATGCAACTAATGGGGTTGGTAGTACCCATCATTTAACCTGGGAATCCTTTCAAAAAACTGCTGGTATTAAATTAAATCATATACCCTATAAAGGTGCGGCTGCGGCGTTACAGGACGTCATTGCGGGGGAGGTTTCTTTGATGATAGCTGCAGTCTCAACAGCTTTACCATATATAAGAGAAGGCAGATTAGTGCCAATTGCGATTGGAAGTCTTGATCGCTTATCAAGTATTCCAAATGTTCCAACTATTTCAGAATCAGGTTACCCAGGATTTGAGGCAATTGCTTGGCAAGGCCTATTATCGCCTAAAGGAACTCCTAATGCGTTAATAGAAAAGATTAGTACCGATATTAGAAAGATTACTCAGAGTAGTTCTTATAAAGAGGCTTTAATCTTAAGAGGTACTGAATCTAGAACAAGTAGTAGCTCAGAGATGAGTAAACGTATAAAAACTGAATTTGATAAAACCAATTCACTGATAAAAAGTTTAAATATTCAAATAGAGTGAATTTAATAGGGAAGCTATGCGTACCTTTAAGAATTTCGTAATTTGTATACTAATATTGTTTTCAATACAGAGTATTGGGCAATCTTTTCCGAACAAACCAGTAAAAATCATAGTTCCTTATGGAGCGGGTGGAATCAGTGATATTGCCGCGAGAATCATGGCTAATAAATTGTCACTAATGTGGCAGCAGGCTGTTATTGTTGACAATAAGGTAGGGGGAGGTGGGTTCATTGCAATGAATACGGTTGCAAAATCTGACCCCGATGGCTATACGCTGCTGGTGGCTACTGTTGCTGAGTTTACAATTGCTCAACATTTAAATAAAAATCAAAGTCTCAATACTGCGAATGAATTTATACCGATATCTCTTTTATTAGACACTCCAATGTTAATCGTGGTTAACGCTGATAAAAATATCAATTCAGTATCTAATTTAATTAATATGTCAAAAGGACAGACTGGGGGGGTATCATTTGCATCTCCTGGTATTGGGACATTAAATCACTTAATGGGCGAGCGATTTGCTACTGAGTCAGGTGCTAAATTAGTACATATACCCTATAAAGGTGGTGCTCAGGCGGTGCTTGCTCTGGTGAGCGGGGAAGTGCCTATTGGAGTTGCTGGGGCAGCAGTAGTAACTTCGTTTATTGATTCCGGTAAGGTGAAAGTACTTGGCGTGGCATCAAGACAGCGTTTAAAAGACCATCCTGACTGGCCCACTTTGATAGAGTCAGGCCTAAAAGATTTTGTTGAATCTAATTGGGTAGCTATCGCAGCGCCTCAAGGAGTTTCTAAAGATATTATTCAGAAAATAAATACGGACATTAATAAAGTTTTACTACAAGACGATGTTAAGGAGCAATTTATTAAAATAGGAGCAGAACCAGTAGGTTCAACTTCTGAAAGTTTAAGTGAGAAAATAAAAAAAGATTCAGATCGGTATGGAAAATTAATCGATAAATTAAAACTTAAATTAGATTAATTGACATAAAAGTTGAGCTTATCAAGATATTTAACTTTTAATAAATTATTCATTCAGACTTTATACCCCTAATTTTTGAGTACTCTAAAAATTAGGGGTAAATTTAAGAAACTAAACTATAAAAAGGTAAGCAACTTATTTCCATAATGTACATTTGGATTCGGCTTTAGTATTAAAAGCATCTTCACCACGAACGCGTTCTACTACTTTATAGTAATCCCATGGATATTTACTTTCAGATGGCTTTTTCACTTCCATTAAATAATATTCATGAATCATACGTCCATCAGGCCTTATGTAACCATTTTTTATAAAAAAGTCATTAATTTTCATAGTCTTCATGTGGGCAATCACTTTGGCACTATCATCAGTTCCAATTTCTTTAACCGCTTTAAGATATTGGTATGTTGCTGAGTAAGCACCTGCTTGCAATACTGATGGCATTTTTTTCATTTTTCCAAAATATCTACGTGACCATGCACGACTATCTTCATTCAAATCCCAATACCATGCAGCGGATAAAAACATACCCTGAGTAACAGGCAATCCCAAGGTGTGAGTATCTGTAATAAACTGCATCATAGCCGTCATTTTCATGGACTTATCAATACCAAATTCATTGGCGGCTTTTACTGAGTTATGTAAATCTGATCCTGCATTCGCAAAAGCTAACACGGCTGCCTTCGATGATTGCGCTTTTAATAGGAAAGATGAGAAATCATTTGCCCCAACTGGATGACGTATTGAACCCTCTACTTTACCTCCCTCAGCTAAGATAACTTCTGAAGTATCTTTTTCTAAAGAGTGGCCAAACGCATAATCAGCCACTAAAAAATACCATGATTTACCCACTTTTTGCGTTACAGCTTTACCAACTACGCGAGCTTGCGCAATGGTATCTAAAACATAGTTAATCGTATAGGGCGTGCAATCTTCATTAGTTAATCTTGCTGTACCGCCCCCAACTGAAATAAATGCAACTTTTTTATCTGCAGCAACTTTTGAGACTGCTAATGCCACCCCAGAATTTACCCCGCCTAATAATAAGTCTATATTAGAGTCTGCCCACTCCCGTGCTTTTGTTGCAGCAATTTCTGGTTTGTTTTGGTGATTAACAACTTGTAAATCAATTTTTTTACCATTGATCGAACCACCAAAATCATCAATAGCCATCTTTATAGCCTCGACAGCTCCAGAACCGTCAAAATCGGAATATATCCCACTTAAATCAGTAGAAAAGCCAATTCTAATTTCCTGATTTGAAAATTGGGCATTAACATTAAACGCTGTAACTAATCCAATTCCAACAAAAAATACAGTTAATTTATTTTTTAAATTTTTATTCATTTCAATCTCCTATTTTTAATACTCAACGATGAAAATACTCATTTTTTAACATTTGTGAAGCTTTTTCAGCAATCATGACTGTTGTTGCATTCGTATTACCAGAAATAATTCTTGGCATGATTGAAGCATCTATTACAAAAAGATTATTCACGCCCCTTACTTTTAATGAAGTGTCCACAACAGCATCATCATCAGAGCCCATTCGACAAGATCCAACTGGATGATGAACAGAGTCCCCTTTTTTCTTACAAAATTCTAAAATTTGCTCATCTGTTTTAATGTCAATGCCCGGTGCTTTTTCTTGGCTTATGTATTGACTGATCACTGGTTGAGAAAATATTTTTCTTAACAAATGAAACCCTTTCAACATCATTTCTTTATCAAATTGTGTTTTTAAATATCCGCCATCTATTTTTGGATAATCGTCAACATTCTTCGACTTTATATGGATAGATCCTCTTGATTCTGGCTTTAAGTTACAAACAATTGCTGTTAAGCCCGACTTCTTATCCAATTTTCTAGGGTGCGCAGCAGGGTCAAGTGCAGCGGGAGCAAAAAGAACCTGTAAATCTGGATATTCTTTATCTGATGAAGACTTAACAAAAGCGCCAACTTGTGTTGCATTAAAAGCGAGTAACCCATCACGTTTGAGGTAATAGCGAAAAATTTGACCTAACATTGCTAATGGGCTGACATAATCATTTAGCGACCGAATACCAATTACATTCACTACGATAGGTGATTGATAGTGGTCCTGAACATTTTCTCCTACTTGTGGACGATTGACTTTACATTCAATACCAAGCTTATTTAAGCGATCTGCACATCCTATTCCTGATAGTTCGAGAACTTGAGAGCTGCCAACAGTTCCGCCAGATAGAATAATCTTTTTACCCCTTAGTAATTTACTACTGCCATCTTGAGAGCGAACCCATACTCCTGATGCATTATTCCCATCAAATTCAACTCGCTCTACCACGACATTTGTTGTTATCTTTAAGTTTTTTCTTTTTGCCGCAAGTGTTAAGTAAGTGGCTGCAGTACTTTGACGACGACCATTTTTTACTGTCTGGTGATAATAGCCTGCGCCTTCTTGTGCGGGAGTATTAAAATCTGAAACTCGTTTAATTCCTGCGCTCACCATCGCATTGAGGAAAATATCTGAACTAGGATGATGATGAGATAGCGTAACTGTTAATGGTCCCCTATCACCATGTAAATCACTTGGTCCATCACAGTGATTTTCACTCTTGATGAAATAAGGTAAAACATCATCCCATCCCCAGCCATCACAGCCCATCTTTTTCCATTCCTCAAAGTCACCTTTGTTGCCACGAATATGAACCATAGCATTTACGCTGCTAGAACCACCTAGAACTCGCCCTCTTACATAATCAATACTTCTGCCATTCAAACCCACTTCGGGTTCTGTTTTGTAATCCCAAATGACTCTTTCATCAAAGGCAACATAATTAAACCCTGCTGGAATATGTAGTAATTCCATGTCATCTTTTTTGCCGGCTTCAATTAATAAAACGTGAATATCGTCTATTTCAGTCAAGCGATTTGCTAGAACGCATCCAGCAGAGCCTGCGCCAACAACAATTACGTCGTATATGAATTCGTCCATTTACTAATTCCTTTTTAAATATTCAATACCAAACGCTCAGTTAATGAGCGCGAGCAACAAGGAGTAATGAATAAATTTAAGTTTTTTTCTTCATCAGTCTGATACATATCGCGATGATCAGGAATGCCTTCTAAAACTGGCGTTAAGCAAGTCCCACAGACCCCTTGCTCACACGATAAATCTATTACAACACCAACTTGTTTTAATGCTTGTGCAATTGTTTGATTTTCTAAAACATCAACATTTATTCCTGTTTTTTGTGCAACAACATTAAAAGAGGCCCCCGTCTTTATAACGTTTGAATTAAAGTATTCTGTATGAATCTGATTGGCGGAATATCCACACTCAATAGCTTGATCCTTCACGAAATCGATAAATCCAGAAGGCCCACAAAGATATATTTGCTTGTTTGTTTCTAGCCCACTGATTAGACACTTCTTATCAAATTTTATTCCGTTAGGTTCATCGTCTATATAGATAAAAGTTTTATTAGCAAATCTTGATTGATGGATTTCATCTTCAAAAGCCAGTTTGTTTTTACTTCTACAAAAATAATGAAGTTCAAAATCAGCGTTATTTTTATCTAATGCATATGCCATAGACAATAATGGGGTAATACCAATGCCGCCTGCAAATAAGAATGATTTTTTTGCCGATAGATCCAAGTGAAATTTATTAATCGGTTTACTTACTTTTAATATCTGATGTAATTTAAAGTCTTCAAATATCTTCTTAGATCCGCCTCTCGAATTTGTTTCTCGAAGTATTCCAAGCCTGTAAACCACTTGGCTCAAGTCTTTACTACAGATTGAATATTGCCTAACGAGATCAGGCGCAATATAAACATCTAAATGAGAGCCAGAATCGTAGGGTGGTAAGAAGCTGCCATCAATTGGCTTAAGCTCAATGGCTAAAATATCTTTTGCAATCATATCCAATGCACTAATTTGTACATTGAGTAAATCATTTTCATTGTTCATCTTGAAAATATTTACCAATTACTTTTTAAGCTCTTGGGTAATTTTATTTTGTAGAATTCTCTGATATCTTACAGGTCCTCCATCTATAGACAATAGTGCAGGCTTTAATAGATACTTTGCATTATCCATAGTATTTTGCTGTGCCTCTATCACCGGAACATCCTGCTCTGCAAAAGCAAAGGTTCTTAATTCGTAGATCTTATCTCGAATTGCAGAGTTTTTATCATCTCCAGTTGTTAAGACATTCCATCTTGCAGCAGTGTAGTAGTAATGTGTTGTTCTATCTGATTCTGGTGTTAGTAAATGAATTGCAAAGTATCCGGTTCCTTTTTCTTTTGGTTCGCCATGCTTACTTACGCCGAACTCAAGAATTAAATTACTTGGGCAATACCAAGAGATAGTACTCCACTGATCACCTTTTTCAAATCCTGGAGGGCTCATTACTTGAAGTATTCCAGGGGTTTCAGCATTGATTGAAGGTCTACTAACTGATACCACTTCACCGACTTGATTAACTTTTATATCGGCATCAACTGTCTGAGCGTTTCCCAATATTCCTGCATGAACATAGGATGTGTGGCTGAGATCTAAAAGATTATCTACAACCAACTGATAATTAGCATTTACTTTCAAATATCCTGGTCTAGTCACATACATTTCTGGCGTGTCTATCAAACAACTATAGTCAGGTATCAAAGATTGATCAGCGGGTTCATCCCCCATCCATATCCAGATCAATGAATATTTCTCTTCTACGGGATAACTTTTAAAATTTGTAATTTCTGGTATGGTGCAGGGCGCATGAGGATTTTTTACGCATTTGCCATTGGCAGAATACTCCAAGCCATGATAGATGCATTGAATTCTATCTCCTGGTATTAACTTACCCATTGATAATGGTGCAAATCGATGTGCACATCTGTCAGTGATTGCCGCAACCGAGCCGTCTTCTTTACGAAAAAAAACGATTTGTTCATTGAGAATTGTTTTGGGAACTAGTTTAGCTTCTTGCAAATCAGAGCCCCACATTGCAACATACCAAGTATTAAAAACAAAACCCCGGGGTAGCTGTTCAATTATTTCTGTGCTTGCTAACATTCTTCTAATCTCCTTGATAGATAATTATTTTTGAATTTAGTGTATTTAAAATAGCGTCTAATTACAAATTACTTAAATTCATGGAGTATGATTTATTTTTATGTGGCTTTAAAATAATTAAATGTTATCAATAGTCGCAAGGGTTAACCCTAAATTTGTGCAACGATTACTCATGCCATTTACAAAGGTAAATTTTATTCATGAATAAAAGAATTCCTTCTATATCAAGCCTGCTGGCCTTTGAAGCATCTGCTCGTTATTTGAGCTTTACCAGAGCGGCGATTGAACTGAATTTAACCCAAACTGCAATTAGTCATCAGATTAAAAATTTAGAAGAGCTTCTTGAGACTAACTTATTTATTAGAAATGCAAGTGGGCTTATTTTGACTGAAAAAGCTAAAGACTATTTAGTCTCTGTTAGGGAGGCTATTATTATTCTGTCTTCAGCATCGGATCATGCCGGAACTGAGAATCAAAAAAATGTCTTAACTGTAGAGTGTTTAGGAGCGTTCGCTATTAAAAAATTGATTCCTAATTTACATAAATTTAGAGCTATCTATCCTCATATAGAAATAAGGTTAAACACCATTCATACATTACATGATATTTTGAAGAGAAATTTTGATGTTGGTATTTGGCATGGTTTAGGTAAGTGGAATGGCATAGATTCTGAGAGCCTTGGACCTGAAGAAATTTTCCCTGTTTGTAGCCCCAGTTTAATGAAGTCTGGACTCAAACTTGAAACTCCAGAGGATCTAAAAAATTACACAATTATTAGATCTTCTTGTCCCGTTTTAGGTGACGAATGGCCTTTTTGGCTTGAGGCTGCTGGTTATACAAATATTGAATTAAATTCAAGTATCAATTGTGACTATTTTATTACCAATGTTCAGTGTGCAATTAATTCACTAGGCGTCACTTTAGGTCGGTCGTCTGTAGTCAAAGAAGATCTGGAAAACGGTATATTGATTGAGCCTTTCAATATAAGAACAACATCCATCAGTAGTTACCAGTTAGTCTCTCCGCATGAAGTAACTAATACTACAAAGGTAAAGCTTTTCAAAAATTGGGTATTAGAAAATTTAAAAACTGAGTAGTATTTTTTCCTACCAAATGATGAGTGTGAGTCATTGATGGATAACCTGAGACATACTTTACAATTTTATGTATTAGGAGAGTCAACTTATGCCTTGGAATGATAGTAATTTCATAAGATTCGGAAATGCTTGATTTCGTGGAGACATTAGGATTTAGTTCAGATGGTAGAAGTCCTGATGATTTTGATTAATTTGAGAAGTCAGAATTTAAAGCTGTCGGTACTGTATAAAAGAATGTCAATTTGAATGAATTAGTTTTGGAGACCAATATGGATTTAGGTATTAACGGTAAAAAAGCAATTATTTGTGCATCCTCTAAAGGGTTAGGTAAAGCTTGCGCCATTTCTTTATCTAAGGAGGGTGTGGAAATATATATCAATGGTCGCACGGAAGCTACTGTTCGTGCTGCTGTCCAAAAAATTAAAACCCTCACTGGTAATGCTGTTCATGGTGTTGTTGCAGATATTACCCAAGAAGATGGCAGACATCAACTTTTAGCGGCCTGTCCTGATGCAGATATTTTAGTGACCAACAATGCGGGACCAACACCTGGGCATTTTTTAGACTGGGCTCATGATGATTATATCCAAGCGTTTGAGTCTAATATGCTTGCACCTGTGCTAATGATAAGAGGTGTTTTAGCTGGCATGCAAGTGAGAAAATTTGGGCGTATTATCAATATCACTTCTGCCATGGTGAAATCCCCGCTACCTCATCAAGGTTTATCAACATCAGCCAGAACAGCGCTTACAGCTGTTTGTAAAGCAATCTCTAGAGATGTCGCTGTTGACAATGTCACTATCAATAATTTACTTCCCGAACGAATTGATACCGGCCGTCAAATACAAATGACTGAGCGTCAAGCAAAAATTGATAATATTACTTTTGAGGAAGCACGTGCCAAAATTACCCAAACTATTGCGGCTAAACGTTTTGGAAGAACGGAAGAGTTTGGAGATATGTGCGCCTACCTATGTAGTCAACAAGCAGGGTTTATTAGTGGGCAAAATATTCAAATTGATGGTGGGTCCTATCGAGGCATAATTTAAACCGCAAAATAAACAAAAATAATACAAGCAAAGCATCATCATAAGTTCTTAGTGCCACCTAAAGATAATTTTCTAGGTTTATTCTATTGAGGAGTATGTCGACAGTCAGCAAAACCTACCATTTTAAAAGGGTGGATTTATTTAAAGATAATAGTTTTGTGGCCATTGATTAAGATACGATGTTCACTATGCCATTTAACGGCACGGGCTAAAACCTGACTTTCTGTATCGCGTCCTAGGGCGGTTAAGTCATCAACATTTTTGCTGTGGTCAACTCGAGCAACATCTTGTTCAATGATTGGCCCTTCATCAAGATCTGCCGTGACGTAATGTGCAGTTGCTCCAATTAATTTAACGCCTCTGTCATAAGCTTGGTAGTAAGGCTTTGCGCCTTTAAAACTAGGTAAAAAGCTATGATGAATATTAATAGCTTTTCCTTCTAATTTATGACAAAAGTCATTTGACAATATTTGCATATAACGCGCCAAGACAACTAACTCTGCACGTACATTTTTAATGATCTCGAATTGTTTAGCTTCTACTTCTAATTTATTGGTAGCATTGACGGGGATATGGTGAAAAGGAATATTGTAGCTTGCCGCTAGTTGATAAAAGTCCATATGATTGCTGATAATTGCACGGATATCAATTTTTAATAGGCCACTTTTCCATCGAAATAGAAGATCATTCAAGCAATGCCCTTCTTTGCTAACAAATAAAATAGTCTTCATCTGGTAGGCCGTATCATGAAGTGTAGAAGTAAGATGGTTTGTTATCGAAAATTGATTCAGCTTTAGCTGAATCGTCGCAAGGTCATTTGGACTGACAAATTGCACTCGCATAAAGAATAGGCCGGTACTACTATCATTGAACTGGGAAGCCTCCTCAATATTTCCATCTTGTTCTATTAAGAATGTTGAGACGTCACGAACAATTCCAGGTCTGTCTGAGCAGGATAAATTGAGAATGTATGAATTCATAAGATAAAAATATAAAATTAGTGCAATCGATTAGAAAAGGTGGAGTATGACTCTGATGATGAGGAGACTTAAGCCTTCAACGAGATCATTGAACTCTTTGTGATTATAGTTTGGTTTTTGTATGGATTGAAAATGTGTTCAAATTCCAGGGTGAGTCAACTCTGCCCTGAGATCGTTAAGAATTGAATCAGGCTGTATTAGTTCCAGAACCAAAGTCTCCATAATTTGTAGTTAGCATAGAGTATTTGATGAAGCACTTGTTTATGATTATTTAACCGAAAGCAATTGACTTAAACTGAGGTAACATAAAGGTATTGAAAAAGATAAAGGAGCCAGCGAGCATGAGTCACACATTAGAGCAATTTGCTAGTCAGTGCCACGATTTTCTGAAGCACAATCCTGGACCTATTGGTCGTCAAAAAGTCACTGCGGCGTTAAAGGACGTTTTGATAGATCAGGTCTTTATTGCAAAGCATCTTCACCCAACCACTGGCGAACGCGAAATTATTTATCAAGATCCTGAATTGGGGTTTTGCATTCTGGTCCATCATTACCTTGGTCCAAAAAGGTCTGATCCGCATGATCATGCACATTCTTGGGCCATCTATGGGCAGGTACACGGTAACACTGAAATGCGAGACTATCAAAAAATTGAAGAGGCCAGTACTGACAAACCCGGCAAAGTGAAGCTTGTCCGATCTTACACACTGACTCCCGGCGTTGCGCACTTGTACAACGAAGGAGACTTACATGCGCCTGAGCGCAAAAACTCGACTAGTCTAATCCGCATTGAAGGGACAGATATGTCAAAGCTTAAGCGTTTGAAATACGAAGTGGTGTAAGCCTAGCTGGCTTTTAGGGCGCTTTCAGTTATGCCATTGTAGTAAGAGAATTATGAAAACTCTCATAATTACTTTTAAGGTGGTAAAACTTACTGAAATATGTCTAGAGGTAAAATTGATGACCATGCCACAATTTGCTCGCATAGTCGATTCAGACTTTATTCAATAGGATAGGGCTATTAAACGTATGAATATCAAGGCAGAGTAATTGATACGTCTAATAATAAGGATTAGGAATGGCGATTCAATCGGTTGATGCAAAAACTTTAAAGCAATGGTTACATGGGCAAACTGAAATTGCTGTGTTTGATGTGCGTGAACACGGTCAATATGGAGAGGCACATCTTTTCTTGGCAACGTCTGTACCGTATAGTCGACTTGAATATGAAGTGGCTCGATTAGCCCCTCGAAAATCTGTAAGGTTAGTGGTTTATGACGAAAATGGCGCTGGTGTTTCAGTTAAGGCTGCTCAAGCCCTGATTCAGCAGGGCTATCAAGACATTTATTTGCTGAGTGGTGGCACTCAGGGCTGGCAGGATGCTGGATTTAATTTGTTTGCTGGAGTAAATCTTCCATCTAAAACCTTTGGGGAGTTAGTTGAGCAGCAGTGTCATACGCCCATAGTGAGTGCTCATGATTTAATGAAAATGATGGTCGACCGGGAGGATTTCATCGTTTTAGATGGCAGGCCTCAGAGTGAATTTAAAAAGATGAGTATTCCTGGGGCTCAATGTTGTCCGAACGGAGAATTAGCCTACCGCATTAAAAGTCTTGTTAGTAACCAAGATACTAAAATCATTATTAATTGTGCTGGGAGAACTCGTAGCATCATTGGCGCACAAACTCTGATTAATTTAGGGATTAAAAATCCAATCTTTGCGTTAGAGAATGGTACCCAAGGCTGGTATCTGAATGATTATGTCTTAGATCATGGAAAAGTTGCTCAATACGCTAAGCCTAGAGTCGATGATGAGATTCTGCTTGCCTCAAAGACTTTAGTAAATAAGTTTGATATTCCTTTAATATCCGATGAGCAATTTTTATCCTGGAAAAATGATGGAGGTCGATCTTTATACCTCTGTGATGTTAGGACTGCAGAGGAGTTTTCATTCAATGGGCTTCCTGGGGCACAAAATACACCTGGAGGGCAATTAATTCAAGCTACTGATCAATTTGTTGGCGTTCGTAATGCTCGCATTGTTTTGTATGACTCTGATGGAGTGCGTGCAATAACAATTGCTAGTTGGTTAAAGCAGATGGGTCATGATGTGGCAGTTCTACAAGAGGGTGTAAATAGTAAAGTTAGCTTACCTAGTATTCAGACGGATCATTTAATTGGTAAGGCGACTATTAAGACTGCAGACTTATATCAAATTTATCAAAATGACTCCATCACCACGTTGGATATTCGTGGCAGCATGCAATACCGTAAGAATCATTTACCAAATTCTATTTGGGCCATCCGTCCTCAACTACAAGAAATCATACGTGACGCTAAAGAAGCAATACTTTTTATCTCAGATGATCCTGCGCTCACTTACGGAGCGCTTTTGGAACTTGATGGGTTTGATCTAAATATACAGGTATATGAATTAGAGGGCCCCAGTTTTCCAAAAGAGTTTGAAACTAAATCCTCGGAAACCACCCCGCCTGATTTAGACTGTATTGATTTCCTGTTTTTTGTTCATGATCGGCATGATGGCAATAAGGATGCGGCGCGCCGTTACCTTGAGTGGGAGACTGGCCTGATTGCGCAGTTAGACCAGGACGAAGTAAATCTATATTCAATTCAATTGCTAAGGCTGGATTAAAAGCAATAAAATTGGCACAATTGTTATTTGTATGGTTGGTAATGGGCGGAGGTATTATTAATATTGGTATTACGCGATTAATGGCTCACTTGATTGGGTAATATCATGCTACTTGCAAGACTTGCGGATCATAAGCATTAATTTTCTAACATGCCCTGAAACCTTAATAATTGAGTTCTCATTGAGTAAAAATTTATTTAGCCGCTCAAATAGGTATTCATTTATTCCAACCCATTGCATATAATTTTTTGCAACTATCGTCTAAATCAGCATCTGGATTTGATGAGATTATTTCTAATACTGGCCTATTAGTAAAGCCTATTTCCTTTAAAACAGTTGGTATGGGTTCGAAGTCAACCGTACCCAATCCTAAAGTATCATGTCGATAAACACTCGTGTTTGTATCCGACAAATGTAAAACCTTCAAACGTTTCCTGGATTTTCTAATGGCATCAACAATAACTTCGTTAATAAAATGTCCATTTGCAACATCGTAAACGACACCAATACGGTTGTTTCCATAGTCATCTAATGCTTTCATTAAAGAGTCTATATCTGGTAAAAAAGCAAAAGGCATATTTTCCATTAACAATGAAGTACCAACGTCATTAGCTAATGGCTCTAACTCATCAAGGGCATAATATAGGTGCTCCATAAGACGTTCCATAGGAGCCGCAAGTAAAGGATTTGCCTTGCCTGGGCCAAGAACGACACCAGCAATTCCAAGGTCTCCAGCAAGTTCAATAACGCTACGAAGGTTTTCAAGGCTATAGGTACGCATTTCTTTGCTAGCACCTGCAATATTTAAGTCAATATTGGGCATATTCAGTGTGCTAACAACCAGACCATTCGATTCCAGTAAACGACGCAACTCAAGGCGTTGAGACTTACTGCAAGTATTCGGCCATAAATGTCCCGGATACATCATCAATTCAAATTCACGGTAGCCTTTTTGAGCTAAAGACTCTATGCAATCTCGAGCCGAATAATTCAAGGTATATGAATAGGTATTAACGGCAAATAAAGAATTTGGTTGTTGAATGATCATGAGTTTTGTCTATTAAATGAGATGGTTACTAAATACGGTTAGTAATTTAAGATACTAAAAAAAGCAAATTTACAAGGCTATTTAGATTTCTAAGAAAACATAAAGCACGAAGAAATTCGTGTCTAAGATCGATAAGATGATTGTAACTTGAAACTCACTAATACAGAAAGATCAGCGATTACATAGACCCACTTGAATGGCGCGCCGCCAAATATCCAAAGGTCATCGCTATTCCAATTTGTGCCCCCGCCCCCGGGTACTCTCCACCCATAACTGATTGCATATCATTCCCACAAACGTATAAACCAGTAATTGGAATCCCACGGGAATTGACGACTTGCGCATACTCATTTGAAACCAATCCACGGCTAGTACCCAAAGGGGTCGGATAAACTTTGATGGCGTAGTATGGGGGACCATTTATCGATCCTAAACAAGGGTTTGGATAGTGATTAGGATCACCATTCGAACGATCATACACATTTTCTCCTTTAGCGAAATCACTATCGTGACCAGTAGTGACATCTGAATTAAATTTATGGATAGTATGGGAAAGATTCATTGGATTAACACCAACTTTTTTAGCTAGCTCTTCGATGCTATTTGCTTCATACAAATATCCTTGTTTGATATATTTTGACAAGGAAATAGTCCTTGGCCTAATTAACCCAAAGCCATACTTCCAGATAAAGCCCTTAGCACAAATTAAAATGCTGGGGATGGAGGCGGTATGAGCATTTGTTCTATACATTGCACGAACGAACTCGTGATAAGAAACCGCCTCATTAACAAATCTACTACCATCGCTATTAACTGCAATCAAACCCGGTTTTGATCGATCTAAAACAATGTGTGGATAAACTAAAACATCCCCATTATTTTTATACAAAACTGAACTTGGGAACCATAATGTATTATCTAGCCCAGATTTACCTAAAACACCACCAACAGCAAGACCTAGATCAATAGTTTCGCCTTGACAACCTTCAAAAGCAGGGCTGTAAAGAGGCGTAGGCCGAGGTAAAAATTCTTGGTATTTTTGATGATTAGAGGGGAAACCACCTCCAGCCAAAACAACTCCATTAGTAGCGCTAATATTAATATTTTCACTATTCATTACCACTTGAATTCCAAATACATCGCCAGATTCATTCATCAGTAACTTTTTAGTATCAACCTCTAAAAGAAAACATACCTTTCTAGTTGTAAGCTCTTTCAAAAGTGCTCCAACTAAAGCATTACCTAGAACTAAACGTGTGCCCCGATGGTGTTTTAATCGATCAAGTAAATATCGAGCCATTAGTTTGGCCCCGACTTTAAAGCTAGTGAGATTAAATTTAATAATCGCTGCAGCTTCCATTCGAGTAATCATCATTCCACCAAATAGCATCAACACTTCAAGTGGTGACGCTATTATTTTGAACATGGAGCCAAGTAATCTTCCATCAAAAGGCTGGGGCTCTAATGGTCGGCCACCCGAAGCGGCTCCGGGATGATCTTGTCGGTAATCTGGACTTGAGACATAGGGTTTGAATTTCATTGCTGTATTTTTAATCAGATAATCAATCATGATGGGCGCATGATCAATAAAAGATTCACGTAATAGCTTATCGGCTTTTTCTCCAACAAGAGAATCAAGATAAGACATTGCTTTTGCTTTGCTATCCTCGAAGCCAAATGTCTGTTGAAGTGAATTATTAGGAATCCATACAGTCCCTGATGAGCGAGCTGTTGTACCACCAATAACGTTTGATTTTTCTACAACAAGGACATTACAGCCTTGAATGCTAGCGACTAAGGCAGCAGTCAATCCGGCGGCGCCAGAACCAATAATTATTAAATCATATTTATGATTTTTATCAAATGGAGTAATCATTGGATAAAAATTATTCGTATTTTAGATTCAATGGTCATAATCCCTTCTTCTCTGCAAAAACTCTGTTTACTCCTCGGCATCCTACATTAAATCGAGTATTTAGCGGGAGGCGTGTTGATTTGATCACTAAAAAAATAGGGCTTATTAAATTAAATAAATAATTTCATAGGCAATAACTTTGTGTAAAACTTGAATAAGAAATAAAGGACACGGAATTGTATGGATTATTTACTCATGACTTGGACTCCAAATGAGTAGTCGTTTTTCAATAATTGTCACTATCCAGTCAAGAATTAGAGCAAATAATGTCAATATTACAATCCCCGCCAATACCGCATTAATATCAAAAACTGATTCAGCCTGCAAAATAAGATAGCCAATGCCACTTGCAGAGCCAAGATATTCGCCAACTACGGCACCCACAAAAGCCATTCCTACGGCGGCATGCAAACTTGAAAACATCCAACTTAATGCCGATGGTATGTATACCGTTTGCAAAAGTTGTAAAGGGGTGGCCCCCAATACTTTTGCATTGGAAAGTACTACATTATTCACTTCCCTAACACCCTGAAACACATTAAAAAACACAACACAAATCACTAATGTTATTCCTAGTGCAATTTTTGAGCCCATGCCCAGTCCAAACCAAACTATAAATATAGGCGCAAGTATGACTCTAGGCATTGCATTTAAGGCTTTCACGTATGGATCTAGCAGTGCAGCAGCCAAAGGGCTAAGGCCTAACCAAAGTCCCGCTGTTGCTCCACCGATTACACCAATAGTAAAAGCAAAAAACGTCTCAATTAATGTCGTTATTAAATGTGAATAAATATGACCGGATGAAAACCAATCCCAAATTCTACTCAAAACTAGTGAAGGGCGTCCAAAGAAAAATTCCGGAAGAATTTCTAGAACAATTAAGTATTGCCAAATAAACATTAAGGCAAAAAACAATATCACTCGATATAAGTTAATGCGGCTCATAGAGGGTAGTTTTTTTGATTTAAAACTTGGCCTAATTTTGCCAACAGCATCAATCATGTGAATCCCCTTTTTTAGAATATTGATAGGCTTTCAATACTTCCTTCTTCATTGCGGCCCAAATTTGTTTGTGATATTCAATGTATTGCTCAGTTACTCTTACTTCAAACATGTCTCGAGGTCGTGGGAGATCTATGACAAATTCAGCAATAGGATGTGTTTCAGGCCCTGCCGATAAAACGATGACTCGATCTGATAAAGCAATAGCTTCCTCGAGATCATGCGTTATAAACATAATAGATTTTTTATCCGCACTCCATAAATCAAGCAATTCATTTTCCATTAATTGCCTTGTTTGCACATCTAAAGCACTAAATGGCTCATCCATCAAAATGATTTTAGGATCTAAAATCATGGTTTGCGCTAAAGACACTCTCTTTCTCATACCACCAGATAGTTGATGGGGATAGCGATGCCCATGGCCTGTTAGCCCAACCCTAGCTAACCAGTGATTAGCTAGGGTTGTTGCCTGATCTTTGTTTACCTTACGATATTGCAGACCTACCATAATATTTTCGATGGCAGTTCGCCAAGGCATTAAAGCTTCGCTTTGGAATAAATACCCCACTTGATTACTCATGCCTCCATCTAAAGGCATTCCAAAGATTTTAATTTCTCCTTCTGAGGGATTTAATAAACCAGCGGCTATGTTTAAAAGTGTTGATTTTCCACAACCTGTAGGACCAACAACAGAAACAAATTCACCAGCCTTGACAGAAAATGAAGTATTTAGAACAGCAGTATAGTCTCCAAACTTAACGCTAATATTATTGAAACATAATGCCTCCTGATGATTTTTTTCATCAACTCGTTTTAAATCGTGGCCCTCATCGATACTGGTAGATGTATGCATTTTTTAAACTTATTGGGCAAGCCATCCACCATCTATAGAAACAGGAGATCCAGTCATTTCACGGGCTGCGTTGCTACACATGAAGACAATTAATTCGGCCACATCTTCAGGCATCACAAATCGCCGCGCAGGTTGACGTTCTTGGAAGAAGATTTCAAGAACTTCCTCCCTAGTTTTGCCAGAGTCCTTGATACGCTTTTGAATAGTTTTTTCTGCATTCGGTGTTAAGGTTGCACCAGGGGCAACTGCATTACAAGTGATGCCGAATGGCAAAGTCTCGAGCGCTACGGCTCTGGTTAAACCAACAACAGCGTGCTTGGTTGTCACATAATCAACGCGGTCGGTTGTGCCTGTCATACCCCAATTGGAGGCAATATTAATTATTCGCCCCCATTTTTTTTGTTTCATCGCGGGCAAGCAAAGTCGAATTGTATGAAAAGGCGCAGAAACATTCACTGCTAAAGCTCGCTCCCAACCTTCGACAGGAAATGTATCGATAGGCCCAGCGCCTCTATGAACGGCATTATTGACTAAAATATCAATAGAACCAAGCTTGCTGGATGTTTCTTTTATTAATAGCTCAATTTCTGAAAGCTTTGATAAATCAGCATTACTAAATGCAGTTTTTACTTTAAATTCCTCAGCAATTTGTTTTGCAATTGCCTCACCATCTTTAATATCTGTTAATCCATGTATCATCACAGCACACCCTCTTTGCGCAAGTGCGCGAGCTGTAGCATTCCCAATACCACCGACAGATCCTGTAACTAACGCTGTTTTTCCTGCTAGCATATTTATTTTTCCTTAGTTGATGAATAAATTTATTTTGAGCCGTATTTTTTTAAAGCCACCTCGGTGAATGAGTTGTCATAAGTACTATTTAAATTCACTTTTTTGGTCTTAAACTCCGGCTCCATAGTCGCTAATGCATCAAGGACGTTTTGAGCTGCTTGACGGGTCACTATTCCGTCCCAAGTGAATGCGGATATGTTTTTTGAGATGGCTTCCCGGTATACAGATTCATTACTCTTGTAATATTCCGGTGGTAAAGATGCAATAATCTCATCAATAGAAGCCGACTTTAACCATTGCATAGACCTGATCATTGCATTCGTGATAGCCTGAGCAACACCTGGATTTTGTTTTACAAAATCAGTTTTTACATAAACACAACCCGCCAAATAATCGCCATTAAAAGCCGCTTTAGTGCCTTTTTCATTTCTACTATCAGCTAAGATAATCGCATCTCCATTACGAGTCAGCTCAGTCACAGCTGGATCAAGATTGACAAGTGCATCAAGCTCAGAATTATTTCTAATAGAAGCAACAGCGCTACTGCCTATTCCAACACCAATATAACTGGCATCTTGCCAGTTAATCCCTTCTCGCTGTAATAATTGAGCAATAAAGTTATTTGAAGCACTACCCGGGGAAGATACTCCAATTTTCTTCCCTTTTAAATCTGAAATAGTTCGAATAACCCCTGCCTTCGATTTAGGAATCATGAGTACATTACCTGGGTATCTTGAGAAGGTTCCAAGACAGGTTAAATTGATACCCTTTAGTTGCATACGAATGGTATGCTCATAAGCACCTTGCGTTGCATCGGCTCCTCCTCCGATGAGAGCTTGGAGACCTTTTGCACCGGATCCGAATGCAATAGATTTAACATCAAGTCCCTCTTGTAAAAAATAACCCTTATTAAGAGCAATGGCATAGGGCAACTTATCAATTTGATTTTCTGTTCCGCCGACCGCTATAGTGATAGATTTTTTTTCAGGAGAGATAGTCTGTGCGGCTAAAAAAGTAGGGGACAACCCTAGCAGTAAACAAATGAATAAATGGAGCATATAATGGCCTATAATTTAATTTTTAAAATTTATTCTAGTTCGATTCAAACGAAAGCACATTAGGGGCAACCCTGAATTTTGAATATGTCATCAAAAAAATATATCGGCATTATTGGGTTAGGTGCAATGGGCGGTGCAATTTCGTCACGCTTGATACATTGTGGCTTTACCGTTATTGGATATGATATTAAGCCGAATTTCGAGATCAATCATGGAGTTAAGTTTGTTGAATCTGCAAAAGAAGTAGGCGACTTATGCGACATTGTTATTGGATGCGTATCAACCCCGGATAGCTATAGAGTTGCTCTGCTTGGTCCAGATGGTCTTGCACAAGGTTTGCGACTCAAGTACTACATACATATCGGCACATCTGGCGCTTCTTTAGTCAAAGAACTCGCAAAGGGTTTTAAGCAGGAGGTTATTACTGTGGACGCACCTATTACAGGTGGCATTCACCGAGCAAGATTAGGGGAATTGACTGTGATTGCATCAGGGCCACTCGCGGCACTTGAATATTTGAGCTTTTTGTTTGAAAGCTATGCAAGTAAGACTGTTTTGATTAGTGAAAAGATTGGCGAGGCTCAAACTGTAAAATTAATTAATAATTTTCTATCAGCGGCAAATCTTGCTGTCGCTTCTGAGGCAATGACTTTTGGAGCTAAGCAAGGAATAGACCCTAATAAAATATTCGAAGTTGTCAACAGTGGCACTGGTCAAAGTGATGCAAGTTTAAATAAAATCCCACGATATGTTTTAACTAGAGAATTTAATTATGGTGGATCAATGCGGGTTTCACTAAAAGATTTAGGGGAATACTATGATCAAACTCTGACAACGGGTACGTCTAATTCGCTAGCAAGTGCAGTAAAAGATCTGTATTACAGCGCGGCCGATCATGGTTATATCGATGGAGATATGACCCATGTTGCCAAATATATCGAAGATCTTTCTAACAAATAATGAATAACTCTACATCAGAACTCAGTAGCTATAGCAGCCAACTTGCTACTTTTATTGCTAATACAGATATTTCTAATATCCCTGTAAATGTCTTACATGAAGCCAAGCGCTCTTTATTAAATTATTTTGGCGTAGCATTAGGGGGTATTAACTATGGCCCCGTTCAAGATGTATTATCTTTTGTCAGTTCTTACAGTGGACCGCGATTGGCAACGGTCATTGGAAGTAATATCAAACTTGATGCGTTCAATGCAGCGTTTATAAATTCGATAAGTGCCAATATATTAGATTTTGACGACACTCATATCCCGACCATTATTCATCCGACTTCTCCAGTGGCATCGGCTGTTTTATCTTTAGGTGAAATTCGTAATGCATCTGGTACAGATATTCTAAAGTCCATCGTTGTTGGAATTGAAACCGCGTGCAGATCTGGCATGTCTGTTTTTCCAGGTCAGTACAATCGAGGCTGGCATGTAACTAGCACCTGCGGCATATTGGGAGCGGCTGCAGGCACATCTAAATTAATCAAATTATCGCCAACTTGTATTGCTAATGCCATTGGAATTGCAGCTTCACAATCGAGTGGCTTAGTTGAAAACTTACCAACAAGCGCAAGAAATATTCAAGTCGGAAATGCTGCAAAAAATGGCGTGTTTGCTACTTTAATGGCCGAACGTCATTGGGACTCTGCTGTAACAACACTTGAGGGCGCCAATGGATGGGCTCATGCAATGGGCGATACGTTAGATCCTGATAAGCTATTACTCAATCTTGGGTCGCACTGGGAGTTACTTAGTAATACTTACAAGGCTTATCCCTGTGGTGTTGTTATAGGCCCTGTAGTTGATGCCTGTCTAAATTTACGAGTTAAAAACATATTCAATTTAACGGATATTGAACGTATTACGGTCACAGGCAATCCTTTACTCCTTAGTCGAGCTGATAGACCGAATGTGACGGATGAAAGGGCTGCTAAAGTAAGCCTTCACCACGCCTGTGCTGTGGCTCTTTATTACGGGAAAGCGGGAATTGAAGAGTTTAGTCAACCTACGGTGATGCAGCCTTTTATTGAATCATTAAGAAATAAAGTCTCAACCAAATCTAATGAGCTTCTCTCAGTATCAACGGCTAATATACAAATTCAATTAGCTGATGGAAGGATCTTAGACGAGACAGTCAGTAAACCATTAGGGGGAATTGACAATCCATTATCCGATAAAGAGATTGAAAACAAATTGAAGTCTTTGTTAGAGCTTTCTAAGTTGAAATTAAATTCAGTAACTTTAATTGATGCAATATGGAATATTGAAAAAATAAAAGATATCCAAGGTTTGCTTAAGTTGACTCGACCTTCTTAAATATCTACACCACGTTTTTTGAAATGGCGTATTAAAAAATAGTTTTATGAGTTGGGGATTTTAAAATTGAAATGAGACCATTCCAATGATAAGATATAAATCGATATTTGTTAGCTGTTATATTGGTTAGGCAATTATCTAGTAGATTCCTCGATGTTGAAATTATTGCTATCACGATTATTCATATTTAAAGAGGCTTTATTTTAGAAATCTAATTAAAAAAGCGAAATAAATTACACAATGGATATTAAAAATTCAATATTTAAAATCTTTTTGTTTTCAAGCTGTTTTATAGGTGTTTCAATAGCAAGCCAGGCATATGCTCAAAGTTGGCCAATTAAACCCATTCGATTAGTTGTTCCATTTCCACCAGGCGGAGCTACTGATATTTTTGCAAGGCAAATAGGCCAAAAGTTAACTGAAAGACTGTCGCAATCTATCATTATTGAAAATCAAGCTGGCGCAGGTGGCAATATAGGTACTGGAAATGTGGCTAGGGCAAGTGCCGATGGCTACACGTTATTACTAAGTCCTGGGAGTACCTTAGCAATTAATCCCGTCTTATTTAGTAAGGTACCATTTGATCCAGTAAAGGATTTCGCACCAATTTCAGACCTCGTAGTAACACCTTATGTGATTGTGGTTCATCCATCAGTCCCAGCGCGCAATCTGAATGAGCTTATTAAATTGGCAAAGCTAAAGCCTGGTGGACTTACCTATGCATCTTCTGGGATTGGTCAAGCAACTCATTTGGCCGGAGTAGTGTTTAATATTCAGGCAGGCTCATCAATGTTGCATGTGCCTTACAAAGGAGCAGGACCTGCGACAGCTGACTTGTTGGGTGGTCAAGTATCTATGATGTTTGCAAATCTAGGTTCCATGTTGCCCTATATAAAGGCGGGTAAAGTTTTCCCACTGGCCGTCACTACCTTACAACGAAATTCGCTGCTACCCGATGTGCCGACTGTTTCAGAATCAGGGTTGCAAGGCTATGAAGTTAGTGAGTGGTTTGGGATGCTTGCTCCTGCAGGTACATCTCCTTCGATTATCAAAAAATTAAATACGGAACTCACTTCGATACTTGCAAGTCCTGAGTTTTCTAAAGAGTTATTAAGTCAAGGATTTGTGCCAATTGGTAGTTCTCCCGAAGCATTAGCTATTTTAATTAAGGAAGAGATGATTCGGTGGGCGAAAATAATTAAGCAGGAAGATATACGTGCAGATTAATTTTTAACACAATAGGATGCTCTATATGGAATTATTAGGTCAAAGTGGTAAAGGTATCGATTTTTCATGCAAAGGATTACGTACTCTTGTAACTGGCGGAGCATCAGGTATCGGCAAGGTAATTGCTGAGGCTCTTGTAGACGCTGGCGCTATAGTGATGATTTGTGATGTATCTAAGGAGAGATTAGATGAGTGCTCGCAGTTAATGCCCAGTATCAAAACTTATTTGGCTGATGTTTCTAATATGTCACAAATTGATCATATGTTTAACGAGATAGCCAAAGATTTTGATGGCTTAGATGTTTTGATTAATAATGCCGGAATCGCCGGTCCTGTTGGCCCAATTGAAAATAATGACCCAGAACTTTGGGAAAGAAATATGCGTGTCAATGTTGATGGACTTTTTTATTGTACGAGACGCGCGGTTCCAATGCTTAAAAAAAGTGGTGGAGGTTCTATCGTTAACACATCTTCAGTTGCCGGGCGAATGGGATATCCTGGCCGAGTAGGGTATTCTGGATCTAAATGGGCAGTAGTTGGTCTTACTAAAAGTTTGGCAATGGAGCTTGGACCTTTTAATATTAGAGTCAATGCTGTTTTACCAGGAACGGTTGAAGGTGAAAGACATAACTATTTGTATGAGCAACGAGCAAAAGTACAAAATATGACATTTGAAGAGGCTGAGGAAGTCTATAAAAGCCAAGTATCAATGAGAAAGTTTGTTACGCCGAGGGATATAGCTGCCTCGATAGTTTTTTTCTGTTCTCCAGCATCTCGATATATATCAGGGCAAGCATTAGGTGTTTGTGGTGATGTTCAATATATGCGATAAAAATGATGGATTGATATTAGTTCTATCTTAAAAAAGAGTAGGAAAAGAGATTGATGGGTTCTAAAAAAATTCCATAAAGTAAATATAAGCTTCTAACCAAGTATATAAGGAGGCACCATGATCAAGAGCACTATCAAAAACCTGTATTTCCTAGTATGGCTGGCTTTATTTGTGTTTGGACCTGAACTGATGTTAATTTAGTACCACGATTAAAGAGAGTATTCATATCTTATCATTGGATCATGATGGGTTGATTGTGGATGATTTTCGGCACTTGGGTTTGTGGTGCTGGTGGTCGATAACCTAAGGCACTGTGAG
>CANJBQ010000020.1 GCA_947472645.1 Burkholderiaceae bacterium
CTACAGCTAATGAATTTGTTGAGGCAGTAACGGGGTTAATCAATGATCCGCAGCGCATCCAAGGTATGGCATTGAATGCCGTCTCAGGTATACAAAAGAACTTTAATGCTCAAGAGATGTCAAATAAGCTGTTGCAGATATTTCACGAAATCCTTGGTTTTGAAAAATTGACGCCAAATTTGCCTACAGAGTTCTTCGTGAATGCTAATGAATTGAGTTTATACGCACTAAATTCATTTTTTGATGAAAGAATATATGAAAGTATTATCCATGATCCAACGAGTGGCGTTGAGCTAGTGTACTCTCAGATAAAGCCTGATTTGATTGATTGGAGTAATGCTATTAGGTGGCTAGATACTAGCAAAAGCACACCTTTCCATTACCAAAGATATTTTCCAGATTGCCTAGATTTAAAACTATTAACAGAGTTGATTCAGAATCAAGTGGAAATCTACAAAACTACTCAATAGTGCTAAAGATATCATTATCATTTAATTATTGAACGTATTTTTTTAGTCATAAGTAAAGTATTTTTGATTGCCATGAAAACTCTTCGGTCAACTTACTCCTTACGAGCGTAAACGTGCTACTTTGCTTTTTGAATGATTTTATGATGGCTTTATAAGACGCTATTTGCGTAGCTTAAATAATGCCTTCTATGGCAATTTTAACTAACCCGAATTTGCTCGAAACAAATATTTTTTTAGCTTTTAGTTGAGCTGATGTCAGTTTAGTACCCCAGCTAAAAGGAATGTTCATATATTATCATTGCATCATGGGCAGTTCAATGTGGATAAGTTTCGTTACTTGAGTTTGTCGCGCAGGTGGTTGATAACATAGAGAGCTATGAGGCTTCACATGGTTTATAAAAATGTGATGTAAGATACTCAAGGCACTTAGATCTCTACTATTTGGTTTAAAGCACATTCAATGCCACTTTATTAATTATTTGCAATATTCAGTAATGCATCTAGTTTGGTTACAAGCTTGAGTTTAAGTAACGCTTAGCCTTCCAAAGCCTTCTTTAAATAGGAATCAATATCCGCCTGATTTAGTAACCAATGACGATAGTTGCTGGGAACATCCTGCTTCTCCATATATTTGTTCAGTATTCAAAATGACGGTTTTACTTGGAAGTTTAGAGATTGTACTTGGACTCAGTAGGTGGCAACCGATAATAATATTTTTGAGTGCGGCACGATGTTATTAGTGATTAAAATCGATTCTTATCCAGACCCTTGCAAGTAGTAATGAATTAAATCGCCTAGTTCTAAGAGCGCCAAGTTGTGTATGTGGCTCTTTGGTTACACTAAACTAATATTAAATTTTTCTATCCTTTTATCTTTGAGCTAGTTTTTCATACTATGTTTTTTGTATCTGATCTAGGAGCACTTTGTCATCTTTTGGTGATATACCTCATGTTTTTAAGCCGGATCCACTAATATTTTTTTAAGCTTTTCCGTTTGGGGCACCTTTTCTTTATATTCTGATTTATCTAGTCTTTCCTGACCATTGATTGAATTTACCTTAGCTATTGACGTTTCTGAGGTGGCTATTTGTGGTAATCCAATATGAAAGGCAAGCCTTGCACATTGTTGAATCGCTCGATGTCTGAGCATTCTTCGAGGTAGGTCCTTCCAACCAGGATGCTCTGATTTCACCTCATCAAAATATTCTTTGATGACAATCGGTAAGATTCGATCGTTACGGTAGATACAGCACTCCATCCAAATAGGAATTCCTTCTTTTTCTTCGGCAGATTGTTGGAGGCTTATTCCAGAAAATTGCGGATGTTGATTAACTATTTTCATCCACCCATGTATGGGGATAAAAACATGATTTTTAGCGTCTGGATATTGAAGTATCGTAATCTCATCTGATAGAGGATCTAGATGGTGTTTCTTTGCCATATGCATCAAAGTGATCAAGGTAAGATCAGGTTTAAATTGTGAGGCCCACACTTCTAGTAATTCTTTTTTAATGCCAATAGTTTCAGCAACTATGGATATTTCTTCTGTTAGTAATGTCTGCAGTACCGCTTGTTGTGATGTTTGATGTGATGGGTTCATGATAGCTCCTTGAGAACAAATCGACGACTGTTTTGAATAGGAATTTGGAACTGCTTCGCCAGCTCGGGATGACTTTTAGATAGCTCTTTGCTATCCAATCGAAAGGATGGTTTGGGTGTTTTCCAGCTGGCTAATGTTTGACCTTGATAGGTGAGCACTTCAGCATCCTGCATCTGCCCCATGATCTTTTGCTTGATTTCATCGACGTCTTCCTCCTGCTGCTTGATTTGAGTATTTAAGTCTTTGAGTTTTTGAATGAGTTCATAGGACGCAGAAGATGCCTCTAATACTTTATTGGGAGCGGAGTTTTTAAACAGTTTATTGAGATCGGCTTCCGAGTGAGCGGGTGGTGGGGTATCACCTAAGACGTGAGAATGCCAAAAATCTTTGGCGCGGTTGAGAATGATGTCCTCGAGTTCAGCATCTCTTTGAATACAGTAGATCCGAAAATCGGTATTACCAAATAGTACTGCCAGATCCGTTTGCTGGATGTTGGTAAGCATCATGTACCACGCACACTGGACTAAGTAAGATAGAGGGACTTGGTCGCTACCCACATCGCCCCAATCACTCTGTGCAAAGGGATTGGCGGTCTTACATTCCAATATCTTTTTGGCATGGATGCGACCAGTCTCCTCCATTACAGTCGCACCATCCTCTAAAACAAAGCGATCAATATGGCCATGCATGTAGTCATACACTGGGTGAATGACGGCTGAATCATGTGTTGCTAATATGGACTGCGTTGCTCTAGCGTATTCAGATGCGACAAACTCCTCCGCAAACTGCCCAAACCGCAGCGCAATATGGTCTTTTTGGTCAATCTGTTTTCCGGTCTTTTCCATCCAGACATCGACAGCAGTTCTATAGTTGGAAAGACCAAGGATGGCCCCAATGTCAGACCCCCCTAGACTTTTACTGCGTAACAGTGCAAAATCTTGATTATTAAGCATTTTTTACCTCATTTAGGTTAACAAATTAATCAATTTAATTATTAAATTAATCATTTTGATTAATTCTAAGGTATTTTTGAAATGATTACAAGTGCCCAAATTCGCGCAGCAAGAGGAATGCTTGACTGGTCCAGAAAAGATCTCGCAGAAAAATCTAGCGTAAGTTTTGCATCTATGATGAGATTAGAGTCGTTTGATGGAGTTCCAAGTAGTAATGTAAAAACTTTAGACGCAATTAAAAAAGCTTTTGAAAACGCTGATATCGAATTTATTGGCACTCCCGAAAATGGCGCAGGGGTGCGCTGGAAATTAAAATAATGATTTTTTGATTAGGTGAACCATGAAAGAGAAACCCAAAAAAGCTACTGGACCAGTTACTGCGGTTGGTAAGGCGAGGTCCTCGCAAAACGCATTAAAAACCTCAATTTTTTCTAAAGGTTATTTAGACTGGGAAGACCAAGATCTAAAACAGAAACAGTTTGAAGCCCTAGTTGAGCAATGGAATGCTAATGATCCGAGTCGTCAGATGATCCTACGATCCATCGAACATGCCTTTCTGAGTCAAGAGCGGCTCATGTACACCGAGCGAAAAAGAATCGAGGGGATCATGATGTCGGTCCATATTGTAAAAATGTTCTGTGAGCGCGCGGGTATTCTTTCAGGCAATCAATCCTTAAATATTCCCAGTTGGTTTTTTATGCAGGAAGATCATCATGAAAAAATCTTTGCTGAAGTTATGAAGAGGGTTGAAGATCAAGCTCAACAAGTGGTGAAGTTTTATGATGACTTCGAATTGTCAGACATTCATTTAGATTGCCCTGACCTTTATGCTTTTATCACTCAGAACATGGTAACAAATGAGAACTTTTCTTCAATACTTAAGCGGCTGTATAAAAAATCAAATGATCTACTGAATTTAGAGCATCTTATTGTAGAAATTAACGATCATTATTGTTATCATTTGACGTGGGCGCGGAACCATGAGCGATATCAAACGATTATAGATGGCATCCGCGCTGAGCAAATGCAAGAGGCTATGGATCTTGAAAAGAGTACGCGCTATGCCACGAACTTTCAAAACAGAATCATGAAAGGGTTCCAAACCCTGGTTGCCTTGACGCAGTTTGAGCGTGAGCAGCACAATCAGTCGACCAACGGATTAAAAGAAGTTGCACCTCTTGAAAGTGGTATATAAATCAGTAGTACGTATTTTTAATTTAACGGTGTGCGATTGGTTTTTTGGTTGGAGAGGATCTAATAACTGTTTGGAGCAGTGCAAATAAAACATCAGGAAATTGAACGCTCTATCAACGTTAAATATGCCTTACTTTTTTCCATAAGTCGCATCATGATCAGGTTGGATTAATAGAACCCTTAGGTAATGATCTTCTCTAAAACCGATTCCGCGCATAGATTTACTGATTCGAAATGAGTAAAGCGCCTCAATTCCTTTAGGCACTGGAATACTATGGATCTTTTCCCATTTGAGACCCTTATCTCGATAGACTTGATTCCAGGTGAGCTGTGTGATTTTTTCAAAAGTAGCAAAGACCTTTTCTTGCGCTACTAATTCTAGATTATCCCAGGCAGATTGAAAAATAGGGCTATTGAGATCTAACGCAACTAAGGGTTCAGGCTTTGCGCTTCGTGCCATTCGCTTTAGCCATTTTTAATTTAGAAAGATCAGTAGCTTTGGCTGGTGTATTTTGTGCCCAAACTAAAGCGGCTGATAAATCCTTTTTAAGAGCTGGCGTATGCACCCACTTTTCATTATCAGGAATGATGGTTGCGGTACGAATCACCCAAACACCAGGTTCTGGAGTTTCAACTAAAACCTGACGACCTGCATGTTCTTTGCCAAGCGAGATTTGTCCGCTGGATCCAATGGATTTAATAACTTGGTGATCTAGTAATGCTCCCATCTTGTTCTCCTATATTCATGCAGCATGATCGCATTATAGCATGATTTTATAAATAATTTCAAATGCAGACCTCATCTATTGCCAAAATGAGCCCGAACGTACAAATATAAAAACAGCTGATGATGAAACTAAAGATTATGATAGTGCTTATGATTATCTCTAAGCCTATTATTTGAAAGGTTTATAGCTTATACATTTACTTAGACACCGACACTGAACGCTTGTAGAGCTCCATACGATGGAGTTCTATTTAGAGTTTCTGCGCTCATAGAAAATTGTGCATCAGATGACGAAAGTCGCTATGTGAATGGCGTCAAATTTGGTGAAACCTAAGTGTATTATTTCAGTAGTTATATAAGGCAATGCCGAGCCAAGCTTCTGATGATGTATGTCAGTTGAAGGTGTAAAAACTAGGTGGCGCCCGCCTAAGTGTGCGTAGTTGGCATATGGTGAGGCCTAGTCCAGAGAGTGGGGAAACTCACACAAATCGGAATCTTTTAATGATCTAAATTAGAGAATTTCAAAGAAAATGCATAAAGTGTGCGATTGGTTTTTTGGTTGAAAAGTACCGAAGAATCACTTATAAATTATTTTATCCATACCAGTTCCGGGGCCTGATCCTTTTGTACAAAGACTACAGCGTTTTGTTTAAAAATTCGCCCAAACTCTATGAGCTCTGCTTTCTCTATTCCCAAGACCATAAAAGACTCTTCTTTCCACTCAGTATCTGGGTCTATTCCTACGCCGTGAAAATAGACTTTTCCAATAAGTAGCTCTTCAAGTTTTAGATTTTCAATCCGATTATTTTCGGGCTTAGTTTTTTTGGATTGTGGGTTACAAGCAGTGATAAAACCACCAGTTAAACATTTAAACTGATTAAATAATTTATCGATTAGAGGATTGGGTTTGCCAATATTGAGTCTAATAACATTCGGTGCTGAAAATACATAATTGGTTTTCTGGTAAATAGTTTCGAGTGGGAACAGTTTATTTTTAAATGGCATTAATTATTTTAGAAATTGAAAAGTATATTGATGCCATCAATTATAGGCCAACCAACCCCAATAGTACTTAGAAGACTGCACAATATTGACTTTGACAGCGACTCTCAATATTTCTAGAAGCTTTCAAAATAGTTGAGTAACGGCTAGTTTTACGCCCATTGAGGCAGTTTTGTTAGATAGTATTAAATATCTATACAATATCCATATAATAGAATTATTGGTTCACCTTCCTTGATTAATGATGTTATAAAGCTTTTTTCTATTGTTTTTCAATTCTAGAAGTTTATTGATTTGATTAGTTTGTAATTAAGATTAGAGATAGTCCCGAAAAATAATATGGACATGAAAAATATTTTAGGATATAAACTAAAAGCAGCGCGTGAAGCGCTAGGGCTATCTATTGAAGATTTGGCTAAGCTAGCGACGCTTTCAAAAAAACAAGTAACACAGATTGAAAATGGTGGTGAGGAAAGTTTTTATTCCACGTCAATTAAGTATGTAGCAGTTCATAAAGTGGCAAAAATACTCCAGCTTTCTGAAGATGACTACCTCGAAACTCTTGAAAGCCCTAAGAGCGCTAAAGAAGATTTAGTTAGTGAAGGTCTTATAGATCAAATAGTTAAAAATACTACTGCTAAGGCACCTGAAAAGGTAGAGTCAAATACGACATCTGAGCCAAGAGTATCTAAAAATATATTTACAAAGGGTTTCGGGGTTTATGTTTTGGCAGCTACTTTACTATTTTTAATGGTTAGAATATTTGATCAGGTACAAACTGATTTTAAAGGGCTACATCAAAGTGACAATGATTCCCTTTCGCAAAATGAAGTAGATCAGAAGTCGCAGAGTACTGCGAATATTCCAGCGTCAAAGTCTGAACAATTAGAAAATGTAGTCTTGGCGGATCAACTTTTTGCTACCAATCCTTGCCCAATTATTAAAAATAATATTCCGAAATATCAGCCTTTGAGTGCTTCGAGGTCGGGCAATCAAGTATATGTTGTCCCTAAGAGTTATCCAATAATAATTTGCTTTGAGGATGCTCGGGGTAATACAGAAACTAAGCAGCTTGCTCCCAATATTGGAGCTAACTTTATTGGCAAAGCCCCGTTTACCTTGAGTTCAAAATCTTTGGATCAGGCTGATATATTTTTTCAGGGTTACAAAGTGAAAGCTGATTTATCTCAGCAAGGATTAATTTTAGAAGAAAAGTTAATACTTGATTAGATTTATTTTCTATAAGAACATAAATTAAAAAAATGTACGATTGAATATAACCATTTTACCCTTATAATATAAGGGTCTTACCAAGAAAAGAGGTCTTGATTACTCGTTCGAAGTTGTAATGCTTGCGACTTTTATTAGAGTTTTAAATTTAATGCATTACTGTGATTGTTAAGGTAACTCTGACTTTTTACACTTGCCCGAAAAGTTCTCTGATATAGGAAGAATTGGGTTTTTTGGGACTTTCCTAAGAATATCATCAGTCACTAAAAAAGACTTTTTATTCAGATTAATGGTTGTGACTGAACCGTCACCCAGAGTCAGATCAATAACGCACTTAATAACTTCCGATGTATTTTCAGAACATAGAAAACCATACTCATAATGATTTTTAAATACTTTATCTTCGTTAAATCGGTAAAAGTAAGTAAGATTCGGCGTAGATTCATGTCGAATAACCTGATTCTCTACAAATGACTTATCAAGGGTTCCTTCGCAAACAATACTGAATTCATTTTTTGAACAGGCTGCCAACATCATTGGAATTAATAAAAATAGAGCGACTTTCATGAAGTCTTATCTCTTAATTCAATAGGCTCATTTGAGTCAAAAAAAGTATAGTTTTGTTTAAAACTCTCTGTAGTGGATACAACTAGCTCTCCAGCACCTCCACGAACTCTATATTCGACAAAGATGCCAAAGATACGCCGAATATCTACCAAAAAATCTTGACTCGTGTGCCGATAGACTTGATAAGGTTTTACAGACATATTGATTATCTAAAGAAGTTAGGGGTAACTAATTATATAAAAACTAGATATAAGTTCCAATACCTAACTACTACCAATACGAATCAAAAAAGTTGAAAAATTAACCAATTCCGGCGATGATAAAGTAATGATTGAAATGAAAGGTAAAACATGAACTTCAAGATAAAGCCTCAAAAGGGGTGCATGGTTGAGAAAGAACGATTCACTAAAGGTAATAAAGAACTGCTGATTGGAATTGTCTGGCAGGGGGGATCTGTTTATACGCATTCAAAACCCACCTTTATTCATGATTATGATCCAGAGATTGGAATGCCAATTTTTAACATTAAAGAGTATGTTGGACATGAAACAATTGACGGCGAAGTTCATATCTTTTTCTCTGAAACTATTACCGACGATGAACAAGATTTTTTAAATGGAATAATTAATGAATCTACTTACCATGAGGTTCTACGAGGATTTGGTTGGAAACAAGATAAAAATACAGACATTGTTATTTGGGGTGATTTAATAATTAATAAAAATAATTCATAAAGTGTGCGATTGGTTTAGTCGTTGGACGGGGTGTAAGCGTTACTGTAAGTAACGCTTGTAAATGACATCTCAACGTCAGATTGTGCAAGTTTGGGGAAGGTTACGTGAGGCCAAAAAACTTGATCGTGAAATATCCAAAGGTCGTTATAGGTTGAAGAAAACATCATGAACTATCAGTTCAGTTGGTAATTGATTTATTTGGTAGGACGGGCGAGCTTCGAACTCGCGATCGGAGAGCCAACGAGTTCCATGGAGTCCAGCTTGAGGGGCTTAGGAGATGAAAAATAATACTCTTTAAAGTACGTATTAAAACACTATTTTGCAAAACGAACTCCAATAAGTCATTAATTAACATAGACTTAATTTTTTTCACAGGTGATTGATTGGCTGATGAGTCGATATGGGCACTATTCTCATCCCTCAAAATAGCCGTAATGTGTATACAAACGTATCATTTTTTGTGATGATGTATATACGCATTCCGACTGTATCCAGTTGATGAAAGGCACCTGTTAATCATGGCATTACCTATTCCGTCCGGTATTGTTCCTATGCCCATCGGGGAGTTCCGTAGAAGTACGGATATCCTTCCCCCCACGGCGCCTGTTAACGTGGGTGGGGTGGATCGGATCGACCCGCGCACGGCCTTGCAAATGCCCGAGCCTGTTGTATCGGGGGATTCGAGTGGCTCGGCAAAACAGTCGCTCCAGAGTAATTTATTAGCCAATCTGCTAGCCAATCCAGGTGGTGCCAATGAGCCAGCGGTGTCGCAGGCCGCTTTACTCGAAATATCCGGTCAAGCCGGCCAGGCGCAGGCGAATGTCCAGGACGCAATCAGCTTAGCCGCAGGTGCTTACATGGATAACGCTTTCTTGCCATCACTGGACGCTGCCGTGGTCGCTGAACAAATCAGTAGTACCCTTCCCTTGACCCAGGGAACGACTTCTCAGCAGGTCAATACCTTGAATATTTTGATTGCTGAGGCACTCAGCCAAAGTTCAACGAGCTTGACGAATTCAGCATCAGCAGCCTCAAATGCGGTCCCTTTGTCGAATTTACCAACAAGTGCTTTGACTGTGGCTTGGCCAGGCTCCGAGGCCAGCAGTCAAGCCCAAGTGATGAGTAACGTCCTGTTAGCGAACGACCCGAAGTCGATTTTTCTAAATCTCAAAAATGATCTGAAGAATTCAGGATTATTTGCTGCCGAACAGTTAAGCCATGCCTTGATGCCGGCAATGGATAGCGCAGCGCAAACTAGTCAGAGTAGCTCCTTTACTGCTTCAACATCAGCCCAGAGCAATACAAACACTGCTTTGACGCCCCAGCAATTGCTGCAACAACTTGATCCACAATCCTCGAGCATGGTTGATGCCATCCGACTGGCCCTCAAAGGCAATTTACAGTGGGAGGGCATGCTCGCCAATCAACTACCGGCTAAGATTCGTCGCGAAGATGCTTGGGAATCTAACCCCAATGACCCGACCCAAGTCACGAAGGGGGCGCGTATCACGGTAGCCATGAACTTACCGAATCTTGGGGGTTTCACGGTCGTTGGGACCCAGTTTAATGACCAGATCCAATTAAGCATGGAGGTAGCAAGTACCTCCAGCCAAGCTGTCTTTCAAGAACAACTCACCCAGTTACAAGAGCAACTCCAAGATCAGGTAACGGTGATGCCTGGTATTCAACTGACCAGTCAATAAGGCCATGGCCAATTCACCATCTCCTCCTATTCGCCGCGGCCTGAAGGCCGTCGCTCTCTCATATGAAATGAGTAGTGCTGCACCAAAAGTCACGGGGCAGGGTGAGGGGTATGTTGCTCAGGCGATCTTGGATAAGGCCAAGGAGATGGGGATTCCGACAAGGGTTGAGCCTGAGTTAGTGGAGTTTTTAATGCAAGTAAAACTCAATGATGTCGTACCGCCGGCGCTCTATGCAGCGGTGGCTGAAGTATTGGCTTGGGCTTATGGTGTGGATGGCAGTATTGAAGATAAAAAACTACCAGCACCAGTGTCGACGCAGCTCCCCTAATCCTCTTGATTAAGAGTTGAAGCGAGTTCGTTGCTTATCAGTGATCTGAACGCTTAGACTTGAATATTCGTGATGTCTTTGTAGGCGTCGACGAGTTTATTGCGAACTGCAATCATGCCTTGTAAAGATAAATTCGCTTTTTGCAGAGAAGTAATGACTTCCTCTAACGATGTGTCTGACTTACCCATTTGAAAATCTTGTGCTTTCGCCTGAGCTGTATTTTGCGCGTCGTTAACTTGGTTGATCGCGTTTTTCAATAGGCTCTGGAAATCAACGCCGCCGGCAGCACTCGCGTCTGCTGGAGAGGTAGAAGAAGGACCACCCTTGGCAGCTAAAGCCATGGCTTCCATTCTTGCGCGCATTGCGTCCAAATTCATATTGGTATTCATCGTTTAACCTTTATTTCCAAAATCTGTTAAAAAGCCTGCTTGTTGATACGACTTCAGTTTCATTTTAAGTGTCTTTTCAGAAATTCCTAGTATTTCTAGGGTTTTTTCCTGGTTTCCACCCACTTGTTGCATTACCTTCAAAATATGTTCCCGCTCGACGTCTTCCATATTTTTAAGATTCTCATTCTTAAAATAAGCAATTTTCGTGCCATTTTCTGAATATTTCTCGTGATTGGGAGCACTATTCGTCTCTTTATTAACGGCATTTTGAGGGGAATTGGATAAGTTGGCTGGATTTCTTGGGTAAAGTTCCAGATGTTCGCTCAACACTTGCTCATCATCGCTCATTAGCACGGCGCGTTGAATGGTGTTTTCGAGCTCCCGTACATTCCCGGGCCAAGTATGCTCGACGAGGGTTTGTTTGGCGCCCTCATGAAAGAACATCTGGGTACGATTCACGTTTTTGCTGTAGCGCTCCAAAAAGAATTCGGCGAGCGGCAAGATATCCAATGGACGTGAGCGTAACTCAGGGATGTGAATGGGAAAGACCGCTAATCGAAAGTATAAGTCTTCTCGAAAATGCCCCTCTTCCACACGTTGCATGAGATTGCGATTGGTCGCTGCGACGATGCGTACATCCACCGGAACCAGCTCAGTAGAGCCTAGCTTTTCCACCATTTGATCTTGTAAAACTCTGAGCAATTTTGCTTGCAGTGGCGCTGGCATTTCACCAATTTCATCTAAAAACAGGGTCCCGCCATGCGCTTGTTCAAACTTGCCTGCCTGGGTTTTGGAGGCGCCGGTAAAGGAGCCCTTTTCATGACCAAATAAGATGGATTCCAGCAGTGATTCGGGAATCGCTGCACAATTGAGCGCCACAAAAGGGCCTTGCGCACGACTGGACTGCTCGTGGATAAATTTGGCAATGACCTCTTTCCCAACCCCGGACTCGCCTGTGATCAGAGCGGATGTGGTGGTTGGGGCAACGCGTTTAGACCGCGAGAGGGTGTTGAGCATCGCTGGATCCACCGCGATGAGCGATGTGGGTTTTGCCTCACCGGGGGACTCTAGGGGCTTGGAAGTGGTGGGCTTTACTGAAGAGATTTTTTTGGTCGGAGGACTGACGGCCGATATTGAGGGTTGATAGCGACGAATCGTTTCTACCAACTGATCGGGCACAAATGGCTTAATCAAAAAATCTCGTGCGCCCGCTTTTAATGCTTCGACGGCGAGTTTGGCATCCGCAAAGGCGGTCATGACAATAATATTGAGCTCTGGATCGATCTCAAGGGCTTTTTTCAAGAGTTCAATCCCCGTCATGCCGGGCAGTTTGTAATCGGTGACGATGATGGCACGCATGCCAGGCTCGAGAATGGGGATGACCGTTTCAGCCCTGATATGCGTGAAAAAATCGATTTGATTGATGCGCAGTGTTACCCCAATAGCCTCACGGAGGTCATCATCATCCTCAATCAATAGGACGGGAAAATGGGAGCTTGGAGGGGTCATGATGGGTTAAAGTTCGAAATGGGTGGAGGTGTCATCAAAGTTCGGCGATATAAGGCAAGTTGATTGTAAAGCGTGCACCCGGGTTTGTGTTTTCCACGGTGATACTGCCACGATGCGCTTCGATGGCATTCTTTGCAATCGCTAACCCAAGTCCTGTACCGGTTGAATGGCCTGATAAAAAAGGTTCGAATAAGGAGTCTAATATATCTTTTGGAATTCCGGGGCCTTGATCTTGGATCAAAATTTGACAACGTTGTTTATCGCTCATGAGTGATAACTGAATCGATTGACCTTCTGAGGAAACCTTGAGGGCATTCTCTAGAACAGCAATAAGGGAGTTGATTAAAGCCGTTTTCTCGGCACTCACTTTCATGGTACTTTTGTTGGCATCGGTCACAAGCGTGACCCCTTTTTCTTCACATAGGGGTCGAATCGCTTGATCAGCATCGAGCACGATGTCATGCACCGCCACCAGTTCAATTTGTTTAGGGCGATTACTCACGAACTGTAACATTTCCTTTGACAACTTTTCTAAGCCGAGTAATTGCTTACGTAGGCGCTGGGCAAACTCTTCTTTCGTGGCGTCATCGAGTTCAAGATCACACAGGTGCGAAGAGTAGAGCAACGCCGTGGCTAAAGGGGTTCTAATCTGATGGGCAATACTCGCGGCCATTTTTCCCATTGCGGTTAAACGGCCCTCTTGTTGAGATTTTTGATGGCTTAAAATATTTTGTGTAATGTCTTGAATTTGAATAATGGTACGAAATTCCTCTTCGATGCGGATCACCTGCACGGTTTGATTCGATGTGGCGGAATGAATGAGGTATTCGCCAGGAGTGATGGAGGGGTCCCAATTCATCGGAATGGCAAATAGTTGCTCGGCTTTTAAATGCGGGAAAAATTGTAAGGCGGCGCGATTAAAAATTTTGATGATTTGGTTTTCTAGCAGTATCACTCCCGCAGGCATGGCCTTAATGAGTGCGGTAATCCGTTGATTGGATGCAGAGAGTTCATTGCTGAGTAGGTCAATCTTAGTCTGTAAATCTGCCTGCTGCAGTTCCAGCTTTTTGGATTCCTCCAGAAATAGGGCAAAAGCGACCTCCAAGGTGCTTGGGTTATTGGATTCGAGAGACATTTTTTCTATATCCGTTGTTTTAGAGGCTAAAGTTAAAGTATTTTCTCAGGCTTTATCTAAAATGTTTTGAAGTTAATCATTAAATTATGTATGATAGGATAACTAGAAATAGGTGACACGTGCAACTAAATGAAATAATTTTTTGTCAAGGTAGCTGAAAAGAGATTATTTCATTGTTCACTAGAGGCTTATTTTTAAAGAATGCCAGTATTTCTTTAATTAGGAAAATATTCAATTGAGTGAGTCAGCAAACGCAGTTCCGTCGATTGATGACAAAAATGCGACCGTTTTAAACATCGGTGGAGTTGGTGCCCCTGAAAAAGACCCATCCAAAGTTCCCGTACCCACGCTCGACCTGACGGACAAATATCGGGACCTTAAGGAACGCTTTTCTTTATTAAATTCGCGTCAGAAGCTCCTGATTGGGATTGCCTTTGCCTTCTTTATTTCGACAATTTTGGTGATTTCCATTTCAGGTCAGAAAAAAGATGATTATCGGATTTTATTTTCTAGCGTGAATCAAAATGATGGTGCAGCGATTATTGCTGCCCTGCAGCAGTTAAATGTCCCTTACAAGTTTACTGAGGGTGGCGGGGCGATTATGGTTCCGGAGTCTGCTGTCTATGAAACTCGCCTTAAATTAGCGGGTCAAGGTTTGCCCAAGGCAGGTAATGTGGGATTTGAATTACTGGAAAACCAAAAGTTAGGTACCAGTCAGTTTGTGGAGCAGGTGAATTATCAGCGGGGGCTGGAAGGTGAGCTTGCCAAGAGTATTGGTTCACTCGGTCAGGTGAAGTTGGCGAGAGTGATGCTAGCGATACCTAAACAAACGGCATTTATGCGTGAGCAAGAGCGCCCAACGGCCTCTGTCATTGTGACGATGCATCCTGGGCGCTTTTTGGATGAACAGGCGGTGGCTGCCATTACCAATTTAGTGGGTTCCTCGGTACCCAACATGGGGGCAAATCGCGTCACTATTATTGATTCTGAGGGAAGTTTACTGGCCCCTAATCCGCAACGTGCGAGTGGTCTTGACTCTACCCAGCTCAAATACGTTGGCGAAGTTGAAGGATCCCTATCAAAGCGTGTGGTGAACATTCTTGAGCCTATTGCGGGTAAAGACAATGTGAAGGCCACGGTGACGGTGGATATGGATTTCAACGAATTAGAGCGCACGGAGGAGACGTATGGTCGCAATTCTCCGCCCAATGCCTCTGCCATACGATCTCAGCAATCAACGGAAGCAAATACCCCCACAACCCCTTCAACAGGTATTCCGGGAGCGACTACGAATCAGCCTCCGGGCCAAGCTCAGGCTCCAGTGAATAACGCGGGTGGTGCGGCTGGAAATAATAATGCCCAGACGCTGAATGCGCCGCCTGGAGCAAGTAGCTCCAATACGATGCGTAAGGACAATACCGTCAATTATGAGCTTGACAGGTCCATTCAAAGTGTTAAGAATCAAAAAGGCCAGTTACGTCGGGTCTCCGCGGCAGTGGTTCTGAATCTTAAACCAGGTGGAGTGGACGCGAAGGGCGCACCTCTCAAGCCTGTATCCTATACCACGAAGGAAATTGACCAAATTAAAGATTTAGTGAAAGATGCTGTAGGCTTTGATGAAAAGCGGGGGGATAGCGTCAGTGTGGCAAATCTTGCCTTTAGGCCAGATGTGCTAGAGGAGACCCCTTTCTATAGAGAGCCGGGCATCATTGCGCTCGCCAAAGAGTTCTTCAAATTTGCGATTATTCTCGGCTCCTTGGCATTGGTTTTCTTTAGCGTAGTCAAACCCCTCCTCTTCCCACGTGTGAATGAGGAAGAGGCGCAGAATCTCGAAGATGAGTTTGATGAAAAAGTCAAAGCAGAAATGGCGTCGATGTCGCCTCAGGCGCGTGAACGCAAACGGATGGAGCTGGAGTTAGATCGTGAGCGCAAACGTGTTCAGGAAGAGGAAGAGCGCGCCAGGGTTGAGGCACAAAAGAAAGAAGAAGAAGAAGCCAGAAAACGTCAAGAAGAAGGCAAGAAGGCCGAGTACGATGAACTGGTTAAATACGCCTTCGATTACGTGACCAATGACCCAAGGGTAGTCGCTGGCCTCTTTAAGCAATGGTTAAGTGAAGATGCGGCAAAACAAAATGCCGCGAAAGATGCAGCACCTGCACCACCAGCGGTTTAGTTAATGGAGAGTAGAGATGGCGGATGAAGATGGAGTAGAAGCCCCGAAGCAATTATCGATTGCTGATGCTCTAAAAGAAGGGGTAAAGAATGCCACCCAGGGTGGTATGCAAACCTACGACGATCTCGATGGGGCCTCTAAAGCGGCGGTGGTCTTGCTCGCTGTAGGTGCCGAGGCTGGTGCCGAGGTGTTACGTCAAATGACGCCGATGGAAGTGCAAAAACTCTCCGGCAAGATGGCGGTGGTGCGGTCCCTAAGCCGTGACTTGGTGTTAGACGTGTTGCGTGAATTCAGAGATGTGACCTCAAACAATGCCCAGGTCGCATTTGATACCGACTCTTTCATGCAAAACATGTTGACCAAAGCCATGGGTGCAGAAGGAGCTTCGGATTTATTGGGACGCCTTGAAGCCACTCTGGATATGTCTGGTATTGAGACATTAAAGCGGATGGAATCCGATGTCTTATATGAAATGATCAAAGGGGAGCACCCGCAAATTATTGCCACCGTGATGGTGTTCTTGGAGGCACCGCAAGCGGCGGCAGTGGCAAAACTGTTTCCGGATGACTTACGCAACGAATTGATGTTGCGTGTGGCCCTTCTCGAAAAAGTCCAGCCGGCGGCATTGAAAGAGCTGAATGATGTAATGTCACGCTCAGTGGGGCCGGATGCTGACTTTAGACGCAGTAGTGTGGGGGGTGTTGTGCCAACGGCAGAGATTTTGAATTTGCTCTCCAACGGCTTAGATCAACTTGCGCTCGATAAGATTCGTTCCTACGACCCGGTCCTTGCTGAAGAAATTATTGAGAAAATGTTTGTCTTTGAGGACTTTATTGAAATTGAAGATCGCTCATTACAGACCTTGCTGCTAGAAGTGACACAAGACTCTTTGGTGGTGGCGCTCAAAGGGGCAAGTCCGAAATTACGTCAGAAGTTGTATAGCAATATGGCAAAACGCGCTGCGGATGGCGTGAAAGAGGATTTAGAAACTAGGCCGCCTGTGAAGATTCAGGAGGTAGAGGAGCAGCAAAAAGATATTATTCGAATCGCGCGCCAATTAGCTGCTGAAGGGCGGATGATGATGGAACGCGGCAAACAAGCTGATAGCTTCTTGTAATTCAAAAGGATGAAAAATTTATGTCTGCTTATGATGAAGACGATGATGAGCAGTTGTTAACAAAATGGCAACCGCCATCATTTGATCCCCCCAAGCCACCCAAAAAACCTAAGGCACCTCCGATTCAATACCCAACAGTGGAGGAGGTAGAAGAAATACGCTCAAAAGCGAGACAAGATGCTTACGATATGGGTTTATCGGAGGGTTTTAGTAAAGGGCGGACGGACGGTTTTGAGCAGGGGCAAAAAGAAGGTTATGACGCAGGCTATCTTCAGGGCTATAGTGATGCTGAGGAAGAGACAAAAAGATTGCATGTGGCCCTGAACCAATTATTAGAGTCCATCGACGGTATGCCAGAAGCAATTTCAGAGCCCATGATTGATTTGTCCTACGCCATCGCGATGCGCGTAGCTGCTAATGAACGGATGACCCGTGCGCCATTTGTAAGTGCCGTTCAGGAGGCGCTCATGCGCTTACCTAAACCAGGGTCTAATCTATTTTTAAGAATCCGGGAGGAAGAGCAGATTGCTTGGAAAAAGCTGGTTGATGATCCGGGATTACCTTTTAAATGTACCTTGCTGATTGATGCCGATGTTCAAGCCGGACACGCCTATGTTGAAATTGAAGGGGCTAGGATTAATATTGGCCAGGCAGCACGCTTAGCCATTGTTCGTTCAGCCCTCGGTTTTTCGCTGACCAAAGAGGAAATTGCAGTATCCCAAATGGCGTTGCAAACACCCTTGGTAGACAATTTCCAGAATCATAACTTAGTGCAAGAGCTCGGCTCCTTCGATACTTTGCCAGTGGTAGGGATTTCGGAAGATCTGACAGTGGTAAAAGGCTCAGAGCCGATCGACCCGATGGTCAACGAATGAGCTTAGCGCCTGCAGAATTCGCTTCGTTTTTGAAGTTTCAAACGGATAAGCTAAATCAGTACCCGAAGTCTATCCGTGAGGGAAGGCTCAAGCGGGTTTCTGGTATCGTGCTTGAAGTCGAAGGTCTACCGATGACGATTGGGGCTGGAGCGGTTATCCTGTCTCCATTGACTGGTAAAACGTTTGATGCTGAATGTATTGGCTTTAATGGCGACATCACTTTTTTAATGCCCATTGATGCCTTAGAAGGCATTTCCCCAGGCGCTCTCGTATACCCAGTCAATACGCCGATTGACCTGGGGGATCGTTTTATTACGACCAATGCCATCGAGCCCTTGCCGATTGGTGAGGATTTACTTGGCAGAGTTGTCGATGGGATGGGGCGACCCATTGATGGCAAAGGCAGTTCTAGCAAACAATTATCAACCCCCATCACCCGCTCAATTAATCCTTTAGATCGCTCACCCATCCATGAACCCCTCGATACGGGAATTAAGGCGATTAATGGAATGTTAACGGTGGGTCGTGGCCAGCGGGTGGGTATTTTTGCGGGAACTGGAGTTGGTAAAAGTGTGCTTTTAGGAATGCTGGCGCGAAACTGTGTGGCTGATGTAATTGTGATTGGCCTGGTGGGTGAGCGTGGTCGAGAAGTACGCGAGTTTGTCGAAGAAACCCTAGGCCCAGAGTCTTTTAAACGCGCCGTCGTCGTTGCGGCTCCAGCGGATGCATCTCCGCTTGCCCGCTCGAAAGGTGCTTCATATGCCACAGATGTCGCTACGTGGTTTCGCGATAGCGGCAAGCACGTGGTCTTAATTATCGACTCTCTGACCCGTTACGCCATGGCCTTGCGAGAAATCGGCCTGAGTTTGGGGGAAGTTCCTGTTGCAAGGGGGTATCCACCAAGCGTGTTTGCCAAAATGCCTGAATTGGTCGAAAAGGTGGGTAATGGCGCTAATCCGGATTCCTCGATCACTGCCTTTTATACCGTGCTTTTAGAGGGCGATGATGTGAATGATCCTGTAGCCGATACGGCCCGAGGTATTTTGGATGGTCATTTCTTTTTATCGAGACAGTTGGCCGACAGCGGGCATTATCCGGCCATTGACGTAGAAAAATCGATTTCCCGAGTGATGCCTAAAGTGGTTACCAAAGAACACTTACTGGGAGCACGCCGCATTAAACAGCTGTATAGTCGTTACATGAGCGGTCGAGACCTTGTTTCGATGGGAGCTTACGTCCCAGGTAGTGATGGTGATCTAGACGCCGCATTAAAGGCCTGGCCCAAAATTCAGGCGTACTTACAACAAGAGGTAGAGGCGAACTTCTCGATTCCTGAGACGATTGAACTCGTTAGTAATCTGATTCAGTCATGAAAGCCATTAAACTTCTCCTGCGCCTGGCTAAAATCAAGGAAGATCAGGCAATGGCGCGCGCTCGGCGTGTGACAGCTCAGGCTAATGAAACCCTCCAATTTCAAGAGCAGGTGATTGCCTATGCGAAGGATTACGAGCGACAAATTCTGGAGGGCGGTAAATCTGGCACTAAAGTTGCATTCATTCAAGATTCCGATGCTTTTCGTGCAAAACTCCTCGAGAGCTCACGTGCGATGGATCGCCAGGTGAGGGATTTGCAAATTGGCTCTAAAGGGGTTCTTGAGGAAGCGATGAAAGCCAAGATGAAGTCGGAAGGATTAACGAAATTAGTACAAAAAGAAGAGCAAAAAGAACAGAAAAAAATAGAAAGAGCACAAGAAATCCAATTTGAGGATTTATTGTCAGCAAGGACAAGTATTCATTCTGGCACGAAAAATGCTTAAAGATATACAAACCTTACGGAGTTTCTATGACCAATTTGAATATCAGTGCAGCGCATTCCGCCAATCCATCTTCCCCCGTCAAGGGTGGAGCGCCTCAACCTAGTGGCCCAAATGACATCCTTGGCTTTTTAGATAGCTTATTTAATACTGAGCTCGATGCAGCTAGTAATGCATTATTAACGGATGCTGCTAGTGCCAACTTCGTCGGTCAAAACGCTTTAATAGCCTCTAAAAATACACTTTCAGGCAGGAACTCCTCTCAAGATGACGCTAATGCAGCGCTTGATCCGAATTTGAGTAATGTCCCCGTTATGGACATCAATCTAACCGATGCGATGCAATTAGCTGCAGCTCAGGGTTTGTTACCAACGAATCTTCCCATTCAAAGTAATATTCAAAATACCAGTAATAGCATTCAATCGATAGAAGGCAATCCTCAAAATACCGATCAACGATCAACTGCTGTAACGATGGTTGGCGTCAATAACCAAAATTTATTAAATGTATTGACGAGCTCAATGAGCCCTGTTACGACCCCATCGTCTTTCAGTAATAGTTTAGTCAGTGCAGGCAGTGGCTTAGTCCCGACAGCAAAAAATACTCTATTAGATCCAAATGTACAAGGCGGCATTATGTCGCATGAGGGAGTTAACGCGGCTACTTCAAAGGCATCGAGCGATCAAAATCAATCCTTGATCAATCAAATCGTACAAGCGCCACAGGCTTCCAATAAGGATGCTCAGCTGCAGGCAGTGGTTCAGCGGGTCGATCCAAAGGTGAAATCCGACCATTCTCAAGTGCCATTGACTAGATTGTCTGATGCGATTGCGAAGTTCAGTGATGCGAAAGTCTTGTCAGTAAATACATCGATAGATAGCCAAACTGTTTCTCCAGCGGTAGGACTGACTAAGAATGAAAATTTAGCCATTCTTTCTGAAAAAGGGTCGCTGAACAACAGTTCAGTAACAGCTTCTTCCGCTAAAGCCTTGAATCTTGTTAGCGACACTAAAAAGGAAGATTCTAATAAAGATCTCGAGGGTGACTCATTGAATACGGCACCTGGCGCAGCAACGGGCTTCATGGTGAATCCGAGTTTCACTAATCACGCCTCACCAGTGACGAATTTAAAATTAGCGGCTGCGGATACGAGCTTGTCTTCGGGACCTTTATCGGGAGCGATTATGACGGCGGCTAAATCGGGAGGAGGAAGAATTTCCTTGGAAGTTCATCCAGATAATGCTGGACCGGTCCGTCTTGACTTACAAATCGATCAAACAGGTCAAGCTAGACTCATTGTTCATGGAGCCAGTGATTCGACGCAAGCCAGATTACAACAAGGCGGGGATCAGTTACGACAAGAGTTTGCTCAAATGGGCTTAAATTTAACGCTTGATATGGGCCAGAACTCAGCCAATAATAGTTCAAATCCGTCGAGTAATGACCCATCTAATTTATTTAACAACAATGCGGCGCAACAAATTGATACAAATGACAAAAATTCGAATAGAATAAGGGGTATACAAGTATCATCTAATACTTTCAATCAAGTAAAAGGTGACACTTCCGGAATTAATTTGGTTGCTTAAAACCCATTTAACGATTAGGAATGAAGCATGGCTGATGAAAATGAAAATCAGGAAGCAGACGCGGCCGTGGCAGCTGCCGCTGCAGCTGCCGTTCAAGAAAGTCCTGAGGATAAGGCCTTAGCTGAAGAAGAGGCAAAGAAACAGAAAAAAAAGAAACTGATGATGATCGTCGCTGCGGTCGTTGTCTTAGCCGGGGCGGTAGGTTATTACATCTATCATAAAAACAATGAAGAGGCAGCAAGACACGCAGCAGAAGAAGCGCAAAAGCCTGAAAATATTCTTAAAAAACAGCTTTCCGAACGAAAAGCCAATGCAACCCCGATTTATGTGCCGATGGACGAGATTGTGGTTAATCTCCCTGGTCGAGGTGGCGAGCATTACTTACAAACAAAAATCGTATTAAGAACAGGGGATTCATCCACCGAAGGTAAGATCAAAGATAACCTGCCATTAATTCGAGACAGAGTGATTACTGTGCTCTCCTCTCGACAAATGCAAGAATTGGCTACTGTCGAAGGAAAAACCATGCTCTCCAAAGAGGTAGCCTTGGTGATCAACTCCATTATCTCACCGCAATTAACGGCGATTTATGTACTTCAGCAACAACCTAGTACAGCCGATATGCAAAATCTTGAGCGACTCAGCGTGGTGCCGAAAGAAACTTCTACAGGTAAAAAAATCTCTGTCGAAGCAGCGAATGCTGCTGCAGCATTTTGGAATATTACTGAGATGGACTTGCCCGTTCAGGCTGTTTTATTTAGCACTTTTGTGATGCAGTAATTGAGAAGATTGAGTTACTTCACCCAACAGAGGCCATGACAGAAGAATATAACTTTGAGATGAATACCGACGTTGCTGATCAACGTGGGATGTTCGATAAATCAAAGATCATTGCTAGACGTAGGATGCCTACGCTAGAGTTAATTCATGAACGTTTTTGTCGCGCTGTTCGGTTAACCCTCTTTAATATGATTCGAACACCAATCGAAGTGCAGATGCATTTGCCGGCGATTAAGACGTATGAAAAATTTGTTTCAGAGTTTCCTGAACGAACGAATATAAATATCGTTGGTATTCGTCCGTTAAGAGGAGTCGGTTGTTGGATTGTTGATCCGGGTGTGGTTTATATTGCGGTAGACAATATGTTTGGTGGTGAAGGTCGGATTGCACCAAGATTATCGATGCGCGAATACACCCAAACCGAAATGCGTATTATTCGAAGAATAGTGGACGCTTTTTTGATCGACTATGAAAAGTCATGGAAACCTATCCATGAAATCAAATTCGACTTTATGCGCCAAGAAACGAACTTTGGTTTTGCTAAAATAACTTCTCCGCAGGAAATGGTTTTGCATTCCAAATTTACGGTGGATATCAATGGCCGAAAAGGGGACGTTGATTTATGTATTCCGTATTGGGTACTAGAGCCGGTCAAGTCGATTCTTTACAATAATATGCAAGGTTTTCAAGCAGAGCCTGATGAGCACTGGTCGACTTTATTGAATGATCAAGTACATGAGGCGAAAGTAACCGCCGTGGCGGTTTTAGCAAAAAAACAGATGTTGTTGGGTGATGTGATTTCAATGTCAGTCGGTGAAATCATCCCGATTGAGATTTTGGACCCTATCACCGTCTATGTAGATGGTTTGCCGGTGATTCGAGGACAATACGGTGTCAAAAATGGACATTATTCTGTCAAGATTGACTCGATCCAACACCCTGAGGAATTTTTAAAGAGCCCTCTAGAAAAGGCACGCTTAGGTCCAAGTATGATGCGAAGTCAAGAAAGTGGGGAATTATATGAAAGCTTTGAATCAAAGACATCCGCGCCGATTGAGACCGATTTTAAAACGGCGGCAGATGTCAAAACACTGTCACTAGATATGCTGATGAAAGAAGACGATAATGGCTGAAAATGATAATGACCTAGCGGGTTCGATGGCTTCCAAGGATGTATCAGGATCACTGCGTAAAGCGACCTTTAATAATTTAGAGGATGGTACTAGAGCAGGGGCTTTGCCAAATGAAATTGATTTAGTGATGGACGTTCCCGTTCAAGTCACTGTTGAATTAGGTCGTGCAAAAATGCAAATTCGTAATCTACTGAACTTAACTTACGGTTCCGTGATTGAATTAGATATCCTTGCAGGCGAACCTTTGGAAGTAGTTGTCAATGGCTGTCTTGTCGCACAGGGTGAGGTGGTGATTGTGAATGATCGATATGGTATTCGTTTAACAGATATTGTTACGCCAGCAGAACGGCTCCGTAAAATTAACCGATAAATCATTCAACATGGCCTCTCTAGTGAAGATCCCCAAAAAAGTAGGCCGATTAGTGATTCAAGTAGTCCTCAGCTTCTTGGTTGCTGCACAAACGACAATAGTCTTTGCCCAAAATGATGTCAAGGCAACAGGGTCTTCTTTTGGTAGCATGTTATGGTTTTCATTTTTTAGTTTGATGCTAGGGGCGGTTTTAATCGTACTTTTAGCATGGTTAGTCAGACGTAATTCTGATATCAAATTACCCAACCGTAATACCCAAATCTTATTGCAACATCCTTTGGGGACGAGGGAGAGGATCATTGTGATGAAGGTTCTTGATCGCGTTTTGGTTTTAGGTCAAACACCAACTCAAATTAATCTGTTAGCGGAGTTAGATCCTGAAGAGATTGCCGACATTGTTCCACAACCTCAAGTGGTAGATCTCAAGAATCCCTTCGCTAAATACTTCAATGTCAATCTAAAGTAATGATGATACATTTCAATCCTCGGAATAAAAAACGGCTGTGGATGGCTTGTATTTTTGGGGTATTCGCCTTTATATCTTTAGAAGCATTTAGTCAGGCGTTACCACTCGTGACTTCTAAAAATGCCAATGGCGGCACTTCTTATGCGGTGCCTGTAGAGACGGTACTGGCGTTAACGGCTTTATCTTTTTTGCCCGCAGCACTCATCTTAATGACGAGTTTTACTAGAATTTTGATTGTTTTTTCATTGCTGCGTCAGGCTCTAGGACTAACTACGATGCCACCGAACATTGTTTTAGTGGGGTTGTCCTTGTTTTTAACGATTTTTATTATGAATCCCGTGCTAGAGAAGATTTATACCGAAGCTTATGTCCCCTATTCAAAAAATAAGATGAGCTTTACCAGTGCACTTGAGGTTGGTAGCGTCCCACTTAAAGAGTTTATGCTCAAGCAGACTCGGCGTGAAGATTTAAATGTGTTTGCAAAAATGTATGCTAAGCCAATTGAAGATAGAGAAAAAGTTCCTATGGTTGTTTTAATTCCGGCGTTTGCTATTTCAGAAATCAAAACAGGTTTTCTCATTGGATTTGTGATTTTCTTACCCTTTTTGGCGATTGATTTTGCTGTGGCAAGTATTTTGACGTCCTTAGGGATGGTTATGGTGTCGCCAATGATGTTTTCATTACCGTTGAAGTTGGTGATCTTTGCCTTAGCCGATGGCTGGGCATTGTTGGCCGCCTCTTTAGTGCAAAGTTATTATTAAGCGTCTGATTCCAAACAATGGAAAATACTCTTATTATCGAATTAGTCTTTCAGGCGATGAGAATGGCGGGGATCTTGGCAGGCCCACCGATATTGGCTTTATTGATTACAGGTTTGTTCATTGGTATTTTGCAGGCCGCGACTTCGATTAATGAAACGACGGTCGCCTTTGTCCCTAAGCTATTGGTTTTTGCCGTAGTTCTCTTAATGATTGGGCCAGCCTCGCTGAGTCTTTATACGGACTATATTCGAGAATTATTCATGCGTATTCCCAGTCTGATTTCGTAAGGAAAAACATGAATTTTAATGCCGTGATGATCGAACAGTTTACGGTTGGTTTGATGCTGACTTCCTTGCGTATTCTGGGGCTTTTTTTAACCGCCCCAATGCTTTCGTTTAGAGCTTTATCACTCCCCTACCGGGTAATGCTATCGATCTTTATTGGTTTTTTAGCGATGCCCATTATGGATGGTCAATTGCCAATTCCTTCATCAACTATGAAAACCTTTTATTCGGCAGGCCTAGAGTTAGGCATCGGGGCCTTTATTGGATTTACGATTCGGATGGGACTTTTAGCAATCGCGGTTGCCGCAGAAACTTTATCTTTTTTATCTGGATTTAGTTATGCTTCAACAATGTTTCGCGACCCATCCCTCGATTCTGGGTTAGTCTCCGTATTTTTAGGATTAATTGCTCTAGCGTTTACTTTTACCCTCAATATTCACTTAGTCCTGATTGATATTGTCTTACAAAGTTTTCGCACTTTACCTTTTGGGTCTTGGCCAACAGAGTGGAATATTCAAAATATTATGGTTTTAATGACCAAATCATTTCAGTTAGGATTGGTTCTATCGATGCCTATCTTATTAATTTACCTCATGTTTAATATTATTCAAGCTTTTTTAGGCAGAACAAGTCCACAACTGAATTTGTTTTCTGTTGGTTTTGCCTTTACTATTCCATTGGCATTCGTTACTTTGATGTTGATACTCCCTGAATTTCAGAGTGTCGTGGTGAGGTCCCTAGAGAATCCTTTAAGATTAGTACGAATGGGTGTGGAGATAAACGGTGGTCGATAAATTGCAATTTCAAACAAGCCTGAGCATTTTGATGCTTTCAATTGCTATCTTTGGAACTGGTTTTGCTCAAAATCAAGAAGAAAAGTCGGTTAATACGAACGTTGAAGTCCCAGAAATGAAATTTTCTAGCGAAAAGGTATCGTCTCAAGAGCGTTTTGATGAGGTTTTATCGGCTTCAAGGAGCTTTTGTGGTCAACGCTACCCATATCCACCTGTGTCGAACAGTAATCCTTATGACGCTAAAGATGTCCAACTCTGTCGTCGGCTTGAGTTAACTGGAAAACGGATTGAATGTGAAGTTAACTATTTGGGCGCTCAAAATGCCAAAGGAAAGATTTTCGCCCCAGAAACTTTGCCGGCTCTCAAAGAGTGGGCAAGGTGCACTGGTAAGGTATCCGTTTTGCTCGAAGAGGGCTATTACGTACCAACCGCTGAAATTGGACGTAGGTTACAATTTTGCATCAATCAGTTTTATCACAACCCTGGCGCGGCCCCTAAACTAGGTTTTTTAGAAAGACTGCATAAAGGATTTTCTCGCCCAGATCATAGTGCGAGTTCACCCCCAGCGCTAGATACTAACTTTTTTGATAAAAGCTCGATTCGAATTGATGATCAACAGGGGGGGCTTCTAAAGTGTCAGTATATGATGCCTAAAGAGACTCCGCCGTCGCCAAAAACTGAAGTGATCGATCTGCCTCCCCCAACGATCGCTAAAAGTAATGAAAAAAATACAATCACAAAAAAAACTCCAGCTAAAAAAGCGCCAGACCCTCTTGTGAAGAAGCCTGAGCCCAAAGTATTACCCAAGCTTGAAACAGCCCCGGTCGGTGAATGTAAGCGACCCAAGCTTGACTGCCCTAAATAACTCCGTGAGAGCATCATGAAAAAAAGTTCAACTTCTAAACCGATCAACGCATCTAGTTTCGTTTTGTTAAGCATCATGTTTTTGGCTTCTCTAGCGTGCTTTGCTCAATCCAATGACGATGAGATGGCTAAGGCACTTATTGAAAAGATGAGCCAAGGTAAGGGTGATATTGTGATGCGTCCCAGTGACTTGCCCGAACAGGCAAAGCCAAAAGTCACTCCCCCTAAAGTGAATCCTAACCCGGTGGCCCCTCTAGCAACATCGTCCTCAACCATGACCTCTTCCAAGACTAAAGGAGCAGAAAAAGAAGTCAAAAAGGGTGTGCATTGGAGTTATGAAAGCGGAGAAAGTGGTCCTGAAAATTGGGGTGCATTAGGTAAAGATAATGCAATGTGTAGCTTGGGCCAAATTCAGTCCCCGATTAATATTGAAAATGGTATTCAAGTCGATTTGCCAATCATTACATTTGACTATAAACCCTCTCAACTGACGATTCAGGACAATGGCCATACCATTATGGTGTCTTACGGAGAAGGAAGTAATTTAAGTCTTCAAGCTAAGCAATACCGTCTGGTTCAATTTCATTTTCATCATCCGGGTGAAGAGGCGATTGATGGTAAACGTTCTGATATGGTGGCACACTTGGTTCATCAGCACAATGATGGCAGTCTGCTGGTCGTTGCCATATTGTTAAATGTTGATGAAGGTAAGTCAACGCCAACTTCGGTGGCCCTAGAAAACCCGCTTTTTCAACAGATCCTAAACAACGTTCCGTTGAGCAAAAATGTCACTGAGGTACCTATGGGGGTAGTGATTGATGTCACTCAACTGCTACCAAAGAGTCATGGGTACTATACTTTCGTAGGATCGCTCACTACGCCACCTTGTACGGAAAATGTTACTTGGGTTGTTCTCAAAGAGTCTGTTAAATTATCCAAACAGCAACTTGAGAACTTCTCACGCATCTATCCTAACAATGCTAGGCCCCTGCAGCCTAAAAGAGATCGTCTTATTAAAGAGACGCGTTAACGAGACTATAATTTAAAGGCTGGGTCAAGGGGTGATTAACATCATCAACAACGGCTCTAGAAGCTACTTATAGAGACAAAGCTCATCTATCAGGGCTTTTCTGATTAAGTAACGCCTTTCTTTGCGGACTTTTAAAGCAAAGCGTTAAATTCTGGCACGATGTTTGCTTATTATTATATATAGAGATTTTTCTTTAAATGATAAGGAAACCGAACATGAATGCTGTGCCACAATTTGATCCACTGGCTTTTGGTGAAAATGCCCTGAAATTACGTGCATACCGCCATGAAGTCCTTGGTTCTAATTTAACGAATGCCGACACACCGGGCTATAAAGCACGCGATATCGATTTTTCAACAGCTTTAAAGCATGAATTAATGCAACAAAACCATGCAGATACCATGCCGATGACAACTACATCGCAAGGTCATTATCAATTTAATAGCAGCATCCAGAATCAACCAACCCTACTTTATCGGGTACCCAATCAACCATCCATGGATGGTAATACGGTAGATCCTGACGTTGAATTGTCGGAATTTACTAAAAATGCGTTAATGACTCAAGCTTCGATTACCTTTTTGACAGGAACGATTAAAAGTCGTTTATCTGCGATTTCAGGACAAGTATCATGAGCTTATTTAGCACCTTTGATATTGGTGCCTCTGGTATGTCTGCTCAGTCTTTGAGACTGAATACAATTGCCTCAAATATCGCCAATGCAGAAAGTTCAAGTGGTCCAGATGGTAGAACCTATCGTGCGCATCGTGTCGTATTTTCTTCAACCCCCAAAGCGAATAGTCCAGGATCTGGGGTCACGGTCTCGAATGTGGTGGAGAGTGATGCGCCCTTAAGGCGTGAATATCGTCCCGGTCATCCTAAAGCGGATAAAAACGGCTATGTCGATATGCCGAATGTGAACCCAGTTGAAGAGATGGTCGACATGATTTCGGCATCCCGTTCTTATCAAACCAATGTCCAAATGATGAATGTAAGTCGTCAGTTGGTTCTAGCCACTCTCGATTTAGGTAAATAATTTTAAAAGGAGTTTCTTATGACTATTAGTACAATGAATCCGATGTTAAACATTCCGTCATTCACCAATAATACGGCGCAGAATGCAACAGCGGCAAGGGCTGCATCTAGTGGGAGCACTTCGGGAACAAGCTCAACAGATCAAACCCAAAATTTTCTCAAGCTCTTGGTCGCTCAGATTCAGAACCAAGATCCGATGGCTCCTATGGATGCATCGACCATGACAAATCAAATGTCCCAGTTAAACATGGTTAGCAGCATGGGAACGATGAACACGTCTTTAACATCGATGCTTGCGCAAATGCAAGGAAGTAATTTTATGAATCAAGCAACAATGATTGGTCATACGCCTCTCATCGCTGGGACTTCCATTGCTTTTGATGGAACGAATAATGTTGCCTTGGGGGCAAACTTAGCAGCTCCTGTCACTAGTTTGGTGGCGAGTATTCAGGACAGTACAGGTAAGACGGTGGCACAAGTTAACCTCGGTGCTGCAAACGCTGGCATGAAAACGTTGGCCTGGTCAGGACAAGATAGTTCAGGTCAGGTATTGCCCGCTGGAAACTATAGTGTGAAATTTTCTGGAACGGATGCGTCAGGATCTGCCGTCACTCCAGTTGCTTTTGTTGGATCTCCTGTCGCATCGGTTGCGAAAGGAGCTGGCTCAACAGTCAACTTCACTTTGCAGAACGGTCAAACTGTGGATGCTTCTTCGATTAATCAGTGGGTCTCTTAAAACTCTTTTTAGAAAAGGAATAAATCATGTCATTCGGAACTGCTGGAGTTGGTCTTTCAGCCTTACAGGCTGCCTCAGAAGCAATTGATACTATTAGTAATAATATTGCAAACGCCCAAACAATTGGTTATAAGTCGGGTAACGCCATATTTTCTGATCAGTTTTTTAGGGCAACCGACCCTTCGAACCCGAATCGAACTGGTATGGGTACCGCTATTACCCACATTGTTCGATCACAAACCAACGGTACCATCGTTGCGACCTCAAACCCTTTGGATTTAGCCATTGGTGGGTTAGGTATGTTTAAGACCGCCAAGTCACTCAATACGAGTGGAACTCCTACGAACTTCGAGTACACGCGTAATGGACAGTTTGGGGTGGATAATCAGAGCCGTATTATCAATGAAAATGGAAATTACTTGGTTGGATTTCCTGCAAATCCTGATGGAACCATTAATACTGCTGCAAACTCCGTTTTAACTCTTAATCAAGCGCCGCTTGCTGGAGCGCAAACGAGAACTTCCACCATTGCGATCAATTTGGATGATTCACAGAGTGCAATTCCTACAACTCCATTTAGTCCGCTCAACTCGTCAACCTATAGCCAGTCAACATCACAGGTCATTTTTGATACAACAGGGGTATCACATACATTGAACCTCTATTACCAAAAAGACACTAGCGTCCCTCTAGTTATAACGCCAGCAGTAGTTCCACCCGTTCTCGGCCAATCAGGTATTTTTAACTATAGTGCTACTCAGGCAACGACTGGAGCTGGCCTCAATCAGGCGCAAGTTGCAACCACGGCATCTTCCGGAGCACAACAGTTACAAAATGCCACCATTAGTCAAGTATCGGCCTCAGGCACTACTTATCTCATGACTTTAGCCGACAAATCTACTTTAACTGTGACCGGACTTGATAATGCTGGAAACCCGACAGCAACAGTTGGGAATATTAAAACATTTACAGTGAACACATCGCGCTATTCTGTTTATGGAACTCTTGATGGAAATCCTATCCCCGGCCCTACCGGTAAGACGCCAGCTCAAGGTTTCCCATTAGGCGATGCCAATTCTTATGCTATTGGTGGTCAGGCACAATCCGCTTTAGGAACTATGGCCTTTGTCGGCGGAAGAAACATTGACAATCTTGGTGGACTCGCCGGAGGACAGAGTTCCTCTATTGGTATTACTGCAACAACTGTCGGGGCAACGCCGAATAATGTAGCATTTACTATCAATACCACAGCTAATACAGCTTATGCAGGGTCATCGCAAACTCTAACGAATAGTCAAGATGGCGCTCCGCTATCGCAATTAAGTTCATACTCGTTTGATAATACTGGAACATTAAAGGCGGTTTATAGTAATGGTCAGTCGAAGACGATGGGGCAAGTACAGCTAGCCTACTTTGCCGCAGACACTGGATTAATCCCGATTGGCGGAAACTCTTATCAGGAATCTGCTATTTCCGGGGCACCAATAACTGGCGTGGCTGGACAAGGGGTATTTGGAGGATTAAAAGCCCAAGCTTTAGAGCAATCCAATGTGGATTTGACAGGACAGTTAGTTCAATTAATGTCGATGCAACGTCAATACTCCGCATCTTCTCAGGTGGTGAAAACAAGTCAAACGATTCAAGATGATATTCTCCAGAAGTTAACTTAATCGATGAAATGGATGATCCAAAACCGCCAAATTGGGCGGTTTTTTTACACCCTCAAATCAAAAACTGGCACGATGTTTGCTTATATAGATATATAGAATTTTAATCCCTTTGGGAAGATGCAAAAAAGGAACAGTATGATTAATCACTACGTTTACACTTCGATGACTGGCGCCAAAGCTAGCACCGACCAATTGGCGGTGACAGCTAATAATTTAGCGAATGCCCAAACTCCAGGGTTTCGAGAAGCTGTCAATGCCTATCGTGCTGTTCCGATTCAGGGCAAGGAAGCAGACACTAGAGTGTTCTCTTTGGAAACCACTCCGGGCTCAAACTTTACCTCTGGAGCCATTCAATCCACCGGTAACCCGTATGATGTTGCTATTAAAGGCAGTGGTTTTTTTGCAGTTCGAAGGGCCTCTGATTCGAGCGAGGCATATACCCGAGCGGGTAACTTTTATGTCGACAACACCGGTGTTCTCAAGGTGGGTAATAATGCCACTGTTTTAGGTGTGGGCGGTCCTATCAATATTCCTATCGGCGCCCGTGTTCAAGTCGCCGATGATGGCTCTGTTTATACCCAGATTCCTGGGACCACTTTTCTGAATCAAGCCGGTAAACTAAAAATAGTTAACCCACCTGCAGCGCAGCTTACGCGTAATGAGGACGGGTTATTTGATGTACCCAATGGTCAAGGTACTGTAGATCCTAGCGCAAGAGTGATTCAGGGTGCTGTCGAGCTCAGTAATGTCAACCCATCTCAATCCATGGTTGAAATGATTAGTCAAAGTCGTATGTTTGACCTCAATATTCGAACGCTTCAATCGGCAGATCAGAATGCCCGTTCTGCTAACGAACTTCTCTCACTATCGCATTGATATAAAGGAAAATAATTATGTTACGCTCATTATGGATTGCTAAAACTGGAATGGATGCCCAGCAAATGGGCATTGATTTAATCTCCAACAATTTGGCGAATGCTTCAACAAATGCTTTCAAAAAGATCAATCCGATTTTCCAAGACCTTTTGTACACCACGATTAGGGCGCCAGGTTCTGCAGCAAATGCACAAAATTTATTACCTACGGGCTTACAGGTTGGATCTGGTTCTGCTATAACATCCACTGAGCGTATCAATGTTCAAGGACCATTACTGAATACGGGTAATGCATTCGACGTTGCGATTCAAGGAAATGGTTATTTTCAAATTCAGTTAGCGGATGGGACTCTTGCGTACACACGAAATGGAGCTTTTTCTAAAAATGCAACTGGTCAAATTGTTACAGCAGAAGGTAATACTGTATCCGGCGCTGGGGTTATTCCTTCATCTGCGACGGGTGTTCAGATTAACTCTGCCGGTTTAGTCCAATATACCCAACAAGGAAGTACTGCCTTAACTCAGGCGGGGCAATTGGTTGTTGCTAACTTTGCGAATGAGACGGGGTTGTCAGCTCTTGGAAACGGTAACTTTATTCCAACACCGTCTTCAGGAACTGCCCAGACACAGACTGCTGGAACAAATGGTATGGGAACAGTCAATCAATTTTTCATCGAACAGTCGAACGTGAATGTGTCTGAGGAACTGGTGAGATTGATCGCCGCACAGCGGGGTTTTGAGATTAATACGCGTGCAGTAACTGCCTCCGATCAAATTCTCCAAAAACTTTCTACATTAGGTCAATAATCATGGGTAAGTTTTCATCACTCCGATTAACTGGCTTATTCGTAGTTAGTACAATTCTTGTAAGTGCTTGTGCAACTGCAGATAAGGCAACCCTTCTGGCAACACCGACGTCAATTCGCCCAAAGCCAGAAAGTTTAACGCCTGCTAATTTAGGTAGTTTATTTCCAACGGCGAATACAACGGTAAGCGTTGGCTTTCGACCTTTGTTTGAAGATACACGCGCACGCAATGTTGGCGATACATTGACGATTGTTCTCAATGAGACAACCAGTGCGGCTAAAAATAGTGGATCTTTAGCGGCCAGAAAAGCCAACGCAACGAATACCGCAGCTACTGGAACTGGTGGGTATACCGGAAGTTCTCAGGGGGGTAGTATTCCTGGAGCCATTGGTCAGATTTTTGATTTTATCACTGGCGCAGGGAATAATACATCTACTACCGATATCAAAAGTGAGGGTAGTGGTAATAGCTCAAACAGTAACTACTTTAATGGCACGATCACTGTAACTGTCATTGAAGTTCTCTCTAACGGTAATTTAGTGGTTGCGGGTGAGAAACAAATTGCTGTGAGCAATGAAGAAGAAACCATTCGTTTTGGCGGAGTCGTTAACCCTAGAAATCTAGTGAATAATTCGATTTCATCCCAACAGGTTGCTGATGCGAGGATGGAATACCGCGGTCGTGGCGCAGCTGATGACGCACAAAAAGCCGGTTGGTTAACACGTGCCATGCTGAAATTAAATCCTTTATAAGTTAATCATGAAACTGACTAAACTACCCCTGGCTTTTTTAAAATTCCTTGTTGTTCTTGGTTCGATTATGACGAGTACTGTGCATGCTGAACGTTTAAAGGATATTTCCAATATCTCGGGCCAGCGCCCTAATCAACTTGTTGGTTATGGTCTTGTAGTCGGTTTAGATGGTTCTGGCGACCAAACGACACAAACACCATTTACGATTCAAAGTGTACTACAAATGATTGGTACCCTTGGTATTACAGTGCCTCCTGGCGGTCAAGCACAGTTAAGAAATGCGGCTGCGGTGATGGTTACTGCTGAGATGCCTGCATTAGCAAGACCAGGACAAGCTATTGATATTACTGTTTCTTCGATGGGTAACGCACAAAGTTTAAAAGGCGGAACTCTCCTCATGACCCCTTTACGTGCTGCTGACGGACAAGTTTATGCTCAGGCTCAAGGTAACGTGGTGATTTCTGGAGCTGGTGCAAGTGCCGGTGGCGCTACTACAACGGTGAATCACCTTTCTGCAGGCCGTATTCCTTCCGGTGCTTTAATTGAGCGAGCAGTACCATCCATCATGCCTGAAGAGTTTGTTCAGTTAGATCTGAAGCAATCTGATTTTTCTATGATGCAAAAAACTTCCCAAGCTATTGGAAAACGCTTTGGTGTAGGTACGGCTATTCCGATTGATGCGCGTTCGCTGAATGTACGAGTTCCACTAGAGCCGCTGCGGCGTGTAGCATTTATGGCGGAATTGCAGGATCTTGATGTTGAGCAAACTTCAGGTCCGGCTAAAGTCATTCTGAACTCTAGAACAGGTTCTGTGGTGATGAACCAAGCGGTGAAGCTCGCACCTTCAGCAGTAGCACATGGTAACTTAACTGTTCGTATACAGTCCACCCCAGAGGTGAGTCAACCTAATGCACTTAGTCGTGGTGCAACTGTTACAACTTCCCAAGACACTGCCACCGTCTCCAGTGATGGTAAACCAGATAATTTAATTGCGATTCCCGGAGGTGCGAATTTGTCTTCTGTAGTGAAGGCTTTAAATATGTTGGGCGCAACACCATCAGATTTGATTTCGATTTTACAATCGCTGAAATCCTCTGGCGCTCTTACAGCAGAAATCGAGGTGATTTGATGATGCCTCTTTCTAACCTGACGATTCCGGGCGTAGGTCTAGCTGCAATTGGTTCTAATGTCGTAGGTTTATTGAGTCCAGCGAATGATTTGCCCGCCGCTCTTAAAACGAATACCTCAAGCAACTCTACCTTTGCCTCAGTTCTCAACTCTCAGCCAACTGCAGCCGTATCTTCCTCAGTTACAAAAACTTCACCGGCACAATCAACAGGACCGATGACAAAAACTGAACATCAAATTAGGGAGGCTGCAAGGGCTTTTGAGCGTACCTTAGTGCGTCAAATGTTGAGCACGGTAAGAAGTAATACCCTGCGGGGTGGGGATGAACAAAATGAATCTTCAAAAGGATATTTAGAGATTGCTGATGACAAATTAGCGGACGCTTTAGTGGCAGGAAAAGGAGTTGGTTTTGCGACAAAAGTAGCTGATCAAATGCTTAATCAACCCAACGTCAAAGCACTAATCGAAGCGGAGAAAAAAGCCGTTAATAACAGTAATACAACTGATTTAAATAATGGATTAAGCGGTGCAATCAATCAGTATAAAAAAGTATCGTCATTTTAATAGGATCCCACCATGGACATTAACTCAATCAGTAGTACGGCTTATCAAGGTCTACAAATGGCCCAGGCAGGGATGTTGGTGACTTCACAAAACGTTTCTGGCGCTTCGGTTGATGGGTATTCTAGGCGCAATGCCAATGGAGTGATTGATGCGATGGCTCCTAATGCCATGAATTTGAATGGAACAGCATTTGCAGTTAACGGCTTTATTCGTCAGTACAATTCTTTGGTGAGTGGCCAATTACTCAATCAGCAAGCTAAATCCAGCTATTCTGATACTTTGGTACAGTACACCTCCACAATTAATAGCTTGGTGGCAAATACCTCTACTGGATTACAAACATCAATTGCCAAGTTCTTTAATGCAATGGGTACTTACGCATCTAATCCAACGAGTACAGCTGCCCAATCTGGTCTTACTGGTAGTGCGAATGAGGTTTCTGCCAGTATGGCCGGCATTGTATCTATGGTCGGTCAGTTATCAAGCAATGCACAGTCTGGGTTATCTGACAGTGTCAACCAGGTGAACTCTTTATTGCCACAGTTAGCCACGGTTAATCAACAAATTATAAATTCTCAAGTGGGTGGAAATAATACGGGAGCGTCCCCAGATTTGCTGGATCAGCGTGACAAGATTCTTGGGCAGCTTCAAACTTTGGTTGGTGGTCAAAGTTTAATTAATAATGACGGTACAGCAACTCAAATTATTGGTGGGATAAATTTGGTGGAGAGAGGTGTTGCAAATCAGTTGAAGGTCAATAACCCAGGTAGTCCTAGTCCAACACTCAGCGTTAACTTAAGTAATGGTTCTCAAGTTATGCAAATTAAATCTCCCGCAACTGGGAGTATTGGCGCATTGATGACCCTCATCACGAATTTTGTACCATCTCTAAATCAGCGATTAGATACTATTGCACAATCTTTGGTCAGTATTGCTAATAATGTGAGTGGGGCAAGCTCTTCGAGTGGGGGAGCATTGAAAATTTTTGGATTTAATACTAGCAACGGTATTTTGGGTAACACAATTTCCTCGACTGACCCTACAAGTCAAATCCCACAGATTACTTCAGATTTAGCAATTAACGCGTTATATAAAGCAAATGGAGGTACGGCTAATTTAACCGCTACTCAAACTTTCGGTGGAATTCAAATGACACTTGGATCACCTAATATTATTATATCAAGTGATAACGTTCAAAATGGACAGGGCATTTCTGGCACTGGAATTCCAAATGGGGCGACGGTTCAAAGCTTTACTCAAAACTCAAATGGGACTACGAGTATTACCTTGTCGACTAATGCTACCGCAACCAATTCTAGTGCGTCTGTTACGATTACTTCAAGTGCAATTCCCACTAATTTGGTATCTCTTGGACTTACGGCGGCAAATTTCGCGGCTTTGGCTCCGACCGATAACAGCCAATATGTCAATGCCGGCACAGGAGTACCCTATATTAGTTCGACAAATGCGAATGCAGCATCTCAATACAGTAGTGTGATGGGTAATGCAGTTGCCAATTTAGTAAGTGATGTTGGCGTACCCGTTGCAACTTGGACGAATAACCAGACAGCTAATCAAGCCGTGCTTTCTAATCTAAAGTCCCAGCAAAGTGCTGTTTCTGGAGTGAATTTGGATGAAGAGGCCGCTAATCTCCTGAAATTTCAACAGATGTATCAGGCATCAAGCAAAGTTTTGCAGGCTGGAAATCAAATGTTTCAGTCAATTTTAGCCATCATGAATTAATAATCACTGAATCGGAAAAATTATTATGAGAATTAGCAATAACCAACTCTTTGATAGTAGTGTTGAGTCCATGAACAGGAGTTTGACCCAAGCGGTCAATTTTCAGCAACAGATCAGTAGTGGACAGCAATATAGTAAAGCCTCTGATAATCCCTATGCAGTTTCTTGGGGTGTGCGCTTAAGCTTTGATAAAAATCGTTTGACAATGTACTCTAATAATCAAAACTCAGTGACAGCTTCTATGGATAATGCTTCAACTCAGTTGGGCAATATGATTGATGAGATGAACCAATTAACCTCGGTTTCGGTTCAAGCGCAAAATGGTTCTTTAACGCCATCTGCGCTCAATGCCTTGTATCAACAGGCAAAGCAAATCGCCACAACAATTCAGGGTCAATCAACTGCCAAAGACGCAAGCGGTAACCCTTATTTCCCATCCACGATTAACTCTGTTCAGATTGAACCAGGTGTATCGGTCGACTCGGGTATCAATACAACAAATGCCTTTGGTAAAGATCTTAATAGTCCAGGAATAAATCTAGCTAGTGCGACTGAAGCAGCCGCGGCTGGGAAAACGGATGTTTTGGCCAAAATTAATCAATTTGTTGCATTTTTGGGACACAAAGCAGGTGATCCTGCCTTTGCAAACAACACTTCTACTTTGTCAGAGGTATCCACCGGCTTAACTTCAGCATATAATCAACTACAGAATGCTCAAACTCATAGTGGTTTGGTGGGTAGTCTTGTTAGTCAAGCAAGTAGCGCAGTTAACTCACTAGGTACTCAGTTGGCATCTACGACTTCAACTTTACTGGACACAGACATGGCTGCAGCAACTGCTGGTTTTACGAAAGAGCAATCTCTGTTAAATGCTGCTCAATCTTTGTTTGGGAGATTAGAGTCGAGTAATTTGTTTTCAAAAATGTAATTTAACGATCAAAGAGATGCTATGAATATTCCAATTGGCTGGATTATTGCGATGGGTTGTGCCCTAGGTGGGTACGCATTGCATGGAGGACATGTTGGTGTGCTTTGGCAGCCGACCGAGGTTCTCACTATTGTTGGTGCTGCCGTTGGTACTATGTTGGCTTCTAATACGCCCACGAATTTGAAGGCGGTCTTTGCCGCACTGGGGAGCGCGTTTAAATCGGCTGGTGCTGTGAAAAAATTCCACCTGGATTTGTTGTGCTTGCTATTTGAAATTTTGCAAAAAATTAAGCGCGACGGTTTGATGTCGCTTGAAGCGGACATTGAAGAGCCAGACGCAAGTCCGCTGTTTGAAAAATATCCTGAAATTCTCGCCGATCATCACTTGGTTGATTTTATTACCGATTATTTACGTATGATGTTGGGTGGCGCGTTGGACTTGGTACAAATTGAAAGTCTCATGGAGCAAGAGATTGATGTGCATCACCAGGAAGGCTATATTCCAGTGGCTAGCGTTACGCAGGTGGGTGATGGTTTGCCAGCTTTTGGTATTGTTGCGGCGGTAATGGGTGTGGTGCATACGATGGGATCGATTGGACTGCCTCCTGCAGAGCTTGGAAAGTTAATTGGCGCGGCTCTTGTGGGAACCTTCTTGGGTATCCTTTTGGCTTATGCCTTTGTGCAACCAGTCGCTAAAGTACTGGAGCAAAAACTCGCTCTAGATGCTAGATCTTATATGGCGGTTAAAGCCGTTTTAATTGCCAGTTTAAACAATTTTCCTCCAGCTGCGGCGATCGAATTTGGTCGAAAAGTACTCTATATGGAACAACGCCCGACCTTTCAAGAGCTTGATGAAGGAACCAAAGCGGTCAAAGGAAAGTAAGGGATTATGCCTAAAGACGGCACACCAATAGTAGTTATTAAGCGTGTTAAAAAGGGTGGTCATGGCCATCATGGCGGCGCATGGAAAATTGCTTATGCCGATTTCGTAACTGCGATGATGGCATTCTTTTTGCTGATGTGGGTTTTAGGATCAACCACGGCAGGCGATCTAGCGGGTATTTCCTCTTATTTTCAAAACCCCTTACGGATTTCGATGGCTGGTGGGCAAGGATCAGGTGATACCACAAGGATTGTAAAAAGTGGTGGTGGTAGTATTACTTTGACAACAGGTCAAGAGGCTAAAGCAGATGCAGATACCGACGAGCGGCGCGTTAGCAACTCGAAAGCGACTGAGGTAGAAAATGCCAGGAGAGATAATACGAGCTTAACTTCCTCCGTAACGGAAGGTGGTCCTGGTGGAACAAATAATGGTCAGTCCAAAGCTGCGGAAGAAGCGCTCAAAGAAAAAGTGGATAGTGACATCAAAAATGATCCTGAACTCGGTAAGTTAAAGGGTCAAGTTTTCATGGACATAACTGCAGAGGGCTTACGCATTCAAGTTGTCGACGATAAAAGTCGTCCCATATTTGCTAGTGGTGGAACGATGCCCACGGATTCAGGTCGAAGATTACTCCGTATCATTGGTAAAGCCTTGTCTTCATCGCCAAGCCCAATTCGTATTGAGGGTCATACGGATGGAGCTAAATATAGCAAAGGTGGAGTTGCGGGCTACTCGAATTGGGATCTTTCATCAGAAAGAGCAAATAGTGCGAGAAAAGAGATGATACAGGGGGGATTAAAAGAGGAAAAAATTTCTCAAGTGATTGGTTTTGCCGATAAATATCCTATTAATCCGCAAGATTTATCTGATCCATTAAATAGGAGGATTTCTATCACTGTTTTAAAACAAAAACCTCAATTAACGCCCTCTAATATCAATACAAAGTCACGTAATGAACAGGGTGGAGAGGTTGAAGGTATCAAATCTGGTCCACAGGATATTCCTGAAAATCTTAGGGCCCCAACGGAGTCTAAAAATAAAGATGGTGGTTCAACCCCTCAATTCGCACTCCCGACCAAGCCATCTATCCCCCCTAAAATGATGGATCGGTAACGCTCATGAAAAAGCAAGGCTGTTTTGGCCCCACAGTCTTTTTACTAGCACTATTTTTCAGTCCGGCATTTGCTGCAGACGAACAACCTGGTGGTAAAACTCAAGTGGCCCCCGTTCAAAAAAATGAAAAAAAGATAGTTAATACATCTCCTGTCATCGTTGATACAGGAGCAAGTAAGGCTCAGTCTGAAAAGTTATATACCTTGTTTAATAAAAGTTATACCAAGACGATTGCCCAGATTCAATGCTTAAAAGACCTAGAATGCATTAATTCTGAAGATGATGTACTCAAGTACAGTATTTTTAATATTCGCCTTTTACAGAAGTTAGAAGATATTGCAGCAAAAAATGATTTGTGGGCAATGTATTACCGTGGCTTAATTGCGTATGAGAGGGCTGAGGATTATGCGGATCGCGCCAGTTATGTGCGTGATCGAGATTTTATTTTTACTGCAATGGTACTCAATCGTAAAAGAAATGAGCAGTTTGTTGAGGCAAAGAAGTTTTTGACAGAACCGGCCGCAGCTAGAATTCCTGAAGCCTGCCAATACATGGGTAATATTTTGGCGAAAGGCCTTGGTACAAAGGTGAATATCGATCGAGCGATGGATTTTTATTATTGTGCCGCGCTGGAATATATTAATGCTGACCGATCTTTAGAGGCGCGCATTGCCTTAAAAATGATGACGCAGACTGGCACACCAACTGATGCTCGCACAGTGGATGTTTTCGCCAAAATTAATAAGAATAGATGATAATAGTCACAGTATTTATTTGCTAAAGAGGAAAGGGCATCATGAAAGAAAAATTTTTAGGGCTCATTAAAAAGCTTGTATTGTGGGGACTATTGCCCTTAGCTTTCTTAACTTTTTTATTTGTCATGGGTGAGCAATTCGAGGTTGGAAGATTGTCTGCCGTGGCTGGGTGTCAAGATTGCCCCGACCTAGCAATTTGTCTTCGTGAAAAAGGTTATTTAGCAAATGATCCATACTACCCAGATTTATCGAGAAGATATTTGGGAGCTTTTGCTAGAGCTATTGGCAGTGATTTAGGTGCCTCCTATAGGGTTACACCTAAACCTTCAACAATCCCCAATCCTCCTAAAAGTAATGAGAATATCGATCAGGATATCATCGACGCCACTAAAAAATAATTTTTTCTAATGCAAATCATTTATAGCCAGAGGATTTAGTGGCAGAAGAAAGTGCACAAGAACGGCAACTAGACCCAACCGCCAAGCGGCTTGAGCAGGCTAGAGATCAAGGCCAATTTGCTCAGTCAAGAGATGTGACGACCCTAGCCCTCATCATGGGCTTAGTCGGTTTTGTAGTCGTTATAGGCCCAATCGTATTTCGGCAAATGTTAGTAATGGTCGAGCTGGGCTTGAGATTTAATCAGCCAATTTATCTTTTTGACCACATTGGAGAATGGGGGATTGGTCCATTTGCTACTGTAGCGATGACCATTGGCATCGTCATGATTCCTGTTTGGTTCATTGCCGTTTTTGCACCATTGGCTTTGGCAGGGTTTCGACCAGTATTTGCCTTAAAGTTTGATTTATCCAAATTAGATCCTTTGACTGGATTTGGTAGAATCTTGTCAACTAATTCTTTAATTGAGGTTCTTAAAAATTTAATCAAAATAATTTTATTAATGGGTGTAGGATTTATTTACCTGTATGGGTTATTTGGATTTGTGAATCGGGTCATTCAGGGTGAATTCCTCGACGCTGTTCTTTATACGATCGGATTTTTGGTCAATGGTTTGGGCTTACTTCTTTTTCCGATAGCATTTATCGCGCTTTTAGACGGGATTTATCAATGGTTTAAATTTCAAAAACAAATGAAAATGAGTCCAGAAGAGGTCAAGCAAGAATCCAAGGAGAGTGAAGGATCACCAGAAATTAAACAAAGACTTCGACAAAAACAAAGACAAATTGCATCTTCTCGCATGATGGCAGCCATTGAGCGTGCGGATGTTGTTTTAGCCAATCCGGATCACTACTCTGTCGCACTAAGGTATGATCCGGATAAAATGGTAGCGCCTATTGTTGTCGCTAGAGGTACAGACGCATTGGCCTTACGTATTCAGACAGTCGCTAAAGATCATATGGTGCCTATCGCACAAATTCCTACATTGGCCCGGTATTTATATAGCCAGTTAGACATCGGTGAAAGCATCCCAGCCCCACTTTTTGAGGCGATAGCAAAAATACTTGCTTGGGCTTATGAGACTAAAGAAAATGACGGAACTGCCAAAGACGTGCCACAGGTAGTATTTGCCCCTGAGCAAATCAGAAAGAATCGTCCAGTCATTCTTTAGCGCCGAACATTTTCTAAAAATTTGTCTCCAACGTCGGGCGGGAAAATAAAAATATTGGTAAGTTCATTGCGTTTGTTATAGCTTCGACCCACTTGAAAAACAACCTGTCCATTCGCAAATACAAATGATAGAGTATCTCTTAAGCCAATTTTGTAGGTATTTAAGGTTGCTGGCGATGGCTCATAGGCCACAGTATATTTTTTTGTAAAACGATTAAGAATAGCTTGAGACTCTTCATAGTTAAAGTAACCCATATCGCGTTTCATCAGAATCATACGCCCCGACTCATTAAAAATCACCCACAATGTTTCATCTTTTATTCCATCATAAAATGGGCAACCAATAGTTAGTTCATAACTTGCGCAACCAAATTTTTCAATGACTTCATCTTTATTCATAGTGAATAAGATGCCACGATAACCCTTTAGAGGTAATTGCTCTATGTTTGTATCGTTAGCCTCTACAGGCATGAGATTCTTATGGGTTTTTGGAGCGTCACACCCTCCTAAAAAACCAATACATACGAGCCCCAAGATTATTTGTAGGAGCCATTGTTTATAGAGCGTATTCAGTACAGGAGTCATCTGAATTTAGTGAAGAGTATCTTGTTGGAGCCATTGTTTGAGAGTTGAAACGGCACTTCCTAAATCATTTTTCATCAAGTTAACGGTTTTTTGGATTTCATCTTGAGTTGAATTTTCTGTGTTGTGAGAAGAGTTGTCAGATTGTCCAGACAAGGAGATTGGCGTATTTAAATTTTTAGAGAGAACATTCGTTGAATTTTGAGCTTTGGGGTCTTTTTTTAGCGGTAATGAAACTAACTTCTTTTTTTTAAACATTGTAGAACTCCCTATTTTAGGATCTATAGATGTAATTTAACACATGTAAGTAATTAGGATTCATGTGATCAGCACTACGTCAATATTATTGCAAAAAAATCAAATAATAGCGTTGGTTAAGTATAAAGAAGGCATAATAACTGTATAAAAACATCAATACTTAGAGTAAATGAAATCTACGATTAATTTAGGTTTTAAACAAAATCTTGCTCTTACCCCGCAACTTCAGCAATCGATTCGGCTTTTACAGTTATCCGCAACGCAGTTGGAGCAAGAGTTAATTTCTCTTACAGAAGCGAACCCTTTTCTTGAGTTTGAATCCGAAATGTCTGGAGCGCCTCTTGAACCGCTACCTTATTTATCTAACTTAAGCAACAATAGCCACTTGTCAACACAAGTAATTGATGACGAAAATGATTCCGTTAATCAAATTGCAGATCAAGATACATTATTCAAACATTTGGTTAGCCAAATTCAATTGCTACGGATAAGTAATGAAGAAAAAGCCATCATTGCAACACTTGCAGGTAATCTTGATGAGAAAGGTTATCTCCGATTAACTGTTGATGAGTTGATTGAGGAAGTAGAGGCTTGGATTGATCTAGAAGATGGTTCTGCAAGCGCTCAAATTCATCGTGCTATCTCGCACCTCCAAAATCTAGATCCATCAGGGGTTGGGGCTAGAGATTTAGCGGAATGCCTTCAGATCCAACTCAAACAACTGCCCACTAAAATTGTAGAGACTGAGGTATGGGCAAATAGCTATAGAATAGTTGCGGAATACCTTTATCAATTAGGTAACCAGCAAATTACATTATTAAAAAAAGAACTTAAACTAACTGATAAGGCATTCTCTGAGGCGATAAAACTTATCCGCTCCCTACGGCATAACCCGGTTAGTCATTTCGAAAGCGTTACACAAACAATATTAACTCCGGATATTGTCGTTAAAAAACAGCAAAACAAATGGCACGCCATTGCCAATCCAGCAGCTTTCCCAAAAATAAATCTGCATACGGAGTATGCAAAGATTATTAGCGAATCAAGTAAGTCCCACGTTTCTGAAGAAATTTCTCAGAAACTTCAAGAAGCAAGGTGGTTCGTGAAAAATATTATGCAAAGAAATACTACTATCTTTAATGTGGCAAAAGAAATTGTCACCCTACAACAAAATTTTTTTGAATATGGCCCAATCGCAATGCGTCCTCTAGTCTTGAGAGATATTGCTGAGCGCCTTGAGCTTCATGAATCAACTATTTCTCGAGTAACTACCCAAAAATATTTGACATGTCCATTAGGAACTTTTGAGTTTAAATACTTCTTTAGTAGTCAAGTACAGACTCAAACGGGGGGTAATATTTCATCAACAGCAGTCCAGGCTTTGATTCTTCAATTAATCAAAGATGAAAATCCTTTGAAGCCTTTATCGGATAGTGTGATTGTTAAATTGATGTCAGAAAAGGGATTTGTTGTTGCTAGGAGAACTATTGCTAAATATCGCGATATTCTGAAAATAGATCCGATTCACCTCAGAAAGCAAGAGAAAAAAAGCAGATTATAATTGTTAATGGAGTAATAAACCATTCCTTTACGATAATTAGATTTTTAAGTAAAAATTTCAAAAATAGGGGCTACGTTTGAAGAGTTTAATATTTATAGAACCCCTATACATATTTAAGCATATAGCCATAAAGTTTAGGTGGGGAGGCCAGTTCTCACTCCACAAGCACCTTTAGTGTTCCTAAGCCTTTAGTGAGGCCTGCCCCCAACTTTAGATTCTGGCGGCGATAACGACGGCTCAAAAGCCGCTAAAGCACCAGTAACCCCAGCACCAAATAGTTAAACCTATTTAAGTACTGGTGCCCCGGGTGGAATAGTTAGTCTTTAAGCTTAAAGAAATTGGATTTATTGAATCTCAGATAAAAAAGTCTGAGTTGTTGTTTGGGGGGGGCAATTTGGGGTGGTTGTACTTTAATAGCATAAACATTTGTATAGATTCAATTTTTTCTTATTTATCCTCTCGGTAGTTGATTTTTGAAAATACCTTTAAAAAATGGAGATTGAACGCATTTATTGAGTAAATTATTAATTGAAGTTAAACTTATTATTTAAGTGCCTAATATTGTAAATAGTGTTATTTACAGCATGGACTAATCTGATTAATAAAGGATGATGGTTGATTTATGGAAAGAAAACTTACTACAATTATTTGTGCAGACGTAGTTGGATTTAGTAAGATGATTGAGTCCGATGAAGAGGGAACCTTAAGTATTTTAGAAAGCTGCCGCAGCATAATTGATCCAATGACCATTGAATATGGGGGAAGACTTTTTAATACGGGTGGAGATTCTGTACTTTTAGATTTTAGCAGTACCGTTAACGCCGTAAAATTTGCAATTGAGTGTCAAAAACAATTACAGGCTAGAAATGCACAAAATGCTAACTTGCCAATAATGACTTATAGATTCGGGATTCACATTGGTGATGTTGTCATACAAAACTCTAATTTAATGGGCGATGGAGTAAATTTAGCGGCTCGAATTGAGGCTCTTGCAGATTATGGCGGCGTTACAATGAGCGAGATTGTATATCAGCAAGTGCGTACTCGAATACCTAATGTGAGCTATATCGATCGTGGAAATCAGGCCATGAAAAATATTAGTGATACTATCAGACTATATTCTGTAGAGATTCAGGGAGCAATTAAAAACCCTAACTTGAAAGCAAATTCTGACCATATAGTTTCAGACAAACCGGAGAACGAAGAAAAGGCAATATCTCCAGATAAACAAAGTGTTAATTCTTCAAATAATAGTAATTTAACCCTGAAATCAATTTCATTGAATAGGGCGTTACAAAGCTCAACTTTTGAACAAGCTACAAGATTAATTTCTCATCGAGATTATGAACAAGCAACTCTAATGTTAACTATTCAATTAACTAAAAAAAACTCCCAAGCAACTGAAGAGTTGCTCCATCTGGCCACGAATAAATTAATTCCAGAGCAATTATTTGGAGTTGTTATAGAGGGGCTAGAGTACGTTGCAAAATACTCAACTCATGAAAAGCTATTCCAAATAGGGGCATTATTAAAAGACGGGATTTTTGGTAAAGAAAATCAATCTAAATTCATTCGGTTTTGGGAAATGTCTGCAGCCGAATATGGAACAGCTCAATATGAGTTAGGGAAATTTATTTTGGAAAGTCCAAAGGCATCAGATCACCATAAAAACCAAGCAATTGATTTTTTGAGTAAAGCAACACGCAAAAAAAATACCGCCGCAGCAATGCTGTTAGGTGGTTTCTTTAGTAATCAATTAAGCTCTTTTTACAACCCTGCTAAAGCTTTTGAAAATTTATGGCTTGCTCGAAGCTGGCATGATTCAAAGGCTCAAATGCAATTACATTCCTTGGCTAATACGATAACAAAAAAGGATTTTGAAATGTATAAAATCAACGCTGAAACTATTCTTGACCAGATTAATTTTGAAAATCAATATAATTCACGATGATAACAAGCATTTTTATTTTTGACTTTTTGGGGCGTTAGAAATACTCTCAAAGAGCTGATTTTATGAGCTGTACAAGTTCGATTCTCTACGAGCTCGATTTCGCTAAGGCTTGAACCTAATTAAGGTATATCATCACTTTAGGTCGATACTATAATGTATTAAAGACCAATTTAATAGAAAGTTTAAATATGGTGCATTTAAACCAAGAATCCAAATCTCCTCAGTCCACGTCCAATTTGGTGCGTCAGTTAAAAAATACTAGCTTATTTAAAAATCTAAAAGATTCAGAGTTGCTTGTTATTCTGGGTTGTTCTAATTCAATTATTTATGATGCCCAAGAAAACATCTTCTTTGAACAAGACAAGCCCGATGGCTTCTATCTGGTTTTATCTGGCCGTTTACAAATGTATGTTTATCGAAAAAATGTTGGACAACCGAAAAAAATTTTAGGGGAATTGACTGTTGGACAACATTTTGGAGAAATCGGCCTTATCGATGGAGAGCCGAGGTCGGCATCTATAGAAGTATTAACTGAATCAGAGTTATTATTTTTACCGACAGTAAAATTTATTGCAATGATTCAATTTCATCCATTAATTGCCCAAGCCATTGTGGATAACCTAATTGATCTCGTTCTAAGGTTGCCAAACTATAAAATAAAATCAGAAAACACAAGAGCGCTTTTAGAAAAAAGATTAATTAAACCAGACCTAGAGTCAATGCAGGCATTGTGTATGGCGATTAGGCAAAATAATAAATCTGCTGCCCTAACTTAATTTTTCTGGGTTCGTTGATTAAGAAAATCTTTTTCGGTATGACACATAGTATAAGTATTTGTTCCAAGCTGTAATTTTTGCATTATTATCGAATTGGGCAAGCTGCTTATTAAAATATCGCAGCTAAAGAGTGTCGACAAGATTTAAGTGACCTTAGCATATTGCTTCGATGAAAGAGTGTAGTTGTATTTTATGATGCCATCATGATGGAATTAATTGGGGTGAGTCTTGGCACTTCGGGTTGTAGTGCCGACTATCGATAAACTAGAGACCTACATTGTATGCAAGGCCTATTTCATCTACATTCCATCGACTCACTGCGCTTACCTAACACTGTGTAACATTTCGCCATGTCAGGTAAAATATTCTTTATTACAGAAATTTTAAAACGCAAAAAATTATATATACGTGGGAATGGAAATTAAGGTATCAACGGGTTTTATGGCTCGTAAAATTATTGCAGGAAAAGACTATGGATTCACGCCTGTTCCTATAGGCACGTACCCCATACGATTTATTAATGAACAACAAATGGAAATTACTAAACCAGATATGACCATTGCCTACTTAACTGTTGAAAAACTGGAAAATAAAGTTCTTGCTAACGAAATTATCGTTTTAAATATTCCAAAATAAACGATTATGATATGCATCATGTTCTCGATGCATATTGTCAATACCAAAAGAGTGTAAGATTTGCTAGGTACACAAAAGATCTGAAAGTTTTGATTTTTAAACTTACCTTGCCCACTTGTTTGAAAATCTCAACCAAGTCAAAGACATGGTAATCCCCCCGCAGGTTAACTGGATTTAGAAGTAGAATTTTCTCATTAAGAGGAGTTCTACATGAAGCGTTCAAAATTTACAGATAGTCAGATTATGGAAGCCCTAAAAAGGGTAGATAGTGGTTTAGCGGTTCCCGAGATTTGTC
>CANJBQ010000021.1 GCA_947472645.1 Burkholderiaceae bacterium
AATCGCGTTTTTGAGGCTACGAATGACAGCGCCTACATGCGAGTCCAACAAGAAAGGCTGGCGATACCCGCCAAAGAGGGTGTTGCATTCCCTTTAGTCGAAAAACTGTTGAAATTTAATACCCCAACAGAATCACGGGTAGAAGTTGTCATCCTGTCTCGCAATGATCCTGTGAGTGGTTTAAGAGTCTTTCGTTCTGCAGAGCACGCAGGATTAAAATTAGAGCGAGGGGTTTTTACTCGAGGGCGTCCACCCTATCACTATTTACGATCTTTACATGCAAATCTTTTTTTATCAGCCAATGAACAAGATGTCAGAGAAACGATTTTGGCAGGTTTCCCTGCCGCTTTAGTCTATCCTCAATCTGTCAAAATTGCTAAGTCAAATCCGAATGAGGTACGTATTGCTTTTGATGGTGATGCCGTTTTATTTTCGGATGAGTCCGAACAAATTTTCCAAACAAAAGGTCTGGATGCTTTTGTAAAGCACGAAACCCATCTAGCTAAAACTCCATTACCTCCCGGGCCGTTTAAGCCACTTTTGGAAGCTTTGCAGCAATTGCAAAACTCTAGTCAACAATCCTCGATGAAAATTCGAACGGCATTAGTTACTGCCCGCTCTGCACCTACTCATGAAAGAGCGATTCGTACACTCATGAGTTGGGGCATTGATGTGGATGAAGCGATGTTTTTAGGTGGGCTCAATAAAAGTGATTTTTTACGAGAGTTTGCCCCCGATTTTTTCTTTGATGATCAAACTGGACATTGCGAAATGGCTTCAGAAGTAGCCCCAACTGGTCAAGTTATTTCTGGTATTACAAATCAACGTAAAGAATAATGTATGACTAATCCTAAACATCTCTCTGGAAAAATTGAGGATGCGCCTCTGGGAAAGATATCGCAAAATCCTGAGCAATATAGCCCTCAACTCCTCTTTCCAATTGCAAGGAGCACCAACCGCGCACTCTTGGCTTATGGTCAAACAATGCCTTTTATGGGTGTCGATATTTGGAATGCCTATGAGTTGTCTTGGTTAGGGCAAAGAGGAAAGCCCGAAGTCGCCATTGCCCAATTTGAAATTCCTTGCGACTCACCCAATCTAGTTGAATCGAAATCACTCAAGCTATATTTAAATAGTCTTAATCATTCAAAATTTGACAACGTTGAAAGCGTTCAACAAACGATTACTCAAGATTTATCTTTGGCCGTCGGAAGACCGGTTAGAGTTCAGTTGTTTTTCCCAAGTGATTGGTCCAAGCTATCTTTTGAGCAAATGCCAGGCTTAAACTTAGATCGGCTTGATATAGACATTGATCCCGATGGCCAACCTAACTCTGAATTACTCAGTGCGACTTTTTCTTTAGCCCCTATTGAACAAACCTTATATTCTCATTTGCTACGCAGCAACTGCCCTGTAACAGCTCAACCGGACTGGGCAAGTATCTACATCGATTATGTAGGTGCGCCGATTAATGAAGAAGGCTTATTAAAGTATTTAATCGCATTTCGTAATCACCAAGAATTTCATGAGCATTGTGTCGAAAAAATATTTTGTGATATCAAGATGCGGTGTAAGCCTGCAAAACTATCTGTTTATGCGAGATATACGAGGCGTGGTGGTCTGGATATTAATCCGTTTAGAACTGACTCAAATCCACACCCTCCAAAAAACATAAGGCTTGCTAGACAATAGCATTTTGCCGAATTATCGCAGAGGTATATATACTTTTCCAATACTTCGCATTTCTTGTTCTGATTTTTCTTGCACAAATGCTACATTCCACAAATCATAAGCTTCAGGTCTTCGTCCACCAAAATAGGATAAAAAACCAGCCTCATTAAATGCTCCTAATAGTGACGAGTAGGTAAATCCGCACTTATGTGACATATTCGTTAACCCCAGTGCCTGATTGCCCCTAATGCCAAACAAAACATCAATGGGCGCAATTGGAGTGCCAACGGTATTGTTAAACAAAGGAACCAGCAGTTTGTCAGCTACGATAGCTTCACAAGTGGTTTGCAAATCAGGGCAAGTCAAAACAACGATTCCATCATCTTTTAATACTCTTTTAAACTCTTTTAAAACAGGAACCACTTCGTGCGCATAAAGATAAACGATATTATGAAATGAATACACCGCATCAACGCTAGCTGTTGGGACTTTAGATAAATCATTTATGGATCCCTCTATATCAACCTCAATACCGGGACGATGATCCAGCCGCACCTCTTTCCAGTCATCAGCATTAAATCCCTGTATATCTGCCTTAGGTGTCCCACTACTTAGAACATGCAAAAATGATTTCATCCGCTTTACCTTTGTTTTTCTATTTTCATGCTATTTAAAATTCATGGGGTTTATCTTACTAGATTTGTCTTATGACTCATATCAAAGAACAAGGGTTAAAGTCGCTAATGATCGAGGCTTAGCGAATCAGGTTAAGCCACCATCGATTGATGGCATCTCCCCTATCGTAATACAACATCGACGTAACTCAGCGACAGGCAATTCAATAATTCTAATATCGCCTTTATTTAAAAAGGAATATCGTCATCCATTTCGCCTAAACTTGAACTAGCCGTCTTTGACGGCTCAGCTCGCTCCCTTGGTGCGCTGCTGGCAGGCATAGCGCCACTCGAATCATTCATCTTGCCACCTAGCATTTGCATGGAGTCAGCAATAATATCTGTCGCATATTTTTCCACGCCAGCTTGATCAGTGTATTTGCGCGTTCTGAGTTTGCCTTCTACATAGACCTGTGAACCTTTTTTCAAATACTGCGCTGAAATTTCGGCTAACTTTCCAAAAAAAGTGATGCGGTGCCATTCAGTTGTTTCTTTCATCTCACCCGTTGCTTTATCTTTATAGCGATCTGAAGTTGCTACAGAAATATTGGTGATTGCATCACCGCTGGGTAAGTAACGAGTTTCTGGATCTCTACCGATATTGCCGACGATGATAACTTTATTTACTGATGCCATGAAAATTCCCCTAATGAATTGATGCCGAACACTCGACCCAAATTATTTTATAGATGACAAGCCTCCATCCAAAGACCCTTTACCTAAAATAAAAGCATTTATTCTTTTTTGATTTTGGGTGGAAGTTCAGACATCTTTGCTGCAATTATAAGCCACACTAGTAATAATACCGAATCAATTTCAAAGATGGCTAGAGTTCCCAAATGCCCATAAATCCAACCTCCTATAAGGCCTCCTAAGAACAAACCGATGGACATGGTGGTGTTATAAACACCCAAGCCAGCCCCACGATTGTCACCTGCAAATCTTGAAACTAATGACGGTTGTAATGACTCTAGCAAATTAAAGCCTATAAAGAAGATAAAAAGCCCAAAACTAATCTGCCAAATATTCGCAAAATTTCCGAAAACGACTACCCCAAAATATACTTGAGAGATCAGCATCAAACCAATAGATACCTTCAATAAAAGAGCTAAACGATTTTTCTTTTCAGCTTGCATTAGCATTGGAGCCATCACCACAATAGAGGCCACAAGAACAGATAAATAAACTTTCCAATGCCCTTCCAAAGGTAAATCATTGGTAACCAGTAACTTTGGAATCGAGATAAACATGGCAACCTGTGAAGCATGTAGAATCAGAACTCCAATATTTAACCGAAACAACTCAGGGTCTTTCAAAACTTTCAAAAAACGACTGGCATTCGAGTCCGTATCCTTTGGTTGGGGTGCAATCGAGATGGGGGCGCTAGGGACAACCTGCCAAGCTACGAAGATAGCTATTACCCCAAGTATTGCCATCATCCAAAAAATTCCAGGCATTCCTAAAGTCTGGTAAAGCGGTGAGGCGATAATGATCGATACTGCAAAGCTAATAGCGATACTTCCTCCAATTAATGCCATTGCTCGGGTTCTGATCTCCTCTCGGGTTAAATCGGCAACCCAGGCTGTAATGGCGGCAGAAATAGCTCCAGCTCCTTGTATTGCTCGCCCCACTAATATCCAATAAAGATCATCATGTGAGGCAGCAATAACAGCACCTAGTACAAACAAACAAAGCCCACCAATGACCACTATACGTCGACCTATTTTGTCTGACAAAATACCCAGCGGTATATGAAAAAAGGCCTGAACCATACCATACACGCCAATTGTGATTCCGACCAAGGTGGCGTCATCGCCATGGGGCAGACTTCGGGCATGCAAACTAAAAATCGGCAAAATCAGAAATAGCCCAAGCATCCGCAGGGCAAAAATCCCAGATAAAGAGAAAGCTGAACGAAGTTCTGACGGATTCATAAGAAAAGACTATATTAATGGGTTAAGCAGGTAATTATGAACGAAACTATACAAATCCGTGGTGCTCGCACCCACAATTTAAAAAATATTAATCTAGATATCCCTAGAAACCAGCTTGTGGTGATCACTGGCTTATCGGGTTCAGGTAAAAGCTCGCTAGCCTTCGACACGCTCTATGCTGAAGGTCAACGTCGTTATGTAGAGTCACTTTCCGCATATGCAAGACAATTTTTACAATTAATGGACAAACCCGATGTTGACTCTATCGAAGGACTTTCTCCGGCCATTTCGATTGAACAAAAGGCAACGAGTCATAATCCTAGGTCAACCGTAGGTACCGTTACTGAAATTCACGATTATCTAAGATTGTTATTTGCTCGTGCAGGAACCCCTCATTGTCCCGAGCATGGTTTACCGCTTGAAGCGCAAAGTATCGCTCAAATGGTCGACCACATCCTTGCTATGCCAGAAGATACCAAACTCATGATTCTTGCGCCAGTCGTCAGTAATCGTAAAGGTGAGTTTGTTGAGTTTTTTGAGGATCTACAAGCGCAAGGGTTTGTGCGGTTTCGAATTCGGTCTGGTGGCGGAACAACCAATACGGCTAAAGCGAGAGTCTACGAAGTAGATAGTCTTCCAACATTAAAAAAGACTGACAAGCATTCAATCGAAGTTGTTGTGGATCGAATCAAAGTAAAAGAAGAGATAAAACAACGATTAGCCGAATCCCTAGAAACAGCGATCCGACTTGCAGATGGCCGTGTAATGGCGGTTAATATGGATACTGAAGAAGAGTTCTTGTTTTCTAATAAATTTGCTTGTCCCGTTTGTTCTTTTGCGCTGCAAGAGCTTGAACCCCGACTCTTTTCCTTTAATAACCCAATGGGAGCTTGCCCAAGTTGTGATGGACTAGGGCATGTCTCCTTCTTTGACCCCAAAAGAGTTGTTGCTCATCCTGAACTATCCATGGCCTCGGGCGCTATTAAAGGATGGGATCGCAGAAATCAGTTTTATTTTCGAATGCTTCAAAATTTAGCCGACTTTGCTAAGTTTGATCTAGAAAAGCCCTTCGAATCTCTCAGCAAGAAAGCTCAAGACCTTATCCTATTTGGCTCAGGTCAAACTAAAGTACCTTTTGAGTATTTAAATGAAAAAGGTCTAGCCGTCATCAAGCCACATACATTTGAGGGCATCATTTCAAATTTTGAGCGACGTTACCGTGAAACAGACTCCATTGCTGTAAGGGAGGAGCTTTCTCGCTATCAAAATGTTAGAACCTGCACTGAATGTGAGGGCTGTCGTCTTCGTAAAGAAGCTAGGTTTGTGAAGGTGGGTGAGAATGATCAAAGTAGAGCGATCTTCGAAGTCAGTAACCTTCCACTGAAAGCAGCCTTTGAATATTTTTCTACTCTTAATTTAAAAGGTGTAAAAAAAGAAATCGCCGATAAAATCGTGAAAGAAATTTCTTCACGCCTAAAATTTCTAAATGACGTTGGGCTAGATTACCTTTCTTTAGACAGAAGTGCTGATACTTTATCCGGTGGTGAAGCGCAACGCATTCGTTTGGCATCACAAATTGGTTCTGGTTTAACTGGTGTTATGTACGTTTTAGATGAGCCTTCCATTGGTCTGCATCAACGCGATAACGACCGTCTCATTAAAACACTTGTTCACTTACGTGATTTAGGTAATTCCGTACTTGTTGTGGAACATGATGAAGATATGATCCGATCCTCCGACTATGTTATCGACATTGGTCCAGGAGCAGGGGTACACGGCGGAAAAGTGGTTGCAATTGGAACGCCATCGGAAATAGAAGAAAACTCCGCATCTCTCACTGGTCAATACCTGAGTGGTAAAAAGACGATTACCTATCCCGCTGGCCGTCTCAAGCCTAGTGATCGTTGGATTACGATCCATGGTGCTACTGGCAATAATTTACAAAACGTTAGCGCTAAAATCCCCGTTGGATTACTCACCTGTATAACCGGCGTTTCTGGATCAGGGAAATCAACGCTTATCAATGACACACTTCATCATGCCGTTGCTCAACATTTATATGGCTCAGTTGCTGAACCATCGCCATATACTGAAATTGAAGGCCTTGAGCACTTTGATAAGATCATTAGCGTAGATCAGTCACCTATTGGCAGAACTCCTCGTTCCAACCCAGCAACTTATACCGGCTTATTTACTCCTATTCGTGAACTCTTTGCGGGTGTTCCCGCTGCTCGTGAACGCGGGTATGAGACCGGACGATTCTCCTTTAATGTAAAAGGGGGCCGATGTGAAACCTGTGAAGGTGATGGCGTCATTAAAGTTGAAATGCATTTTTTACCAGATGTTTATGTACCTTGCGATGTCTGTCATGGGAAAAGATATAACCGAGAGACTCTAGATATCCGTTATAAAGGTAAAAATATTCACGAAGTGTTATCGATGACTATCGAACAAGCCTTTGAGTTTTTTGAGGCTGTGCCAGTCGTTCGTCGAAAGTTAAAAACTTTATTAGATGTAGGTTTAGGCTATGTCAAGCTTGGTCAAAGTGCGACGACCTTATCAGGGGGTGAAGCCCAGCGTGTAAAACTTTCACTCGAACTTTCTAAGCGAGATACAGGGCGTACTCTATATATCTTAGATGAACCAACTACAGGCCTTCACTTCCAGGATATTCAATTACTCTTGGAAGTCATCTTCTCATTAAGAAAACAAGGCAATACCATTCTCATTATTGAACATAATTTAGATGTCATTAAAACGGCTGACTGGATTATAGATATGGGGCCAGAAGGTGGTGCAGGTGGCGGGATGATTATTGCTCAAGGTAGCCCTGAAACAGTTGTTAAAGTTAAGGCGAGTTTTACTGGCAAATACCTTAAGCCTTTACTTTAAACTTACTAGGTATTTTTCTCAGCAATTTTTCAGCTTTTTCTAAAGACTGTATATTGCCGGAAAGTACCAAAATATCCTCTGGCTCAAACAGTAATTCTGGCAATGGTTCCAATTTGGTATACGTGTTCGTAATACCTTGTTTCCTTCTAACACTTTGCACCACAACATCCATTTGTTCAAGCCACTCTAAAGTTTTTCCAATGGCGGACATATCTTTTTTTAGATGAACTGAGCTTAATCGAATTGAATCTGCATCTTCAATATCATCATCCTCAAGCCCTGGAAAATAGCCACGTAACTTTCCATAACGGTTCTCTCTCACTTCACTAATCCTGCGCATCACCCGTCTTAACGGCACTCCAACCAAGGATAAAACTTGCGCTCCCAACATCACACTTCCTTCCGCCTTTTCAGGAATTACTTGAGTAGCCCCGGACTTGAGTAATGTATCCATCTCTAGCTCATCCTTAGCTATAGCAAGAACTGGTAACCCCTCATGAAGATGCTCTATTTGTTGGATGACTTTGATAGTGTCTTGTATGGATTGAAACGTAATGACGATTGCCTTAGCGCGATGAATTCCGGCTGCATTTAAATTATTAGCACTCTGTGACAGACCATAAACTACAGACTTACCAGCCTCACTAGCCTGTTTTACCCTTTCAGGATCTGCATCTAAAGCAATATAACTAATACCTTCACTTTCCAGCATATTTGCTACATGTTGTCCGGTCGCGCCAAAGCCACAAATAATGACATGCTGATCATTTTGAATACTTTGAGCAGCAATTTTTGTTAAATCGATAGACTGATCAAACCACTCTGTTTTCGATAACCTTAGAGCTATCTGATTACTATATTGAATAAGTATCGGCGCCACCAACATCGAGAGCAACATTGCAGCAAGTACTGCTTGTGATAGATTTACGTCAATCCAATCTAATTGGTCAATTTGATTAATCATCACAAAACCAAACTCACCAGCTTGAGCTAGACAAATCGCAGTTCGGATCGAGACTCCAGGGGATGATCCAAATTTTCTAGCCAAACCAGCAATAATTAAAAACTTAAAAAGCAATGCTCCAAAAAATAAAAATAATACTAAATGTAATTCTGCTAAAACAGATTGAATATCCACCAACATACCTACGGTAATAAAAAATAATCCCAGCAATATATCCCTAAACGACTCAATCCCCTCTTCGACCTGAAATCGATAAGGTGTCTCGGAAATCAACATTCCCGCCATAAAGGCTCCCAATGCCATCGAAAGTCCAAAATAGTTTGTAATAGCCGCCATGCCAATCGAGACAAGCAATACGTTCAACATAAATAGCTCTTGTGAGCGAAAACTAGCTACTACACGAAACCACGCACTAAAAATCTTTTGTCCCACAAAAAATATCATGACTAAAGCAACTGTAATTTTTAATCCTGCCAACGTTAATGCAAATGCAATATCTCCAGGATTTTTTCCTAATGATGGAATTAAAATAAGTAGGAGAATGACCACTAAATCCTGAAACAGTAATACGCCTAGGACATTTTTTCCATGCTGCGTATCCAGTTCTGCTTTTTCCGACAGCGCTTTTACAACAATGGCAGTCGATGACATCGCTAATGCGCCACCTAAAGCAAACAAAACGTGCCAAGGTAGCACGAGAGGAATTACAAAGCGTAAAAAATATCCTGCAGGAATAGTAAGAAACATCGTTATAAATACTTGACTAACGCCAAAACCAAAGACAATGCTGCGCATTGCCTTGAGTTTGGTAAGATTAAACTCTAAGCCTATGGAAAACATCAAAAATACAACTCCAAACTCTGCAAAATGTTTTACCATGTCAGAATCAGGGGCTAAAGCAAGGGCGTGAGGTCCAATAACGATGCCAACAACTAAATATCCAAGGATGGAGGGTAGACGAAATACTCTTGCAAGAAATACCCCGCCGAGTGCACAAGCGAGTAATGTCAGGGTGATTTGCAAAATAGAAGGCATATACTTATGAATATGATAGACAAAGTTAATGAACATTTCATCCAATTAGCTAAAGATACCCTAGAAATTGAAAATCATGGCATCTTTCAATTATTGAATCGCTTCTCTGAGCCAGAATTTTCCCTGTCTTTTTCGAAGGCCATCGAGTTATTGCTTTCCTGTAAAGGTCGTATTGTCGTCTCTGGGATTGGTAAATCAGGACATATTGCTAACAAGATCTCAGCAACATTTTCTTCAACAGGTTCGCCAGCTTTCTTCTTGCATCCAGCAGAAGCCAGTCACGGTGATTTAGGCATGGTCCAAAAAGAAGATGTTTTTTTAGCCCTTTCTTATTCAGGAGAAAGTGCTGAACTTCTAACCATTGTTCCCATCATTAAAAGGATGGGCGCCAAACTGATAGCAATGACAGGTGCACCAACGTCCAAATTAGCTGAGTTAGCCGATGTTCATCTTGACGTTTCCGTAGATAAGGAAGCCTGTCCATTAAATCTAGCTCCAACAACGAGTACAACTGTCAGCTTAGTCATGGGAGACGCCCTTGCTGTGGTACTTCTCGATGCAAAGAATTTTAGTGTTGATGACTTTGCTAGATCTCATCCTGGTGGTAGTTTAGGCAAGCGATTACTAACTCATGTTAGAGATGTCATGCGCTATGGTGACGATGTACCAACAACTAAAATTGACGCTCCACTAAAAGATGCATTAATTGAGATTTCTAAAAAAAGACTTGGTATGACAGTCATTATCGATGATGATCATCACGTGTTAGGTATATTTACCGATGGCGACCTGAGACGACTTTTAGAAAAAACCTTAGACTTAGAAAATATTCATTTGTCAGACGTCATGACTAAAAATCCTAAAATGATCTCTAAAGATATTTTAGTGGCTCAAGCTGTAGAAACCATGGAAAGATATCGTATCAATCACTTACTGGTTTTAAGTCCAACAGGGAAATTAGAGGGTGCCCTCAACCTGCATGACTTACTTGCTTCAAAAATTATTTAATGAATGCTCTATTTTGAATACAACTTTACAAACTAATGCGCTCGAAAAATTTCCACAAGCACTTGAACGTGCGCAAGAAATTAAATTATTAGTACTTGATGTCGATGGCGTCTTAACAGATGGTTCTTTATTCATTAGCTCTGATGGGGTTGAACACTTAAAAGTCTTTAATAGTTTAGATGGCCATGGGATAAAGCTATTAAGGACCGCCGGTATCGAAGTTGCCATTATTACTGGTAGAAACTCTCCAATGGTGAAAATGCGCGCACAAGCGTTAGGCATTGAACACCTGTATATGGGTGTTGATGAAAAAGGACGCGCCCTCATCGAGCTTTTAGAAAAGCTCCACTTGACCGCCAATGATTGTGCTGCGATGGGGGATGATTGGCCAGATCTTAGCATTTTGACTAAGGTTAGATTGGCGCTATCTCCAGCAAATGCCCATCAAGAAATAAAACTGGTTTCCCATTACGTTTGTGATTATTCGGGAGGCCAGGGCGCCGTTAGAGAAATTTGTGACTTAATTCTTCAGGCGCAAAATCTTTATCAATCATTGCTGCATCAAGCAAAAGAATGATGATCAACCAAACTTTTTCCAAACTAATTTATTTTCTCTATGATTTAGGATTGCGCCTCATCCCATTGGTGCTGATGGGTCTTTTAACCTTGGCTTCTTTTTGGTTTCTGAAAAAAAATACTCAAGAGGACCCCATTCCTCCCTCTCGAGTGAAGTTACATGAACCAGATTATATTTTTACTCATGCAAAACTGACAGTTCTCAATATTGATGGCACAACGAAATATCGCTTATTAGGAAAAGAATTTATACATTATGAAGATAATGCAGCGATTGATATTCAGCAGCCAAGACTTCGTCTATTTAATCCTAAAACGCCTCCATCCACAATATCCGCAAATAAAGGGCACGTTACAGGAGACTTAGATATTGTTGAATTGTTCCAAAATGCCGATGTGAGTCGTCCTGCAGAATTCAGTTCTAAAGGTAATATCATTAATCCTCATATGCATTTGCAATCTAATTATTTAAAAATCTTTGTGAATGAAGATCGAATGATTACTCATTTACCAATTAGGATTGAACGGGGTGACTCTGTCATGACGGCTAGTAAAGGCGCCACCTATGACAATGTTGACCAAGCTGTGTCGATGTTTGGTAACGTCCAAGGCTCCATCGCGGCTTCTGATAGTTCTAAAAAATTATCGCCATGATTGTAAAAATACAAAAATATAAAGCCGTTTCTTACTTTTTTTTAGTGGGTCTACTCATTGGACATCTCAATATTGCCTTGGCTCTAAAAACTGATGAGTCTAAACCCACTCAACTCTTTTCTGATAATGCTGATTTTAATGACGTTACTCAAGAATATATTCTGACAGGTAATGTCACTATCAAAAAAGGAAGCTTGATTGTTAAAGGTGCCAAAGCTGTAGTTATCACCGACCCAGAGGGTTACCAAAAGATCACCGTCATTGGAGATGCCGTCAATGTGGCTCAATTTAGCCAGCAATTAGATAAGCCAACTCCGGAATTTATGGATGGTGAGGGAGATCTTATCTTTTATGAAGCAAAATTTGATCAACTATTATTATCTGGTCATGCTTATACTGTTAGAAGGTTAGGGGATCGTAAGAAAGATCAATTAACTGCTGACGAAATTCATTATGATTTATATACCGAAGAATATACGGCTGTGAGTAAAACCGATCAAAAACTGACAAAATCAATACTATCTCCGAGGCAAGAGCCAAGCCTTAAATTGACAAATGCGCCCTTAACGAACACTCCAAAAAAATGAGCTTAGATCAACAAACCCAATCATCTCTTATCGCAGAAGGTTTACAAAAAACCTATGGCAAGAGAACTGTCGTTAGGGACGTAGGCCTAGAAGTAAAAACAGGAGAAATTGTAGGGCTTTTAGGCCCTAATGGCGCAGGAAAAACAACGTCATTTTATATGATTGTGGGTTTAGTTCCAGCAGATAAAGGCAAAATTTACCTAGATAATCAAATCATTAGTGGATTACCGATACATGAGCGCTCACTTCGAGGTTTATCCTATCTCCCCCAAGAAGTCTCTATTTTCAGGAAACTGACCGTAGGTGAAAATATTCAAGCTGTTTTAGAGTTACAAATTTCTGCGACCGGGAAAAGATTAACCCGAAATGCCATGAATGCCAGATTAGACGAATTATTAGACGAATTACAAATTGGGCATTTGAGAGATAACCAAGCACTTTCTCTTTCTGGAGGAGAGCGTCGCCGAGCTGAAATTGCCAGAGCACTGGCGACTAATCCAAAGTTTATTCTTTTAGATGAACCATTTGCCGGTGTTGACCCTATCGCTGTGGGTGAAATTCAGCGAATTATTCGCTTCTTAAAAGAACGGAATATTGGCGTACTGATTACTGACCATAATGTCCGAGAAACCCTAGGAATCTGTGACCATGCTTATATCATCAGTGATGGTAGCGTATTGGCGCAGGGCCTTCCGAGTGAAATCATCGAAAATGAAAACGTTCGACGTGTCTACCTTGGAGAAAACTTTAAGATGTAATTGTTGAAATCACTCTATTCAGTGCTTGGCTTTTTTATCAAGGACTGCTAATCTATAAGCGTAATACATAGTAGGTTGTCATTGAAGTTGGGAATATCATTTTTATTAACCTTTACGCTTAATGGGATATGTATGAAACTCATCATTCACAGTCATCACCTTGAAGTAACTCCTGGTCTTAAGACCCATCTTGAAGAGAAACTCGTTGCAATTAAAAAGCATTTTGAACAAATAATACAAATTAGTGCTAGCCTGTCTGTCGATAAAGCTCAGGAAAAAGATTTACGACAAACTGCAGAATTAAGTCTGCATTTGATGGGCAAAGACCTCTTTGCTATTGCTCATCATGAAGATCTTTATCAAGCCATTGATATCGCAGTGACAAAACTTGATAAGCAGATCATTAAAGTCAAAGAAAAGACTAAAAACCATCACGCCCATGTTTCAGCGAAACAAATTTCAGCAGCTAGCAGTGGGTTGAACCTATAATAGGCCTATGAGTGAACTTGTTGAGATACTACCTTCCGATCAAATTTACATCGATGTTGATGTAAGTGATATCCATAGCTTATTTAGCTTAGCAAGTTCACACTTCGCCCAAACAACAAATTTATCTCAAAAACTGATCTTACAGTGCCTTGAGGACCGTGAAAAATTAGGCTCTACAGGCTTAGGCCTTGGAGTAGCAATTCCTCATGGAAGGGTTAAAGGTTTAAAAGAAGCTCACGCTAGCTTCTACAGAATCTCACAAGGTATTAATTTCAAAACTTCTGATCAAATAGCCGTTGATATTGTCATCTTTTTATTAGTCCCAGAAGCAGCGACCCAAAAGCATTTAGATTTACTCTCTGAAATCGCACAAATTTTGGCGGATAAATCAAAACGTACACGATTACGTGAAATGAATAATCAAGAACAAATTCTTTCTGAAATGACTTTTCAGGATTAGACATGATCGAACAACCGTCCCTCGTCGGAATTACTGCTCAACATATATTTGATGCGAATTTTGAAGAACTAAAGTTGCGTTGGGTGGCAGGACAAGAAGGTGCTGATCGTGGCTTTGATCCTCAAATTATTGACCAAGCAACATCCTCCTCAGATTTAGTTGGTCACCTTAACTTAATCCATCCAAGTCGTTTACAGGTTTGTGGTGAACCAGAGATTTTATATTTAGAGCGCATACAAAAAGCACAACAAAGACATCAGCTTGCTGACCTCATGACCATGCGCCCACCATGTTTGATTGTTGCTGATGGGCAAGAGCCAAATGCTGAATTAAAGCTCTATTGCCAACGCTCCTCAACACCTTTATTTAGTACTCCATTGTCAGCCTCTGAAGTCATCGATCATCTGCGCTTATATCTCACCAAAATAGGCGCCCCTAGAATTACGATGCATGGTGTTTTTATGGATATTTTAGGTTTAGGAGTTCTCCTCACCGGCGAGTCAGGGTTAGGTAAAAGCGAATTAGGTCTTGAGTTAATTTCTCGTGGCCACGGTTTAGTGGCAGATGATGCAGTAGATTTTGCACGCCTAGGACCTGACTATATCGAAGGAAGATGCCCTACCATCTTACGTGACCTTCTAGAAGTTAGAGGACTTGGGTTATTGGATATTAAAACTATTTTTGGTGAAACTGCTGTAAGAAGAAAACTCAAATTACGTCTTATTGTTCAACTTGTTAGAAGAAATGAGGGCGAGTTTGAACGGCTTCCTCTTGAACCACAATTTATTGATGTACTTGGTTTACCTATTCGTACAGTAAAAATACAAATTGCGGCTGGCCGAAATATTGCTGTTCTTGTTGAAGCTGCAGTTCGTAATACGATTTTACAATTACGTGGTATTCATACCTTAGATGACTTTGTCGCAAGACAAAGAGAGTTGATGCAACAAGAGTCTTCATTAAAAAATGTTAAGTCATGAAAATTTTTGTCATTACTGGGACCTCAGGATCTGGTAAGTCCGTTGCAATTAGAGCATTAGAGGACGCCGGATATGATTGTGTAGATAATCTTCCGGTACATTTATTTGAGAGTTTGATTCAGGGTATTAGTCCAAATAACAACCCAAAGTTGGCAGTTGCCATTGACGGTCGTCAAGGTTTCTCCATTCAAGGCTTACCCTCAATGATTACGAAGCTAAAAACCGAACATGAAATATTTGTGCTGTTTCTTGATGCTTCTACAGAGGCGCTTGTACATCGATTTTCCGAAACAAGACGCCGCCATCCGCTATCCTCTAAAACCACAGAAAATTCTGAAAACTCCCTTATTGAAGCTATTAATTTGGAGCGAGAACTACTGATTGATTTAGGAAGTATTGGTCATCATATTGACACGAGTAATTTATCGACTAATGCCCTAAAAGATTGGGTTAAAGATCTGACACAATCAGATACTCAAGGTTTAACCCTTCTATTTGAGTCCTTCGGCTATAAAAATGGTATCCCGCAGGATGTGGATATTATGTTTGATATGCGCTGTATCCCTAATCCTTATTACGATAAGTCATTACGTCATTTAACAGGTAATGATGCTCCCGTTTTAGATTATTTAAACGCCCAAGGTCTTTTTAGCCATTTAAAAACGGATATTTTTCAATTTATTGAGAAGTGGGTACCGAAGTACCAAGTTGATGGTAGAAGCTATTTGACGATCGGTATCGGTTGTACCGGTGGGCAACATCGCTCGATTGCGATGGTAAATGAACTGTTCGATTTATGTCGTCATAGCTCCTCAGCCATGTTTAAAAATCTCACCCTACTTAAAAGGCATCGAGAATTACATCGGATTTTGTCAACTAAGAATTAACGCTACAATAATCCTGAATAAATTGATTCACTGGTGTTGGTAACCCAAGTTTTTGTACTTCGCTCAGATTGACCCACTTGAACCTTGTTTTATCTACGTCAAAAACATGTTTGACTTTTAAAATGAGTATCTGAAAATATAAAGTTCGATGAGTGAAAACATGCTTTCTCGGAGCTAACAGCGTTGCTTTAGGTAATGCTTTACGTAAAATACTCAGTGGCAAATCATGAAACTCTTCTAATGTCTGTAGCTGTAGACTTTTTATTTCTAAATGATCGTCCCATGAAGATTCTGGGAAACTCCATAATCCCCCCCAAATACCTGAAGGAGGACGCAAGTTAAATAAAACCTGATTGTTAACTAAAATACAAAGCATGACAGACCTGACTTCTTTACTAGCTGTCTTTTTGATCCTTTTAGGAATTTGTTCTACTTTGTCTTGTTGATATGCACGACACTCTTTTTTAAATACACATGTAGAACACTTAGGATTTCTTGGGGTACAAACGGTAGCCCCATAATCCATCAGAGCTTGTGTATAAGCGGGCATATCCCGCGCATTTTCCGGTAATAGCTCTTGCGCCATCGTCCAAAGATATTCATTGATAGCCTTTTTTTTGAAATCTTCCTCTACGGCATGTATGCGTCCAATTAAACGCTTTACATTTGCATCCAAAATACTATTTTTTTTCTGAAAACAAAATGCTGAGATAGCTGCAGCTGTTGATCTCCCAATACCAGGAAGCTGGCTTAATGAGACAACGTCTTCTGGAAACTTGCCCTGATATTGCTCATGAATCACTTTTGCACAAGCGTGTAAGTTTCTAGCTCTTGTGTAATAACCCAAGCCAGCCCATAAACCCATGACTTCATCAGCTTTAGCCTTTGCCAAATCCTCTACATTAGGAAAAGTACTCACAAATTGTAGATAACGATCTTTCACGGTAGATACTTGGGTTTGCTGCAACATAATCTCTGATATCCAAACCTTATAAGGGTCCTTTTCATTTTGCCAAGGCAATCCCCGCCGCCCATGCTGCGCATACCAAAGAAGCAACTGTTTTGAAAATTGGCTCACTTCTGACAGGCTGGGCAATAATAAGTTGACCGCTGTCCTTGTGTGATCTGCTTGATAGGTGTACTACACTCTTTGCAGGGCAATCCAAAGCGGTCATAAACTTTTGTCAAAACCATAAAATGGCCTGGCTCACCATCACTATGAACAAAATCTTTCAGGCTACTACCACCTGCTTTAATCGCCTTTTTTAAAATCAGTTGTACTGCTTTTGCTATTCTTTCATATCTCACTTTTGAGATTTTTCCAGCCGGTGTTTTAGGATTGATTTTTGCTTCAAATAAAGTTTCAGAACAGTAAATGTTTCCAACACCGACGACAACCTCACCCGCCAAAAGATATTGTTTGACAGAGATCTTTCTACCACGCGAGCGTTCATACAATAGTTTGGCACCTTTAGCCCCAGCGAAAGAACTTTCAAATGGTTCAACCCCCAACTTTTTTAGTAAGGGGAAATTTTCTACTGGACCATTTTCTAAAGGGTGCCATAAAACAGATCCAAATTTTCGTGGGTCATGCATCCGAAGCGCTATCTCCCCAAAATGGAATTCAATTCGATTATATTTTTTTGCTTCTTCTTGTTTTTGTTGAATCCTTAAAACTCCGGTCATTCCTAAATGAATGAGCATGATTCCTGTATCAAATTGAAACAATAAATATTTGCCACGTCGCTGAATTGAATGACAAATTTGATCTTGGAGTGTTTTTTGGAGATGCTCCGGTACTGGCCAACGAAGACGACCATCATGAATACGAACTTCTGTTACGGTTTTTCCTTCAATAAAAGGTGCTATACCTAATTTTGTGACTTCTACTTCGGGTAATTCAGGCATATTAGGAAGAGTCTTTGAGAGTTATATAGAATAGAGTAATGCTTAAAAATAATTTATATCGATTTAGACGTTTTATGGTGTTTTGCTTATTCATTATCATGCCATATTTTTGGATAATGCCAAGTCATGCTCAGCTACCATTTTCTATTTCTTCTTCAGAAGCTTATTCTAACTTTGTCTTTCAATACCTGACATCTGAAATTGCTCTGCAAAGGGGGGATGTAACCCTTTCTTATCAAACAATGTCTTACCTTGCAAAAACGACACGTGACCCCCGAATAGCTCAACAAGCCTTAGAAATTGCATTAACGGCACAATCACCTCAAGCCGCCCTTGATTCTGCACAATTGTGGGATGATTTAACACCAGATGTCGATACCACCTCCAAGGAAATATTAATTACTTTGTTAATGTTTAATAACAAATGGAATGAAGCTGTTCAACCAAGTATTCAATTATTAAAAAAGAAAAGCGTCGTAGAAAGTGACGATTTTTATACGAAACTAATACCTATTTTGGGGAGGTCCAATAATCAGGACCAATCGACTGTCGCTCTTGCTCAAATTATTAATTCCTCGAAGCGCATTCCAAAAAATACTACTATTCTTTTTTTATATGCTTTAGGTGAAGAAAAATTAGGGCACTATGAAAATATGGAGAAGATCTTGCGCGGTAATCTTCAACAAAATCCAAATGACGCTAGCTCTTTAAATGCTCTTGGTTACTCTTTTGCTGACCGAAAAATTAATTTACCAGAAGCCTTAAATTTGATCCAAAGGGCCCTTATTCAAACGCCGAAGGACTCAAACATCATCGATAGCCTTGGTTGGGTATATTACCGTTTGGGGCAATCGGATTTGGCGATTACGTATTTGAAACAATCTTTTGAGTTAGCGCCTGAACCTGAAGTTGGGGCGCACCTTGGTGAAGTTTTGTGGGTCAACGGTCAGCAAGAAGAGGCAATGGCTGTTTGGAGAAAAGCTGAATCCGTTAATGCAAGTCAAGCTACTTTACGCGAAACACTGCAACGACTAAAGCCGGACTGGAGTTCAAGTGTTGTCTTTGACAATTCGCTTAAGCGTCAATGGAATGGTCGTTTTGCTGTAAAAATGAAAGGTAAGTCCACGCAAAATGGTGGTAATGGTGCCTTTACTCTTTCTCATGAAAACCTCAATGACAATTTAGAAATCCGTGGACCATTAGGTTCTTCTATCGCTAAAATTAATGTCTCCCCTAGTCGTGCTTCTCTTGAACAAAACGGAAAAATAACTACCGCAGTTGATGCCGATCAATTGGTTCAGCAAGCCACAGGGCTTCCAATACCTGCGCGAGGTTTATCCTCATGGCTGTCAGGTTATGTTCGAGCAGGATCTCCTGGTTCGATTAAGAGAAATACAAATGGTCAGGTTTCCGAAATTACCCAAGATGGTTGGCTACTCAGCTATATATGGAGTTCAAATAATCAATTACAAAAACTAAATATGAATCGTTCAGACCAAGATGGCGACATAGAGGTCCGCCTCATCATTGATCAAGAGAATGACTAATTTTTTAGAAGTTTTAGCCCCTGCTAAGCTCAATCTCTTTTTACATGTTACCGGCCAACGTCAAGATGGCTATCATTTATTGCAGAGTGTTTTTCAATTGATCAATTTATCTGATACTGTCAAACTTCGAGTCAGAACAGATGGCGTGATCCATCGTTTAAATCCACTTCCTAATGTTCCCGTAGATGAAGATCTAGTCGTTAGAGCCGCGCAACTTTTGAAGAAAACATGTAACACCCCCTTTGGAGTTGATATCGATCTCGTTAAGAACATTCCTATGGGCGCAGGGTTAGGTGGTGGTTCCTCAGATGCGGCAAGTACTTTATTAGGCTTGAACCAACTTTGGGGACTCAATTTACAACGCATCGAGCTTATGTCGCTTGGGCTTCAATTAGGTGCTGATGTGCCATTTTTCCTTTTCGGGAAAAATGCATTTGTTGAAGGTGTCGGGGATGTGTTAAACGAGGTTAATTTAAAGGATACGAGCTTTTTTGTCATTTTCCCTGGAGTTTCTATACCCACAAAAAGTATTTTTTCCTCACCAGATTTGACGCGAAATCGTAGTCAGATTACAATAACTGACTTTGAAGAGCAATACGCTGATCGCATGACTTTATGTAATGATTTACAGACCGTTGCAACGCAAAAGTATTCGGAAGTACAGAGAGCAATTGAGTGGCTAGAGCATAAATTTCCTGGCTCTAACCCATTGATGACGGGTTCGGGAAGTTCAGTTTTTTGCGAAATTCCTAGCGATCTCGATATACACAATTGTCAATCTGAACTTCCAACTATGTGGCAAGGTTTTAAAGTTCAAAGCTTAATGCAACACTCAGCTTATAATTTAAAATCTAGCATCAACATACAAGAGGGGAGTCGCCAAGTTGGTTAAGGCACCGGATTTTGATTCCGGCATCCGAAGGTTCGAGTCCTTCCTCCTCTGCCACCTCTTCCTAATGCGTCAATTTCTTTATTCCTTTAGCAAAAAATACTTTGCAACCCCTGATTGGAGCCACGATGAGTAACGAGTCCATGGTCATTTTTACTGGAAATGCAAATCCAGTTTTAGCAAAGTCCGTTGCTGATTATTTAGGACAAGACCTTGGTAAGGCGTTTGTAGGTCGATTTTCAGATGGTGAGATTCAAGTAGAAATCCAAGAAAACGTGCGTAGCAAAAATGTAGTGGTTTTACAACCTACTTGTGCTCCTACGAATGATAATTTGATGGAGTTAATGATTATGATTGACGCACTAAAACGTGCTTCAGCAAGCTCTATAACCGCAGTGATTCCTTACTTCGGTTACGCCCGTCAAGATCGTCGCCCACGCTCAGCGCGAGTGGCTATTTCTGCTCGGATTGTTGCAAATATGCTCCAATCTGTTGCAGGAGTTGGACGTGTCTTAACCATGGATCTGCATGCTGACCAAATTCAAGGGTTTTTTGACATTCCCGTAGACAATATTTATGCCTCCCCGATTCTATTAGCTGATTTACAGAGTAAGAATAATGGGGAGCTTTTAGTCGTTTCTCCTGATATTGGGGGAGTTGTAAGAGCAAGAGCGCTCGCTAAGCAATTAGGGTGTGATTTAGCGATTATTGATAAACGTCGGCCTAAGGCGAATGTCTCAGAAGTAATGCATGTCATTGGAGAAGTAGAGGGTCGACGCTGCGTCATTATGGATGACATGATCGATACGGGTGGCACTTTATGTAAAGCCGCTGAGGTCCTCAAACAAAGAGGCGCTAAAAGCGTCATGGCCTACTGTACTCACCCCGTTTTATCGGGTAATGCCATCGCCAGAATTATGGAGTCTGAATTAGATGAGGTTGTTGTGACTGACACCATCCCCCTGAGTGATGCAGCAAAATCCAGCGCCAAAATTAGAAGCCTTTCGGTAGCACCCCTTTTGGGAGAAACCCTTCTCAGAATTAGTCGTGGCGACTCAGTTATGTCCATGTTTACTGAAACAGACTAGCCAAAGCATCATAAAAAAGCTATAATAGAGAACTTTTGTGCTTGGTCGCGAGCATAAAAGCCTGTCCCAATATGGGGGCAGATCTTACATTTAAGGAGTTTTATATGAAAGTCGTCGCCTACGAACGTAGCGTACAGGGCACTGGTGCGAGCCGCCGCCTGCGCAACTCTGGAAAAACACCAGGTATTATTTATGGTGGAACAGAATTACCGCAAGCAGTGGAATTGGATCACAACGCTCTATTCCATGCTTTAAAAAAAGAAGCCTTCCACTCATCGGTACTTGAAATTGAAGTCGCTGGTAAGGTACAACAAGCCTTATTACGTGATTACCAAATGCATCCCTTTAAGCCTTTGGTTTTACACATCGATTTTCAGCGTATTGATGCTAAACAAAAAGTACATATGAAGATTCCTCTTCACTTTAAAGGTGATGAAATATCACCAGCTGTCAAAATTAATGGTGGTGTTATCAATCATATTAGCAATGATCTTGAGATTATCTGTTTACCTGCTGATTTGCCTGAGTTTATTGAGGTTGATGTTTCTAAAATCCAAATTGGTGAATCTATCCACGCGAAAGAAATCGCTCTTCCAAAAGGCGTCACACTTAGCTTGCATGTGGAACAAGAGAACCCAGCGATTGTGGTTGCTCGTGAACCGCGCGTAAGTGCTGAACCTGAAGCTACTACAGCACCAGAGGCTCCAGCAGCACCAACAGCTATCAAATTGAAGGATAAAGAAGCTAAGGAATAACTTCCTTTTTTCTAGATCAACCCGCTCCAGTATTTTGGGCGGGTTTTTTTATTTCTATCCAATCAATGATGAATTCGTTTAAAGTACTTCCATGATTCAATTAATCGTTGGACTCGGCAATCCTGGGGATGAACATATTTCAGACCGGCATAATGCTGGCTTTTGGCTTTGCGATCAATTAGCTAAGTTTTTGAATGCACCCTTTACCAACAATAAATCATTCAAGAGTCACCTTGCAAAAGCACAAAATAACCAGCAAATTATATGGCTCTTAAAGCCACAGACTTATATGAATGCCAGTGGAGAAGCCGTAGGTGCGGCTGCAAAGTTTTATCAAATTGAACCAAGTCAAATCTTAGTTGTACACGATGAACTTGATTTGCCGCCTGGAACAACACGCCTCAAATTTGGCGGCGGAACTGGTGGTCATAATGGTCTTAAGAGTATCTCAGCACATCTTGGGACCCCTAATTATTGGCGTTTACGTATCGGCATTGGGCATCCTAGAGATATCGCTCCAGAGGGTAGTCCACATCAAGAAGTGGTGAACTATGTTCTTAAAAAACCGCCGCAAAAAGACCTCCATATGATTGAGGACACTTTTCAAAAAACGATTTCTGTGTTTTCTCTCATGACATCCGATGATCCTGGCTCAGCGATGAAAGACTTACATACCCAATAATTATTTATTGTGTAGTCGACGATATTTTTCTAATAGTTGTGATTTATCTTCCAAAAAGTCTGGATTAAAAGGAATGCATGCAATAGGGCACACAACCTGACACTGCGGCTTGTCATAGTGCCCAACACATTCTGTACACTTGTGAGGATCTATCTCATATATTTCTTTACCCATGCTAATCGCATCATTGGGACACTCTGGTTCACAGACATCACAATTAATACAGTCATCGGTAATCATCAACGCCATGATTAAGTTTTCTGAATAGGGGTTTTTTTCTTCAACCACTCTTCAACAGATGGGAATACAAATTTACTCACATCCCCACCGAGCAATGCGATTTCGCGCACAAAAGTACCTGAGATAAACTGATACTGATCCGAAGGAGTTAAAAATAAAGTCTCCACATCAGGAACTAAGTAACGATTCATACCAGCCATCTGAAACTCATATTCAAAATCAGAGACGGCTCTTAATCCACGCAAAATAACTCTGGCATTGTTTTTTCTCACAAAATCCTTGAGCAAACCACTAAACCCTTCAATACGAACATTGGAATAATGACCTAAAACTTCCTGTGCGATTTGTATTCTTTCATCTAAAGTAAAAATCGGCTTTTTGTTTGGACTATCGGCTACGCCAACTACCAACTCTTCAAATATAGAAGAACCTCTTCTGACTAGATCTTCGTGTCCTCTTGTAAAAGGGTCGAAAGTTCCTGGATATACAGCAATGGCCATCGTGCAACTCCTTATTAATTTTAGACTTACTCGTCCTCAAGGTATTTCAAAATGCTCGCCTTTACAACTCCGGCAACTAACTGTTTATCAATTGTCCATTTGGGCATTAGATTTAGAATGGCTTCATTATTCATCGTTGCATTAGATTCTACATAAATAATTGGGTAAGTGTCTTTTTTTAACTTTTGAACGATTAATTGAAGGGATTGTTCGATTAATTCTGGCTGCTCAAACGGTGGATCCACAAAGATAATATCAGCATCAAGTTCAGGTTGAGCAGATAACCATTGAACTGCATCCATACAAAATAAATGAATCTCTGAACCCCCTGGAGTGGGGCGAAGTTTTTCCAAATTATCTTTTAAACCTTGAAATACTGCTTGGTTTTTTTCTGTCAGTACCACATGTTTTGCACCTCTTGAGCAGGCCTCAAAACCTAACACCCCGGATCCCGCAAAAACATCTAAAACTCTTGCCCCATCTATATAAGGCGTCAGCCAATTAAATATCGTTTCTCGAACTCTATCAGTGGAGGGTCTTAATCCAGGATAACTAACAATATCCACAAGGCGACTCCGCCAAAACCCTCCAATAATACGCACTCTTTGGGATGGTTGTTGGGGTTTTTTCATTGCCCTCCAACGACAACAGTAACCATCCGTTTCATATCTAAATTCTTTTTAAAGGCTTTTTGAATATCATCTTTAGTAACTTTTTTTACCTGATTAGTCCATTCATCAAGGGTGTCAAGCGGTAGACCAAGCCAAGCTATAGCTGCAATATTTTCCAGTAACTTACTATTACTGTCTAACCTTAATGGATAGCCATTGATCAGGTTATTTTTCGCAGCGCTAACTTCTTCATCCGTCGGACCCTCTTCAATAAACTTCTCTATCGTGTCTCGAAGCAATTGAACTGACTCATTCGATTGATCTTTTTTTGTCTGCATCCCAGCCAAGAAGTATCCAGAATTTTTTGCTGGATAAAAATAACTGGAAACACTATAAGCTAATCCTCTTTTCTCACGAATCTCATTCATTAACCTTGATACAAAACCACCGCCCCCAAGTGCATAGTTGCCGACTAACAACGGGAAATAGTCTGGGTCTTTTCTTGTAGGACTTGTCATTCCCATTTGTATGTGAGCTTGCGCAGATGGGTGGGTTATTTTTACAACCCGTTGCGATTCATCCGCTGATGGTAATGGCTGTAGGGGTGGTAAATCGATATCTACTTTTTGACCTGTTGGTAAGTTTTGGGTCAGTTGAGCTCCTATCTCAATGGCTTTATCGCGTGTCACATCTCCGACAATTAATACATTCATATGGCTGGCTCTGTAGTACCTTTGATGAAACTTTTTTAAATCTTCAATATTTATTTTTTGAATAGAATCTATTGTTTCTTCATGCCCCAATGGGTTATCGCGATAAATCATCTTCTTAAATTGCTTGCCAACAATATTTTCTGGCTTCGTCAAACTTTCTTTCAGTCCACTTATTTCAAGGGCTTTTTCCCTTTCTAAGATCTGTTTATTAAACGATGGATAAGCTAACATATCACTCGCTTGACTCACTACTGCATTTAAAATTTCTGGCTTACTCAGCGTTTTAATCCTTACTGAACTCGTTTCATTTGAGGCATTAAATGAAATCATCGATCCTAAATCAGAAATACTATCAGCGATATATGCTTCGTCTTTTTCTTTACCTTTGATCTTGTTTCCCTTGTTCATGAGATCAGCGGTTAAGTCGGCAACCCCAATTTTGTAAGATGGGTCATAGGCACTTCCACCTGGAAAATCGATGCCGATATTGACCATTGGAATTGTTTTAGCCTCAACATAAAATAGTTTCGCCCCTGAAGGTAGATCAATTTTTTGAATCGGCAACACAGCATTAGCGGTAACAGCATATAGAACGCTAAGCAACAAGATAATGTGACGATATATATTTTTTAAGCAAGGCATGTTGATCTCGATTTAACGTTGAATATTGGCTGCAGCACGTTCATTAGCTAATTTTTTCTTAGGATCTATAGGCTGCGGATCCAAAACCCCTACAGTCAAATGATCGTCGATAAAGTACCGACTGGCGACGGCCCTTACTTGGTCAGCAGTAACCGCTTGTATTTTATCTGTGATGAGATCAATTTTTTTCCATGATGTTCCAACTATCTCTGCCGATCCAATTTCCATTGCTTGTCCAAAGACTGAATCTCTTTTATAAATTTGTGAAGAAGTGACGGCTATCTTTACTCGTTGTAATTCCTCAGGCGTTATCCCGTTTTTAATAATATCTGCAATAATTTTTTTGACTTCTGTTTCAAATAATGTGGCTGATTTTCCTGGCAATAGTGAGCCATAAATCATAAATAGTTGTTCACTTCTTCCCACAGACTCATATGATGCGTTAACGCCATTACTAATTCTCTGCTCTTTAACTAGTACACGATTTAAGCGTGTATTTTGATTGCCATCGAGCACACCTCCCAAAACCTCAAGGGCCCAAGGATCAATGACATCGATATTGCCATCTGTGATTTTAGGCGCTTTCCAACCCATGAAGACGAGAATATTTTCTGCTGGCGCCTTTAATTGAAATCTTTTGATACCTATCTGTTCAGGTTCACCTTGAATTTTACGTTCTACAATTTTTTTGTTAGGAACCTTGCCATATGTTTTCTCTGCAAGCGTAAACACCTCTTGTGGGTTGACATCGCCAACAATAACCAGTACTGCATTACTTGGCGTATACCATTGTTGATACCAATGTTGTGCGTCTAAGTACGTCATTTTTTTTAAATCCTCCATCCAGCCAATAACGGGATGGCGATTCGGTGCCGAGTTAAAAGCAGTTGCCATAAACTGCTCATAAAGTAGGCCTGAGGCTTTATCATCTGTGCGCAAGCGACGCTCTTCCATCACGACCTTAATCTCTTTCTTAAATTCATCTTCTGACAAACTTAAGTTTTGCATCCGATCCGCCTCTAACCGCATTACCTCTTCTAAATGCGATTTTTCAATTTGTTGAAAATACGCCGTATAGTCATTGTTAGTAAACGCATTTTCACGCCCTCCTAAAGCAGCTACTTGTTTCGAAAATTCACCTGGCCCCATTTTATGAGTCCCTTTAAACATCATATGTTCAAGCACGTGTGCTACGCCCGTCGTACCGTATGTTTCATCGATGGATCCAGCTCGATACCAAACCATGTGTGCCACAGTTGGCGATCGGTGATCTTCTTTTACAATCACTTTTAATCCATTGGTTAAATTAGACTCGTGAACATATGTCTCATTTTGGGAAGAACTGATGACTGGCGCAAACATCACCAGCATAGAACATATCGATAGCTGAATATTCCTATATAAATTCACTTTTTTTTGACTCATCACTTTGAAATACCTTTATTCAGTTTTCATCTGTAAAATAAACTGCTATGTTCGGACTACGCAAAACCTTATCATCTCTTTTCAACCGGTCTCTGGTTGATGAGGCATTATTTGAGTCATTAGAAGAATCCCTACTTCTTGCTGATGTCGGCATCCTTGCTACAAACGATTTGATGACCCAACTTCGATCAATTGCAAAAAAAGAAAAAATTTCCGATGCGCTACAGCTGAAAATTCGTTTAGAACTTCTAATCACAGAATTACTTTTACCTCTAGAGTTTAATATCAATCCGTTAACTCAGCATATCCCTACACATAACCCTGAAATTTGGTTGATTGTAGGTGTCAATGGTGCCGGAAAGACTACAACGATTGGAAAGCTTTGTCATAGCCTACAAAATCAACATAAAAAAGTAATGTTAGCCGCTGGCGATACTTTTCGTGCTGCCGCACGAGAACAACTCATGGAATGGGGTCATAAAAATGCTGTGGATGTGATTGTTCAATCTTCTGGCGATGCTTCTACAGTTGCACATGACGCCATCGGGGCTACCCAAGCTCGCCAGATAGATGTTCTATTGATTGACACGGCCGGAAGGCTTGCTACTCAATCTCATCTCATGGATGAGCTCCGAAAGGTAAAGAGAGTCATCCAAAAGCTAATTCCCAACGCCCCTCATCAAACTATTTTGGTATTAGATGGTAATACTGGTCAAAATGGTTTAACTCAAGTTAGAGCTTTTCATGAAGCCCTCATACTCACAAGTTTAATCATTACTAAAATTGATGGGACTGCAAAAGGTGGTGTACTTTGCGCTATCGCACAAGCGGTCCGTTCAACTTCGAATCCACCTAAAATTTTAGGAATTGGGGTTGGGGAGCAAATCCAACAATTACAAGCATTTACTGCCCAAGACTTTGCAAAAGAATTATTACAAAATGATTAATTATCATAATATTATCAACAAATTCAAGTACTTAAATCTATAAAATATTTTAGCACTCTAAATAAATGAGTGCTAAAATAGTGATATGACAAACTTGTTGATGAACTCTAAGCCTATGAATGTCACGAATAGCCTTGTGCCATTAATGCCTAGCTTACCTCAGGGTGGGATGGGTAGTCTTGAAGCCTATATTTCTGCGGTAAATCAAATGCCAATGCTCAGTATTGAAGAAGAGGCTCACTTAGCCAAGGAGCTATCTGAAAATAATGATTTAGAGGCTGCTCGAAAACTGGTTTTAAGTCACTTAAGACTTGTTGTATCAATATCACGTCAATATCTTGGATACGGACTGCCACATGCTGACCTCATTCAAGAGGGTAACATTGGTCTGATGAAGGCTGTCAAGAAATTTGATTTGAGCCATGGTACTAGACTCGTTTCATATTCTATTTACTGGATTAAAGCTGAAATTCATGAATTTATCCTGAAGAATTGGCGCTTAGTCAGAATTGCTACAACAAAACCTCAACGTAAATTATTTTTTAACTTACGTAGTAACAAGCCCACACTAAATGCTCTCTCAGATACTGAGATTGCTTCTTTAGCGAAGGCACTAGATGTTCGTGCGGAAGATGTTAAGGATATGGAAATTCGCTTAGGTGGGCACGACATTCAACTAGAGCCGGATCAAGATGACGAAAGTCCTAAAGAAATTGGTGCTTGGATGTCTGACTCTCGCCTAGAGCCAACGGAAGTATTGGCTCATCAACAAAGTCTTCTTGTAGAAACTGCAGGGCTAGATCATGCACTGAACGCTCTAGACGAAAGAAGCCGCAGAATTATTAGATCTCGTTGGCTCTCAAGCGCCTCTGGCGAGACGGCATTAACGCTTCATGATTTGGCATCAGAATTTCATATCTCGGCTGAAAGAGTTCGCCAAATCGAAGTCGCAGCAATGAAAAAAATGCGCGAATCTCTTGCTACGTTTTCTAATTAATTTTTACTAGTGTCTTTAAATCATCTGCTAGCGTTTGCTCGCCTTGATTATGTTTAATAAATAAACGTAGCTGACCATTTTTATCAATTGCATAACTTCCTGCCGTATGATCGATAGTGTAATTTTGTAGGTCTTTTGAGGGAACTTTTTGATAAAAGATTTTATATCCCTTAACGAGTTGTTCTAGCGCTTCATCTGTTTGTGGGCGAAGCCCCAAAAATCTCAGGTCAAAACTTGGCACATATTGTTCTAATAGCTCTAAGGTGTCTCTTTGAGGATCAAGTGTAATAAATGCCACTTGAACTTGATCTGCATCTTTTCCCATCAACTCCATCACTTTTTTCATCTCAAACATCGTGGTAGGACAAACATCTGGACACTGGGTATAGCCAAAAAATACAACGACGACTTTACCTTTAAAATCCTCTAAATGGCGCACTACACCATGATGGTCTTGCAATTCAAATTTAGGTGAAAAAGATGTAGATCCAGAAATATCAATATTGTTAAATTTCACTTGCTTTGAACAAGAGGATAGGCATGTCAAAACTAATAAGCTAAGGGCAAAGAATAGGGATTTTTTTAATACTCTATTAAACATAATGGTCGAGTAATAAAGCCGCAAATAATAATGAAAGATATGAGATCGAATATCGAAATGTTTTTTTAGCGAGTAAGTCCGAATAGTTCATATAGAGTTTGACCGAATACCCTAAAAAGATAAAACCTAAAATAAGTGCGCTAATGAGGTAAAGAATACCACTCATCCCATAAACGTAGGGCAATATTGACGCAGCTAACATAATGAGTGTGTATAAAACAATATGCAAAAGGGTATATTGCTCTCCATGCGTATTCGGCAACATCGGTAATTCCGAATTCTCGTAGTCCTCACGACGATACAATGCTAAGGCCCAAAAATGAGGGGGCGTCCATGCAAATATAATCAACACCAAAAGCCATGCCTCAGGCGATACATTATTGGCGACAGCAGCCCATCCCAGAGCAGGTGGCATTGCTCCAGATAAGCCGCCAATCACGATATTTTGTGAGGTGGCTGGTTTAAGATACCACGTATAAATAATGGCATAACCAACAAACGTGAGAATCGTCAACCACATGGTTAACGGATTGGCAAAAAACCACAGCATCAATGAACCAATGGACCCAAGAACCGCTGATAGCATCAATATTTCTTGAACGGTGGCATCGCCTGTTGCAGAAGCGCGCCAAGCAGTTCTTTTCATTTTGGCGTCAACTTTTTGTTCAATTAAACAATTCACAGCAAACGCAGCACTTGCAAGAAGCCAAATACCAAAAGATCCACCAATCAACACTGACCATGGAACCATTCCTGGAGTTGCTAAAAACATGCCAATAATTGCACAAAAGACAGCAAGTTGAGTCACTCGCGGCTTTGTCAATGCATATAACTGACGCCATTTTGCTGAGTTAGTTGTTTCAAGAATCATTGATGTGCGCTTGGATATAAAGAAAGGGATGTTAATTTAGTTAATCCTATTAGTAAAGCGGCAGACCCACCTGTGTGTATTAATGCCGCCATCATTGGCCATTGAAAAATAACATTCGAGATCCCGCTCAGGATTTGGATACAAAGGACGAATAAAAGATACTTCTTCCAATAGGCTGCTCTCGCGCTCCACTGTGCATTTCCATATGGACGAATCTGATGGAGGAACAATAAAAATAGAGAGATGCTCACAGTCACTATCAAAGCACCAACCCGATGTGTCCAATGGATAGCCATTAAGGCTTGTGTATTTAGATTATCACCGGCTGCAGTTTTACCTAATTCACGCCACCAGGTGAAACCATTCAAAAAGTCCAATGAAGGCATCCATTCACCATTACACTGAGGAAAATCAAAACATGCCAAGACGGCATAATTCGTACTTACCCATGCACCTAAAAATATTTGTACATAAACAATCAACATCAACAACATTGGAATAAGCAAAGAATACATTTTAGGCTTAAATACTCCGTCTCTGATTTGAATCACTTCAGTAAGGGCAGTTAAACCAACGACGAGTAATAATGCCAGCATTAAATGCATTGTCACAATCATCGGCTGCAAGCGCATAGTTACAGTAAGTGCCCCAAAGGCGCCTTGAAGGCTGACAAGTAAAAATAATCCACAGCAAAAATAGAATACCCGACGACCAAATATTGCTCTTTTAAACCAAGTAATGGCCATCAAACACACAATTAAAAATCCCACTCCACTAGCAAAATAGCGATGTAACATTTCTATCCATGCCTTAGTGACTGTCACTGGACCAAATGGCATTTGACTTTGAGCTTCAAGAATTTGGTCCATTGCCATAATTGGATTAGAGTGGCCATAACACCCCGGCCAATCTGGACAGCCAAGACCGGAATCAGTTAATCGAGTGAATGCACCAAATAAAATCAAATCAAAGGTTAAAAATAATATCACCCAAACAACATTTTGCAGTTGGTTCAGGCTACCCTTTGAGGCAGAATACATGAGCGGAATTGATCCTACAAATACAGCAATAAGCAGGAGCTGGAAGATTAACTGCCAAGATATCATCTCATTCCTTTAAGATGATTTTCCATGCTTGCCTGTGGGATTCCACTTTAATAATTTCTCCACATCTGCACGCATTTTTTTAAAGTCTGGAGCATCTGGGCTTACTGGAAAACGCATCATACGGGCTCCATTTGGATCTAGTAACTGGATAGCTTGTCCACCATCATCTATATTCATCCATAGATTCAGGGCCGTCTTACTCGCCTCATCACCTGGCATATCAAAAACTTTGATGCCGGCTGATTTTTCATTATAGGCTTCTAAGAAACTCGCGCTAAATTGACTGTTATCAGTGTTAACGATGACTATTTGTACACGCTCAAGCTCTTTACCCAGCGAAGCCCTTAATTGCCTCATGAAATATAAAAGCTTTAAGCAATGTTCTTCATCTTTTTCACATGTCTGTGCTGGTCTCGCAATCAGTAAAGTCCACTTACCATAGACGATTGGAATCAAGGATTCTTGTGGAGCTAGCTGAACCGGATAAACCAATTGGCCATAATTAGTTTTACCGCCAGATGGTTTTACAATGTAAAACATGACATATGATGCAACGACAGGTGCTGCAAAAATAATCACAATCAACCACATCTGCCAAACGCCTGATTTTCTTTTTAGAGAAATTTCAGGATTGCTGGCAGGAATTAAGGGTTTTTCAGTGTACATAGATGCGATATCGGTAAATTGATATTATCGCAATGATTGCGATCTTTTGCGATAAGCGGTAATTACCCAAAATAAAAAGGTCATTAAGGCTAGTGCAAACCATTGAAATGCATATCCATAATGTGTATTGATGCCCGTTTCAATCGCTGGCAAAATCTGATCCAAGCCTTCGTTCGTAGGTGAGTTTGTCTGTCTTAAAACAAAAGGTGACTGATACCACTGATGCGCCTTCTCTTCTTCCTCTAACTTTAAATTCTCTTTGATCTTTAAACCATCACTAGCAAAATTTTTGGTTTGATCTGAAAGCTCAAGAGTCTTCCCGCCATCTAGAAATACAATTCCTTCTATAGTGACTTTCTCTTGCGAGGTCGGTATGAAAGGAACCACATTTAATTCATTAAAATTTCTTGGGGCCCATCCACGATTCACCCATAAAATGGTATTTTCCTTACCCTCTAACTGAAGTGGCATCAGTAAGTTAAAGCCTGTTGTAATCCCCGTCTTTGGATCTTTACCTAGTGGATGTGTTCGGTTCTCTAACCAAACCCCTTGCTTGACAATCCAATATCCAGTAGCTTGCATGCGGTGATAAAGCACTTGGTCAACTTGCCAGTCTTTTTCATTGGCCGACAAAATCGGTAACTGTGCTTTTGCATGAATTTCCTGAGAAATTTGTATCTTGTAGTCTGCACGTCTTAGTTGCCAAAGCCCAAGTTCGATCCCTAAAATGACTAAAAAAAACATCGCAATAAATGCTGTTGGTCTTTTTTTGATATCCTGAATCATTACGGCTAAATTCATTAATAAAAACCTTTTATGAAAATTCTCATTCCTATTATCTTTCTTGGCATTTTGGTAAGCCTGGGATCGGCACTCTTTTTCATGATGAAGGATAAAGGATCTAATTCCAATATGGTTCGATCACTCTTCTTGCGTATTGGGCTTTCCATCTTTTTATTTATCACAGTTTGGGTAGCCTATCACCTTGGCTATATTCAAAGTAGCGGTATTCGTGTCGGCGTAAATTAAGATTTACCAATAAAAAACCGCTGCATGCAGCGGTTTTTTTACATCCAATAAACTAGCAGGTATAAACCTAACCACACAACGTCTACAAAGTGCCAATACCAAGCCGCACCCTCAAAACCAAAGTGATTTTCAGGAGTAAAGTGTCCCTTAATTAAACGACGTAATATGACTGCCAACATAATCGCCCCTAAAGTGACATGGAATCCATGAAACCCGGTCAACATAAAAAATGTTGACCCATATATACCGGAAGAAAGCTTTAGATTCAGATCTGAATATGCCTCAACATATTCAAATGCCTGCAAACATACGAATAAAAATCCTAAGCCAACCGTCAGGGCAAGGCCAATAATCGCTTGTTTACGATGATTTTCACGTAAGGCATGATGCGCCCAAGTCACCGTTAAACCAGAAGTTAATAAGATGGCCGTATTGATGGTTGGGATTGGCCAAGGACCCATCGTTTTAAATGGCTCAACCAAACCACCAGGTCCTGAGTTTGGCCAATTAGCGGCAAAATTTGGCCAAATTAAATGATGGTCAATATCCCCTAACCATGGCATTGCAATATTCCTCGCATAAAAAAGTGCGGAGAAAAATGCTCCAAAAAACATAATCTCAGAAAAAATAAACCAACTCATCGACCAGCGGTAAGAAACGTCAACATTGACGCTATTCATACCACTCTCTGACTCGCGAATGGCATCACCAAACCATTGATAGAGTACGAAAAGAACCCATAAAACGCCAAACAAAGTTAAATAAGCTGCCCATTGGTGCCCGTTCACCCATTGAGACATTCCTAAACCAAATGCCATCAAACCAATACTTGTCATTACTGGATGTCTTGAAGGCTCGGGCACAAAATAATATGGCGCTTGAGTTGTCGGTAAAGACATAATGCTCTCCTAAAAAATAAACTTTAAAAACTATTTCGCTAAGACTAATTTAATAATTAAAACTAGGGTGGTCATAAAAATAACAACACCCACCACACCCGCAATTATGACATGAACAAAACTCAATGAGGCCATATCATCTTCTTGCCCCTGAGCTTTTCTTACTCCCAAAAATCCCCAAAAAACGGCTTTCATGGATTTCAAAAAGAGAGCAACTGCATTTTCTTTAGCCATGGAATCCTTATATTTTGGAGGGCTTTACCTCGCCTCTTACTACAGGTGTCGCCCCCTGGATTTCAAAAAATGTGTACGATAAAGTTATCGTTTTTACATCTTTTGGTAAATCTTTATCAACCACAAAAACTACAGGCATTTGTCTTGACTCTCTGGGCTGCAGTGTTTGTTGTGAGAAACAGAAGCACTCAATCTTTGTAAAGTGTGAGGTTGCTACTTTTGGCGCATAGCTTGGTATCGCCTGAGCCACAACCACTTTATTTTGTTCATTCACTACTTCATAGGTAATTTGGTTTAATTCTCCGGGGTGAACATCCATATAATTTTTGACAGGTCTAAACCGAAGAGGCCCTTTTGCATTTGAGTCAAATTCAATGGTGATCGTGCGATTTAAATCAATTTGACTATTATCGGTAGCTGGTTTTTGGGCGCCATACGCACGAATGCCATATTCATTTTTATTGGTAACAACATTAATCCCAGTCACTTCACAAATCGCTTTATAGGCCGGCACCAAAGCATAACCAAATCCAAACATAAATAAGGCTACTAAAAGTAGCCTCATAAGCATTTGTCGATTAATGGAGTAGTTGGCGAACACTAGCTAATTAACCTAACCGAAAACGAGTCTTTTAATAATAATTGCCACAAAAAAAGTCACGGCAATACTGGCTAATATTAAAGCCATTTTTTTGTTGATGGCATTTACTTTAGAGACTGGCTGGTTAGTCGTCATCTTATTTAAACGTCGGTGGTGTTTCAAAGGTGTGGAAAGGCGCAGGTGAAGGAACTGTCCATTCAAGACCCTCCGCACCTTCCCAGGCTTGAGCATCCGCTTTTTGGCCGCCACGATAAGTTGGTAATACAACCGCTAATAAGAAATAGAGTTGTGATAATCCAAAACCCAGTGCGCCGATTGATGCAATAGCATTAAAGTCTGCAAACTGAACAGGATAGTCCGCATATCTTCTTGGCATACCTGCTAAACCTAAAAAATGCATCGGGAAAAAAGTTAGGTTAAAGAAGATCATGGATGACCAAAAATGAATCTTGCCACGTGTTTCGTTGACCATATAACCAGTCCACTTTGGCGCCCAATAATAAAATCCCGAGAACATAGCAAATAAAGAGCCAGCAACTAGAACATAGTGGAAGTGGGCAACTACATAGTAAGTATCTTGAATACCAATATCAATTGGTGCCATTGCACAAATGAGTCCAGTAAAGCCACCCAATGTGAAAACAAAGATAAAGCCGATAGCCCATAACATTGGCGTTTCAAACGTTAATGCGCCTTGCCACATCGTCGCGATCCAGTTAAATACTTTAACGCCCGTTGGAACAGCAATTAACATCGTTGCGTACATAAAGAATAGCTGACCAGTTACAGGCATACCTGTAGCAAACATATGGTGAGCCCAAACGATAAATGACAAAATTGCTATTGAGGAAGTTGCATACACCATTGAGCTGTATCCAAACAACTTCTTCCGAGCAAAGGTAGGAATGACTTCACTAATAATTCCAAACGCCGGCAAAATCATAATATAAACTTCGGGATGGCCAAAAAACCAGAAAATATGTTGGTACATCACAGGATCGCCGCCGCCTGCTGCGGAGAAGAAGCTCGTGCCAAAGTGACGATCCGTTAGAACCATAGTGATCGCACCAGCTAAAACTGGCATCACCGCAATTAATAAATAGGCAGTAATTAACCAAGTCCAACAAAACATCGGCATTTTCATTAAAGACATACCTGGTGCGCGCATATTCAGTATGGTCACAATAATGTTAATTGAACCCATGATTGAAGATGCGCCCATGAGGTGAATCGCAAAAATGGCCATGTCCATTCCGGGGCCCATCTGGACTGATAAAGGCGCATATAAAGTCCAGCCTGCAGCCGTCGCGCCCCCAGGAGCTAAAAATGATCCAAGGAGTAAGCTCGCAGCAACTGGCATAATCCAAAAACTAAAATTATTCATACGAGCAAATGCCATATCAGCTGCGCCAATTTGCAGTGGAATCATTAAATTAGCAAAACCCACAAAGGCCGGCATAATCGCACCAAACACCATGATCAAACCATGCATTGTCGTTAATTGATTAAAAAACTCAGGCCTTATAAACTGTAATCCTGGCTGAAATAACTCGAGACGAATCAACATAGCCATTGTGCCGCCAGCAAATAAATTCATCACCGCAAACATAAGGTACATCGTTCCGATATCTTTATGATTCGTTGCAAATAACCATCTTCTCCATCCATGAGGCATTGCATGGGCATGGTCATCATGTCCGTGAGGCTTATCGCGCGCTATAGTTGATGTTGTCATTTTTACTCCAAAGGTGTTCGAATTTATGAATTATTTATTTGCGGCTCTAGCTGAAACAAAATCACTTGGCTGAATCACATCACCCATGTTATTACTCCAAGAGTTACGCGTAAAAGTCATCACTGCTGCTAATTCTGTATCTGACAAACGAGACCAATTTGGCATCGCATTTTTACCATTTAGCAAAATACGGTATTGGCTTTCTTTGGGGCCATTAACTACTTTGGAGCCCTCGAGGGCTGGGAATGCTCCTCCACCTTTTCCATTCGGCTGGTGACAGACTGAACAGTTTGCTGCATAGACTTTTGCGCCACGTTCTTTTAGCTCTTCTAGAGTGAAGGTTTTTGTAGGATCATCTGCTAGTGCTGCTAGCTCTTTTTTCTTCGCTAAAACCCAAGTTGAGTAATCGGCATCTGAAACCACCTTAACAACAATGGGCATAAAGGCATGCTCTTTACCGCATAGTTCAGAACATTGGCCACGAAAGGTGCCTATTTTTTCGGCCTTAAACCATACATCTCTAACAAAGCCCGGAATAGCGTCTTGCTTGACACCAAAACCTTGAACTGTCCACGCATGGATCACATCATCTGCAGTGGTAATAACGCGAATTTTTTTATTGACCGGTACAACAACTTCGTTATCCACTTCCATCAAATATGTATCTGACTTTTCTTGAAGGCCATTAATTTGTTCTCGCGGCGTTGACAACGTAGAAAGAAAATTGATTCCTTCTCCCTCACCTTTAATATAGTCATAGCCCCATTTCCACTGATAACCAGTTGCTTTAATCGTGATATCAGCATTGGTCGTATCTTTCATCGCTACAACAGTTTTAGTCGCAGGTAACGCCATACCAATGACGATGATTAAAGGAATAATGGTCCAAATGATCTCAACCGTAGTGCTTTCATGAAAAGATGCAGGTTTGTGACCAAGTGATTTACGATGCTTCAATATTGAGTAGAACATTGCGCCAAAAACTACAACAAAAATGACAACGCAAATAATCATCATGAACCAATGCAACCAATGAATTTCTTCCATAATCTTGGTCACAGGTTCTGCGAAGTTCAACTGACGTACAGCTGGTCCACCGGGCATATCATTGTATGCAAAAGCAAATGACGGTAAAAATAGACAAAAAAAGCTCGAAATAAAGAGTGTAACTGTGGGCTGTAATTTCATTTACTTCCTAAAAATTGAAGATTTTCTTAATTGAAGTTCATATTATATTATTGTTTCGTGATCTTATTGTTCTCCCAATTATTTCTCCGTAACAAAAAGTAAGTAAGCGCTATTTTTTATACGTTTTGAGAATCTGCTCTACGGGAACTCTAGTGACACCAAGCTCTTTTTTATTCGCCTTCCATGCATGGCCGTAAACAACTTCAAGTGTTAAGTTCATCTTTGGCAACTTATTTTTGATTTCTTCAAACGATCTTTTTAATGGTTCTGACACCAGATCAGATTCAGACAAAAGTCCCATTCCATATAAATCACTCATTAATTTGTTACAACTTTCATACTCTAAATTGATATATTCCATATTCATCACTGGGTCAGCAAACCCTGATTTTAAAAGGATATCCCCGGTATCATGCATATCTGGGCCAACCTTACCACGTTGGGAAAGTAGATCCCAATACTCCTTCGCCGTATCGGGCCCTAAGTAATTAAACATGATCAAACCTTGAGTTTGAAGAAGTCGCCCAGCATCAGTAAAAAACGTTGGGTACTCACTCCTCTCTATATTTAAAGGTCCTGCCCATAGTAAATCTATATCAGTGACTAATTGAATCTCCTTATCTGATAAGTAACCGATTTTCTTTTTTTTCCACGGCAAGAGATTTTCAAGACTAAATTGAAAACTTGACTGTTTTACTTGGTCTGTCAATAACTTGGCTTGAGGATAGATCCGGTGAAGAAGATTGACGATTTTATCTTCAAAATTTCCTCTTAAAAAAATTTGCGATGGCCTGATCTTAATAAATGGGAGATTTTCTAACATTCTTTCAGACAATTCTGATGATAGCCAAAGCCAAAATGTTTGTTTAATTGATTTGAAATAGGGTTTCATCATTTATTCTTCAATTTTATGTCTTTTCTATTCACAAAAAATAAACTGACTCGAGCCTTACATGTATTACAACCAAGTTGTTGCTCTTTTTGCCATTGCAGACAGGTCAATCCAATCTGCCACAGTTGCTTAAAAAGGCTTAAAGCAGATTCGCACTTCCATCAATGCCTCATTTGCGGCAAGCCTAATTTAAGCTGGGTATGTAAGTCTTGTGGCACTGCAGATTGGGCTTTTGATCAAACCGTAGTCTTGGCGAATGAAACTAGTCGATTGGTGCCTACGGTACATGCTTTTCACCAATATGGTCAAATCACTGAACTGGCGGTCATTCTTTATGCGTGGAAAATGATCAAACTTTCTAGGGTCGCGCCCGTGGATTTAATCATCCCATTTCCTGAAAATTTAAATATATCGCAATCAAGAGGCTTTTGGTCTGCTCTTGAATTAGCAAAAACTTGGGGTAAGCTAATTCATTCTCCTTATAACCAGGAATTAATCACCGTGATGTCAAATCCTTTGACCCAAAGGATGAGCCCTGTTATTCATCCTTTTCAAATCAATACTGAATTAATTTCAACATTTTCTATTACAGATTTTCGAATTGCGATTATTCTGCCTTATATGCAAAGCCCTCACCAATTACATGAAGTGGCAAAGATACTCAAAAAACATGGTGCTAGATCTGTAATCAATTGGGTGCTCATTCGTAATTCCTCTAAGGAGAATAGGTAATGTTTCATATCGTTTTGGTTCACCCTGAAATACCGCCGAATACTGGCAACATTATTCGACTTTGTGCCAATACGGGCTGTACATTACATTTAATTGAGCCTTTAGGTTTTCCTTTAGAAAGCTCTCGCTTAAAAAGGGCCGGGCTTGATTACCATGAATTTGCCAACTTGCAAGTGTATAAAAATTGGGCGGAATTTATGGAACTCAACATGCCCCAGCCCCATCAGTTGCATGCTTTCACTACAAAAACAAATAACTCATTCAAAAAGGCTCAATTTGCAAGTGGTGATTTTTTAGTTTTTGGTTCAGAAACCAGTGGCTTACCACAGGATATTCGACAAGCTATTCCAGAAAAACATCATTGGCGATTACCGATGATGCCGCAAAGTCGAAGTCTGAATTTATCTAATACGGTTGCTGTTGTTGCCTATGAGGCCTGGCGACAACAAGGATTTAAAGATGGCGCTTAAAGTTTATTCATGTCGCGGATCACGCGACATGATTTGCTTAACAGCTTCTTGAGGACTAAGGTGGTCAAATAGGACTGCGCAAACCGTCTCAACAATTGGCATATTGACATGATGCGATTGAGCTAATGCCTTAACAGCTTGAGCGCACCTCACGCCTTCAGCAACATGACCTAAATTTTCTAAGATCGAAGTCAAGGATTTTCCTTGGGCCAGTTCTAATCCAACTCGTCGATTACGTGAGAGGTCTCCAGTTGCTGTTAATATCAGATCCCCTAACCCTGTAAGACCCATAAACGTCTCTTGATCAGCTCCCATCGCTAAGCCAAGACGTGACATTTCAGCCATGCCGCGCGTGATCAAAGCAGCTCGAGCATTTAAACCTAAATGAAGTCCATCCACAATCCCAGTAGCGATTGCCAAGATGTTTTTAATGGCTCCGCCAAGTTCAACGCCGACAACATCATCTGTTGCATAAATACGCATATTCCCATGATGTAATACTTTTTGAGTAAATTGACATAAATCCATAGACTGACTGGCCACAGTCAAAGCGCAAGGAAGTCCTTTTGCCACCTCAATTGCAAAACTTGGTCCGGAAAGCACCCCGTAGTTAATTTGATGAGATATGGGTTTGCGTGAAAAAATGTCTGCAATCACTTCGTGAGGTAAGTTCCCCGAGATAGGGTCAATACCTTTACATAACCAAATCCAATGTAGAGGGAAGCGCCCAAAATCTATAAGTGCACTCACAACTTCTGTAAGTCCGGAAAAAGGTGTGGCAATAATCAATAAGTGATCAGACTCGTTGGGTTGATGAAAAACCTTACTCCAATCGCTGGTAATCTGCAGATTTTTAGGAAAGCTAACCCCAGGCAAATAGCGCTTATTTTCTTGCTGAATCTGTAATTCAATCGCGTGTTTCTCTGTTCGAGGACATAGCTGAATGTCTGTGTGCTCTGGATGCGATTTAGCAACGTGCAAAGCTACTGCTGTTCCCCAAGAACCTGCTCCGATAACAGTTACTTTCATGGGGGAAATATCATCCGGCCTAATGAGGCAGGATGATTCCTGAACCAGTCCCTTGATCAGCAGGCTTCATTTTTTCCTCATAAAGCTGATGAAAATTAATTTCTGCCAAATGAATTGGTTGGAATCCAGCCCGACCAATTAGATCAGCAATATTCGCTCTTAAATACGGATAAATAATACTTGGGCAGGCAATGGCCAACATGGGCTCAATTTGTTCCGCTGGAATATTTTTGAGTTCAAAAATACCCGCTTGTTGAGCTTCAACTAAAAATAGAACTTTATCCTCTACTTTGGTTGTTATATTGCCAACAACAATCACTTCATACAAACTATCATTTAACTGACCGTATTGAATATCTACTTGAATCTGGACCGATGGTTCTCCAGGCGTTAGAAAAATAGCCGGGGCATTTGGTTGCTCTAATGAAATATCTTTTAAATACAACCGTTGTATTTGAAAGACTGGATTAGTAGCATCATTCTGTGCGATGTTTGGGTTATTTTCAGACATTCAAATTTCCATTTAATTTAATTACTTAAGCTTGGAGAAGTGGCTCTAATTTGCCGGCTTTATCCAAAGCAGCTAGATCATCAAAGCCGCCGACATGGACATCCCCAATATAAATTTGTGGCACCGTTCTTCTTCCGGTACGAGCCATCATCTCGTCACGCTTTACAGGATCAGCGTCAATCAATACTTTTTCAATTTCTGTGATGCCCTTGGTTGCCAATAACTTTTCGGCCATCCTACAATAGGGACACACTTGGGTACTATACATAAGAACTTGTGGCATATTTTCTCCAATTACTTAACTAAAGGTAATCCTGCTAAATTCCAGCCTTTGATGCCACCCTCTAAACAGACAACATCGGCAAAGCCTTCCTTTTGAACCCGGCCAACGACTGATGAGGATTTTGATCCGTTATCACACACGAGGATAACTGGAGAAGCCTTATCCAGTTTGAGGCCAGCAAGATTTGCCATCAAATCCTCAGCGGCAACATGCCTTGCTCTGGCAATATGGCCAGATTGAAAGTCTTGAATTTGACGAATGTCTATAATATTGGCTTTATTGCGGTTAATTAATTGCGTTGCAATTGCCGGTGAAACCCCAGCTTTTCCTTGTATTAAGGCCTGTAAATGAGGCGTTAATAAGATTGAGCCACTCACGAGCATCAAAGCAAGTAAGATAAGATTGTTTGTATTTGATATGAATTCCATTTAACAATTATAGAATGATGTTATGAAAGAGCTAGTTCTTATTCGACATGGTGAATCTGTCTGGAATCTCGAAAATCGATTTACTGGGTGGGTAGACGTTGATTTAACCCCTAAGGGGATTGAACAAGCGATTCAAGCCGGTCAAAAATTAAAGCTGCATGGCTATGCTTTTGATATCGCTTATACCTCAGTTTTAAAAAGGGCTATCAAGACTTTATGGCATGTGCAGGAGCAAATGGATCTCATGTGGATCCCAACTGTTCATAGTTGGCGTCTTAATGAGCGTCATTATGGCGCTCTCTCTGGACTTAATAAGGCTGAAACCGCTGAAAAATACGGTGCGGAACAAGTACATATTTGGCGACGCTCATATGACGTTCCTCCACCCCTACTGGATATAGACGACCCCAGAAACTCCAATTTAGATCCAAGATATGCCAAACTAAAGCCCGAAGAAATACCTCGCGGGGAGTGTCTTAAAGACAATGTTCAAAGGGTTTTGCCATTATGGAACGATTCCATCGCTCCGGCCTTAAAATCCAATAAGAAGATTGTCATAGCAGCGCATGGTAATAGCATCCGCTCTTTGGTCAAGTATTTAGACCAGGTTTCTGACTCTGACATTATGGAAATTAATATTCCTAACGGTCAACCACTGGTTTATGAATTAGATGATAATCTTAAGCCTATCCGCCACTTCTATTTGGACTAAATCATGCGTCAACTTTTCAAAAATATTCTTTGGGTTTCATTTGGGGTTGTTTTCGGAGTTGTCATCACTTGGCAGCTTTCTGCAACAGCTCAACAAACAGCGGTCCTTCCTCTGGACGAATTGCGGCTATTTTCGACGGTTTTTGGCAGTATAAAGCGTGATTATGTTGAGCCTATTGATGATAAAAAACTGATTACTGATGCCGTCAAGGGCATGGTGAGCAGTCTTGATCCGCATTCAGCCTTCTTAGATACTAAAGAATTTTCTGATATGCAGGAGCAAACACAAGGGAAATTTGCGGGTCTAGGTATTGAAATTTCCTCCGAGGATGGTCTAGTCAAAGTGATGAATCCTATTGAAGACACGCCAGCTGCTAAAGCTGGTTTATTATCAGGCGATTTAATTACGCGTTTAGATGATAAGCCAGTACGTGGGATGACCTTAGATCAATCCGTTCGGAAAATGCGCGGTTTGCCAGGTACAAAAATCACCTTAACGATTTATAGAAAGTCTGAAGAGCGAACTTTCCCAGTAACAATTACTCGAGCTGAAATTAAAGTCCAATCTGTCAAAACTAAGCAATTAGATAACGATTTACTCTGGGTTCGTATTACTAGTTTTCAAGAAAGAACGGTGCCTGATCTCGCTAAAAAACTAACGGATGCCTATAAAACAAATCCAAATCTACGTGGCGTTATTCTGGATCTTCGAAATAATGGTGGTGGAATCTTGCAAGGCGCTGTAGGTGTTAGTGCTGCCTTCTTACCTACCGGAGCGATCGTTGTATCTACCAAAGGTCAAGGTAAGAATAGTCAACAAATTTTTAAGGCTGAACCAGGAAACTATCAATTATCTGAGTCTGGAGATCCATTAGCTGGTTTACCTGAGGCCTTCAAAAAGCTTCCGTTAGTTGTTCTTACCAACGCGTATTCAGCATCTGCCTCAGAGATTGTTTCTGGCGCATTGCAAGACTATAAACGTGGCACGATTATGGGTAAAACAACTTTTGGTAAAGGCTCTGTACAAACAGTTCGCCAAATCACAAGCGATACCGCATTGAAAATAACAACTGCGTACTACTACACTCCCAGTGGGAAATCGATTCAAGCATATGGCATTAAACCAGATATCGCGGTTGATCAAAATGCCGAAGGTGACCCTAATGATGTATTAATTTCTCGAGAAGTTGATAATGAGAATCATCTTAAAAATAAACAAAAGGCTGAAGATGCATTAATCTCCGATCGCGAGAAACGCCGTATGGAAGAGCTGCAGATCTTAGAAGAAAAAAATGCAAAGATGACGCCGGAAGAAAGGGTAATTGAAAAAAATAAAAGGCCACCAGAGTTTGGGTCTGCTGAAGATTTTATGTTAACCCAAGCTAAAGCCCATCTCCTAGGGCAGGCTGTGGTCCGTTCTAAATCCAAAATAGAATAAGGAATGCTTATCCTGCAATGGAAGATCATGAGCTCCTCAGGTATTCACGACATATCCTACTTGATGAGATTGGCATAGAGGGTCAGCAACGACTCTCTAACTCGCATGTTCTTCTTATTGGTGCTGGTGGTTTAGGCTCAGCGTGCGCTCCGTACCTAGTCGCCGCAGGAATTGGTCATCTCACCATGATTGACCACGATCAAGTTGACCTGACAAATCTTCAACGACAAATCATTCATAACACCGAGTCGGTTGGCCAACCAAAGGTTGCCTCCGCAAAAAAAATGCTGGAACACCTCAATCCAGGAGTCAAAATTACGGCTATCGAGGCACATGCAGATGATTCACGATTGGCGACGATTATTCCGAACGTCGATGTTGTCGTTGACTGTACAGATAATTTTAAAACCCGTCACCTCATTAATCGGCAATGCGTAGCGTTTAAAAAACCGTTGGTTTCAGGAGCGGCAATTCAATTTGATGGTCAAGTCAGTATCTTTGATCAAAGAAATCCTTTATCAGCTTGTTATGCGTGTCTATTCCCTGAAGATGAAGAGTTTGAGGAAGCTAAATGCTCCACAATGGGAGTGTTCTCACCCCTAGTGGGTGTTATTGGTTCAATACAAGCGGCGCAGGTACTACAAATGATCGCTCAGTTTGGTGAGCCACTGACTGGTCGACTCCTTATTTGGGATGCTAAAGATACAAGCATGACACAAATTAAACTTCATAAAAATCACGCCTGTAAAGTCTGCCAATCCATTTAGACTTTTGTTAGGTCCTCAATCAGTTTCGCTTGGATATGAGGCTCAAAACTTGTCAGTATCCCCATTAAGTGATTTTTTAATTTACTCATATCTGCAGTCAATAACTCTCGCTTGACCATTAATAATTGACTTGCGTGCATTGAAAAGTCTTTTAATCCCATTGCGATTAATAACCTCGTGAGAGTTGCATCTCCAGCCATCTCTCCACAGATCGACACTGATTTACCCGCTTCTTGGCAATCATAAATTACCTTATAAATCATGCTTAATACTGCTGGGTGTAATGGATCATATAAATGCGCAACGGAGGAATCTGCTCGATCAATACCTAATGTGTACTGAATCAAATCATTAGTTCCAATCGATAAAAAATCAAAATATTTTAAAAATACAGGTAGGATAAATACTGCCGCAGGTAATTCAATCATTGCCCCAATTTGTATATTAGGGTTATATGCAACCCCTCTATCTTCAAGTTGCTGTTTGGCCAACTTAATGAATTCAAAAGTCTGCTCAATTTCTTTAACCTGCGTTAGCATTGGAATTAATATTTGGGCTTTACCATGCGCAGAAGCTCTTAGAATTGCTCTTAACTGTTCCAAAAAGATATCTGGCTCAGTGAGAGACCATCGAATACCACGCAAACCTAATGGTGAAATATCTGAGGTAATCGTTTTTAAATCCGAATCTAGATTTTTATCTGCGCCAATATCAATGGTTCGAATATTAACGATCATTCCATGCATAGCAACTACAGTTTTAAAGTAGGCTTGGTACTGCTCTTCTTCACCAGGAATGCCATCTTGGCGATTCATGAATAAGAACTCTGAGCGAAATAAACCAATCCCCAAAGCGCCACTTTTTAATGCTTCCGAAGCGTCTTCTGGCATTTCAATATTAGCCATCAGATTAATTTTTTGACCATCTAAGGTTTTTGTAGGGGTATGTTTTAAAAGTTGTAACTTATTTTTTGCCAGCCGAAGCTCTGCTTGACGATGTCGGTACTCCTCTAAAATAATGGCTGGGGGGTTAACGATCACAATGCCTCGATCACCATCCACAATTAACCAATCATCTTGTTTAATTAAACTAGATGCATTTTTTACCCCAACGGCCGCTGGAATATCTAAACTTCTAGCAACGATTGCTGTGTGAGAATTTTTGCCACCTAAATCGGTTACAAAAGCACAAAAGTTCAGCTCCTTAAAGCGGAGCATGTCATGTGGGGCGATATCTTGAGCAACAATAATGACCTCAGAATTTTCCCGGTCTACCTTTTTTTGTAAATGATGATCTTCTGTATGACTAGTTCCTTTTAAGGCAACGAGTACACGCTCTATAACCTGTCTAAAATCTGCTCCGCGTTCTTTTAAGTAAGGGTCTTCAATATTTTCAAATGTCTCAAGTAACTCATCAAGAACCGTTGTTAAAGACCAAGCAGCATTAAAGCGTCTCTTTTTAACCAACTCAATAGCTTTGTTTTGTAAATCAGGGTCATTTAAGATGAGGTAATGAACATCTAGAAAAACAGCCATTTCTTCTGGGGCGTTCTCAGGTAAGTCTTTTTTTAAATCAACAAGTTCTTTTTTGGCAACCTGAAAAGCTGCAATGAGTCTTTTTAGTTCAAGCCCCTCATCCTCAGGAAGAATAAAGTGATGATCTACCTCTAAAGAAGCCGATGAAATAGTGAGGGCCTGACCGATTGCAACACCATTGGATACTGATAACCCGTAAATTGCAAAAGTCACTTATTCCCCTTCTCCAAAGCGATCATTGATTAATGCCACAATGGCATCAAAAGCTTCTTGTTCTCGATCGCCGCTTGTTTCTAAAATAACCTCTGAGCCGATTCCCGCAGCAAGCATCATCACTCCCATAATACTTTTTGCATTAATTTTCCTACCCTTACGCTCTAGGCTCACTTCGCATGGGAACTGGCTTGCAAGTTGAGTCAACTTCGCAGACGCCCTTGCATGGAGTCCAAGCTTATTGATAATCGTTATTTGAATAGATGGCATAGAACATTGATGGTGGATTACAAAGAAACTTTACCTGTTTCCCTAATGCGAATGACGCCTTGTTGACCACCCTGTAAAGATTTTTCAACAATCTCTTTTAAAGGCTCATGACGATGAGTCACCGCGCGAAGTAACATCGGTAAGTTGACGCCTGTAATAATCTGAATATTCGACAAGTTGCCGGGTTGATTAGCTAGTCGACTTGCCACATTTGATGGCGTTGCTCCCATAATGTCAGTTAAAACGAGTATTTCGTGACTAGATTTCATTTGTTCAATTAACCCATTGAGCCTTTTAAAAGTATTTTTGGCATCTTCATGAGGGGGAACATCTATGGCAAAAACGTCTTCTGGTACTTGGCCGAATACATGCTCCACAAAATCTAATAGCGCCGTCGCCAGAGGTGTATGGGCCACAATCAGAATACCCGCCATTTTATTTATCCGTTAAGGTTCGTTCGAGTTGTTCTAGCCAAAATTTAGCCACATCAAAACCTGTTTGTTCCGTAATTTCAACAAAACCTGTTGGACTCGTGACATTGATTTCAGTCAAACTAGTTCCTATGATATCAATTCCGATAAGGAATAAACCTCTTTTAGATAAAATTGGGCCTAAATGCAATGCAATTTGTGATTCTCTAGCAGAGATAGGTCTCGCCTGACCAAGGCCTCCAGCGGCAAGATTACCTCTGATATCTCCTTTTTGGGGAACTCTTGCTAAAACATGGGGGACGGCTTGACCATTAATGATGATCAAGCGCTTATCACCATCTTTAATTTCAGGAAGATATTTTTGTACCATTAAAGATCTTTTACCATACTCGCCTAGAGTCTCTACGATACTTCCAATATTTAAGCCATCAGGACCTACTCGAAACACTCCCATACCACCCATGCCGTCTAAAGGTTTGATGACAATATCTAAATATTGTTGATGGAAATTTTTGATCTCGTCGATGGATCTAGTAACGATAGTAGGCGAGATATATTCCGAAAACTCAAGAATTGAAATTTTCTCAGAGTGCTCTCGAAGCGCCGTTGGTGAATTCAAAATCCTCGCGCCTTCCCGCTCCGCTTGAGAAAGCAGCCAAGTATTTGCTAAATACTCTACATGGAATGGTGGATCTTGTCGCATGATAACTGCATCAAAATGGTGGAGCGGTAGCTCTTGTGATGAAACAACCTTGTACCAAGGAGTTTGTTTTTTATCAATCTGAATGAATTCACAATTGGCATGTACTCCATTATTTTTAGCACCAAGAGAGTTTGCATTAGCGTAAAAAACTTGATGCCCGGCAAGGTGAGCTACATTCATCATCGCTAAACTCGTATCTTTATATACTTTAAAAGTCTCGAGAGGGTCTGCGATGAAAAGAAGCTTTAACATCATTTATTCGATATCAGGGTCGGTACGCTCTAATTCGAGGGATGAAGCTAACAGAGC
>CANJBQ010000022.1 GCA_947472645.1 Burkholderiaceae bacterium
TATCTTAATAGGAATTATTCTATTAACCTTGGGACTCCATTATTTTTTAAAGTTAACTTGGTTCGGTCGTGCGGTAAAAGCGGTTACTCAAGATCCAATTGGCGCTAAATTATGTGGTGTGAATAGCGGAAAGATTAAAGCGACCACATTTGCATTTGGTTCGGCAACTGTATTCTTGGCTTCTATTTTATATGTTCTGTCATTTCCAGTGGACCCATATATTGGTTTTGGTTTGACTGTAAAAGCATTTACGATCATTATTTTAGGTGGTATTGGTAATCTTCCTGGAGCATTACTAGCAGGCATTTTTATAGGTGTTGCTGAGGGACTAACTGGTTTATTTTGGAAGCCTGAGTGGGCGCCCGCTTTGAGCGTAATTCTCCTATTGGTTATTTTGATTATCTTTCCTCAGGGTTTTCAAAAATCTAAATAATATGAAATCATCACAAATCAATACTCCACTCACCTTCTTGAGCTTTATAGTTTTAGGAGCTTTATTAGGCGTTGTCCAATTTGGTAATGCGTATTTAATTTCTTTTATTTTTACCATGTTAATTTATTACATTCTTGCTCAGAGTTGGGATTGGATTGCTGGTGAGATGGGATACGTTAATCTTGGACATTACTGTTTTTATGGAATTGGCTCTTACGCCTTTGGTATTTTTCTAGTAGCAGGTCAGTGGTCTTTGACATCAATGGCTCTCACTGGGATTATTACCTGCGCAGTTGCGGCGATTATTGCGTACCCTCTCTATCGGCTTAAAGGGGACTATTTTGCATTTGCAACTCTTGCATTATTACCATTAATGGAAGTGCTTGCATACAATATGTCTTTTATCACTAATGGTGCTGAAGGGATTGTGTTTCCTATTCAAAAGGTAACGTCTATAACCTATGTTTTAGCTTTGGCTTTATGTTTTGCCAGTTTTATCCTTACCTTAATGATTAACCGTAGTCGTTTTGGTTACGCTTTACGAGCCATACGAAATGATGAAGAAGTCTCTGAGGTAATTGGAATTAAGATTTTTCCTTATAAAGTAAAAGTCTTAGTGATATCTGCCGTATTTGCTGGCTTAGCGGGGGCATTGCAAGGTTGGCAAATGAGCTTTATCGATCCGGGTAGTGTATTTGGACTGAATGTCGCACTAGTACCAATTGCTATGGTGTTGTTTGGTGGATCTGGAATGCGGTGGGGACCATTGGTTGGCGTCATTCTTTTGGCATGTATCCAACAGTGGATGCTTGTCAATCTAAAGATGCTGCAAACGACAATTTACGGATTAATTATTTTATGTATTGGTCGTTTTATGCCCGGTGGTCTGCTGCGAGCAAGCTGGATTAAAAATAATAGAATATTACGTTTTTTAAGTAAAGAACATCATGAATATATGATCAGTCAACTTGAGAAGAGTGTTATTCAATCATCGGTTAAACCCTTGTCATTACAAGATATCTTGGGTATCAAAAAAACCAATAGTCAATTACCTATTTTGGAGTGTCTTCATATCACTAAATCATTTGGTGGGAATGTGGCACTTGATGATGTTAGTTTTACAGTAAATCAAGGCGAAATTATTGGTTTAATTGGCGCAAACGGCTCTGGAAAAACAACCTTATTTAATTGTATTTCTAGGGTATTTCAACCGAGTAGTGGTCAAATTCTTTTTTTAGGCCAAGACTTGTCGAATAAAACCCGCGATGAAATTGCCCAAATTGGTATTGGTAGAACATATCAGTTGCCTAGGCCCTTTGGCGATCTCACGGTTTTAGAGAACCTAGCTATGCCTCTAATGTTTGGTGGAAAAGGTATGAGCCCACAACAGGCGCTCACCAACGCAAGGGCACTTGCTGATTTCATAAAACTCACTGATAAAGAAATGTATCGATCTGATTCTCTTTCCTTGCAAGAAAAAAAAGCAATTGAGTTTGGTCGGGCTTTAGCATTAAGGCCAAGTCTTTTACTCGTTGATGAAGTTGCCTCAGGTTTAACACCAATTGAGGTCAATCAATTTGTAGAGCATATTCGAACCATTAGGGATCAGTATGGCGTTACTGTCATTTGGGTAGAGCATATTTTTTCCGCATTGACTCAAGTAGTTGATCGATTAATTGTTTTAGATACTGGGCGCTTAGTTGCTGATGGGCCTTTGGCGGACGTTTTGAAAGATGAAAAAGTGATCGCTAGTTATCTTGGAAATGCTAAGGGAGATGCAAATGCTTGAAGTAAAAAACATTGAACTTAGTCATGGAAAACTACAAGTGTTATGGGATATTAGTTTGACTGTTGGAGAGGGTGAGTGTGTGGGTTTACTTGGCGCTAATGGGGCAGGTAAGTCGAGTACCATGGGCGCTCTTATTGGACTCTATCCGCTTCAGTCAGGATCGATTACTTTCTCTGGAAAATCGATTGCCGGGCTTGATGTCAACGAACTGATCATGTTAGGAATTGCTTTGGTTCCGGAGGGACGCAAACTGTTTACCCAGATGACCGTTGAAGAGAATTTAATGATGGGAGCTTACATTAAAGAGAAACGATCTTCCATCGATTCCGGACTAGAAAGTATCTATGACTTATTTCCAATCTTGAAAGAAAAGCGGCTACAAATGGCTGGCCAACTCAGTGGGGGTCAACAACAAATGGTGACTATTGGACGTGCTTTAATGTCCAAACCAAAAATGTTGCTATTAGATGAACCATTTATAGGTGTAGCACCAAAACTGGTTATAGAGATTATGCAAGCTCTCAGAGAAATTAACCAGGGTGGGGTAAGTATGATTTTGGTAGAGCAAAATGTGCACCGCGCTTTAGAGTTTGTATCACGCGCATATGTTATCGAAAACGGTAGAAATGTTTTAGAAGGTGATGCAAAGTTAATTTTGTCAGACGAGCACTTCCAAGAAAAATTCTTAGGTATACATTAATTAAGAGGGGTTTTAATATGCAATCAAATCAAGCAATATTTCAGCGATCCAAAAAATATCGGGAAGACTATATTGATACAACGCCATCTTGGTATCGCGGCGAATATCATTTAGCGTTTACTTTGATTTTTACCAGTTCGGTTTTGCTGTTTTCTTTATCGAAAATTCAAAATTTAACCAATCCAGAGTTATGGTCGATTATTCCAATGTTTTTATTTGGTAATTGGGCTGAGTGGGCTGGTCACCGCTATATTTTGCATAACCCAAACGGTCCTTTAAAGGCTGTTTATAAGCGCCACGTGGGGACGCATCACCAATTTTTTACCCATCTAACCTTAGATTACCACGGCCATAAAGATTGGCGCGCATTACTGTTCCCACCCTTTGCCCCTATACTTTTTGTGCTTTCAGCAATACCTTTAGTCGTTCTGGGAGGACTTATATTTTCATCGAATGTGGCGTATATTATGATGGCAACCATTGCTACTTATTATTTGATGTATGAAGGGATGCATACTTTATCTCATATTCAAAATAGTCCATTTTTGGATAAATTTCCGCTACTCAATACGGTTCGAAGAATGCATGTGGCACATCACAATCCTGAGTTTATGCACAAATATAACTTTAACTTAACTTTTCCAATTTGTGATCTATTGTTTGGTACAAGTGATGCAAAAGTTGGCTTTCTGAAAGGATTGTTTTGTGGGATGTCTGAACAATATATTCGCCCTGAGTTACAAACGATTACCGATCAACAAAAACAATCTAAAGAGGCTGTCAATGAGTGAATTAGTTCTTAAAAATAAAGTTGCTATTGTTACTGGGGCAGCGCAGGGCATTGGGGCTCATTATGCGCAGGTTTTAGGTAAGGCGGGCGCTAAAGTGGTGGTTACCGATGTTTCTTCTACTGATGGTATTTGTAAAATACTCAAAGATCAAGGAGTTGACGTTCTAGGATTGCATACTGATGTGACGAATGCTAGTTCTTGTGATGAAATGGTAAAGCTCACAATAGACCAATATGGAAGAGTTGATGTACTAGTTAATAACGCAGCGTTATTTGGTAAATTAAGTCTTAAACCCTTTGAACAGATTGAAACTGATGAATGGGATGCTGTTATGCGTGTCAATGTTCGTGGGGTGTTCGAATGTGTAAAGGCAGTCAGCCCTATTATGCGAAAACAGAAATCAGGCTCTATTATTAATATTGCTTCAGGAACCGTCTTCAAAGGATCGCCTATGATGTTGCATTACGTAACCTCCAAGGGAGCTATCGTAGCGATGTCACGATCACTTGCTAGAGAGTTGGGTGATGACGGTATTCGGGTTAATACGATGGCGCCAGGCTTAGTTCTAAGTGATAACGTACTTGGCAATCCAGCTTGGCAGGGGGCGATTGCGGCTAATAATATTGCTAGTCGCGCTATAAAACGCGAAGCAGTCCCAGAGGATTTAGCAGGAAGTTTAATTTATTTTGCGAGTGATGCCAGCTTATTTGTTACCGGCCAAGTGCTTGTAATCGATGGCGGTTCAGTGATGCATTAAGGAAAAATATGATTGCGCTTAATTTAATTAATGGCAGATGGGTTGAAGGTCAATCGAAAAGATTTTCCCCAAGTTTTAATCCGGCAACCGGAGAGCAAATCGGTAAATATGTTAATAGTGATGAGATTGATGCTGTCTTAGCTATTGAAGCTGCAAAAGAGGCTTTTTATAAAAGTAATTGGGCGCATCAACCTCGTTTACGTCAATTGGTTTTATTAGAGTGGGCAAGTCGTTTAGAGCAAAAGATTGAGCCACTAGCGCAGTTATTAACACAAGAAAATGGGAAGGTAATTGCTCAGTCTCGTGGTGAGGTACTTGGCGCTGTTTCTGAAATTCGATATTACGCAGGTCTTGCCCGATATATTCCTGGAAACTTTTTTGAGGTTGAACCAGGTGTATATACAAGCATATTAAAAGAGCCCGCTGGCGTTGCCGGTTTAATTATTCCTTGGAATGCCCCAATTGTTTTGTTAATACGTTCACTAGCTCCTGCAATGGCTGCTGGCTGTGCATCAATCATAAAATCTGCGCCTCAAACGACACAAATTACCGCTGCTGTTTTAAATTGTTTACAAGAGGTGACTAGCCTGCCTCCCGGTGTTGTTAATTTAGTTTCTGAGCAGGGCCACCAGGTTGCAGCAACTTTAGTAGAGTCAAATGATGTTGATGTGATTAGTTTTACTGGCTCTAACCGAACTGGTCAAAAAATTATGGCTGCAGCGGCCCCGACCATGAAAAAACTTTCTTTAGAATTGGGCGGTAAGTCATGCTGTCTTGTTTTTAATGACGTTAATTTATCGGATGTTGCTTCAAAGCTTGTTACTGCCGCTATTATTATTTCTGGACAGCAGTGCACAGCAGCGCGTCGAATTTTGGTGCATGAGTCTATTTATGAAGACATGAAAATTGCTTTGAAGCTTGCAGTTGAATCAGTTAAGGTTGGCTTTGGTCAAGATACAGGTATGCAGATGGGGCCTTTAATTGATGCGGCGGCCTTGGAGCGTGTTAATACAGAAATTGAGCGTTCACTAGATTCTTGTGATGAGGTCATTGTGCGTGGAGGGCGTCTAGGAGGAGATTTATCTAAAGGTCATTTCATTTCTCCGAGCTTAATTGCGCACCAAGATGACAACGCCTTTTTCTGTCAAGATGAAATCTTTGGGCCATTAATTGTTTTAGAGTCTTTTACAGATGAAAAACATGCTGTTCAAAAAGCGAATAATACAGAGTATGGATTATCTGCTAGTGTGTGGACTAATGATGGAAATCGTTCCTTACGTATTGCTCGGGCATTGAGAAACGGAACGATATGGATCAATGATCATAATAAATTAATTGCAGAAGCGGAAACGGGTGGGTATCGGAAAAGTGGCCTTGGGCGCCTTCACGGCTTTGATGCACTGATCGACTTTACAGAAATAAAAAGTATTTATCAAAACGTTGGTGTTGTATAACTGATCATGAATAGTAATGTTTTTAAAAGGATATGTCTGTGAATAAAGTCATTTTAGGGGTATGTTTTTTGTTCATATCATTTACGCAATCGGTACTTTCTCAAGATAACTCGTATCCCAATAAGCCAATTAAAATAGTTGTGCCTTATCCGCCGGGTGGGTTTAACGACACCTTAGGGCGTATTTTGGCACCAAAGATGAGTGAGATTTGGAAACAGCCAGTACTAGTTGAAAATAGGACTGGAGGAGTGACGACTATTGGCACTAGTTATGTTGCTACTTCGCCACCAGATGGCTATACCATGCTAATCATACAGTTTCCCTATGTGACCAATCCGTTCTTAATGAAAAATTTACCATATGACACAAGTAAGGCATTTAATTCAGTCATTTTGGCTGGTCGTTCTCCTACTGTATTTGTCACTTCAAAAGACTCTCCTTATAAGAGTCTTCAGGATGTCATTAAAGCTGCAAAGGCAAATCCTGGTAAATTGAATTATGGGTCTTCTGGTAATGGCTCTTCAAATCATTTATCGATGGCATTATTTGAAAAGATGGCGAATGTTGAGATGCGCCAGATTCCTTATAAAGGAAGCACGGCTATCATGACCGATGTGGCTGGTGGGCAAGTTGACGTTGCAATTGATGTATTAGGTAATATTGCTTCTTTTTTACAGACCGGTAAAGTACGTACTTTAGCGATTGGACAAATGACAAGATCGCCTCTAATGCCTCAAGTCCCAACCATGAATGAGCTTGGTATAACGGGTTATGAAGTTAACTCATGGCATGCGATTGTGGTACCTGCAGGAACTCCTCGCCCAGTGATTGATAAGATTAATCAAACAGTGAATGATATTTTAAAAATGAGTGATGTGAGAGAAACATTTCGTATTCAAGGAGTAGTACCTGATGGGGGTACTCCGGAACAGTTAGATACTTTTTTACAATCACAAACAAACACCTGGGGTCGATTGATTAAGACCCTCAATATTACGGCTGATTAAGGATTGATCATGAAATTCACCGAACTTAGAACTTGGTTATCGCATTTACAAACAACAGATCGTATTGCTGTTATTAAAAAAGGTTGTGATTTAAAGCATCGACTACCTGCCATTGCCAAAATCTTAGATGGGGAGAAAGCAACCTATTTTCAAAACCCACAAGGTTTTAAAATGCCAGTCATTTCCGGATTTATGTCAAAGCGATCTTGGATTGCTGAGGCAATGGGTATTAGTGAAGAAGAGCTCTTACCAGCTTTTCGTAAAGCCGCTGAAAATCCTATTCCTTGGCATGATATTGGGAAGAGTCCCGCCCCTTGCCAAGAGATCGTTATTCAAAATCCTGATTTACAAAAATTACTACCAATTCCTACACATAGTGAACATGACTATGGCCCTTACATTACTGCTGGGTTAGTCATTGCCAGAAATCCAAGTACGGGCAAGCAAAATGTTTCCATTAATCGTATCCAACTTCATCCGACGGGTCGCTTAGGTATTTTGATGTTGCCTAGGCATTTGTTTGCATTTTTTAAGCAAGCGGAAAAAGATAATCAAGCCTTAGATGTGGCCATTGTGATTGGCGTTGATCCACTTACATTACTTGCATCACAAGCAATTGCTCCCTTAGATCATGACGAATTGGAAATTGCCGGGGCTTTACATGGTAAAGCTTTAGATGTCGTCAAGTGTAAAAATAGTGAAATTAGAGTGCCAGCGAATGCTGAGATTATCATTGAAGGAAAAATCCTTCCACATGAGCGTGAACTTGAAGGCCCCTTTGGAGAGTTTCCAAAGTACTACAGTGCTCGCGAAAGCCGAGAGGTTATTAAGGTCGATCTGTTGACTCATCGTAAAGATCCTATTTATCACACCATTATTCCAGCGGAGATGGAGCATCTTTTACTAGGAGCGATCCCTAGAGAGTCAACTTTGCTTTCTCATCTCCAACGAAGTTTTCAGGGTGTGCTTGATGTGCATTTGTCTATTGGTGGAGTTGCTCGATACCACTTATATGTGAAACTCAAAAAATCGCATGAGGGGCAACCTAAGAATGTAATTATGGCTGCGTTTGGCGCTCACTATGATGTTAAGCAAGTCATTGTTGTTGATGAGGATGTAGATGTTCATCAACCTCAACAAGTCGAATGGGCAGTAGCGACAAGGTTTCAAGCACACCGAGATTTATTGGTCATAGAAGGCGCACAAGGCTCTATTTTAGATCCCTCAACAACTGTGGAATGGATGAAAGAAGGTGGCGATCTTGTACCACCATATCAGCAGGGATTAAGCTCGAAGATGGGCTTAGATGCAACTCGTCCGATGAACTATCAAGAACATGTATTTACAAGGGTAAGGATTCCTGGCGAAGATACCATTGATGTCCGTCATGAGATTGAACCCGATATAAAGGTTTCGTTTACTTAAAAAAACTTCTTTTTTTTGATTTAGGAAGTTTTTTTAGTTGATATTCTTGCTGAAGCGCTTCAGAGTGGCTTTTCACTTCTTTGAATTCTAGCAATCTCACTGGTGTTCTACCTCGCGTATATTTGGCACCTAAACCTGCATTATGAGTCGCTAAGCGTTGGTCGAGATTATTCGTAATACCCGCATAAAAAGACCCATCTGAACATTCTAGAAGGTAAATTAACCAGGTTTTCGAAGCTTTTATCTCGTCTTTCATCAAACTATTTTAGATGGACTCTTGAAATTCATCATTTCATGCTTATGTAAAGAGTATGAATACTTTCTGAAAAGGAAAATGCATGAGAATCGAAAAGTTAACCACCAAGTTTCAAGAGGCTTTAGCAGAAGCTCAAAGTATTGCTGTTTCTTCAGATAATCAATTTATTGAGCCTGAGCACCTTTTGCTGGCTTTATTGAAGGATCATGATGGAGCTACCCGCAATTTATTGACTCGTGCAGGAGTAAATGTTGCTGCCTTTGAGACCGGTTGTGAGGTAATTGCGAAAAAGTTACCTCAAGTCGAGGGTACTGGTGATGTTCAGGTTGGAAGAAGTTTAGGGTCTTGGTTAAATCTAACGGAAAAAGAAGCCAATAAAAGAGGGGATCAATTTGTTGCTATTGAATTATTTTTACTTGTTCTAGCAGACGATAAAGGTGATCTTGGTAAAGCGGCTAAATCTGCAGGCCTATCTCGTAAAAGTTTGGAATCTACCATCGATGCTGTTCGGGGTGGCCAAACGGTTAATTCTAATGATGCGGAAAATCAACGTGAAGCATTAAAAAAGTACACAGTTGACCTTACTGAGAGAGCTCGATTAGGTAAATTAGATCCAGTGATTGGTCGTGACGATGAGATTCGCAGAGCGATTCAAATATTAATGCGGCGCACGAAAAATAATCCTGTATTGATTGGTGAGCCAGGCGTTGGTAAAACCGCCATTGTGGAAGGTTTAGCACAGCGCATTGTGAATGGTGAAGTACCTGAGTCTTTAAAGAATAAGCGCGTGCTTGTTTTGGATATGGCTTTACTATTAGCTGGCGCAAAATTTAGAGGCGAGTTTGAAGAGCGATTAAAAGCGGTCTTGTCTGATATTGCTAAAGACGAAGGTCAAACGATTGTATTTATTGATGAGATACATACGATGGTTGGTGCTGGTAAGACTGAAGGTTCAATGGATGCAGGGAATATGCTTAAACCTGCTTTGGCTAGGGGTGAATTGCACTGTATTGGCGCTACAACACTTGATGAGTACCGCAAATACATAGAGAAGGATGCCGCTCTTGAGCGGCGTTTCCAAAGAGTAATCGTTGATGAACCGAGTGTAGAAGCAACCATTGCGATTCTTCGTGGTCTTCAAGAGAGGTATGAGCTTCACCATGGCGTTGAAATTACTGATCCAGCCATTGTTGCTGCTGCAGAGCTCTCTCATAGGTATATTACAGATCGTTTCTTACCAGATAAAGCGATTGACCTCATTGATGAAGCTGCCTCAAGAATTAAGATGGAGATTGATTCTAAGCCTGAGGTGATGGATAAGCTTGAGCGTCGCATTATCCAGTTAAAGATAGAGCGTGAAGCTGTCAAAAAAGAAAAAGATGAAGCATCTATAAAGCGCTTTGATTTAATCGAAGAGGAAATTACTCGACTCAGTAAAGAACTGGCTGATTTAGAAGAAATTTGGAAATCTGAGAAAGGTGCCGCACAGGGGACTGCACATATTAAGGAAGAAATTGATCGGATTCGGGCAGATATTGTGAGATTACAGCGTGAAGGTAAGCTTGATAAGGTGGCAGAGCTTCAATATGGAAAGTTACCAGAGCTTGAAGGTAAATTAAAGAACGCTGCAAAGCAAGAGCAGAGTTCTGGCCCTGTAAAAAATAAATTATTGAGAACACAAGTTGGCGCTGAGGAAATTGCTGAAGTGGTTTCTCGTGCAACAGGTATTCCTGTATCAAAAATGATGCAAGGTGAACGCGATAAATTATTAGGTATGGAACAAAATCTTCACCAACGTGTGGTGGGTCAAGATGATGCTATTGCTGCAGTTTCTAATGCCATACGTCGCTCTCGTGCAGGATTATCTGATGAAGGAAGGCCTTACGGTTCATTTCTGTTCTTAGGTCCAACAGGGGTAGGTAAAACTGAGCTTTGTAAAGCATTAGCAACATTCTTATTTGATAGTGATGAACACATGATTCGAATTGACATGAGTGAGTTCATGGAAAAACATAGTGTCTCAAGGTTGATTGGTGCTCCTCCAGGATATGTTGGTTATGAAGAGGGTGGATATTTGACGGAACTTGTCAGACGTAAGCCCTACAGTGTTATTTTGCTCGATGAAATTGAAAAAGCACACCCAGATGTCTTTAACGTTCTTTTGCAGGTACTCGATGATGGTCGTATGACAGATGGACAGGGTCGTACTGTGGATTTTAAAAATACAGTGATTGTGATGACGAGTAATTTGGGTTCACAGGTGATTCAGTCTATGATTGGAAAACCTCAAGATGAGATTCGAGATGCAGTATGGACCGAGGTAAAAGATTATTTCCGACCCGAGTTCTTAAATCGCATTGATGAAGTTGTTGTTTTCCATGCACTCAGTCAACATCAGATTAGCTCCATTGCGAAGATTCAGTTACAAAGATTAACAAATCGTATTGCGAAAATGGATATGCAGCTCGATGTTAGCAATGCAGCCTTAGCGAAGATTGCTCATGCGGGTTTTGATCCAGTTTTTGGAGCAAGACCACTGAAGCGTGCAATTCAGCAAGCCATAGAAAATCCAATTGCTAAATTGATTTTAGAGGGTAAATTTGGGCCAAAAGACGTGATTCCGGTCGATGTAGAGAATAATGAATTTGTTTTCACAAGACAGGTTCATTAAAGTCGGTAAAATGGGAGGATGAATTCCAGTAAAAAAGATGTTGAGCTAATTAGTTTGATTGGTTTGGCTCACAGCATATCCCATTTTTTTCATTTAATTATTGCGCCATTATTTCCATGGCTCAGGGTTGAGTTTGGTCTGAGCTATGCCCAGTTGGGGTTGCTCATGACGACTTTTTATGTTGTTTCATCCCTAGTTCAATCGACGAGTGGTTTACTCGTTGATAAATACAGTCCCCGCCCCATTTTGTTTTTAGGAATGATTTTCCTCATCCTTGGGGCATTGGTACTGGGGTTATCTCATAGTTACGAGATGCTTTTAGTTGGAGTTGCTCTTGCCGGTTTAGGCAATGGAGTTTTTCATCCGGTGGATTACACCATGATTAATAATATGGTGAAGCCACAAAACCTACCTCATGCGTATTCAATTCATGGCGTGACAGGTTATCTTGGATGGGCTGCTGCGCCATTATTTATGCTGGGTTTGACAGCCCTATTTGATAGTTGGAGGATGGCTCAATTTGGAGCGGCAGGACTTGCATCACTGGTTCTCTTGATCTTGATAGCTCGTCGGCACCAATTGGTTGAGCCTGCCATCATTGAAAACCAAGAAGAAGCTGTTACACCAATTCCAACTTTAACCATATTGAAATTACCCAGTATGTGGATGAGTTGGTTATTCTTTTATCTCACTTCATTTGGATTTGCTGGCATACAAAGTTTTTCATCTACCGCATTGGTGGATATTTATCACATACCTATTAGTTTGACGGCATCTTCTTACACACTTTTTATGATTAGCAGTGCTATAGGACTCATTGCAGGTGGTTTTGTTGCTACAAAAATACCTGATCCTGACCGTGTGATTACTACCGCATTCCTGATTTCTGGCGTAATGGCAATCGTGGCTGGATTGGGCATATTTCCTGGCTGGACAGTTCCGATTATTTTTGCTTTCATGGGGTTTGGTGGAGGTATGGCAGGACCTGCGCGGGATTTGATGGTTAGAGCAGGAACTCCCAAGGGAGCTTCCGGAAGAGTATTCGGGATCGTCTACTCAGGGATTGATGTAGGTGCAGCCTCTGGCCCAGTTTTATTTGGTTTATTCATGGATTGGAACAGTCCAGAAACAATTTTTTACGCCATTGCTGTTTTGCAATTAATTGCTGTTTTGGTGGCAAGCCAATTAAATCGTTACAACAAAAACCACGCTCTGCAATTCAATTAGTTCTTTAGCAGATACCTGTCCTTATTTTTCATATTATGAAACGTGATTTTTATCAGTAAAAACACTGAGTATTCAGTGCGATATCAATTTCTTAAATGATGATGATTCATTTCTTATGATGGAATTTAAATCATATCTAATTGATTTTATTATATAAAAAATATCAAAAAAGCTGTCATTTTCATGTTGTGTCCAATCGTTAAATTACTTAAAGTCTTCTATAAGACTTTGAATTTTTTTAAACACTTTAATGGAGAAATACATGAAGACTCGTCAACAGGCAGCAGCAGAAATTCAAAAAGATTGGGACACTAATCCTCGATGGAAGGGTATACAGCGCAACTATACGGCTGATGATGTTGTCCGTTTGAGAGGTTCTTTACATATTGAACATACTCTTGCGCATCATGGGGCGGATAAATTATGGAATATGGTCAATAACGAGGCCTACATCAATTGTTTAGGAGCTTTGACTGGGGGCCAAGCGATGCAACAAGTCAAAGCTGGCATCAAAGCTATTTACTTATCTGGCTGGCAAGTTGCCGCTGATGCCAATAGTGGTGCTGAGATGTATCCAGATCAATCTTTATATCCAGTAGATTCGGTTCCTAAAGTTGTTGAGCGGATTAACAATACCTTTAAACGTGCTGATGAGATTCAATGGTCTAAGGGTGTAAATCCTGGAGATGCGGGGTATATAGATTATTTTGCCCCAATTGTGGCTGATGCGGAAGCTGGATTTGGAGGAGTATTAAATGGCTTTGAACTTATGAAGGCGATGATTGAGTCTGGTGCAGCGGGCGTTCACTTTGAAGATCAGTTAGCTTCAGTGAAAAAATGTGGCCACATGGGAGGTAAAGTTTTAGTTCCAACTCAAGAAGCTGTGCAAAAACTCAATTCAGCGCGTTTAGCGGCAGATGTCATGGGTGTTCCAACTCTGATTTTAGCCAGAACTGATGCTGAGGCTGCTGATCTCATAACCTCTGATTACGACGCTAATGATAAGCCCTTTATTACTGGCGAGAGAACGTCTGAAGGTTTTTATAAAACACGTAAGGGTCTGGATCAAGCCATCTCTCGTGGTGTTGCTTATGCTGCCTATGCCGATATGGTTTGGTGTGAAACAGGCACACCTGATCTTGAGTTTGCAAAAAAATACGCTGAGGCTGTTCGTTCGAAATATCCTGGCAAGTTACTTGCCTATAACTGCTCACCATCTTTTAATTGGAAAAAGAATTTAGATGATGCAACGATTGCTAAGTTCCAACGTGAGTTAGGTGCAATGGGTTACAAATATCAATTTATTACTTTAGCTGGAATTCATTCAATGTGGTACAACATGTACGATTTAGCTCAGGACTACGCAAAGCGTGGCATGTCAGCCTATGTTGAAAAAGTTCAAGAGCCTGAATTTGCTGCAAGAGATCGGGGATATTCTTTTGTATCTCATCAGCAAGAAGTTGGCACGGGTTATTTTGATGACGTAACTACTGTGATTCAAGGTGGAAAGTCTTCAGTAACCGCATTGACTGGCTCTACTGAGGAAGAGCAGTTTCATTAATTGACTTACCGTTCACTCATCTGTGAATACTAGAAAAGCCCGGGGATAAAATCCTCGGGTTTTTTTCTCAAGGATTGTTAAACTAGCTTCATGAAAAATAATGAATGTCACTTTTGTTCCCATGATGGCGGAGAAATTCTAGTCTCTAATTCGGTGTTACGTATCATTGCGCCATTAGAACCTGAATTTCCTGGTTTAGTTCGCGTTGTTTGGCATGCTCATATAGCTGAAATGACTGACTTAGAACCATCTCAGCGGAGCGCTCTCATGCAAGTAGTCTGTCAAGTGGAGCAATTGATCCGAGACGTGATTGAGCCACATAAAGTCAATCTAGCCAGCTTTGGTAACTTTGTGCCACATTTGCATTGGCATGTGATTCCACGGTGGGAAGATGATGCTTATTTCCCAGAATCTATTTGGGGAGTGAAGTTGCGCGAAACTTCTGAAAATTCATTGCAAGCACGTCATCAGCAAGCACTTGACTTATTTGAAGCTATTCGTAGTTTTGATTTTAAGAGTAAATATAATGCCTAAGCTGATGAATCCGGCGCAACGCGAGGCTTTTTTTGCAACGCTGCAAAAAATTAATCCGCATCCAAAAACAGAACTCCAATACTCATCAGAATTTGAATTATTAGCGGCAGTTTTGCTATCTGCACAAGCGACAGATGTGTCAGTCAATAAAGCGACCCAAAAGCTTTTTCCAGTGGCTAATACCCCCAAAGCAATATTGAAGATTGGCGAAAAAAAACTCATTAAATATATTCAAACAATTGGGCTTTACAAATCGAAGGCGAAACATCTGATTCAAACCTGTCAAATTTTAGTCGATGAGCACGGTGGGGTCGTGCCGCAGGATCGAGAGTCCCTTGAAGCACTTCCAGGGGTTGGACGCAAGACTGCTAATGTGGTTCTCAATACAGCTTTTGGTCAACTAACGATGGCAGTTGACACCCATATCTTTCGGGTTTCTAATCGAACAGGTTTGGCCCCAGGTAAAGATGTACTAGCGGTTGAACAAAAGCTGCTAAAACGAGTGCCTAAACATTATTTACTCAATGCTCATCATTGGCTGATTTTACTTGGACGCTATACCTGTAAAGCTAGAAGTCCGCTTTGCTCACAGTGTCCAGTAATGGCAGTCTGTCAATTTAAAGAGAAGCAGCTTACTGATGTTTAATCCTAGTAAAGATCAAGTCCGTGATTTTTTTTGTGTGGCGTGGAAAAAGCATCAAGACTCTGGTGTTCTCACACCTTTGGAATCAATTGCTGCGCGGTGGATGGTTGAACATCCGGAATATCATCAACTTCTTAATCACCCCGAAGAAGCTAAGTCCCAAGATTTCTCTGTAGAAAACGGACAAACGAATCCCTTTTTACATTTATCGATGCATATGAGTCTATCTGAGCAGACGCAGATTGACCAACCTGTTGGTATAAGGAAAATTAGTAGACAATTGATGATGAAACTAGATTCTGAGCATAGTGCCCATCATCAGATGATGGAGTGTTTAGGTAGAGTTCTTTGGGAATCCTCTCAGACAGGTAGTGAGCCCAATATGCAAAGCTATATTGAAGAATTACAACTACTTATTTAGTATTCCACTGATCTAATTTTTCTTTGGCTCGAGCCATTGCTGCTTCAATGATAGCTTTTTTACGAGCTATATCATCTGTACTGAGGGTACCAACTGCCTTTAACTTGGAAGTGGCTTTGGCAAGCTGTCGTTTGACGAGATCTTTTTTCTCACGCTCTAAGCGTAGTTTTCTGGTTTCATAATTTTTCTTGGATTGATTCGCCAGATCTTGAGACCAAGCTTCCCATCCAGTTATGTTTTTAGTTAACGGAACCATTGAAATACAATCAACAGGACAGGGAGGTACGCAGAGATCACATCCGGTACAGCGATCATTGATCACTAGGTGAAGTTGTTTGGCGGCACCTACAATTGCATCTACTGGGCAGGCTTTAATGCATAGCGTGCAGCCAATACACTCCATTTCGTTAATGACAGCCAGTGGTCTAGGTCTTTCTACACCATGATGAACATCTAAACGCAGTGAGGGTTGTTGAAGAATTTTAGAAAGACGATCGATTCCTTCCTGCCCACCTGGTGGGCACCGATTATGTGCGGCTTCTTGTAAAGACATTGCAGTTGCATAAGCATGACAATCAGGATATCCACATTTTGTACATTGAGTTTGTGGTAGTGCCTCATCAAGCTTTTGTAACAAGCTTGATGGAGTTATGAAATGAATCGTTTGAGTCACTCGATTAGGAAAAAATTAAGCTTTTGGAGGTGACTTAGCGCGAGTTGTTTTTATGGGACTTTGCTTCACGGCTGTTTTTCTGGAGCTAACTTTTTTAGAAGCGACTTTTTGAGTAGCAACAGTTATTTTTTTGGCAGGGACTTTTTTATCTGGGGTGCCAGGATGTTTACGAATAAATTCTGAAATTTTTGGATAGACCATTTCACGCCATCGACGACCAGCAAAAATTCCGTAGTGACCAGCGCCCAAAACTTCGAACTCTTCTTTGTTAGCGTTAGGGATACCAGAACACAATTCAATGGCTGAGCGAGTTTGACCACTTCCTGAGATATCATCCAATTCACCTTCAACGGCAAACAGAGCTGTTCTTTTGATATCTTGCGGACGGACGAGCTGACCAGCTACTTTCCATGTTCCTTTTGCTAAAGCAAAATCTTGGAAAACGGTTTTAATCGTTTCGAGATAATAGGCTGCATCCATATCAAGAACAGCGTTATATTCATCATAGAACTTCCTGTGTGCTTCAGCATCTGAGGCATCACCCTTGAGTAAATCTTGGAAAAAGTCCCAATGTGATCGTACGTGACGATCGCGGTTCATAGCAACAAAACCGGCATGTTGCATAAATCCAGGATAAACTTTGCGTCCAGCACCTGGGTGATTTGGTGGAACGGTAAAAATCACATTATTTTCAAACCACTGAAAAGATTTTGTCATCGCCAGTGAGTTCACCACCGTTGGAGACTTACGAGCGTCGATGGGGCCTCCCATCATAGTCATTGTTGCAGGAGTTTGTTCGCCGTTGGATGCCATTAAAGAAATTGCACCCAAGACTGGGACCGTAGGCTGGCATACAGAAATGACATGAAGATGTTCAGCGCCTATATAACGAATAAATTCTTGAATATAAGCAACATAGTCATCTAAATGGAACTGGCCTTCGGAGACAGGTATTAATCGCGCGTCGGTCCAGTCGGTGAGATAGACTTTGTGGTTTTGTAATAGCACTCTAACTGTATCTCTTAAGAGCGAAGAGTGATGACCGGAAAGAGGGGCAACGACAAGAACAACGGGTTCATTTTTCATGGCTTTGATGACGGAGACATCATCGGAAAAGCGCTTGAAACGAACTAAACGACAAAATGGTTTTTCTATCGATGTGTATTCGGTAATAGCAACTTGTTTGCCATGGACTTCCACATTTTTGATACCAAACTCTGGCTTCTCATATTCCTTGCCAAGACGATGTAAGAGTTCATATCCGGCAGCGACTCTTTGTGAGGCGGGGTAGTAAGACAGGGGGTTGTTTGGGTCGCTGTAGATCTTTGCGACAGTCTGTGCCAACGAACTAATCGGTTCCAACATGGCACGGCTAAATTCTTGAATTTGATACAACATAACATCAGTCCTTATGAAACGATTTGGCGGAATGGAGATTGAAAAAACTCCTCATTTCAATAAATATTGCACTGCAACAACATGATATTACATGATTTTTTGTCATTGCTATATGACTTTTTCGTGTCATTTAGCAAAAAACAACTATTTATTCTATAAAACAGCTGCGATTGACTTGGCTACATGACCTACATTCTTTGTATTGAGCGAAGCAACGCAGATTCGGCCGGTACTAACGGCATAAACACCGTGGTCAGCGATTAAATGGTCAACTTGATCTTTTGATAGACCTGTGTAGGAAAACATTCCTCGTTGTTGGGCTATAAAAGAAAAATCTTTCTGAGCTCCAGCCGCTTTGAGCTCAGAGATGAGTTGATCACGCATTTGTTTAATACGATCTCGCATGTGGGAAAGTTCTTCTTCCCACATCGTGCGTAGTTCATTTGAGTTAAGAACTGCCGAAACTATAGCTCCACCATGGGTAGGAGGATTGGAATAGTTCGTTCGTATGACACGTTTAACTTGTGAAGCAACCCGCAGTGTTTCATCAGCATTTTGAGTCACAATGGTCAATGCCCCAACTCGCTCACCATAGAGGGAGAAAGACTTAGAGAAGGAGCTTGAAATAAAGAAAGACAAACCAGAATCTGCAAAAAGTCGAACGGCGATACCGTCTTCGAAAATACCCTCTGCAAAACCTTGGTAGGCCATATCTAAGAATGGGATGAGGCCTTTATTGCGGCAGATTTCGACAATGGCTTTCCACTGTTCTGTCGTCATGTCTGCCCCGGTCGGATTATGGCAACAGGCGTGTAAAACGATGACGCTATCTTCTGCTAATGTATTTAAATAGGCAGTCATGGCGGTAAAGTTAACGCCACGTGTTTGAGGGTCATAGTAGGGGTAATTGATCACTGAAAAGCCAGCACCTTCGAATAGTCCTCGGTGATTTTCCCAACTAGGATCACTAATAAATACTTCAGCGTGAGGCTTCAATCGTTTGATAAAATCGGCACCAATTTTTAAAGCTCCTGTGCCACCGAGCCCCTCAAAAGTAGCCGCTCGTTTATTGGCAACTATCGCAGTATCCTTTCCAAAAAGCAAGGTTTGCACTGCACTATTGTAGGTAGCAATACCTTCAATAGGGAGGTAACCCCGCGATTTAGGATTTTCTAAGATCTGTTTTTCTGCGATTTGTACGGCGCCAAGTAATGGAATTTTTCCTTCTTCCGTGAAATAAACACCAACTCCTAAGTTCACCTTAGTGGGTCTTGTATCCGCATTAAATGTTTCATAAAGACCTAGAATTGGATCACGAGGGGCGAGTTCAACAGAAGAAAAAAGAGTCATAAGTAGAAATTTCAGTTTAAAAAGATAGAGATGACAAATTGTAAGCCAATGTTAAATAGAAGTGGTCTTCATGAAAGAGGTATTACAAATCAAAAATATAAAAAAACTGCAATAATCTAACGTTGTGACAATAATATCCATTGTATTTTAAACAAACTTGAATGGCATCTAGACAATCCAAAGGTAAATCCGGTAAATCAGAACGAGCAGCCCCGATCGCTGCTCCGACACTTGATGAGTCGAAATTTATCGAGTTTCCAAATTCACCCTATCATTTATATCAACCTTTTTTACCTGCGGGCGACCAACCTGCAGCGATTGAGTCGTTGATTGAAGGTGTTGATGACGGGTTATCTTTTCAAACCCTGCTTGGTGTCACTGGTTCTGGTAAGACTTACACGATGGCCAATGTTATTGCTAGAGAGGGGCGTCCGGCTATTATTTTTGCGCCTAATAAAACTTTAGCCGCACAACTCTATAGTGAGTTTCGAGAATTTTTCCCACGAAATGCTGTGGAATACTTCGTGAGTTATTACGATTACTATCAGCCTGAGGCTTATGTTCCAACCCGTGACTTATTTATCGAAAAGGATTCTTCGATTAATGAGCATATTGAACAAATGCGATTATCAGCTACAAAAAGCTTATTAGAGCGTCGAGATGTAATTATTGTCGCCAGTGTTTCAGCTATTTACGGTATTGGTAATCCTGGGGATTATCACAAGATGGTTTTGACCTTGCGTCAAGGTGACAAGATGTCCCAAACTGATGCGGTCAAGCGTCTTGTGGCGATGCAGTATGAGCGAAATGATATGGATTTTTCTAGAGGAACCTTTCGTGTTCGTGGTGACACCATTGATATTTTCCCTGCTGAGCACAATGAGCTTGCAGTTAGATTGGAGTTATTTGATGATCAGATTGATACTTTGCAGTTCTTTGATCCTCTGACTGGAAAAATTAAACAAAAGATAGCTCGTTTTACAGTGTATCCAGGATCACATTATGTGACTCCGCGAGAGACGGTCTTGCGCGCGCTAGAGGATATCAAAGTCGAATTGAGGGAGCGCTTAGCGGAACTTTTGTCGCAAAATAAATTGGTGGAAGCGCAACGATTAGAGCAGCGTACGCGCTTTGATATTGAGATGCTGGCTGAACTGGGATTTTGCAAAGGGATTGAAAATTACTCAAGACACTTATCGGGGGGCAAGCCTGGCGAAGCGCCACCGACATTAATTGATTACCTCCCTCAAGATGCATTAATGTTTTTAGATGAGTCGCATGTTCTGATTGGTCAATTTAATGGGATGTATAACGGTGATCGTGCCCGTAAGGTGACTCTAGTTGATTTTGGGTTTCGTTTGCCTTCTGCCTTAGACAATCGCCCCCTCAAATTTAATGAATTTGAATCAAAAATGCGCCAAACAGTTTTTGTCAGTGCAACACCCGCTGATTATGAGAAAAATAAAACGGGCAAGATTGTCGAGCAGGTTGTGAGACCGACTGGACTTGTTGATCCGGAGATACAAGTTTTACCCGCGTCGACTCAAGTTGATGATTTACTCGATCAAATTAAACTAAGGGTCGACAAACAGGAACGTGTATTGGTGACCGTTCTTACAAAACGTATGGCTGAACAATTGACTGATTTTTTATCGGATAACGGTGTCAAGGTACGTTATGTTCACTCCGATATTGATACGGTAGAGCGGGTCGAGATTATTCGAGATTTACGATTAGGCATGTTTGACGTTCTGGTAGGAATTAATTTACTTCGCGAGGGCTTAGATATCCCTGAAGTCTCATTAGTTGCCATTTTGGATGCTGATAAGGAAGGATTTTTACGTTCCGAGCGAAGTTTGATTCAGACCATTGGCCGAGCAGCACGTAATTTAAACGGAAAAGCCATTCTTTATGCAGACCGAGTGACTGAGTCCATGCGTAAAGCCATCGCCGAAACTGATCGTCGAAGAACAAAACAAACTACTTTTAATCAATTAAATGGCATAACGCCAGTAGGGGTAAAGAAGCGGATTAAAGACATCATTGATGGTGTTTATGATGTGGATGATGAAAAAGCAAACTGGCAATCACAAAAAGAAAAAGCCAAATATGAAGACATGAATGAACGCGATTTAGCTAAGGAAATTAAGCGTTTAGAGAAAGAAATGGTGGATTTTGCACGAAACTTAGAATTTGAAAATGCAGCGTCGACCAGAGATCGTTTGTCTAAAGTTCGTGCGATGGCGTTTGGCGCGTTGACCCCAGACAATCCTCTTATTTAGTCCACTACCTATAACTCGAGTTTTTGTTATACTTGAGTTAATCTGTCAGGTATTACCCATACCTAACAGAGACATTTAGAGGTCCCAGAAACCAATCTGGATTGTAACTAAATTATTGATAGATAAGAGTAAATTATGAGATTAACTACAAAAGGTCGTTTTGCAGTAACCGCAATGATAGATTTGGCGATGCGCCAATCTGAAGGTCCAGTCACATTAGCTGGAATCAGTAAAAGACAAAAAATTTCTTTGTCTTACCTAGAGCAATTGTTTGGTAAGTTGCGTCGGGTTCAGATTGTTGAAAGTACGCGCGGACCAGGTGGTGGATACACTCTCAGTCGTGATGGAAGTACGATTACAGTCGCAGACATTATCACTGCTGTTGATGAGCCTATTGACGCAACTCAATGCGGAGGTAAAGGGAATTGTCTCGGCCCTGATGAGGAAAATAGTCAGTGCATGACACATGACTTATGGTCCAACTTAAACAAAAAGATGGTGGAATATTTGCAGTCTGTCACCTTAAAGGATTTGGTTCTTGAGCAACAGAACCGCAATGTTTCGGTTTTATCACCTTTTATTAACAAAAATAAACCAGCTCAAGTAGTACCCATGAAAAATAATGCATTAAATGTCGTAGATGCAAAAGCGACTAAAAAAGAGATAGTGCCGAAACGTTTTATTGTTAATTCGGTATTTAATCTGGCTCAACAAAATTAATGATCTAAAGAAACTTCTATGAGTAAACATACCACCCCAAAACTCAATCCACTTCCGATGTTTAGTGCTCGACACTTTCCGGTTTACATGGATTATTCCGCAACGACACCAGTCGATCCACGCGTGGTTGACAAAATGATTCCGTATTTGCGGGAACAGTTTGGTAATCCTGCGTCACGTTCGCATGCATATGGCTGGGAGGCAGAAGAGGCTGTTGAAGAAGCGCGTTCCGAAGTCGCAAAACTGGTTGGTGCCGATCCTCGTGAAATCGTTTGGACGAGTGGAGCCACTGAAAGTATTAATCTTGCTTTAAAAGGTGCTGCCCATTTTTATAAAGACAAGGGTAAGCACATTATGACGCTGAAGACGGAACATAAGGCGACTTTAGATACTTGTCGTGAGCTTGAGCGTGAAGGTTTTGAAGTTACTTATTTAGATGTTCAAGAAAATGGATTACTTGATCTTGATTATTTTAAAAGTCAGATTCGATCTGACACGATGTTGGTTTCAATCCTTTATGTGAATAATGAGATTGGCGTGATTCAAGACATCGCTACCATTGGTGAAATTTGTCGTGAGAAGGGCATTATTTATCATGTTGATGCTGCTCAGGCAACGGGCAAGGTCGCCATTGATCTCGCCAACCTCAAAGTGGACTTAATGAGCTTTTGTGCTCACAAGACCTATGGTCCTAAGGGTGTAGGCGCTTTATTTGTGAGACGCAAGCCGAGGATTCGTATTGAAGCTCAGATTCATGGCGGCGGTCATGAGCGTGGCATGCGTTCAGGAACACTACCTACCCATCAAATTGTTGGTATGGGTGAATCATTTCGGTTGGCTCGCGTAGAGATGGGTACAGAAAATGAACGTATAAGGATGTTGCGTGATCGATTGTGGACTGGGCTATCAACGATTGAAGAAGTGTATTTAAATGGTGACATGGATCATCGAGTCCCGCATAACTTAAACGTCAGCTTCAACTACGTTGAAGGTGAATCTATGCTGATGGCTTTGAAAGACGTTGCCATTTCCTCTGGATCAGCTTGCACCTCCGCATCCTTAGAGCCATCATTCGTTCTGCGTGCCCTAGGTCGTAACGATGAGTTAGCACATAGCTCAATTCGTTTTAGTGTTGGGCGCTTCACTACAATAGAAGAAGTTGATTTCACCGTAGAACTTATTAAAGATAAAATTGCAAAATTAAGAGAACTCTCGCCATTGTGGGAGATGTTTAAAGATGGTATTGATTTAAGTACTATTCAATGGGCAGCACACTAATCGAACGTTAAGGAAATAACATGGCTTACAGCGACAAAGTAGTTGATCATTACGAGAACCCTAGAAACGTTGGATCCTTCGAAAAGGGTGACGAGGCTGTAGGCACAGGGATGGTGGGTGCCCCAGCTTGTGGTGATGTGATGAAGTTACAAATTCGTGTGAATGAAAATGGCATTATAGAAGATGCAAAATTCAAGACTTATGGTTGTGGATCTGCTATTGCTTCATCTTCACTGGTGACTGAGTGGGTGAAGGGTAAGACCTTAGATCAAGCCTTGGAGATTAAAAATTCACACATTGCCGAAGAGTTAGCATTACCACCCGTCAAGATTCATTGTTCAATTTTGGCTGAGGATGCTATTAAAGCGGCTGTTAAAGATTACCGCGAGAAACATTCAGTTTAATCACTGCGAGAATACCCATGGCAATTAGTCTGACAGAAAAAGCAGCAAAGCATGTGAATCGAAATCTTGAAAAAAGAGGTAAGGGAGTCGGCCTTCGTCTTGGTGTTCGAACAACGGGCTGCTCGGGTCTAGCATATGAGCTGGAATATGTAGATAGTCCACTCCCCGAAGATCAGGTCTTTGAGTCTCAAGGGATTAAAGTATTTGTTGATCCGAAGAGCTTACCTTATATTGATGGGACGGAGTTAGACTTTGCTCGAGAAGGTTTAAATGAAGGGTTTAAGTTTCAAAACCCCAACGTGAAGGATGAGTGTGGGTGTGGTGAATCTTTCAGGATCTAAGAACGGTTTTGCGGATTATTTCGAGTTTTTTAATCTTCCTAGGCAATTCAAGATTGATCGTCAATTACTCGATCAATCCTATTTAAAAGTTCAGCAAGAAGTTCACCCAGATAAACATGTCAGTGCAGCTGATTCTGAAAAACGGCAGTCATTGCAAATTGCTACTTATGCCAATACTGCCTATCAAACTCTAAAACAGTCCCTTAAACGGGGCTTTTATTTATGTGAGTTAGCGGGTTTAGATCCTCAGTTAGAAACAAATACATCGATGCCAAGGAATTTCTTGATGCAACAAATGGAGTTGCGTGAGGCGATGGATGATGCCAAACAAGATGCGACCGCATTGAGTGAATTACAGGATCAGGTACAGAGTCAATTGCGAACACTCATTGTTACAATTGGGGAACAATTTGATCAACAACAAAACCCCAACTTAGCTTTAGAAAACTTACGAGCCGCACTATTTTTAGAGCGATTCGTGGAAGAGTTGGACTATCGTATTTCAGACCTCACTTAATTATGGCCTTATTACAAATCGCAGAACCTGGGCAATCACGCAACCCGCACGAAAGGCGCATTGCCATTGGTATTGATTTAGGAACGACGAATTCACTCGTAGCGAGTATGAAAAATGCCATCCCTGAGGTATTAAAAAGTGAAGCAGGCCATACCATGCTGCCATCAGTAGTACGTTATTTGCCAAATGGAAAGACTCAGGCAGGATATGAAGCTTTAGCTCAGGCTGTGATGGATCCAAAGAATACGATTATTTCTGTCAAACGTTTTATGGGGCGTGGATTAAAAGATATCGCGAATACGACTAATCTGCCCTATGATTTTATTGATACTCCTGGGATGTTAAAAATTCAAACTGCGCAGGGAGAAAAAAGTCCTGTTGAAGTTTCTGCAGAAATTCTTGCAAGGTTGAGACAACTCGCAGAAGATTCATACTCAGATGATATTGAAGGCGCTGTCATCACCGTACCTGCATATTTTGATGATGCCCAGCGTCAAGCTACAAAAGATGCCGCGCAATTGGCGGGTATTAATGTTTTGAGGCTCTTGAATGAGCCAACCGCAGCAGCGCTTGCTTACGGACTAGATCATGGCTCTGAAGGTATTTATGCTATTTTTGATCTTGGCGGCGGCACCTTTGATATTTCGATTCTCAGGCTGAGTAAAGGGGTCTTTGAAGTTTTGTCGACGGGTGGTGATTCCGCCTTAGGTGGTGATGACTTTGATCATGCCCTCATGCAATATGTTTTAAAAGAATCGGGTCAGGCTGAATTAGCACATACTGATCAACGTTCCCTTCTTCTTAAATGTAGGGATGTTAAAGAAACGTTAAGTACCCATCCTGCAGTTTTATTGGAGTACTCCTTTGCTAATGGAAAATCAATTCAATTGAGTATTTCTCAAGCAGAGTTTTCCATGATGACCCAAAGTTTAGTTAACAAAGCTTTACTTAGTGTTAAAAAAGCAGTTCGAGATGCAGATGTTGAATTGGGTGAGATTCAGGGAGTCGTGATGGTGGGGGGTGCAACAAGGATGCCTAATATACAAGAAGCTGTAGCGGCGTACTTTAAGAAAACCCCTCTTAATGATTTAAATCCTGATGAGGTTGTGGCGCTTGGGGCAGCAAGGCAAGCTGATTTACTAGTTGGTAATAAAAATAAAAATGATGAGTGGTTATTACTAGATGTCATTCCATTATCTTTAGGTGTTGAGATGATGGGTGGTTTAGTAGAAAAAATTATTCCTCGTAATACGCCAATTCCTGTAGCTAAAGCGCAAGACTTTACAACCTTTAAAGATGGTCAAACTGCCATGGCGATTCATGTTTTACAAGGTGAGCGTGAGTTGGCCCAAGATTGTCGATCACTGGCTAAGTTTGAACTTCGTGGTATACCTCCCATGGTTGCAGGTGCTGCAAGAATTCGGGTTACTTATCAAGTGGATGCTGATGGGCTTTTATCGGTATCCGCTAGAGAAGAAAAGTCGGGTGTGAATACGTCCATTGAAGTCAAGCCGACTTATGGTCTTGCTGATGGTGATATTGCTAGAATGCTTACGGAAGGTTTTCAGAGTGCTGCAGAGGATATGCAAGCAAGAGCTTTACGTGAAGAGCAAGTAGAAGCATTACGTCTGATTGATGCTGTGACCAATTCATTAATCGTTGATAAAGATTTACTCAACTCTGAAGAGTTGAGTCTGATTCAAACGCAACTCGATGCTTTACAACAATTACATACTTACTGCATCAATGTAGACGATTTAAGGCGAGGTATCGAGGCTTTATCTGAAGTAACTGAAGAATTTGCCGCCCGACGAATGAACTCTAATATCCGTCGAGCTTTAACTGGAAAAAACCTCTCTGAAATTGAATGAAAAGAGTACGCTATGACCCAAATTGTAATTTTGCCTAATGAAGAATATTGCCCGGAGGGTTCAGTGATTGATGTACCCGCAGGAACGTCTATATGTGAGGCTTTGTTAGAAAATGATATACCTATTGAACATGCTTGTGAAATGTCATGTGCATGCACAACATGTCATGTTATCGTTCGAGAAGGATTTAATTCACTCAATCCTAGTGATGAAAACGAAGATGATTTACTTGATCGTGCTTGGGGGTTAAATCCTAAATCTCGTTTATCTTGCCAAGCGATCGTTGCTCAACAAGATTTAGTGATTGAGATACCAAAATATTCGATTAATCACGCTAAAGAAAATCATTAGTATTGTTGTATTTGTTGAGTCAATGATTGATCATGTATTAGAATGTTCTAACACTTCATAGGAGACAAGAAATGTATACATCATTTCATCGCTTTATTCAATTAAAGTGCCTAATCGTTTTGACAGTGATGTCGATGGGTTTCACCACTTCCGCATCTGCTCAGATGGATTGGCCTAAGGCTAAAAATGTCACCATTTACGTGGCTTTTGCTCCTGGAGCTTTTACTGACGTGATTGCTAGAATTGTGGGTCAAGAGCTTGCCAAGACGACAGGTGGTAATTTTGTTGTAGAAAATAAACCAGGAGCCGGCGGTAACATCGCGACTCAGTACGTCAAAAGGGCACCTACAGATGGTTACTCAATATTAGTGCACAGTGTGGCTTATGCGGTCAATCCCTCACTCTACCCGAACGCTGGATACGACGCAGTGAAAGATTTTGTTCCGCTAGCATTAGGCCCACGCACACCAAATATCATTACAGTTAATCCTAAAGTACCCGTCAAGGACTTAAAGGAGTTAGTTGAATTAGCTAAAAAAGAGCCTCTAAGTTATGCATCATCAGGAATTGGTACGACAACGCATTTATCAATGGAGCGATTAAAAACTGCGGCTAAAATTGATATTACGCATATACCTTATCAACCAGCTCAGGCTGTCGGTGCAGCTGTGGCGGGACATACTCAAATTTCGTCTACATCAATGCCTCCAGCTGTGCAGCAGATTAAAGCTGGAAATGTCAGAGCGATTGCAGTCACAAGTGCAAAGCGTTCTTCTTTATTACCCGATGTGCCATCAGTCACTGAATTTGGATATAAAGATTTTGATGACTACACTTGGGTAGGTTTTTTTGTGCCGATTGGAACTCCACCAGCATTAGTTGAGCAAATGAATGCTGCGATTAATCGCGCAATGGAAACTCCAGAAGCAAAAGAAAAATTTGTTTTACAGGGAATGGAGTCTACACATAATACTTCTGCTCAGTTTGGTAGTTTTTTACGAGACGAAGTTAAAAAATGGGCTGCCGTCGTCGTTAGTTCTGGCGCAAAGGTTGAATAATTCGCTGTAATCATCATGTTAAAAAAGGAATTTTGCGACATTCCTTTTTTTCGAGATGACTACTTCATCATTCCAGCGTTTTTTGCATCATCCATTGCTAGGGGAATTTTCTCTTTCATGAATGCGGGTATTTTTTCTAAGGGTATATCAATGAGAACAAATCCTGCATCTTCTAATTTTTTCTTAATTGTAGGGTCGGCATTAAGAGTTCCAAAATAATTAGAAAGTTTTTCTTGTATGTCTTTCGGTGTTGATTTAGGCACTGCTACACCTCGATAACCACCATCCACCCAATTTAAGCCAAGTTCTTTAAAGGTTGGTACATCTGGTAAAGAGGGATGTCTTTTTTCGGTCGCAATTGCTAAAGTTCTTATTTTCGTTTTTTGTTGGATGGATAGGGGTAAATAACCCATGGCGCCATCGACATGCATGCCGATTAAGGAAGAGATTAAATCACCGGTACCTTTAAAAGGAACGTAATTCACTTTAATTCCTGATAGTTTGTTGAGTCGTTCCGTAGCCATATGGTTTGCAGAAAAAGGTGCTGAGCCAGCAATATTTAGCTTTCCCGGATCTTTTTTTGCAGCGTTAATAAAGTCCTGGTAAGTTTTATAAGGACTATCTACAGAGACCATTAATGCATCTGGAGTGAAGTGATAATAATAAATTGCCTGAATATCGTCGGTTTTAAATTGTGTCCCATCTTGTAAAGGTTGCAAGATGATGTGAGGAATATTGACGCCTACCACGGTAGTTCCGTCATTTGGATAGCCATTGAGTTGGCTCCAAGCAAGTGCTCCGCCGGCACCGGATCGATTGATAACAATCATGGGCTGATTATATTTTTGAGCGGAAAGTTCGGCTTGATAGCGAGCCACTAGATCTGATTCTCCCGCGGGTGGAAAAGCAATAATATATTGGATTGTTTTTCCGGGAAGAACTTGAGCGTTTACAGCAAAGACGAAGCCCCAAATACTAAAGAGAGCTATTTTTAATAAATCGCGGATGATGTTCATAGATGAATCTCCTTGATGATTGCTTCAGTAACGTCCTTCATCATAGCAGTACCACCAAGATCGCGGGTATGAAGGGCGGGGTTGGTTGTGACTTTTTCAATGGCAGTCATCAAGCATTTTGTAGCATCTTTTTCGCCTAGATGTTCTAGCATCATTACAGCGGACCAAAAAGTTCCAATTGGATTAGCTAAGCCTTTACCCATAATGTCAAAAGCAGAGCCATGGATAGGCTCAAACATCGATGGGTAGCGTCGCTCCGGATCAATATTGCCGGTTGGAGCAATGCCAAGACTGCCTGCTAGTGCAGCAGCAAGATCTGTCAAGATATCACCATGTAAGTTGGTAGCTACCACGGTATCGATAGATTCTGGACGATTAATCATTCGCGCTGTTGCCGCGTCAACTAGTTCTTTGTCCCAAGTTACATCCGGAAATTCTTTGGCGATTTGCACAGCAATTTCATCCCACATCACCATACCGTGTCTTTGCGCATTAGATTTGGTAATCACAGTTAAATGTTTCCGGGGGCGTGATTGAGCTAAGTTAAAAGCAAAGCGTTGCACCCGTTCTACACCAACACGTGTCAAGATACTCATGTCTGTAGCAACTTCAGTAGGGTGTCCTTGATGAGCCCGTCCACCAACACCGGAGTATTCTCCTTCAGAGTTTTCTCGCACAATCACCCAGTCGAGTTGATGGGGTTCACATTGACGCAGTGGTGATTTGATCCCTGGCAGAATACGCGTTGGCCGAACATTGGCATATTGATCAAATCCTTGACAGATTTTTAGGCGTAATCCCCACAGTGTAATATGATCAGGAATATCAGGATCTCCAGCAGAGCCGAACAAAATAGCATCTTTGTTTCTTAATGCATCGAGGCCATCCTCAGGCATCATGACACCATGTTGACGATAGTAATCTCCACCCCAATCGAACTCCTGAAAATCAAAGCTTATCTTGGAGTAACATTTTGCTAGAGTTTTTAAAACTCTAGCGCATTCAGGGATAACTTCCTTGCCGATGCCATCACCTGGTATCAGTGCAATTTGATACTTTTTCAAGTTAATCTCCTAGTTCGTTATTATTTTAAAAATCATAAAGGTCTTTTGGATTTGTGACAAATATCTTTTGGCGAAGGCGTTTATCTTTTACCCATGATCCAACAATGTTTAACATATCGGTGTCATTGGGCATTTTATTTTTTACCATCACATGTGGCCAATCACTCCCCCAGACAAGTTGGTTTGGGTTGGCTTCAATCAGTGTTACTGCTAAACGTTCAACATCTGCAAATGGATATCCTGATTCTGAAATGCGGTAAAGTCCTGTGAGTTTGACCCAAGCTTTTCCTTCTCGCATTAGTGCGAGTAAATTTTGAAACCCTTTGTTCTTGATATCAATCGATGTTTTTTGATAACCATAGTGCCCAAGAACAATAGGTACCGAAAAATTTTTAAACGCGTTAGCAAAATCGGGAAACTCATTGACATGCATCAATAGCTCAAGATGCCATCCATAGGATTTAATTTTTTCAGCGAGTAAATTCAGTGAAGGTAAGGGCAAGACACCTTTATTATCCGCAAGGTCAACGATATTACAACGTAATCCTCGAACCCCTGCAAGATGCATTTTTTCTATTTCGTGATCAGTGATATTTTCTTTAACCACTGCTACACCTCGATACTTGGATGGGTTAGTTGCTAGTGTATCGAGTAGAAGTTGATTGTCAGTACCGTAAACACTCGGTTGAACGAGAACAGCACGTTCTAGGCACAAGGTATTCATCAGGGTTGTATATACAGATAAGAGAGCGTCCGGAGGTGTATAGATTCGTTCAGGAATATAGGGATATTTTTTTTCAGGACCACAAACATGTAAATGACAATCTGTACTGTTTTTGGGAAGTGCGAAATTTGGAGAACGGGTGACAGGTTCTGGACCTTGGCAAAAATTCATGCTGGCTATTTGACTGAATCGATAAATTGACGAATGGCTTGGTTAAACTCTTCAGGCTTTTCTATATTCGATAAATGTGCAGCATGATCAATAATTTTCATTTGTGCATGTGTAATCATTCTTTGTAGAACGGTACTTTGATTGACGGTACAAGCAGGATCGTCTCTTCCTACTAAAATTAGTGTTGGTGCGGTAATCTTAAGAAGCATCGTTGTTTGCGCCATATCTCGAACAGCGCTTGCACAGTTCATATAACCAGCTGGACTAGTCGATAGGATCATCTCTTTAACTTTGGTGATTTCGTGTTGTGATTTTTTAACAAAGTCAGCCACGAACCATCGATTGATGGTTCCTTCTACAAGTCCAGCGATACCATCTTTTTCACATTGAGCAAAACGTTCAGCCCAAAGTGAACGTGGAGGCATTTCACTTGCCGTGTCGCAGAGACTTAGGGAAAGTACTCGGTCTGGAAAGTTCGCACCGACATATTGGCAAATCATCCCCCCCATTGAAAGTCCCACTAAATGGGCTTGCTGAATCGATAAAGCATCCATCAAACCTACCAAATCCTCCGCTAACATTCCAATCGAGTATGGGCCTGGCGTCACTTCCGATTGGCCATGGCCACGAGTGTCATAGCGTATCACACGATATTGATCAGTTAGACTGTCGATATTACTGTCCCACATGCTGAAGTTAGACATGAGGCTATTGCTCAGGATAATCACAGGACCATTTGCAGGACCATCCTCACGATAGGCTATTTGACAGTTTTTGATAGAGATTTTATGGACCATTTTGACACCTTGGAAGTAAGGGATGTAGGGAATACAAAAGTAATTGAAAGATGAAATCAGGTTATCATAATTCTATAAATTCTAATAAAAGGAAATACCATGAGACACTTCCAATCCGCGATGGGTAGGTTATTTTTTATATTGAGCTTTGTTTCTTGTTGTTCAATTGCATATTCACAGAATTATCCAGATAGAACTGTGAAAATGGTCGTTCCATTAACGCCTGGTTCGGGAGCTGATATTGCAGGTCGTCTTTTATCGAAACATTTGACAGAGGTTTGGAAGCAGTCAGTAGTTATTGAGAATCGTCCCGGCGCAGGTGGAGTGATTGGAACTGGTGTGGTTGTGAACTCTGAGCCTGATGGCTACACATTACTCGTTCAATCGGCATCTTATGCGGCAAATCCAGCTATCTATAAAAAGCTTCCTTACGATCCTCTAAAAAGTCTGCGTGATGTCAATATTTTGGGGATGACGCCATATGTGATGGTGACAGCAATTGATGGCCCTTATAAGACCATTAATGATTTAGTTGCGGCGGCTAAGGCTAAACCAGGTGATATTACTTTTGCATCTGCCGGAGTTGGAAGTTCAACGCATTTAGCTGCAGAGTACTTTAATCAATCAGTCGGCATTAAATTAATTCATGTCCCTTATAAAGGTTCCCCAGAAGCTATTCAGGACACAATGCAAGGTCGAACTGCATTTTATATGGCGCCCTTAGATACAGCTATTGGTCAGTTAAGGGGTGGTAAGTTAAGGGTATTAGGTGTTACTAGTAAATCACGATCAGATGCGATACCAGAATTTCCTACGATTGCCGAACAGGGATTTTCTAATTTTGACATTAGTTTATGGTTTGGATTATGGGCGCCAATGGCAACATCGAATAGTATTGTGCAAAAAATCAATACTACTGTCAATCAAGCGATGCAAGATCCGGAGATTAAGGCCTCTTATGCAAAGGCTGGTATTCAGGCCACACCAATGAATACCGATGAAGTGGCTAAATTTGTTCGTGCTGAAATGGCTAAATACAGCAAGATTGCTAAGGACGCTAATATTGAACCGCAGTAATAGGAATAACTATATGAAAACTCGTCTGGAATTAAAATATTTTCAGTGGCTGATATGTGCATTATTTTTACTGGGTATTTTATCCAGTCTTATTAGTCATGCTCAAGAGCTTTCACTAGCTGCCAAATCTTATCAACCAAATGCGCAATTCGATGTCAAAATTTCTGAGGCCGAGTATCGTAAAAATAGTACAGGCCGTTCTCTCATTGCAAGGGTTTATGAACCTCAAGGATTAGGACCATTCCCCGTAGTCATTGATTTTCATGGGGGAGCTTGGAATAATAAAAATCGTACGGCGGAACAGCCTATGGATTTAGCCTTAGCTAAAAGTGGCTTATTAGTCGTCGCCATTGATCTTACTTTGGCTCCAGACAGGCCATATCCTGCCAACCTTCAAGATGCGCATTATGGAATCCGTTGGCTAAAATTGAACGCTACCCGTTGGAAAGGTGACCCAAGTACTTTAGGTATTTATGCAAGTTCATCTGGAGGACATGTTGCTGAACTCATTGGTTTGAAGCCTTTTGATCCAGAGTATTCGGCGCTGGTCTTTTCAGAAGCTCCCAACTTAGATGCCAAAGTTAGGTATATCGTTTCAAGAGCGCCGATTAGTGATCCACGGGCGCGATATCAAAATGCAGTTAATCTTGGGCGTGAAAAAATGATTAACAATCATTACACCTACTTTCAGCCTTGGTCGACAATTGACACTGCAAATCCACAGTACATATTAGATCGTAAAGAAAAAGTTTTTTTACCGCCCTTGCTAGTGATGGCTGGTGAAAAAGATGATAATGTTCTTCCAGAAATTCAAAAAAGATTTGTTGATAGCTATCAAAAAGCAGGGGGGTCTGCTCAATTGAAGATATTTGCAGATAGTGATCATGAATGGGTTGCTCAAGAAGGCCCTCAAACAGATCTTGCTAGAAAAACTGTCAAAGATTTTATTGCAACGCAAATCAAAAATTAGACGGAGTTTTAGTTTTCTTCGCGCCTAAGGTGCGGAAATAAAATAACATCTCTAATATTCGGTGAGTCAGTGATTAACATCATCAAACGATCAATCCCGATTCCACAACCACCAGTCGGTGGTAGGCCATATTCTAGAGCGCGAATAAAGTCGTGGTCAAAGAACATTGCCTCTTCATCGCCAGCATCTTTTTGGGTCACTTGCTTTTGGAAACGAGCGGCTTGATCTTCTGCATCGTTTAATTCTGAAAACCCATTAGCGATTTCACGACCAGTGATAAATAATTCAAATCGCTCCGTAATTCCTGGTCGGGTATCGGATTCACGTGCAAGAGGGCTTACTTCAATAGGATAATCAATGATGTAAGTTGGATCCCACAAATGTTCTTCTGCGCAAGCTTCAAATAATGCAAGTTGCAGGGCGCCTAGACCAGCGTTTTTTAGAGCGGGGCTATCAATATGTTCGCCGGCCGATTTCAGTTCTGCGCGAATAAACTCTATATTTACTAATTGTTCATTCGTATAGTTTTTACCAGACTGCGGCCCATATATTTGGATTGCTTCTGTAATAGTATGTCTAGCAAAAGGCTTACCAAGATCGAGTTCTCTACCTTGATAGATTAATTTTGCAGTCCCATGGGCTTTGATTGATACTTCACGGATCAGGTCTTCGGTAAATTGCATCAGCCATTGGTAATCGGTATAGGCAGCATAAAACTCCATCATGGTAAATTCTGGATTATGGCGAGGGCTTACGCCTTCATTACGAAAGTTCCGATTGATTTCAAAGACTCTCTCAAACCCCCCAACGACTAAGCGTTTTAAGTAGAGTTCTGGAGCAATCCGCATAAACATTTGCATGTCTAAAGCATTATGATGCGTAATAAATGGCTTGGCAGACGCGCCACCAGGAATGACATGTAACATTGGAGTCTCAACTTCCATAAAGCCCGCATTTTGCATGTATTCCCGTACAGCACCCATTGCTTTACTTCGTTCAATAAAGGTTTGACGCGTTTCAGGTGAGACGATCAAGTCAACATAACGTTGACGGTACTTAAGTTCTTGACTATTGAGGCCATGAAACTTATCGGGCAGTGGGCGCAGGGATTTAGTCAGTAAACGAAGTACTTTTACTGAGACAGAGAGTTCACCACGGTTGGTTTTAAAAAGAACACCTTCACCTGCAATGATATCGCCCATATCCCAATGTTTAAAAGCTGCGTGCGTCTGCTCACCACTTTCTTGATCATTAATATAAAACTGGATTTGTCCAGTACGATCTTGAACAGTGGCAAAGCTTGCTTTACCCATTACCCGTTTAAGCATCATACGACCAGCCATTTTGACGCTAATATTTTTCTCAGCCAAAGCTTCTTTTGTCATCTCGCCATACGCCTGATGAAGATCAATAGCCAGATGAGTCGGCTTGAAATCATTTGGGAAGGCAACGCCTTGCGCTCTAATAGCGGCCAATTTTTCACGACGCTCTGCCATGATATGGTTTTCATCTTGTGGCGCTGGTTCGGCTGATAAGGTGTTTTGATCGGTCATAGTAGGTGGTTAGTTAAACGTTCATTTTGAGGCTGGCCTCGATAAAAGGATCAAGATCTCCATCCAGTACTTTTTGGGTATTAGAGATTTCAACATTGGTACGTAAGTCTTTAATACGGCTTTGATCTAGTACATAGGATCGAATTTGATGACCCCAACCTACATCTGTTTTAGTGGCTTCCAGTTTATCCTGTTCAGCTTGACGTTTGCGTAGTTCATGTTCATAGAGTCGGGATTTAAGCATCGACATCGCCTCAGCACGATTGCGGTGTTGGCTTCGGTCGCTTTGACACTGAACTACAATACCTGTTGGTAAGTGCGTTAAGCGGACTGCTGAATCTGTTTTGTTAATATGCTGTCCACCAGCACCCGACGCACGATACGTATCGGTGCGGATATCTGCTGGATTAATATCAATTTCGATAGAGTCGTCTACCTCTGGATAGACGAAAATACTCGCAAAAGAAGTGTGGCGGCCATTAGCAGAATCAAATGGAGATTTGCGGACTAAACGATGAACCCCGGTTTCAGTACGTAAAAATCCGTAGGCATACTCCCCATCAATTTTGATAGTGGCACTCTTAATCCCTGCCACATCACCATCAGACTCTTCTAAAATTTCTGATTTAAACCCTTTACGTTCACAATATCGAAGATATTGGCGCATCAAAATACTCGCCCAGTCACAAGCCTCGGTTCCACCAGCCCCAGCCTGAATATCTATAAAACAGCTACACGGATCCATTGGGTGCGAGAACATTCTACGAAATTCTAGGTCAGCAACGATTGTTTCGATGGATTGCTGATCTGTCTCGATGGCTTCAAAAGTCTCATCATCATTTTCTGCAGCAGCGAGCTCAAAAAGTTCAAGTGCTCCGGTCAGATCGTCATCTAATTTTTTGATAGATGTAACAACTCCATCTAGTAGTTTTTTTTCTTTACCAAGTGCTTGCGCTAATTTAGGGTCATCCCAAATTTTAGAGTCTTCTAATTGAAGGTTGAGTTCGGTTAAGCGACGGCTTTTGGTATCGTAGTCAAAGATACCCCCGAAGGTCTTCTACGCGTACGCGTAGTTTATTGAGGTTTGATTCTAATAAGTTTATTCGTTCAGCTTCCATCCTGTGATTATAAAGCCTAGTCTTGTAGGCTCGCTGATTTTTTAGATTTCAGCTTGGTAAGCCGCTTCAATATGTAGTTGTGCGCGTGGATAGCCCAGGAAATGATCGACGAGGAGGCGATAAGCTAAATGGATTTGATGTGGCAGCGGATCCGTATGACCAAACCAAATACCTAGTAATGGCTTTGGTAATGATCCATGAACAGGTACTAGTTCTAGTTTGGAGTGTTTATCTTTGAGAAGAGTTTGTTTTAATACTCTAAATTCCCCGATAAATATCGGTTCAGGAAATCCTTGCCCCCAAACCTCGTTAGATAATTTTTCTGCGATATCCGTATTGATCATTTCAATAGGTAGATGACCATCATGAACGAGCTTACGATGGAGGCTATTTTCGTCAATCCATTGTTTTGCAATTCCTTCAAAGGCTTCCCGAAAAGATTCCAATTGTTGATATTCAATGGATAATCCAGCGGCCATAGCGTGACCACCAAATTTTTTGATCATGAGTGGATGCTTTTTTGAGATGTAGTCAAGGGCATCTCGAAGGTGAAAGCCACTAATGGATCTTCCTGAACCCTTGATGATGAGTTGACCGTCGGCAGTTTTTTCTTCTGCCGGCGCAAAGGTAATCACAGGGCGGTGATATTTATCTTTAAGACGTGAGGCTAAGATACCAATGACCCCCTGATGCCAGGTGTTATCAAAAAGGCTAAGACTAAAGAGGTGTTCGTGAGGGATTTCAGCTAAATTGACAAGAGCTGTTTGTTTCATGTCGCCTTCTATGTCGCGTCGTTCACGATTCATTTTGTCGAGTTCTTGAGCCAATTGTTTGGCTTCATAGCGGTCCTGATTAATTAAGCAACGAATGCCTAATGACATATCTGCTAAGCGACCAGCAGCGTTCAGTCTTGGGCCAAGTCCAAAGCCAAGATCGAAGGTATTACTTTTTTGATGCTCACGACCACTCACCTCAAATAATGCTTCTATACCAGGATGCATTTGACCATTCCGAATGCGTCGAATACCTGCAGACACGAGGATACGGTTATTTCTGTCGAGTTGAGCTACGTCTGCAACGGTCCCAAGAGCTACAAAATCTAAGAGTTTTTCAAGACGTGGTTGAGTTTGTTGATCAAAGATACCTCGCTCTCGAAGTTCTGAACGTAATGCAAGAAGCAGATAAAACATGACGCCAACACCGGCTAGAGCTTTACTCTTAAATGTATCGCCAGGTTGGTTAGGGTTAACGATGTGACTGGCGGCTGGTAATTCGTCGGCTGGCAGATGATGGTCAGTGACTAAAACTTCCATTCCCAATTGGTTTGCTAGTTCAACGCCTGCAATGCTAGCGATACCATTATCCACGGTGATCAAAATATCTGGCTTGGGATTTTGTTGCGCAGCAAGCTTCACCACTTCAGGGGTAAGTCCGTACCCCATCGAAAATCGATTAGGAACTAAAAAATGGATTTTTACACCAAATGATTGTCCTAGCTCCTCAAGTCCTAAGATACCTACGGCGCATGCGGTTGCGCCATCACAATCATAGTCAGCAATAATGAGAAGATGCTTACGAGCCACAAAAGCATCAGCCAAATACTTTGCAGCACTAAAACAGTTTTTAAGCTCATGTGGGGAGATTAATGATTTCAGCTCTAAATTAGCAGCTTCGATGGAGTCAACACCTCGGCTTGCCCATAATTTAGCTAAAACAGGATTAATCCCATGTGATGTGAGTTGCTCCTGAGAATCCGGATGGGTTTTTCGTTCAACAAACTGCATGTAATGATTTTATAGTGATGTCCAATGAAGATTTTTAGAATACTCCATCCAATCATTGAATTTCGATTTTATTGGATTTCTTGAAGAAAATAGTTTTCTCCACATACTCATTTTTAAACTAGCTTTCGTCAATGCATGCCATTGCAGTTGGCCTTGATACTTTCGGAGTAAATGAATTATTTCAATGTTGTTTTCTTCAAGAAGGGTAATACTTTTCGTCCATAAGCTTACCCAGTCGTTTAAAGAAAGATCTTGAGCAAACACAAAGTGATGTTCATTGGCTCTGGATGAAAGCTGAGTTACATCAAGAGCAACCATTCTATGGTCAAGTTGCAAAGGGTGTTGGCTGTGGATTTTTGTCACATCGTCTAGAATAGGGTGAGGTTGAATCATGCCTGATTGACCGACACCATAGAGCCAAACAGAATTGATGCTTAATTGACCGCTTGCTTGTCGGGCTTCATTGACGGGATGGTCGTGCCAAATCATTTGAATTTCGTTTTGTAATTGACGCCATTTTTTAGCAAGTCCTGGGGTACCTAGATCTTTTGGCATCCAAATATCGACATTAAGTCCCATCGCATGGCGAGGCGTATGTGTTTTGAGCGCTGAAAAAGGACCAGCGGGATAAATCCATCTTTCTGAAGAAAATTGACCCTGATCACCTAAAAAGTGCTGCAGGGTTTCTGTAACACTTTGTCGTAAGCTGAGTTCTTCTTCAGGTTTAACCCTCATCATACGTGGATCCATGAGAACAATATGATCTCGTGTCGCGTGTAAATGAACGAGTTCAAGACAAATTCGGGCATGAGAATCTGTTTTTTGACTAAGCTTTGCGGCAACTGGGACATCTTCCCCTAAAAGGAGGATTTCCTCTAACGTACCTTTTTGTTCATAAAAAGAATCATCGACCTCTAAAGATACTTCAGGCTGAGGAAATTCGGGGATTAAAAAACTAATTTTGGTACTCATAGTCCCTATTTTATGTGTGATTTAATAAAACACTAAACTATGCATATGCAAAATAAATTATTTTCTATTGATTTACCAATATTTATGGAGATTGGCCTGCGATATGTCAGGGCAAGGCGTAAAACAGTCGGTCAAAAAAGGGATGGCTTTTTATCGTTTATCTCCACTTTATCGATGGTAGGTATTGCCTTAGGGGTTGCTTCCCTCATTATTGTTCTCTCTGTTATGAATGGTTTTCAAAAAGAAGTACGTGACAAAATGCTCTCGGTTTTATCGCATGTTGAGATTCGGTCGAGTAATGGTCTAGAAAATTGGCAAGAAATATCCACAACATTGTTAAAACAACAACATGTGATTGGGGTGGCTCCGATATTACAAACCCAAGGTCTTTTAGTCAGAGGTGGTTTGATGCGTGGAGTTGAGCTGCGTGGGATTGATCCTTTTCAAGAACAGTCAGTTTCTGATATCCCCAGTCAAGTTCGGGGTGGTAATCTTAATGAGCTACAACCTGGATCATTCAATATTGCTTTAGGAATTGAACTGGCAAATATATTAGGTGTGCAAAAAGGTGACAAAATTTCAGTCATGGTCCCCCAAGGCGATTTAACTCCTGCAGGAGTATTGCCTCGCCAAAAGTCCTTTCTTGTAATAGGAATTATTGATAGTGGACATTATGAATTTGACAGTAGCCTTGCGATCATTCATTGGAAAGATGCCGCAGCACTGACCCAAAATCAACACCCAACAGGATTACGAATTAAATTAGATGATATGTATGCGGCCCCATCAATTGCTTCCAAACTGAATGGTTCTCTTCCACCCGGTATTTTAGCGATTGATTGGTCCATGCAAAATCGTAATTGGTTCGCCGCCGTACAAACCGAAAAAAGAATGATGTTTATTATTTTGGCGATGATCATTGCTGTAGCCGCCTTTAATTTAGTTTCGACACTTGTTATGACGGTGACGGATAAACAAGCAGATATTGCTATTTTGAGAACGATGGGTGCATCAGCTCGAATGATACAAAAAATATTTTTTGTTCAAGGTCTTGCAATTGGTATTTTGGGATCTATTTTTGGAGTTTTATTAGGCTTACTCGTGGCGGCAAATATTGATGTGATTGTGCCAGCGATTGAGGCTGTTTTTCAGGTACAGTTTTTACCCAAAGATATTTACTTTATTAGTGAATTACCTTCCGATATTCATGCTGATGATGTTGTTAAAGTTGGCGGTATGGCTTTTATTCTAAGTCTCATCGCCACGCTTTACCCAAGTTGGCGAGCGGCAAAGGTTAAACCTGCGGAGGCACTTCGTTATGAATGAGGCTCTGATACAAGAGGAAGATTTTGCTCTGATTGCAACGGACATTGTGAAGATTTTCGGTAGTGATGTAGAAGCGATTACCGTTTTGAATGGGATTAATTTACAAGTTCGCCCATCAGAAAAGGTGGCGATAGTAGGGGCATCAGGTTCTGGTAAAAGTACGTTATTACATATTCTTGGGGGACTAGATGAAGCTAGTTCAGGAAAGATTCAATTAGGAGGTCAAGCGCTTTCTAAGCTCGATGAAGAACGACGTAACCTCTTACGCAATCGAGAGCTCGGTTTTATTTATCAGTTTCATCATTTATTGCCAGAGTTTACTGCTATTGAGAATGTTGCAATGCCCCTTCGTATTCGTGGACTTACTCGACAAAAATCATTGGAGGCAGCGATGCAGATGTTGGGTCAAGTAGGCCTTAGTGCTCGTCTGTATCACACTCCAGCCATGTTATCAGGTGGTGAGCGGCAGCGCGTTGCTGTGGCAAGAGCGTTGGTCGGTAGACCGAGTTGTGTTCTTGCTGATGAGCCTACTGGTAACTTAGATACACAAACTGCTGATCAAGTATTTGATTTAATGATGCAAGTGGCCCAAAGTCAGGGGACTTCATTTGTGATTGTCACTCATGACCCTTTTCGCGCAAAACGTTGTGATCGAATTTTAAAGCTTACTCAGGGGGGGCTTATTGACATCACTAATGAAATCCACCATGGTTAAGTGATGTGGTTTGATACCCATTGCCACATCGATGCACCTGAGTTTCGAGACGATTTATCTCTCGTTCTTGCAAGGGCTGCAGAGCAGGGTGTAACAGGAATCCTTATTCCTGCTGTGCAAGTCGCTGACTATGACCGTGTGGTGCAGATTGTTGATCAGTGGAGTAGCTTGATACCTCAGATCTGCTTTAGTCTTGGTGTACATCCCTTGTACACTCCTCAAGCACAAGAAGTGGATATTAAAATCACTCGTCAAGCGATAGAAAAATACCTTGATCACCCTCGATTCGTGGCAGTGGGAGAAATTGGTTTAGATTACTTTGTAACGCATTTAGACCGTAAAAAACAAGAGTGGTTTTTCGAAGAACAATTAAAATTAGCTAGAGACTTTCATTTACCCATCGTCATGCATGTTAGAAAATCTCAAGATCAACTGCTCAAAAAGTTACGTCAGATCAAAGTGACTGGTGGCATTGCTCATGCATTTAATGGTAGTTTTGTTCAGGCGCAACAATTTTTAGAGCTAAATTTTTTGCTAGGTTTTGGTGGCACGATGACTTATGATCGATCCTTACAAATTAAGCGATTGGCAAAGGAGTTTCCGATTGAATCTTATGCTTTAGAGACGGATAGTCCAGATATACCTCCTTCATGGTTAATGGATGAGGCTGTTAAAAGAAATGAGCCATCCTATTTGCCAAGAATTGCTCAAAGCTTTGCAAAAGAGCGATCAATTTCGCTTGAAGAGTTAGCCATTGTCAACTTCCAAAATATCTCACGCGTTTTACCAAGACTTCACCAACTTTTATAAAAGATCATGCGTCTGATCATCACAGCAATCATTGCTGGGGAATTACTTTCTTTATTTTTTAATTCGCAACATCCTCCAATAGAATTTATTGGGACTTCTGCAGGGGTGATCACCCTATACCTATCTTATATATTTTGTCAAAAATATCGATTCATCCATTTGCCAATATGGATTTTGTGCATTGGAGTATCTTTTGCGGTAGGTTTTTATTGGGTGGAGTATTTAAAGCATCAAAAATCCTTAATTCAATTAGAAGACCGGCTAGACGAATCTATGGCTTATGTAGAGGGTTACATTGACGGACTTCCAAGAGTCTCAGACAAAGGTGTGCAGTTCACTTTCAGGGTAGAAAAATTAGAGGTTGTATATCCAAAAAATATAGTAAGTACTTCAGGGAGATCGCTCGTGCGCGTATCTCTTTTTTACCCATCCCTTCGCCATCAATTTCAGCCTGGTCAGCGCTGGAGGTTTCTTACTAAACTCAAAAAACCATATGGTCTTAAGAATCCTTATTCATTTGATATAGAGCATTGGATGTATATCAATGATCTTGGTGCTCAAGGGATGATTCGACCAAAAGATGCTCATTTAATGAGTCCATGGGTATGGCGTTTGACGACGGTGATTGAAAGAGTGCGATTTTATATCCAACAGAAAATTGAGAACTCTCTAGGCGCTAAATCTCCATATGTGGGAGTGATTACGGCTTTAGTGATTGGTGATCAACAAATGATTCATCAAGATGATTGGAAAATCTTTAGTGCAACTGGGATTGGTCATTTAATTTCCATAAGTAGTAGAATCTACCCATCATAAATCAGGAAATTTAGATGCCAATCGCTTACAGCTATATTCGTTTCAGCTCAGAGAAGCAGAAGAAGGGCGCGTCAATCCAACGCCAAGAGGAGCTGGCTACTAAGTTCATTAAGGACAACCCAGAGCTTGAGCTCGATCTTGATACCGCCCTAAACATGCGTGACCTAGGCGTATCAGCCTTTAAGGGTAAGAACATGACGGACGGAGCATTGGGTAACTTCACGGCGCTGGTGTATCAGGGCAAGATTGAGCAAGGCAGTTTTCTTTTGCTGGAGAACCTAGACCGATTTAGCCGGGACGAGGCTTGGATTGCGGTAAATGACCTGACTACCCTAATTAGAGCGGGGATTAATGTTGTGACGATGAGTGATGCCACCCCCAGTATCTATAGTGCTGAGACCATGACCGGTAGTGACGGCACGATGAAGTTAATGCAGTCTGTTCTGCACTTCACTAGGTCGCACGATGAATCGGCCCAAAAGTCACGTCGCATTAAAGATGCATGGAATCGGAAGTTCAATAGTATTGAGGATGGCAAACAACTAACTGCCAGAGTGCCGTTTTGGATTGAAAAAACAGACAGGACTAAATCAATCCCGGATAAGGTAGCGGTAGTTAAGCAAATATACAAACTAGCTTCTAGTGGTTTAGGAGCAATGCGTATTGCTCAGGAGCTTAATGCTGGGAAGGTTCCAACACCATCAAAGCAATCAAAACAGTGGGCGCTATCAAGCGTCAAAAAAGTGCTGGCATCAGAAGCAGTGCTGGGGACTTTGGTTGCTGCAAACGGTAAACGGTATGAGAATTACTATCCAGTCATAATTAATCAAAAGACATGGACAAAGACGCGCTACATCGGCACTACATCATCAACTGCCAGAGCTACAACTGAGGCGCATCCGCTCTCAGGTCTTATGTTCTGTAGCTGTGGGGCTACTGCACAACGCAGCGGTAAGACTGGACGTGAGCGTAAGGACGGCACAAAGAACTCTTGGAAAACGTTGGTGTGTGGCAAGTCTATGTCCAATCCAAAAGACGAAAATGGAAATCCCATTCATCGAAAGGACTGTAAATACCAATCCATTAGCTACGACACTATTTTGAATAACGTCAAGGCAGCATTAATCAGGATGGAGGACTTTGATCCAAGCGATGAGGTGGGAAAGAATCTAAAGGCAATGCGAAGAGAAGTCGATCAGATTGAATCTGCGATTGAGTTAGTTACCGCACCCTTAGATGGCAAGCCTGTAAAAGAAACACCAAGTATGCGGGCTAACCTTGCCAAAATGTTTGACAAACTTGACGCCAAAAAGGCTGAGATTGCTGAGTTAGAGCTATTAAGAAGGCCAGTTAGTCAGCGCCTATTTGAGGGCGCTAGAAAGGCTATATTGAGTGGCGAGGTAAGTAATGGACTAATGAGGCAGACTATTAAGAGATGTGTAATCGACTTTAGAAAGCGCACGATGAATGTGTACGGTCATGATGGTAGTTCGGTGCTTGACCTTTATCTAGATGACCCCAAAGTGTTGGCTTCTGAAAGGCGTGCTGAGCGTTTGGAGCAGCTAAAGGTTGATCGTTTAGCTGCAAAGAAATAAAAATAAGAAAAATTAGATCAAACTAGGGCGGGAACCGCGTTTTTGTTGCATTAGTGTAATTGGAAGCACAAATTATTAGGCGCTCAAGCACTACTATGAGACTATTTTCAAAACCTAGGGCGAAAGCCGCGTGTTTTGCGTATTATTATAAGTAGTGTTAGATTTTATGGATTACGACGCTGCGTTGAGCGTTTAGAGGCCGAGGCCTTGGTGCTTATCACCAAAACTAAAAATCATAGCTGATGGCGGAACGTAACGAACCCGACATGTGGCTAGCCGGTAGCACAGGCGCCGCGATTTAGACGCGGATAACGGTTAGACAGGTGAGGTAGGGCGGGTGCTCTACTAGGCTTGGCAATTCACCCCAACACTGTCGCAAATGACTTCGGGTGGGATAACAGACCCACGGTGACTTAGGAATTATTCCTAGAAAAGCAAATCTTGATTGCCGATCTAAAGCGGCTGTATTTGTTTTTATGGAATGATTGAATGACTAACTCACAAACGGCATGGGAAGCCGCACAACCCCAAAACCCCTCCTACGATCAAATACCAGCATCAATGCGCGATCTTAGGGTCTATGTGCCCTATAAACTCATGGCGCCAGAGGCAGGTAAAACTAAATGGCGTAAACAAGCAATTAATCCAAGGACGTTAAAAGCCTATGACTGGAATAATCCTGCTGACTACGTAACCCTAAGTGAAGCAGAGTATTTATTAAATACAAACTCACACTTTAGTGGGGTTGGCATTTGTTTTTCTGGAACGCCAATCATTAATGGACGATATTTGGTTGGCGTCGACCTTGATAGTATTTACGAGGGTGATCAACGCATCAACGCACATCACTTATCTTTATTGAACGGCATTCAGGGGTTTGTTGAGACATCTGTTAGCGGCTCTGGTAAGCATATCTTTGCATTGGCTGATGAGCCACTGCAAGACTTTAAAAATCATGAGTTGGGCGTAGAACTATTTGCAAGTAATGGATTTATTGCCTTAACAGGAGATGTTGATACTCAATTTAATAAGGCCCTTGATGGCTCTAGCTTAGATGTAAGCCATCTGTCGCGCTATCAGCGTATTTGGAGGCAGGAGTACGATGCGTTTGCCGCTGAAATTGAGCGCGATCCAAATATGTCGCCTGAAGAGCTGCATGACTTGGTGATGTCTGTGCGTCCTCCTGATTCGGGTAGGGATACTTGGATCAGAATTGGGATGATTTGCCATCACCAGACACGTGGTGAATTGGATGGTCTGGATGCTTGGCGTGATTATTCGCTGCAAGGATATGAGTATCCCGATATTTATGGCTCACCAGCAAGTGAATCCGAACTGCAATACCAGTGGCATTCCTTTAAAAAATCCCCTACTACTGGTCGTTCAGTAACACACAGGACCTTACGCCATTGGGCAAAACAAAGTCCACCAGCGGATCAGAATGTATTCACTGATGCTGAATACGATTTAGAAGAGACCACTGCAACAGAGTATGTGATTGACGGGTTTATTGCCGAGGGAATTTTTGTGCTATCTGGACAAAGTGGAATAGGCAAGACAACTTTATTGCTTCCATTAGCTGCTTTAGCAGCACATATCTGCATTATTGATCATCCATTAAAGCCAAACTTGCGTCGCCCAGTGTTGTATTTGACTGAGGATAGAAAGCAGGCTGTTCGGATTCTGTCAGGCTTGAGGAAGCATTGTGGCGTCAATATGAGCGCCACGGAAATGAACCAGTGGTTCAAGATTCGGGAAACGCATCGCATGAATAAGGATGAGATCGCTCAGCTTATTCGTAAGTTTTCCGATGAGAACAAGATGTATATGAAAGACGTTAATGGCAATGACGTTTTGATTCCTGTGCTCATTGTTGCTGACACGGTTGCTGCCACGCTAGACTTGGATGACGAGAACAATAACTCAGAAGTCTCAAAGTTCCTATCCAAAATCAAATCAGCATGTTCGGATACTGGAGCGAGTCTGTGGCTAATTGCCCATATCAGTAAGGCCATGAATCGGGCTGATGTAAGCGATATGAGTGCTAGGGGCGCCTCCGCATTCGGTGCTGATGCAAATGGTACTGGATTTGTGATTGCTGGTGAAAGAGGTGAGGAGGGTAAGCGCTTTTTAATTCTGGGTAAAAAGCGATATGAGGTTGATTTCAATGAGATTTCATTTACAACTCAAAAATATGACCTCCTTGTTAAAAACCGATTAGGACAAATCTTGCCTGAGTCCTACCGAATTGGGTCAATTGAAAAATCATCAGAGCAAAATCGTAAGGCATCCTCACAGCAGGCTCAGTTAACACGCGATGAGACTATCGTTCTTAATGCGATACGCCAGTCTGGAAATGTCTACCTTCCCAAAACATTAATTAGCGCCTTAACTGGAATGAGTACTGGTAATGCATATCAGCGACTTGGCGGCGTCCTAGCTAAGTTAGTCGCTGACCAGTGTTTGGAAATTGTGAGTACAAAAGATGCAAGGGCAGATGGCGCCAATGTATCCGCAAATACCAAAGAGGTCTATCGAATCAAGCCCGGGCCGGATTTTAAGGTCTACGAGTAGTTTTTTCCACTAAGAAATGGAAATGGAAGAAACAACCTCGAAAGAATGGGGTGCAAAGCACACCCATTCCTTATCTCTTTTCGCTCTTTCGGAAACAGCTAGAAATAGTGCGAAAGAGTGGAAATAACACTACTTATTGAAAGAAAACAATGAACGATCAAAATAATCCGATCCTTTCGTTAACACCTAACCAGACAACTGAGCTGCGTCAAATTTGGGAACAGCAAAAACAAGAGCTTCACCCAGACGACTATCGCTTCATTAAGGTCAAGCTCAGCCGCCCAGTCGCCAAGCTCAGTCAAAAGCAGGCATACCGCATGATGATGACGCTTGCGGAAACTGACTATGAGCCCATACCAGAGTGGCTGATTGCCTTGTTTGACCCAAAGGACGCAAAATGATCCCAATTAATTGCCCCCGCTATCAAAAATGTAGTGCTGCAATCTGTCCGATGTGGCGCCCGGTACTTGAGCAGAAAATGGTTAAAGGGGAACGAGTCTGTGGCTTGCTTCTTGAGTACCAGAAGAACGACTCTAGAGCGTTTTTAACTACCCATTACGGCGCACACATGATGCAGGTAATGGCGCAGGCTACCGATCAGATTAAAGCCCATGGCGGGTACCTTCTTCGCTCAGCCCTAACTCGGGCTGCTAGCACGGGAACAAGGCTGACGCTTATGGATTTCGGTTAGGGCGATACGCGGATGCGAAGGATTAAGTCGGGCTTGGACTAGGTTTTTTGATGTCCAGCTCCGATTGTTAACAATGCAGCACATTTTTATCCCCCGCACAGCTAAGCATGTTCTTAAAGGTGCATTAGCTATCCCTTCATTAAATCCAGCTACACAACTCAGCAACAAAAAACACTTAATAAATATGGAGAAAATATGGCAAAAAGACGTAGTAAAAAGCGAAATTACTTAACTATGGATGTTGAACTTGCGGAATTAGCGTATGTATTGCACGGAAATGCTAACCGTCTTAGAGCCACTGCTACGCACATTAACATCACAGCAGCTTTCCGAATGCAGCTACTTAGAATGGAACAGCGAATGGCAAAGCTCGCGAGAAGTCTTGGCGTTGAGCTCGAGATGCCAAACCAAGATGTATTTGCGACAAAAGAGGGCGCAGAGAGGCTTGGGGAACAGCTGGGCCTATTTGA
>CANJBQ010000023.1 GCA_947472645.1 Burkholderiaceae bacterium
CAACCATGTTCGGCCTCACAGTGCCTTGGGTTATCGACCACCAGCACCACAAACTCAAGTACCGAAAATCATCCACAATCAACCCATCATGATCCAATGATAAGATATGAATACTCTCTTTAATCGTGGTACTAAATTAACATCAGTTCAGCCGCTTTCCTGCAACTCACATTTTTTATGCTTATCTTTATTGTTAGTCTTCTGATTGTCTTAACTCTTTTTAGGGAGGAAGTCACCTCTGATATTTGGGGTATATTTTTTATTGGCATAATAATGGCTGTTCTTTTAGTGAAGACTTAAATATATTCACCTGAATATTATTCAGAGTATTTATCCTATCAGTAATTATGGAATAAGAAAAATGATCCAGATTACGTTGATTGCATTCAATTAGGTTAATTCAATACCTCTTTTCTTCAGTTGGTAATCAAATACGGATTTACCAATTTGTCGATGTGATATAGGATAGGCGACGGTGATACTGACAATAGAAAGTAGGGCGATGTTGTAATTTCCGGTCAGTTCAAAAATAATAACGACACAGGCAAAAGGCGCCCCAATGGTTGACGCAATCATGGTTGCAGCACCAACGCCTAAAAACAAGGCGCCACCATTACCAATAATGACATCCATTGCGCCACCTAACATTGAACCAATGAATAGCGCCGGACCAAAAACTCCCCCAAAAAATCCAAAACCTAAACAGAGTGGCGTCATAATGATTTTAAAAAGACATAGAACAATTAATAGTCCTAAGGAGAGTTTTCCGGCTAGTGCTAAAGAAATGGTACTCATACCTGTCCCTAATAAATGCGGAAGCATTGGGGAGAGGATAAACAAAATAAGCGCTGGAATAAGCGGCCTCAATTCAGGAGTAATTTTGAGGACTTTTGCTATTTTGCCCATTTCTGGAATGAGATACATATAGAGTGAAATAATGACGCCACAAAGAACGCCCAATAAAATACAAAGACCTATGTTTTGTATTGAAAAATCAAATAGGGTGTCTATTGGGAAAAAACGATGATTATCCAATATCAGATAAGACAGAGCATAGGATGAAAAAGTACCGATTAAAATAGGGAAAATGCCCTCTTTAGAAAATCTTCTTAAGATAGCTTCTTGAGAGAAAATGGCTGCCCCGATCGGAATAGAGAAAATAGCTGAAACAGCTGACCCTGCACCAATACTGACAATGAGACTTTTATTCAAATGCTTAAATTGATGACTTAACCATGCACTGATACAGCCACCAAAGTGGACTAAGGGTCCAAAAATCCCAACAGAAGCACCGCCACTTAAACTGACCAAAGTTAATAAGACTGTTAAAAAACCATCTTTTAAGTTAGGGTTGTTTCCTTGGTTTGCGGCCAGAATAATATCTGGGGGGCCATTTGGCCTGTTTTCCTCTAATCTTTTTAAGATTTGGCCAGCAATGATTGCCGCAATAAAAAGGGCAATACCAATCTTGTAACTATAGATATCGAGATGAAAGCTTAACTCAGTCGGTAGGTTTGGCATCCACCAGGATGTTATCCATCCTACCACCTTGAAAAACCCAAGAGCACAGATGCCGACAATCATGCCAATGAATATTGAACTTAAAATCACACAAACCCTTCAAAGTAAAAGTATTAAAAGCGAGACAGATCAACTGGCGAATGAAGATAGAGGTAATAATGATTTGATCAAGTACTATTTTAAGGCTTTAATTAACTATTATTGATATGGTATCCAAAAACCTCTCCCACATAAGCGCTAAACATGAAAAATAGTCTGGATTTAGCGGTTCTCCAAAAATTCCGTATCTTAGTACAGGAAGCTCAGAATCATTCTGATCGGATAAAGAAAAAAACAGGCGTCAGTGGGGCTCAATTGTGGGTATTACAAGAAGTAAGTGAACAACCAGATATGACGATTAATCAAATAGCAAAAAAGATGGCGATGAATCAATCGACCGTTAGTACTCTTGCTGATCAATTGACACAAGGAGGTTATTTAACTAAAGAACCCTATATTCGAGATAAAAGAAGTCTAATGGTGAATTTAACGCCTGCAGGAGTGAAATTGTTAAAGAAATCACCGGAGCCTCATAAAGGACTGATGCCATTTATCCTATCTAAATCAAGTGAAAAAGAATTATTAGTCTTAGATAAAGCGCTGTCAAAAATGATTCTTCACGTACCCAAAGCACATCAGGAATATGCCAAAGAGCCTTTGCCTTTTACCCGCTAAGACTTTCGTCTTAGGGTATTACCTAGCTTAAAGATCTAGAAACGAGTTGCTAAATTAAATTGAGTAGAATATATTGAAACCAATAGGATTTAGTGTGGGTGTTTAATCGATTTGAGTATGAATTGATAATCAAAAAATTGGGAGTCGTATGATGACGCAGAAAATAGACCAAGTAGAAGTTAATCAGGTGAATATTTCTAAAAATCGAAGAAGAATTTTCGAACTAGATACAACACTTCAAGATAACAATTTTCAGACATTAAATATTTGCGCCATGATTGAAGAAAATCGTGAGGCAATATTAAAAAACTATGCTGCGACGTATGTTGGTAATCGGCAGCTCATTAATGCCAATCGTGCGATGATTTTGAAGAATCGTATGACGGTTCTGGCAGAGCTGAAAACTGAAGGAGATGTTCAAGCGAATTTCAAGTCCTCGCTGATGAATCAAGCAGCGATCGAATTTATGGAGGTTCAGGCGAAGCTTGATATCAGCGCATTGGAGGTCAGTGATTTATTGTCAAAAGCCAATGCTTTATTAATTGATGCCAATATGAAAATCATGGCAAAGAATGCTGAGCTTGTCGAATTTAATAGAAAGAATACTTCGATGAATACGGAAATTATTGAAGGAGGAATTACTGTTGCGAAAGCCACGCCAAAGACTAATACTACCAGAATTACTTCCAATGCGAAGAGGCTAGACGCACTAGAGAAATTGGTAAATAAAGAAGCAGTATTGATCCGTACTGTTGCTGAGCGGGTCATGCTCAACAGAGCAAAGATTGAAGCTAATGCTCAAGAGATTCAAGAGCGCCGTGAATTGATTATCGAAAATCGCATCAGTATTACCAAAAATCGTCGTCGACAGAATATCCTTTCTATGGTGGGCTAATCCACTTAGTTGTATCAAATGGACTTTAGATATTCAAACCACTCTTCGGGGTGGTTTTGCGTTAATATTACTCACAGTAGGGTATAACACGATTGACTGAAATTTAAGCATCGATTAGCTTTTAAAGAATGATGCCACAAATTTTCCCGCCTGTTTCATCGAAAATAATCCAACGCGACTATGCTATACAACCTCGACATGTAAATAGAGTTTTAGGGCGAGAGTTTGAAAGAAACCCCATTGTTGGCATTTATGGGCTAGAAAATTGGTTAACACCTTATGTAGCTACCGCTCTTCATGCTGATCAGGCGGTTTTAGTTTTCAAACCCGAGAAAATTCCGCTGAAAGAGTTGGCGCAGATGATTGATACCCAAAAAATCATGGTCATATGTACTGAAAATGCTAAGTATCAATTTACCGTAAAAAATATAAAGATTGATAAAGGAGGCCTTATTATTTGTAGCCTTCCGACAGATCTTTATATGGTTCAACGGCGAGATGGATTCCGTGTTAGCCCTCCACCAGATGAGTCTTTTAAATTAATTGTAGGACTGGGTGCAGCGCAAGAGTTATTAACCAATGTTGTTAACGTTAGTAGAAATGGACTTCAACTCGATATGCGTGCCGGCGTCACGGAAGTCTCAGTTGGGGGTTATTGGCATACTTGTTACTTTGAGAGGCAATCATCGTCTTCTGCAAATTTTAATTTACAGATTCAACATTCTTGTCAGGGTAATGATGTTGCCCGATTACGAGTCGGTTGCAAGTTATATGAACCAACTACCCAAACATTAAAAGAGTTTGAGAATATCGTCGATACTATTTCGCGTGCAAGGCTCATGGCAAATTTAAAGAAGTGGTATTTGGATTTAGATTGGTGGAATGGCTAAATTCATAGACCGTGGCATTCCATGCAGTTTCTGATATCCTTAGGTAGCTTATTGTACTCTATATTTGCACTAGAACTTTACTCATGCTTTGCTGAACGCCATGTCTGCAGAGGAATAGAGCCAAGCCTGAGAGATCGATGCATAATTCAGTTGCCATAGCTCATTTGCAAGATATAGCCTACATCGCAAGCTTATTTTATAGAAGAATTTGTAAAAATCAGTGTGATTTGATTTTGGTTTGAGCCGGTTTTACTATAGACACGGCGGTACCCATGATCCTGAAAAATTCCCCAATGCATGGGTATGTTATACACAATATACACAGGAATTTTGCCGATTTTATTTAAGAGTTCATTCAACATGGGTTCTTCAAATGGGTTAAATAAATAAATAATTAAAGGTTTTTTTAAAGCCAAAAAATGAAAATCTTTCGCATTACAATGTACGAAATTACCCTCATTTTTAAATAATTTTTGATGGTTTCTTTTGGCCGTATCAATGAATGGCAAATAATAGTCTAATCCCATCACAGGTTGTTGAACCTGGCTTTTTTTATTCAACATTGTCCATAGAAGACAAACCTTTCCTTTGCCACAGCCTACATCAATAAATAGATGGTCAATAAAGCGATGTTGGAGCAAATTCCGCAATACTTGATGTGCGTTTTTTACTTCACTTGACCAAGAAGCATAGTAGGCTTTACCATGATCGAGTGAAGTTGCGTTGAGAAAGTCCTTGAGTTCAACGCGCTCACTGGTTTGGACGCCATGAACCATATCGAATAGGACGCGCTCTTTTAAATTATAGATGCTGTAAATTGAACGCTTAAATAGGGAACGTATTTTACGAAGTGCTGATTGACAAAAGCTAAAAAAAGACACAATCACTCTTAGGATATTGAATACTTTTAATTACATCACAACAGATTAAGGAACTTTATTCCAAGAGGCGTTCGAGTGATACAGATTACCTCCTGAGGAAATCAAAATACTTGTTGGTGAAATGTGAAGAATAGCTGCAGGTGATTGTGGTGGGTTTTCCGATGACTCAACTGAATCCTTGGGTAGGACTGTATCTTTAGCTTGGTTGACTGAATCAGTCACTAAAGGGGCACTACTTTTTGGATAACCCAAGGAATAACTTAGCGCATGATTGATGTTCATCAAATTTCAGTTAAATTCTATAAAAGTTAGTTTATACACCTAATATATATTAAAAATGAATTTTAGGAAACAAGCCTACTATGTATGGCAGTATCTTAATAATTGTAGAAAATAAGAGCTGGGGACTTGCATTTATCGGCTGAAATCCCAGAATGTAGGGGTAGAATTGACGGGTAACATATAAGATATACTTTGATATTAGCTTTCCTGGAACCCAATTGCTATCTTTTCTGATCAATGAAAAATATTAAACCCCTATGCCTAGGCATCCTTTTGGTAGGCTTGCTACAATCTGGTTGTTCAAAAAAAGAAGTACCCTCAACTGAATTGGTAGCCGATAAGGTGAATAAAGAACTCCAAGAGTTCATTGGGAAAGAGCCCGAATCTTATGAGTTTGTCGAGTTAGATCCCATTTTTATCAACTTACCCAACCAGAATGGAAAAGGGGGTGAGCAATTTCTTTCAGTCGTCATCAATATCAAGCTCAAAAATACCTCCCTAAATAGTAGAATTGAGACAGAGAAATTTTTGATTCGAGACCGCGTAACGAAAACTCTATCTCTCAGGGAGCCAAAAGAATTGGCAGATATATCCAATAGGGAAACAGTGGCAAAAGAGGTCTCACTGGTCCTTAATGCTATTTTTGAGCCTGAGCTTACCCAAGCTTACCTCACTTATCATAAAGACGAGTTCAATGATGCTGAAAATCTCATTCGGCTGCAAAAAGCAGGGGTTTTACCGCCTGATTTGGGGACGAATACCCATTTAAATGATCAAACAATTGAATTGATGAAGAAGATGAACGATTCCATTTTTCCCGTTAAAGGGATTCTTTTTAAAGATTTTCAAATGAATCGCAGTAGTTAAATCAATGACTGCTTTGCATTCCAGGAAGCATCACCAGAGGATTCGTGAATTGATTACCTTGCAGAATTTCATAATGTAAATGAGGACCGGTTGATCTGCCTGTAGTGCCAACTTGGGCAATAGGTTGATTTTGCAGGACACGAGCTCCTGGAGTTACCAAGATTTTGCTGGTATGTGCATAACGTGTTTTTAGTCCATTCCCATGAGCCACTTCAACAGATAGCCCATAAAATCCGTTCCATCCCGCTTGCACCACTATCCCTCCAGCTGTAGCATATATGATGGTTCCTATTGGCGCCGCAAAATCTAATCCGGTATGTAATGAGGGAGCATTATTAAAGGGATCCATGCGCATTCCGTAACCACTCGATAAATGACCACTTTCCTTGATCGGGTAGGCAATCGGTTGACGTTCAATCCAATTCATTTCATCCGACCAACTATGGAGTTTTTCATTTAGATGTTGATTAGAGCTTTCTAGAACGGCCGAATAACGCTCAAAAATATTTTTCAAGTCTGCTAAAGAACCTATCGTGGGTGGAATAAAAGGCCCCCCTGACGCATCTGTCGCCATCCTTTCATGCAAGACTTTATTTTTCATTGTTGGATTGGTATCGAGAACGTACTGAGGCACATTGAGTTGAAGTAGCTTTTTATTGATGTCTTCAAGCGCTTTTAACTTCTTTTTATTTTCGGCGAATTGTGCCTGAATTTTTTTTACATAATTCAGATAATGTTCTTTGTCTGGAAGATTATCGGCATTAAAGTCGATATTAGCGAGCTCGGCTTGGCGGTTATTTTCGTATATATGTGCAAAAAATAATCCCCCCCATATTAAAATGAAAATTAAACAAATAATCAAGAACAATGAGCGATAACCTACGTGAAGTGTTCGGATTTGACGGACAGGCCCATCAATAAATATGATTTGCATAGGGTATTTTTAGGCCTGACTTGATTTTTGTTTGACTTGGTCAATGACTAAATGGGTTGCAGCTTCTACCCCGGTACTATCGTTAATCTTATTTAATTGGCCTTTGATATTTGCACCAGCCTCCATGCTGATATTGACGTAGTTAATGTCGCCGTTGATTTCCGCTGTACTCAATACCTCAACCATGTTTTGGGTAAACAGATTACCCACTACTTTGCCAGACAGAATAATGTTATCTGCTCGAATATCACCAAGAATACTTGCGCCATTTGCAACGGCCACTGTAATTTGCTTACCTTCAATTTGTAAAATATTGCCATTGATAATGCCGTCAATTCGAATATTCTCAGATATACTTAGGTTGCCATCAATTCGGGATGAGCTTCCAATAATTGTTTCAAAATGGGAATTGGATTTGCTAAGCACCGGTTTTTTTAAAAATGCCATGGTCACTCCTAAGTATTTTCATCAAAAAGAAGCAATTTTTTAAGATCTAGTAAAAATATAAAATCTTATACAGCCTGCGCTCAAACGCTTTTTTTAGAACTGTAAAGATAACTCTAACACCCTTGAGTGGATTTGGCAATTTTATATTTCGAGTTACTATTCAAGGTATTTAGCCATGAAATATACTTCAGTAAAATAATTAACACCTTGAAATTGCAGCTTTTATTCATAAAAAAACAGCTGTAAGAAAAAATGCCACTAAAAGACTCCTCAGTCATGAAATTTTCATTATTATGATGGATAATGATATTTATTATTTTTTTCAAGGCCTTTAGTTATGCTTTTAGATGTTTATTTTCTTTTTTTAACAGTAGTAGCCGTAACATTTTCGATGCCTGTTCTATGCACGAAACAGATTGCCGCTAAAGAGAGAAAAATTCGCGCCGAGCTTAAAAAGGTGGAGAGTCTAGATTTTGATAGTTTTCCTCAGTAAGTCGCCAACTCATTTCAATAGGGCGTCAGGTTAACGGTAGCAAAAAAGGTTTAGGCTTCAGAGCGACGGCGAGGTTGTTTCTCGTGCTTTAATGTAATTGTATAAAAAAAGTAAACCATCACAAAATACCAAAAAAAACATACCACTATAGAGAATATCAGATTCAAAAATGTAGCCGATTGGGTATCTAAGTCATGATCTTTTTTTGAAATATTATATGAAAAAAAGTACATCAATATGAATGCCATTGCGCATGAAATTAAGTACAACGACATAAACATTGGGGCTCCTAAATAAACTGTATATCGATTAAGCTACGTTCGCTTCCATCAACGTCTCCAGGGGCAATCAAAACTTCTATCGATCCCCGCAGCATAGTCGTGATAACGCATACCATTACATACGGTTAAATTGATAACAACGTATAGTGTAATTAACATGCAAGCAAATAGGAGTATTTTTTTCATGTGGGGAATTTGGGGGAAACAATCATTAAATAATACCGCTAATATATCCGTTATATAGATATGATCCAAAGCATAAACCCCATAAAAATCATTTTTTCTATCATATTGATTCTTGTTAGCCAGGCTGCTCGTTCAGAAGTGTTGGGGCAAATGACTGCCATGGGGCAGGTTTATGTGATTACGTCTGAGGCCTGTAAAACGGCCGATGGAAAAATAGCCAATGGCTGGTTGCTTTCTTATTCATATAATGCCATTGGAGTCGCTACAAGAAGCTGTTATCAAAAATATAATGACAATATTTGGTTGTGGGAGTTTTCTGGAAGAGAGTATGTATTTCCATCCTCCTATTTTAAGTCGGCAAAATCTTAACTGATCGCAAAGTAAGTTACGTTACCATCCTCTTAGTAAGAGTCCTGAGTTGTTACCAAGTCCAAAACCCTACCTTGTGTTTCGATGCTGTTAGCTAATTCGAGAGGGCTTTTTCGTAGCATCAGCGGCATTATCACCAGCATCTTGAGCCGGCTCTGAGGGGGAATTTTCCCCATCTTCGCTGATGGGTTTATCAGTGGGGGTTTCTACCATTTCTCCTGCTTCGATAGGAGTGGGGTTTTCCGGATCAGGGCTTGTTAGGTCTGTAGCCACGCCTGTATTCTGAAAGGGTTTGATCAAAGTAGGGTCATTTTCTTCCGCTCTAATCCAATACCTGGCGGCAGCGATGTTCGTAGTATAAAAACTAATTTTGTTTTCTTTTTCTACAGCATAGAATCGTTGACCATTAATTCTTAAATCGACAATCGAATAATCACTCATAAGCGTTCGTTAGTTATAGGTTTATTTTGAGGGTGGGGTAACTGAGGGATTTATTATCTCAGGCTGTTTGGGGTATTGGGAGTTTTTGATAACGTCCCGAGCATTCCACGAACTGGTCATATCTCCCGTTGTCCCTGAAAAAACCATAAAAAGTAGCACCCCAAGGATTAGTACGAGTGGAATCAGTATTTTCAGAAAACCGGCCCACTCAAAGCCTTTTCGAACATTTTCGCCAATCGGCGGGAGTTTGTTGACCTGGAACTTCTCAGGAAAACAAGAATCTACTAGTTGATTGGCTTCTTGAACAAAATGATAGTAAGCGGGGTCTTGACCATCATGATCAATGGTATCAACGGCTTTTTGGTAAAAATGACTTGCCGATTGCAGCGACTGGGCAATTTTTAGGTATCTGTCACGCCGTGCAATTTGATCAGGATCCATTCTTAGCCCTTCTTCAAGTTCAAAAATTTAATACAACTATTAATCCGTACCGCTTTATACGAGGTATGATTTCATTATATAATTTATAGCATGAAAATGCTATATAGACTCATCTTAAGCTTATTTTTACTGTTAGCCGGCCGATCTTGGGGATTGGAATTTGAAAATGACAAAATCAAGGTATGGGAGAATCAGGATTACACCTCTTACATTTATAATTCTTCGATTATCAATCTACCCCCGGAGTGGAAGAAAGTCTGGGTGTTAAAGAACTTTAAATCTAAGAGTTCTGAAAAGCCTCTTCGTGTTCAATCAAAGCGTTCTAATTTTGTTTTTGATTGTCTTGGCGAGACATACTATACTTTGGCAAGTTTTAATTATTCGGAACAAGACGCATTAAGTAAGCCGATTTTGCAAACAAATAGCGGTTTTAATCCCAAAGAAATACCGGTGGAGTCTTCAGAGGAAATGAAATTAATTTTTAATAGGGTTTGTCGAGGAAAATGAATCTACAAATTTACATGCCTGAGATTTCAAAAAAAATCCCCCAGGGCTCTTTGGTGGAGCCAAAGTATGTTTTTAGAATTTTAGATCGGGAATTTCAAAAACATCCAGCGGTGGCAATTTTTGGTCTGGAAAACTGGTTAACTCCAGCAACTGCACTAGCAATGCATATAGACCCTAATTTAGGGATATTCCTCAAGCCTGAGCAAATTCCGTTAAACACGCTGGCACAAATGATTGATACCCACAAAATTATCGTGCTATGTTCGGAGAATGGGAAATTCCAATTTACGGCTAAAGATATCAAAATCGATGCCAACGGGATTATCTGTTTTCCCGTGCCGACCGATTTAATTGCTATACAACGGCGAGATGGTTTTCGTGCCGCCCCTCCGGTAGACGAGTCATTTAAGCTGATTGTTGGCCTAGGGGCTGGGCAGGAGTTGTTAACGAATGTTGTGGACGTGAGTAGAAACGGTCTGCAATTGGACATGCGCGCAGGAGCAACGGACGTTAGCGTTGGTAATTACTGGCATACCTGTTATTTTGAAAGATTATCGTCTAGCTCCCCCACATTTGATTTACAAATTATGCACTTTTATTCGGGTAATGATATTGCTAGGGTGCGAGTTGGTTGTAATTTATATCAACCAAAACCGCAAACAATCAAAGATTTTGAAAATATGGTCGACACCATCGTTAAAGCTAGAGCCATGTCGAATATGAAAAAGTGGTATCTAGATTTGGCATGGTGGAAGGGGCAGTATTCCTAAGGTTTTGCTGGCGACCCATTAAGTTCGCTTAAAAATGATGGCTCTCTTGCAGTGGGTTTTAATTATTGGATTTGGTAATGTACCTACTGCATGCCACAAAATGGGCTGAAATGCCAAAATTCCATCTAAAAAGGAGAATTTCATATTAAAATCAATCATTAAAATGAAATTAATATGAGTCATCTTTTGTCACAATTGGCGAGTTTAACTTTCGGTCAAATGATCCTCGTCGGATGCTGTATTTTGCTCGCCTTTTTTTTTGCAGCGCTTGTTTGGCAGACTTTCCGTATCCCTAGATGGAAAAAGCCTCAGAAAACCATTAATCCTGAACAGGAGTTTGTGCGCAAAGATCCTGTTTTAAGTCATACGCTGAATAAAGCTGAAAAATTAGAGGGTCTTTTGCAAGAGGATATTGACAACCTGAAGAAAGACTTGGATCAAGAGAGGGAAAGTGTCACCCTGGCCGTTCAGGCCTTAAAAAATATCGCCTTGGAGAAAAAATTTCCTCAAACTTTATTTCAGATCTATTCGGAGATGAAAGCTTTTCCAAAAAAGAATCAAGAGGCCCAACAAGTCGATATGGAATGGCATCGCAAAGTAGGTATTTCGGATTTAGAGGTGGTTCCTATTATTGGTAAAAATGGTCTGTCGATTACCTTTGTATTACTACGGCATGTTTATCGCTTAGAGGCAATTCTCCACCATTATGCTAGGATTCATTTTGTGGAGCTCTCCTTATTGGATTCAAATCATGCAAAGCTGATGGTAGCGCGTGTAAAGCCGGATCAGAGTTTGGGTCGAGTTGCTACTGAAAACGCTGTGATGGAAATGAGTAACGGCGAATGGATTGACGACATGATTGCATGTCGTTTATTAATGGACCGTCGCCAATCTGAATTGAGTTTAATAGCCGGTCACCATGAAGTAGAGCAATTAAAAAGTAAATTTAAATTTCAATCCTCTTTTAAAAAGAAATCCTAGTGGGTGATCAACTAGCTGTAGTGCGAAGTTAAAGGAAAAATATGGCGCTTAGTGTACCTGGAATGAGTAAAATCGAAGAAATCCTGAAAAAAGTTTCAGCAAAAATAGAGTCTTCAGTCACCAATGACGTCGAGCCAACATCCCAACCCTTAGATTGGATGAGTAGGTTAAAAACATCTATTTCTTTTAAATTGATGCTACTGGCAGGCTTTTTCCTGATGATCGCTCTGTTATTTTTATTGTCCTCAAGTTTTCGTTTAGTCAATGCTGTAGCAGAATATAACAAGGTAGAACTCATTGCGCCGAAGTTGGAGGATTATTTGCCGAGTGTCAATTTAGATGAAAAGGGGACAAACCTTGCATCTAACGAGCAAGTTCTGAGTGACAAAGAAGAGGCAGCCAATGCTGATTCGAAAAAAACTTTTGAAGTAGAGAAAGACATGGCAATTGATAAAGCCTTCGAGTTTTTAGCAAAGTTCGAGAATAGAAAATCGCAAAAGACGCTCATGTCCATTCGGCCTGTGATTTCAAATATTCAACGATCTTCCGCAGCGGAAGATGCTGGCGTGCAGATTGGTGACATGATATTGAAAATCAATGGGGCGCCCATTGAATCTGTTTATGGGTATTATTTAGCAACTACCGATAAGCCTAGCATGGAACTTTCTTTAGATATTGACCGGAAAGGTAAAGTCAGCTCGATTAAACTCATATCGAATACTAATCTTCCTTTAAGCTCGAATAATGTCGGCATTAGCTTTGTCTTGCCTAATGGCATAGGGTACGTTACTCAGGAAGATGTGAAGAAATTATCTACGGAATATAAAGAGAGCTTTCTCAGTACCATTCCCTTAGACCGACAAAAGCTCTTTGCGAATAACCTCATGAGAATGACCCAAAAAATTAGCAATGAGAGTCAGATTTTAACCACGACGAGTACACCATCTAATTATCCTATTGCTAAATTAAAGACTCCTGCATTTTTAGATTGGCAACACCAAAAATTCATGGAGATTATTGATCGGTTTTATAATCAGCGAAGAGAGAAAGAGAGCCATATTATGGCCACCTTAAGCTCTTTAGGTGATGCTCTGACGGCGCTAGCCGCTGCAGCGATAGTTTCAATTTGTGCGGTGATGTATTTTGTCTTCTTTTCTAAAAAATAATTGAACCATGGCACTTCAAGACTCTTTTTATATTGGTTTTGAATTGGCCAATGAGCATTATGTCCTTCCAGCGAAGTTGGTGTTTCAGGTGTTTCATCATGCACGGCACGCCTCCCCCTCCGCAGTATTAAATGTGGATGAATTAATTGTTTTTGAAGGGCAACCCTACTACCTAAGACAGGCTGAAAAATTGTTCCGTATTCAAGGGAATTCTCTTGGGGAAGTCCAGAAGCCAACCAGCCAAGACAAGGAAGCATCTTGGGTGATTGTGTTGAAAAAAGTATCCACAGATCATCCGAGTGCTCAAAAAGGCTTTGGGTTTCGGGTGCATCGTGTAACCCCCCCTTTTGAATGTAAACAAGACGACCCTACCAACGAAGTCAATACGCTTGACTACGCTGGAATTTCTTATCAATGCTTAAAATTGCAAGAGCAAGCGTGATGAAGCAATGGATTCGATTCGCATCATGGACTCAACGTAGAGGAGCATTTATGAAGTTGTCGATCAAGCAATTATTGATTGGGGCCCTAGTAATTGGTTTATTGGCTTTCGTCCTCCACGTTTTTCTAACCACAGGAAAAAAGATCGCCTCACCAGCGGCGCAGATGGAAGAAAAAAAACCGACTAGTTCACCACAAGAAAAAGCGGAGCTCAAAGCACTGCCAGATCAAAAGGGGGCTGATGCAGCTAAAGTTGTGGTCATCGTGAGTAGTTTACAAGGCACCTTATCCGGCAAGCGACCGCTGAATGCGGCCCTTTTTAAGTCACTAGATCAATCGAGTGCAGGTTTGAGCGAGACATTAAAGTCTTATAATTTAGATAGTGTGAAAGAGATTCGTAGCATCAAGAATCAAACGGATGTCTTGATGCTTGCTATGGTCATTAATCAAGCGCTCAAGAAAATCTCCGATACGAGTAGCAGTTTGCAAAACCTTGGTTCTTTGACACCCTCGTCGAATTCATTTACTGCGACGAATTCATTTTTGGATTTACAGAGGATTCAGAAAGATTCGATTCTGCGCAAAATGGCAGAAGCGATGCAGGCTTACGCCAAAAACATTGATGCGGTTCAAAAAAATGTCTTGGATAAGGAGTCCTTGGCGAATCTGCAACAATCACTGGCCTTGGGTGTTGAACAAATGGACATCTTAGAGGGAAAATCGGGCACATTTAACGCACAAACGAAAGACGTGCTAGAGAATTTGCGTCAGACGCCATGGTCAGGTAAGGCGGCGATAATTAGCAAAGATGTGCTGATCTTCCAAGAGCAATTCAATCTCCTTAAAAAAATCCTCGCTGACAGTGAAGCATTGAAGACCGCTTCAGAAAATCCGGATCCGTCTTCTATTGTCAAAACCAAGCTGGCTCTTGACCCTAAAGCGCCCGGGGATCAAAGTGTAAAAACTCAAAATAGCGCAGGGGTAGATTATCAAAAGATCGCGAACGTGTTGACCCTCGTATCCAATGAACTAGCGACCCCGAAGAGTTATTCCAATCAGGTTTTCCCCAATATGAATAAATGGAAAGCGCAGCTTGATGAGGCCTTAGAAAGTACCTCTCAAGAAGTAGAGCAACCATTAGTAGCCAGCCCGATGCCACTAAAAAATCAAGAAGATCTTCTGTTGCTCGCAAGGAGAATACAGACATCGTTGACGACGCTGTCCAACTTGGACAAGCCCATCGCGAATGCGGTAGCACAGGCAAGTACGGCTGCGATTATGACGGCACCGAATGCCTTGCTGGATATTAAGAGGATTCCCGTAGAGTCACCGCTGCGCACGCTTGCGATCAGTTTTGATGAGTTTCAAAAAGCGAATTTAGCTTGGCAAAAAAACATTCTTGATCTTTCAGCGAGTGCCGGTGTGATTCAAGCACTGAGCCAGACCCTAGAACAAATTAGTGCTTTGGAAGATACGGTTTCAGGACAACCGCCTGCAGTCATTGAAGTGCTGGGTAAGATTCGCCAAATTACCTGGCAGGTTCGGGCTGAGGAATCTAAAACGAGTCTGGCCTCACTCAAAGATCAATTTGAGTTTTTGCGCTTGCAGCTCAAGAATACGGAAAAGATCGCTGATGCTGCCCGTATTGAAAAGAATTCGACATCTTATGCGGGGCTCTTGTCGTCCCCGCTTTTCAGCTGGATGCCTATATTGCTGGAGGCGATCTCCTTATTGCTAGTGACTGTAGCCTTATTTAAGTCGTCAACCGCTGTAGTGGAAATGGAAAACGCCATTCAACCGGTCAGCGTGTCGATCCAAGATGATCTTGAAAAAAGAACGCCCTACTTACAGATGCCAAGAGAAGTTAAGCAAAGTGAATTAGTGCCTGAATTGAATGAAAAGATTCAAGTCTTAGAGAAAAAATTTATTCAGTCCTATAAATCTAGTGAAAAAATCATGAGTTATACCCAAGAGCTCATGAGTAAAGTCAACGATCTAAGAACCGTCAACATGGCAAGCCCAAGTACTTCCTTATACGTTCACTTGGATGTTCGGGAGCCTCTCGAAGAGATTGATGCTGCGATTATCTCGTTGAAGCAAATTGGTATCCGACTATTTATGTCTATTTTAGAAAATCACTCTACACGTCAACTGGCTGATGAGACCGAAGAGATGAATACGTTAGTGGAGAAGACGGAAATAGCTTTTGTCGCCATCAAAGCACTCGTTGACCAAATTAATGAAAAAGCTTTACCGAAGAGACAGACCAGTGATCAGGCAGGCATGGACCTCATTGACCTAGATGTCAGTCTTGTGCTGAAAGAAGTGAAGTTGTGGCAAAACGACTTAACAGAACTCAATCAGACCATCATGACGCTCAATGAATTGGTGGGGAAATATGTCTGACAAGCCGTCTGAAAATACCTCTTTATTTCGGATTGATCTTGAAAGAGCCATGGAGGCACTTGAGCTTGCCTTGGCAAAAAAACCTAAAACAACAAAAAATATCGTTCCTTATTGTTACGATATGAGTAATGCACTCGATGGATTGGCATTTACTGATTTAAGTTTAGCGGCCAACGAACTAGCAACTATTTTTCAAGTACCCGCTCTGGGTAAGCTGGGCTTGCCACTCTTAGCCGAGTTTCAAGCCCTGGTGCGACTCGGTTTGCGAGATGAAGATGGTGATCATAGTGATGGATTACCTATGGATTTGGCCAATAATACCCTGCTTTTTTTTCAAAAATTACATCAGATCCAAGCCACCTCCGTTACTGAACAGTATGTCGACATCGTTGTGCCAGCATTGCAGGCGCCGCCAGCAAGTCAGGCAGAATCCGAATTACCATCTCGGGTGGATTTTACACAACAGAGTCGTTCCGAAATACCATTCATTCTATCGGCTAAAAGTTCGTATCCTTCGGTTCAAGAGATGATTGATCAATCTGAGCAAATTGAGGATGCCAGGTCTTTCGCCGATGCACCTCAAGAAGAGCCGCAGGCACTGGTTGCCGAAAAGTCGACGCAGGCTCCAGTGGAATCGCTCGGTACAACCCCTTCTGCACTGACCCCCAACCCGTTTGAACCCAATCATTTGTTGGACTCACTCGAGGCAACCATCAATCAACTCGATTCGATGTTCCAAGAAGTCCACCAACCACCCAATACTCCAACGGAGTTAGAGCCTCCCCCACCTGATCTTACGAATGCGTCTGAAGAGCCTTTCTTTATTGCATTTCCCTTCAGTACCCCCAGCTCATCGACAGCAAGGGTGGAAGAGCCTACTGGGCATGACTCCTCTTCGCTGCTCCCCAACCAAGAGCAAAAAAACGTGGAAACCCTAGACAATAGCGTGAGCACAGCCATGGGCTTGAAGCCCGAGCTTCCCGGCTGGGTCATTTCGCCAGAAGTTACCCAAATTGTGCAGATAATGCAACCAGAAGTTGAGCAGAGTCCTGTGCCTGCAACTGCTCCAGAAGCGCTGATGGAGGCACGCGCAACAAATAGCCGAGATAGCAACCTCGACAAGGAGCTCATCCTGGAAGAGATTGAAGATCCTATGGCTGAGTTAACTAAGCTCACAGAACAGTTTAGTTTGGCGGCGCAGAGTTTGCGGAGCGCTGAAGGGGAGAGTACAGCACCGCTTGAGCGAACAGCAGAAGTTGAGCGCACAGGGGAGATTGTTGTATCGCACTTACCCGCTGAGGCGTCGGATGGACATCAGGAACTTGAGGCGCCCTTCAGCCGGGAACTTACCCCAGAACCTGTTGGGTTTTCGGAGGTGGTAAGACCCTTGAATGATGGCATGACCTTGGCGGACCTTGAGGAATATGTTGAGCCCATTGTCACGCATCATGATGAAGATGAAACAGATTCGCTAGAAGAGGTGAGCGTTGTCCTCCCCCTATCTAGTACCGCATCAACTTTGGCAGTGACCGACCAGGAAAGTCCACAGAGCGGGGTATTTCCAGAACCACCCACGAGTATTGTGAGCACCGAATTCAACTTTAATCTCAAAAAGAGTTTAAACCGCTTGCAACAAGCCAGAGGGATGATTGGTAATAGAAATACATGGCAAATCAAAGAGTTAGATCGATTATTAGAGGAGCAGCAAAATGCTTTAACCCAAAGTGTTCAAATCTCTTTAGTGGCAGCGTTGCGTGGCCTTGCCGATGTGGTGGATGTTGGAGAGGTCTATGCTGACCCCAATATTGTGCAACGACTTTTATCGGTGCTCAGTATCTTACCCGTACAGAAGAATATTACCGCCGTTCAACAACACCTGGTGATCTTCATTGATTTGATGGGAGTTCACCCGAGTGAACACCAACTTCACTTGGCCAGTAATTTTTTAGCGCAGATTTCAGGTAGTATTGAGGTGAAGACGGATATTACGCGCATCACCATACCATCGAGCCTTTTAAGAATGCAAATGTATTGTTACAAAAGAAATGAGAGTCTTTTCGCCGTGCCACTGGCACAATTGGTGGATGCGCATCAGTTCTCCCATGAGGAGGCTGCCGCAGAATCCACCATGTGGGATATTCATGGCGCGATTGACGGTCCCCATCATCGCATCCAATTGCGATGTGGCGCGCTCGATTACACCATCTATTGTTTTGAGATGATTGGCAATCGCACGATCAATTACTTTGATGATATTCCCTCATCGATTACAAAGGAGGCTTGGTTGGGCGGGGTTGGTGTCGATGGGCAGGACCAGGTCTTCCATTGTGTCTTTTTTGATCGATTTACCCAGTGAGCGCACGTGAAAGTTAATATGAATTCTGGAAGATGGTTGCGCTGTTTGAAGATTAGCCTATTGACCCTGGTTGTTTGCGCATCCTTCAGCCCAGCCGCATTGACGCCTGAGTTCGAGCAAATTATTAAGAGATATGTCGCTAAACATCCCATGGTGGCCAATTTACAAACGGAGGTGGAGTTTTTGGACCCGGCGCCCAATTTACAGTCCTGCCCTGAAAAGCTCGAAATCTCGCTGCAGCCCGGAACACGGCTATGGGGAAGAACCAACCTTGAGTTGCGGTGTAAAAAGTTAGCGTGGACTTACAATTTGTCGATTAAGGTGAGGGTCATGGGTGAGTATGTGGTGGCCAATCGGTATTTACAAGCCAATATCAAGTTAAGTAAAGGAGACCTGAATACGGTTCAGGGAGATTTAGCCGAGTTGCCGGATGATGTGTTGCGATTCACCAAAGATGCTTATGGGCGGGTTTTGACACGCCCGATACAAATGGGGATGAAATTATCCCTAAACGATATTAAAGAATTATCCGTAGTAAGTCAGGGAGACCGCGTGTCTGTGGTCATCACAGGACCCTCTTTTGAGGTGACTGGGGACGGAATTGCTATGAGTGCGGGGATGATCGGGGATGCGGTGACCGTGAAGTTATTAGATGGTCAGACCATGAGCGGAAGAGTGAAAGAACAAGGGGTTGTGGTGGTGAAAACCCAGTAAAGAGTACTAAAATGAAATTATTTCGTAAAAAGGTGAAAATATCACTAACAATTTAATGGGGTTTATCCGTTATAGTCTATAAGAAGAACTTTTTTGGAGTTGAGGGAGGAAAAATATGAAGATTAACGACAGTTTACCGATTGTTCCACAGCGGAATTCAGATTTGGGTAAGGTCGGTGTTGGTCAAAATTCATCAAGCACTTCCGTTGCTCCTCAAACGACACCAGCAACGGCAATACCAACACCAGCCGCGAGTATTGATGTGACAGTGAGTGCCCAATTAGCGAAGGCGCAGGATAAAAAAGATACGACAGCGTTGCCGGATAAGGTGCTCTTGGACAAAATCAAAGCAAAAATTGCTTCTGGAACTTTTGAGATTGACTATCAGCAGATTTCGCAGGCGATCTTACATGATTCTTTAGCGCAAATTGGGGCAAAGTCCAGCAAATAATATTGCCACAGAGCAACTCAGACCTTGAATTGCTCTCTTTTTTGAAAATCAATCCATGACTCTTACGGTTTTAGATGGTCTCGTGACTCAAGTTGCTCAAGCCGTAAGGGACTTGCGCCAAGCTCTGGAAGCCAATGAAGTAGAAACCTTAGAGGCGATCCTTGCTCAAACAACTAATGCACTGAATGCGATTAATGGGTACCCCGGGGGCGTTGAAAAATTAAGAGCTGATATTCTTGCCTGGACAGAACCAGACAGCCAGCGTTTGATGGCAGAACTCAATCAAGCCTCGATTGATCACCGCGTCAATGGTGAGCTGATCAAGTTGGCAATGCAAAGAAGTGCAGCTCTACAATCCTTTGTGGCTCAGCAATCCTTGGGTGCAACCTACGAAATTGGTGGCGGTATCCCAGGGGTTAGTGGCAATCTCTTGTCTAAAAAAGTCTAAATGCTAACCTACTGTTTCAATTATATTTTACTCTTTTAAAGCGAAGTTCAAACCTACTAATCCTGCTGGGCAGCGTAAGGTAAGGGTAATGGTCTAAACATAGTCGGGAGACTATTTTTTCTTCAACAGTCAAAGTATGAATTTTGAAAGTGATATATGTGTTACATTGAGAAAATATACTTAATTTTGGAGCTTTTATGACTACCGCCAATATTTCTTCTTACGCGTTTAACTCATCAAATGATATTTTTTATACAATGTTAGGAAGCAGAACATATGCTTACTAATGTAAATTCGGTTCGTGATGTAATCAATAACTTTTCTAAGGTAGCGAAACAATCGGCGGATAACTCTTCGCCTAATGCGGTTTCACCATCCGTGGTTTTAGATATGAGTGGCACCGCAAAAATGTTACTGAAAAGTTAAATCGTTAAAATGTGTGAGATCTAATCCATGAATTCGATCACATCGTATAGTTCTCAATTGTCTACAGAGAATGCTTCTTTGAATAAGCAACTGAATCAAACTAAATATAATGCTTCTCAAGTTCAGTCGAATAACAATGCAAAAGCATTAGAAAAAGCGGCTAGCTCAAATCATCTCAACCAGCCCATCTCTCCAGCGGCCATTATTAGTTTGAGTTCGACCAACATCATCCTTTCATCCGGCGGCAATCTTTATCAATCAGACGTCTTTTGGCATAATATTTGACATCCTCCGAGAGTAGTTAAGGGTAAAAACTCTAGATTTGGGGGTAGGACTCAATTTAAAGAGTAACCCGGATTCTATTAATTTATTTCTGCAACCTTGAGATGCGAGCGTATACGGATCATACATTGGGTATGAATTTGGCTGATTCTGCCCGTGGTTAAGTTCAACACTTCTGAAATCTCACGGTACGAGAGATCTTCCTGATAGTGCAATGCCATAACCATTTGTTCTTTTTCCGGCATTTTTTTTAATATTGCCGCCAATTTGTCAGTGAACTGGCTCATGGCAGCACTCTGAAATGGATCGGAACTGGCATCGGCGGGAAGCATATCATCCGAGAGGTCATCAATCGGCATCAAATTGACCATTCCACCCATAATGCCAAAATAGGACTCTAGGCTCAGATCGGCCGCTTCGGCAATTTCACTCTCCTGGGGAGGGCGCCCCAATTTTTGCTCGAGTTGGCGGTTAATTTTTTCTAAGCGCGACAAATCATCCCGTTGATGTCTCGGCAAAATATCATTTTTACGACAAGAGTCATAGATGGCTCCTTTGATACGAGTGCGAGCATAGACCTCAAAGCTTAAATTGGATTGCGGGACATATTTCTTAAGAGCATCTAAAAGACCAATGAGACCCTCTTGAATTAAATCATCGGCCTCAACATTAGCGGGTAGTTTGGAGGCTACTTGATAAGCAATCCGTTTGACGAGAGGCGTATATTTCGCCATTTCTTCGGCGTAGTTAAGGGGTTGCGTATAAGCTTTATTCATGAGGCACTAGTTTAACCTTTTAATAATTCAGTCAGACTCTTAAAAAAGCCAGTGGGTAGGACAAATTCGTTGGCAGGACCCTCAGTGGGAGTCGAAACACTAAAGTCTTCGGGATCAATCACGACGCGACTCGCTTTAATTGCCTTAATCCAGCCCAACATGCTTAAGTCCATTCCCATCGCTTCTTTTGCCGCATGTTGCAATTTATCAAAAGCAGTTTGACCTTCTTCTTCCGTTCCACCAAGAATTAAGACGGAGGTGGGGGTATCTTGCGAGTAAATAGAAAATTGGCGAATCATGTTCATGGCCTTTGACAAGGATTCAAACTCGGGTGAGGCAACCAGTATCTTTTGTATCGAAGTGCCAAAGAAATTTAATATATTGAATTCTGGGTCGCTAGTAGCAAATAAAATGTAGTCTAATTCCAAGTTCATCAGCTTGAGGCGCTCATCGAGATTGGGCAACTTTGCACGTCGCTCTTCAAATAAATGCCTCAGTTTGGAACTGGTAGCGTACCAAAAATTTTCTTCCACTTGACGTACTGATTTATTTAAGGATACGGAGTTACTAAACACTTGCCCCAAATCATATTTGGTGGGATATAAAAAACCTGACATCGTTTTGCGTTCAGAAAGAGGGACTTCATCGATCATCAGTGTTCGATAACCCGCATTTTTTAAAGCCTGAGCAGTCCCGTGCCCAACATGAACAATCGTATCCTCATCCAGAGCGCAGGCAAGACAAATCACCTGGTTAGGGAGGCCGCCAAACATCGAACGCAGTCCGTCCGCTTGGTCGAGTCCCGTTGGGGTATTGACAGCACTCATGGGGCTACTTTTTTGACCCAGTCACTGAGGTGATCAGAAAGAATGGACGGAATCTGATCATCTGTGATGCTGAGATCATCCGAGTAGGAGCGAGAGCGTAGCGCCCGATGCGATAAATAAGCAATATCGGGCTGATTTAAGTCTTCCGGTACGCGTTGACCATTGGACAAGAACATCAGCGGTAAGTCATTGCGAATTAAGCAATCAATCACCGGCGCTAATTGCGTTGCTTCATCGGTCTTTGTAATCACAGCCGCTCCAATACCGGGCATATCTTTGGCCTTGGCGGCTTGATTGTGTAGGCTAATCACATCCTCTTGGGTGCGTAGGTCAGTGGTGGAACTCATCACTAAAATGCGGAAGGCGTTACGGGAGCCATCTTGTAACATTTGCGACTGCTCAACCATTAAGGTATCGCGCTGACTCACTCCAGCGGTATCCAATAAAATCACTTTACGATTTGAGAGGTCCTTTAATTTTGCAGAAAGATCATCACTATCCCGCAGTGAAACGACCGGTAGACCTAAAATTTTTGCAAATACTTTTAATTGCTCTTGGGCACCGATTCGATAGGTGTCCGTGGTAAGAAGGGCTACTTGGTTACGCCCATACCGAAGAACGCAGCGGGCCGCAATTTTGGCTACTGTGGTGGTTTTACCAACCCCGGTTGGGCCGATAAAGGCAAATACGCCACCTTGATCAAACACACTAAATGGGTCAATTGTTTTGATGAGGCTAGATACATGCGCCCGTGCCTCTTGTAAGAGGGTATTGATGTTGCTAGTTTTTGATAAGTTGGTGGCAATATCGGCGCATAATTTAGGAGAAAAACCCGAATTGAGGAGATGTTTAACGATTTCAGCATGGGTTGAATTATCCTGTTGAATCGAATTCCAAAAGTTGCCGGCTACTTGTGACTGAAGCAACTGTTTGACCTCAGAGATTTCTGTGAGCAATTTACTCACATCTGGGGAGACGCTTTCAGACTCTGACTGCTGATTTCCCGTTGATTTTTGTTTCGGTTTTTTAGAATTAGACTCCTCTAGAGTCGGGAAGTTGGCAGGTTTAACGTAGGGCTCGATATCTGGCACAAAATGATCTTCAGCCAGTTCTTTTTGTTTACGCTTCTTTTGTTGGAGGGCATCAGCAATCGACATCGTCCGTAGGGAAGAGGATTCGTTCGATTTTTGCGGGCTGATTCTGCCAAGTTCAACGGACTGAGCAGGAATGCGGACGTTTCTGGATGACTCTGCATCCAAATCATCCTCAGCATTTCGGTAATTGGTCCGCAGGGAATCAGAAGAGCTGCTACCAGAGGAAGGCTCATCATCGGATTGATTCGATAATTGCGATAGATCTTCAGGTGTGATGGCAGTGATCTCGACACCTTGATCGGTATCTTTGGTGGAAAGGACCATCGCATCCGGACCCATTTTGGCTTTCACCATCTTGAGAGCTTCAGCAGTATTGGAGGCTGTAAATTTTTGTGGGCCCATCATTTGACTCCGTTATTTATTACTTGTTTGGGCACAAAGTACCCGTTGAAAGGTGAGGTTGGAAGTTGGCGGTAATTCATTTAAAGAAATCACAATAGCTTGGGGGCAAACTCTTCGAGCAATGCGAGAAAACGTTAAGCGCGTCCTAGTCCCACTCACAATGACTGGGGGTAAATTATTATTTTCCATTTCTGCTATTCCGTCAATGACTTCTTGTCCAAACATTTTAGCAAGAGATGGCTCAATCAGTCCGTCGCTAGCGATGGCGGCAGATCCTATCGATTGCTCGATGAGTCGTTCAAACTCCGGTTGTACACCGAGTACTTTGTAGTCAGTTTCATCGCCAAAGGTTTCTTGGACGATCGTTCTTCTGAGGGCGTAGCGGATATGCTGGAGCAAATCGAGCGGATCGGGAAATTTAGCGACATTTTCGCTAGCAATTTCTAGAATCGTCCTCAAATCCTTAATGGGAACACTTTCTTCGAGTAGTAACTGCAAAATGCGTTGTAAAGAGCTGACCGTAATGACTTTGGGGACCACATCATCAATCAGTTTAGGGTAACTCATCTTAAAGTGATCCAGAAGATCCTGTGTTTCTTGACGCCCTAACAATTCACTCCCGTGCTTACGAATAAGGTGGTCAAGATGGGTGGCCATCACGACAGCGGGCTCAACGACGGTGTAGCCTTTGGCAATCGCATCGTCACGCACTGCACGATCGATCCAAATTGCCGGCATACCAAAGGTAGGGTCTTTGACGGGCACGCCTGGAATGGGTGCGCTGCCTTCTGGCTGAATTGCAAGTAACTTGTCGGGTAAGCACTGGCCACGGCCGATTTCTGCACCATAAAGGAGTACCCGGTAGGTTTCAGCGGAAAGTTGTAAATTATCTCGTATGTGGACGGAAGGAGTTAAAAACCCTACTTCATTAATAAATTTCTTGCGGATGGCTTTGATGCGTTTGATGAGATCGCTTTCATCTCCCTTATCGACCAAAACAATCAGGCGGTAGGCCAGTTCTAGGCTGAGCGGCTCAATAATCGGCACATCTTTCCAAGCTAGCTCTTCCTTTTCGGGTGCAATCGTAGCCTCGAGCTTAGACTTTTCAGCATTCTTTTTAGTGTTTTTGCTCTGAAAATAGGCGAGCGCCCCAAAAACCACCGCAAAGGTGAGAAAAATGAAGTGTGGCATTCCAGGAATGATGCCCAGAACCACCATGACGCCAGCTACAACTGATAAGGCATTGGCATTGGCTTGGAATTGTTTGGACATTTGTCCAGAAAAGTTGTCATCGGTGGCAACGCGGGTCACTAAAATACCCGCTGCTGTTGAGATGATCAGAGCTGGAATTTGGGCGACCAGACCATCACCAATGGTCAAGGACGCATAGGTGGATAAAGCTTTTACAAAGCCGAGATCATGCTGCAGGAGGCCGATGAGAAGACCGCCAACCAGATTAATGACGAGGATCATGATACCAGCGACTGCGTCGCCACGGACGAACTTTGACGCACCATCCATGGAGCCAAAGAAGTCAGCCTCTTGACCGACTTCAGCACGGCGTATTTTTGCTTCTTCTTGTTGAATCAGTCCAGCGTTCAGATCGGCATCGATTGCCATTTGTTTACCTGGCATCGAGTCGAGGGCAAAGCGTGCAGAAACTTCAGCGACCCGGCCCGCACCCTTAGTAATCACGACAAAGTTAATGATGGTAATGACAGCAAAAATCACGATGCCGACGGCAAAATTACCGCCAATCAGAAATACGCCGAAGGCTTCGATCACTTTACCAGCAGCATCGGTACCTTTATAGCCCTCTAATAGAACGATTCTAGTGGAAGCAACGTTGAGAGAGAGTCGTAAAAGTGTTGTTAATAAGAGAATCGTGGGGAAGGCCACAAAGTCCTTAAAAGACTTGATGTTGATTGCTGAGATTAAAACGATGATCGAGACGGCAATATTGAAGGTAAATAAAACATCGAGTAAAAATGGTGGCAGTGGCACCAACATCATTACCAATACCAGTAAAACGAAGATGGGTACTGCTCCTTGGCCAGTTGGAGTGGGTAATTTCGAGGTATCGAAACCAAAAATTTTCATCGTTTAGCTACGCCCAACGTATCTTCCTTGAATTGAGATCAATCTTTTAGTAAAGAAAAGAAACGAATCCTTTACAGGAATCAATATTTTAATACTAAAAGCGAATAAATAGTTAAAGTAAAATAGCTTAAATTGATCAGAATTACTTGTTTTTCAATAAAAAAATAAAAAATTATCAGGATAAAGTTTCTGATTTTTTCATAAGAATCCTAATAAGGTACTTATTTGGAGACAAAATAAATAAAAAAGATCCGTACGAAATGTGCAAAAAACACATAAATTTGAATTAACTACCGCTTAGTGATTGATGAAAAGCATAAAACCTCTAAGAAATATATCTAAACACTATTCAATCATTAACCGTTAAATAAAGTAACGGGAAGTTAATCGTTTTGAATAGTTCCCAATTTTTAACCTTTTAGGAGAATGAAATGGCTGTCATTAACACAAACTTAGCTTCCTTACTTGCTCAAAATTCCTTGAACACTGCACAGGGCGCATTAGCAACTTCAGTTCAGCGTTTGTCTTCTGGCTTAAGAATTAATAGCGCAAAAGATGATGCTTCAGGATTAGCAATTATTCAAACAATGGCTGGTCACATCAAAGCTTTAGATCAATCTACCCTGAATGCATCACAGGCTATCAATCTTGCTCAAACCGCTGATACTTCAATGTCTACTGTTCAAGATATTCTTTTAAGAATTCAACAATTAGGTGTTGCTGGCGCAAACGGTTCTTTAAGCAATAAGCAAAGAGGTGCAATTGTTACAGAATTAGCAAGTTTGAACACACAAATTAACTCCATCTCTACTGGTACTACTTACAACGGTATTCAATTGTTGGGCTCTACCAATACTTTAGGTGCAGGAACATTACAAAATGGCCTCCCATTAGGAACCTCTGGAGCTGTGTCAAACATCAATGTATCTTCAGCCGCTGCTGGAACAATTACGTTTACGGCTGCCACTGGTTCACTCTCAGCTTTTAACGGTACTACAACTCAGACTATTGCTTTAGCAACTTTAGCAAATGCTGGCGATTCTGCGAATTATAACTTTAACCAGCTTGGCATAAGTTTTTCTGTTAACGCTTCTCAAGCTTTCACTGACGCTGCTCAAGCTACAGCGTTAGGTGGAAAAACCGCTATTGTTACCGCAGGTACTATTTCTACATTAAAGTTTCAGGTTGGTGGTTCTCCTACAGCATCTGGTGATCAAATTTCAGTTGCTGGTTTCAATATTGGTACCACGGCTTCAGCAGGCTCCAGTAACATGTCTGCCTTGGGGACTTTGATTACAGGTGCTGGCACTACTACCCAACTGACAGGGTTATCTGGAAACAACGCTGCTACTGACGCACAATGGAATACTGCATTTACATCTTTACAGACAAATGCTACTGCTGCCTTGGCTGATATTTCAACACAACGTGCAACCTTAGGTGCTGCAATCAATCAGTTAGGTTATATTTCTGCAAACTTAGTTGCTCAATCAGCCAATGAACAAGCCGCTCGTTCTACTGTTGCTGATACGAACTACTCTGCTGAAACTTCCATGTTGACAAAGGGTCAGATTCTGCAACAGGCTGCAACAGCAATGTTAGCCCAAGCAAATCAAATGCCTAACGTTATCCTTTCCTTATTGAAGTAATTTGATGAAACTACCTGGTTTACCTCATTAGGGTAAACCAGGTTTTTTTGTTAGGGAGAATCAAAATGAATGTTAACCAATCAAATCCTATTACATCAACAGGTACTCCAGCAGTTGAGCCAGTAGCTATAAAGCAAGTTGACACTTCTGCAATAGATCCTCAAGTTGTATCAAAAGCAATCTTAGCTTCGGCTCCGAAGCCTGTAAACGTTGTTCAATCTGTAGAGGTCTCAAGAGAGGTGGTCGCTAAAGCCGCTGAGCAAATTCAATCCTTTGTTCAGTCGATGGGCAGGAATCTCAATTTTTCAATTGATAATTCGACGGGCTTTCATGTGGTGAGGGTTGTTAATCCTGCCACTGGCGAATTGGTAAGACAGCTTCCATCTCCAGAGCTTTTGAAGATCGCACAGTCAATGTCTGAGTTAAAAAATGCTTTAGTCAGTCAAAAAGCGTAGTAATTGGCACATAAATTGCTTTAATCTATATAAATATTGAGTAAGGGAATTGTATGTCGACAAGTGTTAGCGCTACTTCAACGAATGGAACAACGTCTATTGACGTTGCTTCCATTGTTAGTGGTTTGATGACGATCGCGAATAAGCCTTTAGACACTTTAAATACCAAAATTACAAATGATCAAGCTGTGATTAGTGATTTTGGGATTCTTAAATCGAAACTTTCAGCTTTTCAAACGGCGTTAAATGCCTTTGAGACACCTGGTAGTTATCAAAACGTTTCTACTGCGGCCTCAAATTCATCTATTGTTGCTGCGTCCGCAAACACTGGCGCCCAACTTGGACGGTATAGTTTAAATATCACTCAAACTGCAGAAGCATCAAATATTTCAGTTTCTGGTTTCTTAACAGCAAAAGATGCAGTTACTTTAGGAGTGAATGGTTTTGAAGTAACTATCGGTGCGAAAACGTATTTTTCTAATGTTCCAAATGTTGGGAGTGTCTCAGGTGTCACAACACCGGCACTAACTTCAGGCACGATCAGTGATGTCAACAATTGGATTAATGCAATTGCTGTCAACAATGGTGCAAATATTTCCTCTAATATCGTTCAACAAAGTGCTGGCCAATTTGCGCTTGTTATTAGTGGAACCAAAACAGGAATTACAAATTCGCTTGGTTTTGCAGGTTTAAATGGCCGTTCTGTTGTAACGACGAATAACATATCTACAAGTTCTTCAGTGGCATATCTGAACGGCGCTGTTGATAATTCGGGGAATCCTGTATCAATAAATTCAACCGCACGTGACTCTCTACTTACTGTAAATGGCCTTCAGTTTCAGCGTTCTTCTAATTCTGTAAATGACGTAGTCAATAATGTTACCTTTAACATTGGCTCAACTGGTTCAGGTCTAGTTACTGTCAATCAAGGTACAGACAATTCAAGTACCTTGATTAATAATTTCATTACGACATATAACGCTATGTTGGCACAGTACAAAACGATGACAGCTAACTCTCGTAATTCAAGCAGTGGTACCGCTACAGGAAGTATTGGCTCTCAGTCAGCGGCACTGACGTTGTCATTTGTAGATGATATTAAAAACTCTATCGGACAAGGCGCACTTCTTGGAACTAACTACATTAGTTTAGCCACAATGGGTATTGATTATCAAATTGATGGTACTCTTAAATTCAATCAGACTAACTATAACCAAGGCATTTCAAGCGGAATTTTAAGTTCCTTGAGTCAAGGTGTTGCGGTTGGTGGTCAAGTCGGTAGTACTAGAGATTTAGCTAAAATTTTGACAACGGCTTTAAATCCAGATGGATCAATTTCATCTTATATCAAGACAGAAAATCAAGATATCACTAATACACAATCTAAAATTTTAACATTGAAAGATCAATTAAAAACTTTACAATCAAGCTACACTCAACAGTATTCAGCCTTAAATACGCTTTTATATAACCTTAGTCAAACAAGTAACCAGTTGACTAGCTCTTTAACTGCTATAACAAATATTAATGCTTCTAAATAATGTCCTACGCTTCTAGAGCCTATTCAAATAACCAAGCCGAAACAGATGTTTCGAGTTCAAACTCCAAAGATCTTATATTGTTGGTTTACGAGCGTGTGTTTGATAATTTAAGGCAGGGTAAAAGAGAAATTGAGGAAGGAAAATATGGCATCCATTTTTTTTCCAAAGCAAGTGACTTAATTCATCACGGGCTATTAGCCGCCTTAGATCATAATAAGGGTGGTGACATTTCTCGAAATTTAGACAAAATTTACAAGTGGGCCCTGCAAGAAATTATTCAGGCAAGAGCAGAAAAGTCCTCACATAGAATCCAAAATGTTATCGACACACTAACCCCTCTTTATGAAGCTTGGGCTCAAATCATCCCCTCAAGAAATCCAGTTATTACCCCTTTAAGTCTAATTTAGTTTTAACTCCATTTGAAGCGAATTTTTTAATTTGAAATTTAGTGAGGGTGTTCAAATCAAGTTACATTTTTCTCTGTGGATGGTCTTACTATCGAACTAGTATTTTTATTATTTTAAGAATGTAATGTAATATGAATAAAAATTACTTGATTAATATAAATGAAAAAATCTAAAATAGAATCGCTACTAAAAGAAGCTCTAAATCATCATCAGAATTTGGATTTTATTAATGCTAGAAAAATATACGAAAAAATTATCCATAAAGACCCCTCTCATTTTGATGGATATAAATTATTAGCCACTCTAGAAGCGCAAAATAATAATATTTCTTTAGCGAGTGCCTTATTTTTGAAGGCATACAAGATAAATTCTAAAGACAAATCTTTGCTTAATAATATGGGGGGAGTTGCTCAAATAGAAAAGAAATATGATTCTGCAATTAATTATTTAAATCAAGCTTTAGCCATTGACCCTCTGTATTACGATGCTTTATATAATTTAGGATCTGTATATCAGGACCTAAATAAGAATAATGATGCCTTCGCCATTTACGAAAAAGCGATTCAAATTAATAAAACTGATTTCAGATCTTTTAATAATTTGGGAATTGTATTAATCAACCTAGCAAATTACGAAAAAGCATTAGAAAATTTTCGGAAGGCCTTAGATCTTCAGCCCCAAAATGCAGAAGTCTTGAACAATATTGGAAAGTTATTTCTGGTTCAAAAAAAATATCAAGAAGCTTTGGATTGTTTTTCTCAATCAATTAGTCTGAATAATCAACTTATTGAACCTTTTTTGAATCTTGCGGAATCCCTTAAAAAACTAGGCAACTACGATATTGCGTTGCAAACCTATGATGCCGCAATTAACTTAAATATTGCAAATGCCAAGACCTACTTTAGTAAAGCCCAACTATTGGAAGAGATAGAATTATATCCCCAGGCACTTGCAAACTATGAGAAATCGATTCAGTTGGATCCTGTAGTTGCTGGAATACATCTCAACAAAGGAAATGTGCTTAAAAAAATGCGGAAGTATGAGGATGCTTTAGCAAGTTATGAACAAGCAAAATTGATAGATCCTAAATACTCAGAGGCTTTTTCTAATGCTGGTGCCGTTTATCATGATTTACAAGATTATGATAAATCTATTGAGCAGTATGGCCTTGCTATTTCCTTGAATGCTAATAATGGTGATGCATACTTTAATCGAGGCAATACAAGAAAAGAAATGAAGGACTTCAAAGGGTCATTAGAGGATTTAAATAGGGCCTTACTTTTAAATCCATCATTTGATTACTTGATTGGTGATATGCTCTACTCGAAAATGTATATTGCTCAATGGCAAGATGTTGACTTTACCCTGAACAGACTTGCTCAAAAAATTATTTCTAGTCAGAGAGCTTCAACTCCATTTCCTTGTGTAACCTTACTTGATTTGCCTGAAATTCATTATTTGGTAGCTAAAATATATTCAGAAGATAAAGCTAAACCAAATGCTGCTTTAGGGCCATTAGAGAAAAGAGAACCTAAATCAAAAATTAAGATTGGATATTACTCATCTGATTTTTATAATCATGCAACGGCTTATCTTATGGCTGAAATGTTTGAATTGCACGATAAAAACAAATTTGAAATCATAGGAATGTCTTTTGGGCCTCATACAAATGATGAAATGCAAAATCGTCTGACTGTAGCTTTTGATCAAATATACCAAGTCAATCATCTCTCAGATTTAGAAATTGCTCATTTATCTAGAGATATTCAAATAGATATTGCGATTGATTTGAAAGGTTATACACAAGGGTCTCGACCAGGAATTTTTGCTCATCGAGCGGCTCCATTGCAAGTCAATTACTTGGGATACCCTGGAACTATGTCGGCGCCATATATTGATTATTTAATTGCTGATAAAAATATTATTCCAGAAGATTCTCAGCAGTTTTATTCGGAAAAAATCGTCTATTTACCAAACTGTTATCAGGTAAATGATTCAAATAGAAAGGTGGGTAATTTACCCATAACAAAAAAAATATTAGGACTACCTGAAGAGGGCTTTATATTTTGTTCGTTCAATGGGGGATATAAAATAACTCCTAAGATGTATACAACTTGGATGAAAATCTTAAGCCGCGTCCCAAATAGTATTTTGTGGTTATTGAAGGAAAACGAAGACGCAATAGTAAATCTTCGTGCAGAGGCCAAAAAAAGAGGGGTAGATGAAAGTAGGATAATTTTTGCGCCGCGCCAACAAATCGCTGATCATCTTCAGCGTTATTATTTTGCGGACCTTTTTTTAGATACTTTCCCATGTAACGCACATACAACTGCAAGTGATGCTATCTGGTGTGACCTACCTCTGGTTACCTATACTGGAAAGGGATTTGCTAGTAGAGTGTCTGCAAGCATACTTGATGCAATGGGCTTGAATGAATTAATTACTGACTCCTTTGATGAGTTTGAGGAAAAAGCTGTTGAACTAGCATCCAATCAATCTAAGCTTGATGAATTAAAAAATAAGTTGATACAGAACAAAAAGACCTCAACACTTTTTAATCCTAAATTATTTACTAAAAACCTTGAAAGGGCATATATGGTGATGTTTGATCGTTACCTCAATAATTTGCCTACTGAACATTTAAATATAGAAACTTTATGAGATATACAAATTGAGGAAATTTACTCTATGAAGGCTGTTATTTTGGCAGGTGGGCTGGGAACACGAATATCAGAAGAAACGAATATTAAGCCAAAACCAATGGTAGAAATTGGTGGAAAGCCCATTTTGTGGCACATCATGAAGTTGTATGCCGCAAATGGCATCAATGAATTTATTATTTGTTGTGGTTATCGGGGTTATGTCATTAAGGAGTACTTTTCAAACTACTTTTTGCATATGTCAGATGTGACTATTGATATGAGGATTAATCATATGGAGGTTCATAGTAAAAATGCTGAGCCGTGGAAGGTTACCTTAATTGACACAGGTGATCATACCAATACAGGTGGTCGTTTAAAAAGAGTAGCTGAATACATCAAAGATGATGAAGCATTTTGCTTCACTTATGGGGATGGTCTATCGAATCTCAATATCAAAAAAAGTATCGCTTTTCATCAGTCTCATCACAAATTAGTCACCTTAGCCGCAGTCCAACCACCTGGTCGGTATGGAGCAATAGAAAAAGATGGTGCGGAGGTTACTAGTTTTGTTGAAAAGCCTAGCGGTGATGGGGGATTTATTAACGGAGGTTTTTTTGTTTTATCACCCAAGGTACTGTCTTATATTAAGAATGATTCATCTCCATGGGAGGGTGACGCGCTTAAAAAATTGGCAAAAGAAGGTGAGGTGAGGGCCTTTGAGCATAAAGGTTTTTGGCATGCCATGGATACACTCAGAGATAAAAACCACCTGGATGCTTTATGGCAAAGTAACGAAGCTCCTTGGAAGGTTTGGTAAAGCGGGTGATGACAAATCCAAGCGTAGAATTTTGGAAAGATAGAAAAGTTCTGGTTACTGGCCATACTGGTTTTAAAGGATCTTGGCTTGTATATTGGCTCCATCAAATGGGCGCTAATACTGTTGGCGTTGGGCTTGCACCTTTAGCAAGCCCAAATCTCTTTACCCTCCTTAATATATCAACTTTATGTGAGTCTCATTTTCTGGATATCAGAAATTATGAAGAACTTCAGTCGCTCATTATAAAAAGTCGGCCTGAAATTGTGATTCATATGGCTGCCCAAGCCTTGGTTAGGAGTAGCTATAAAGATCCCCTGTACACGTTCGACACGAATGTGATGGGGACTGCCAATGTATTAAATGCATTAAGAGACCTGAGCTCTATCAAGAGCGTTGTATGCGTAACCACGGATAAAGTATATAAAAATCAAGAACATTTTTATCCTTACCGAGAGATCGATGAGTTGGGGGGGTATGACCCATACAGCGCCAGTAAGGCTGCTAGCGAGATAGTGATTTCATCGTATAGAGACTCTTTTTTATTTCAGCAAGGTGTTGCAGTTGCCTCTGCTAGAGCCGGAAACGTTATTGGAGGTGGAGATTGGTCGCAAGATCGTTTAATTCCCGATGCTATTCGTGCTTGGGACTTGGGTATTCCCCTAGAAATTCGAAGACCTGACGCCATTCGTCCATGGCAGCATGTATTAGAACCACTACGTGCATATCTCCAGCTGGCAGAGCAATTATATGAAAACCCATCTTTAGTAGGGGCCTTTAATTTTGGACCAGAACCAAACGAGTTGATTTCTGTTCGAGACATCATTGAGCTTTCAAAGCGGGAGTATAGGGTTGGAAAAGTCATTTGGGGTGATGGAAACGGGGGGCCCCATGAGGCAGGTCTATTATCCTTGGATATATCGAAATCAAGAAACATCCTTGGGATAGAGCCATGTTGGAATTCTGAAAAAACGATTCAACGTACGATGAAATGGTACCGTCTCCTAAAAGAAGGAAATAGCGCTCAAGATTTATGCCTCTCAGATATATCTGCGTTTACAAACCCTCAAAATCAATTTGAATCATGAAACGCTTCTTAATTTCTGAAGCTCCATTAAATAACTTAAAGCTTGACGAGCGCCATCCCATTCTGGATGACAGGGGTTTTTTAACTCGCATGTTTTGCTCTGAGGAGCTCAACAGTGTTGGTTGGAATAAACCTTTTAGAGAGATCAATCACACCCTTTCGAAAAAAAGAGGAACTGTCAGAGGTCTTTGCTTTCAACATTTGCCATATACCGAAATGAAATTGGTTTACTGTATAAGGGGTGAGATATGGGATGTGGCTGTGTGGGGGGCCTTGCTGGGGTTTGGGTTATGGTTAACGCATTCTATCTATTGATTTCAGTTCTGCTTATATAATCAAAGCTAATTTTTATGTATAAAAAAATCCTTAAAATTACCACTTAATATCAGGTACGCAAATGCCCCAGTCTAAAATTAGCATATGTATCCCGACATACAACAGAGCAGCGTACTTAGATTGGCAACTCAATCAATTTTTAAACTTTAAAGAAAAAATCGTTGACTGGGAATTTGTGATTTGCAACAACGGGTCTACTGACAATACTAGAGAAGTAATAGCTAAATATAAAGATGAACTTCGAATTACTTATCATGAATTTCCAAAAAATATGGGACCGCAGGGTTATTATAAAACAGTTGAAATTTCAAGCTCAAACGTTCTCACTTATCTTGCAGATGATGATTTTTTAGATGTCGATGCTGTAAATAGCTATGTGAGTCTCTTTAACGAAGATAAAAATCTTTCAGCTATATTTGCACCATGGAAGTACTTAAACGCTGTTAAGGCTGAATTTAACGGTCAGTTTTATAGTCAAAAAGAAGATTTAATTGTTAAACAATTTGATTATTTATCAGCCACCACGCTAATCTTACAAAATAAAATTTTTCCTGAAATTTTTATTACGAAAAAAAATATAGCATTATCTCTTTTTGAGGACTGCGATATTTGTTATCATTTTTTTCTGAAGTGTGCTCAATTAATTAAAAGTGGTAATGTTATTTTCGCTAACATTCCTTTTTTTTACTCAATAACTCAGCATCCAGCAGATGGTAATACGACAAGAATTCAAGCAGGAAATGAGCAAATTAAGTCTTACTGGGATATCTATAGAGGTGGATTTGAACTACTTCTTGGTCTTTCAAGAATTCAAAATAACTCTTTCGATCAATTAGGCCACAAACTTTTGCTAGACAATTTTGTAACGGATAGAATGATTCTTGCCATAGTTAACAATATCAGAAGTGGCGAATTCCTAAAAAGCTATTGGATCTATCTTAGGGTTATCGCGCAAATTGGTCCATTTGAACTTAATCAAGAATTTACTTTTAAAAATATAATTGGTCTAGCTGCACTTGATTTAATTATTAATGAAACTCGCTGTCATAGTGATATTATCATTCTCGACATTTCCTTAGATAAGGGAATAAGAACACTAGCAAATGAGTATTGCCCAAAAAAATACTTTCTAAATAATGAAAATATTTTAGAAAAAAATACTTTAAATGAATTTCACATAGACTCTAATTCTCATCTAGAGGCTGTTAAAAAGTTAAATTTTTTTGGCCTATGAACTTCTAAATCTAAATTATTCTATATTTAAAAACATCCTGAAAAAAACTGGAAAAATTCATCCACAATCAACCCATTATGATCCAATGATAAGATATGAATACGCTGTTTAATCGTGGAACTAAACTGACATTAGTTCACGATGGTTTGGTGCCAGCAGCAAAGAAATGGTGTTAGTGCTCGTTCACCATGCGAGGCCGATATTGCAGTATTTTCTAGTGACCAGAAAGTTTGATGGATTATGGATCTATTTTCTATTGTAGGTACACCGATTTTAGGCTTGAAGGTGGTTGAACGAAAACCTCTTGGCGATAGCCGTGGATTTTTAGCTCGTATCTTTTGCGCTGATCAATTAGAAAATGCTGGATGGAAAAGACCGGTTATTCAGATTAATCAAACAGTAACAAAAAAAAGGGGAACCGTTAGAGGGATGCATTTTCAAAACTCCCCCCATGCCGAAATGAAGTTAGTCTCTTGTTTACAAGGAGAGATTTGGGATGTGGCAGTCGATTTACGTAAAAATTCGCCTACTTTTTTAAAGTGGCACGCCGAAACACTCTCTTCAGAAAATTGTCGTGCGCTTTTAATTCCAGAAGGTTTTGCTCACGGTTTTCAGGCCTTATCGGATGATTGTGAGTTGCTTTATTTACATACATCTCCTTACGTCCGCGAGGCAGAGGGGGGTATTCGTCCAAATGATCCATATCTGGATGTCCCCTGGCCGCTTGATTTTTTTGAAATTTCAATGAGGGATGCTAACCACCCTTTACTTAACGACCAATTTATGGGAGTTGAAATATGAATTGTCGGCACTGCTCTTCTGAATTAACATACACTTTTTTAGATCTTGGTTTTGCGCCACCTTCCAATGCATATTTAACAAAAGAGGGCTTAACTAAGCCTGAAAAGTATTACCCGCTAAAGGTCATGGTATGCGATCAATGCTGGCTGGTACAGACCGAAGATTATGCTCTAGCAGATGAGTTATTTGTTTCTGAGTATGCCTATTTTTCTAGTACATCTAAAGGATGGCTTGAGCATTCAAAGCGTTACGCCGAACTGACTATCCAAGACTTGCACTTAAATGAAAAGAGCTTTGTGATTGAAGTTGCATCGAATGATGGGTATTTACTCAAGAATTTTGTTGAAAAGAAAATACCGTGCCTGGGAATAGAACCAACTGCAAGTACCGCACAGGTAGCTATAGAATTGGGTATTCCAGTCTTGCAAGAGTTTTTTGGAGAGCAGTTAGGAGAACGATTATCAAAAGAAGGACGTCTGGCGGACTTAATTATTGGGAATAATGTTTTTGCCCATGTTCCAGATATAAATGACTTTACCCGAGGCTTAAAGGCCGCCCTAAAAGCTGATGGAGAGATTACCTTAGAGTTTCCGCACCTAATGCGATTGATTGAATTTAATCAATTCGACACTATTTATCACGAACATTTTTCATATCTTTCACTTTATACCGTTCAGAAAATTTTTAAAACGGCAGCATTAAGAATTTGGAATGTTGAGGAGTTATGTACTCATGGTGGCAGTCTGCGTATTTATGGCTGTCACGATCATAGTTCGCGAAAATCTTTGCCCATTGTAGATAAAATTCTTGCGCAAGAGTTAGAGCGGGGTATGCAAAATCTAGATATATATTTAACGTTTCAGAGTCAAGCAGACAAAATTAAAAATGATCTAATTGAGTTTTTGCTAATGCAAAAAAAATTAGGAAAAAAAATCGCTGCTTATGGGGCCGCTGCTAAAGGTAATACTTTACTCAATTATGCAGGTATTAAACCAGATCTTTTACCATTTGTATGTGATGCCGCAAAAGCTAAGCAGGGAAAGTTTATGCCAGGTAGCCATATTCCAATCCTACCTCCTAGCGCATTAAAGAGAGATGATTTAAATTATATTTTGATTTTGCCTTGGAATATTGCGCCTGAGGTTATAGAGCAGAATAAGGGTTTGCTTGATTATGGAACCAAGTTTGTAACAGTAGTTCCAGATTTAAAGATTATATGAAAAAGCGAATTTTGATTACCGGCGCATCCGGTTTTGTTGGACGACAAGTTTTAAAATATTTAACGACAAAAGATGTTTTGGTAACTTTAGTAGTCCGCGAGGGTAAAGAATTATTGTTTGTAAATAATTCCGTAGTGGAGTCCACCATCCTCACGCAAGATCTTTTCGCGGAAACTGATGAGTGGTGGGCTAATGTTTTGGATAGTATTGACACTGTCATTCATTTAGCCTGGTATGTTCAGCCAGGCAAGTATTTGGATGCACCTCAAAATATAGATTGTCTTATCGGCACACTGAACCTTGCTAAAGGTGCGGCCAGAGCTGGCGTAAGAAGATTTATAGCGGTAGGTACTTGCTTTGAGTATGACCTAAGCAAAGGTGCTCTAACGGTTGAAACAAGGTTAAATCCCTTAACCCCTTATGCGTCTGCAAAAGTAGCACTTTATATTGCATTATCTAGCTGGCTAACAGAACACTCTATTGAATTTTCTTGGTGCAGGCTTTTCTATCTTTACGGCGAAGGAGAGCATGAACACCGTTTAGCTCCCTATGTTCATAAGCAACTTCAGAATGGCGAAATTGTAGAATTAACCAATGGTAAGCAAATTCGTGATTATCTGGATGTTTCTGTAGCAGGGGCAAGAATTGCAGAAATTGCACTTGGAATTCAAACAGGCCCTATGAATATTTGCTCTGGAAACCCCATTACAGTTAGAGAGTTTGTTGAGAATATCGCCGATGAATATGGGGCAAGGCATTTACTTAAATTTGATGCAATACCCGATCGCGAAAATGATCCACCATTTGTTGTTGGTGCTCCATATTAATCATAATAAATAGGAGATATATGAAAGCTAAATATGAACCGCGTATAGATTTAGTAAATCGTACAAAGCTTGAGAAGGTAATTCCCCTTGAAACTCCATTGGTTGTCTTTGTTGATCCTTCTGATGCATGTAATTTTAAATGTTGTTTTTGCCCCACATCAGACCGAGACTTGATGAAAGCGGTAGGTCGATCATGGAAGCAGCTGCCCTTCGACCTTTTCACAAAGATAGCAGACGACATGGCAGCTTTTCCAAATAAGGTGGAAGTGTTACGTCTTTACAAGGATGGCGAGCCCTTGTTAAACAAGCGTTTGGTTGACATGATAAAGTATGCCAAGGACGTAGGCGCCTCAAATCGCATTGACACAACAACCAACGCATCCTTGTTGACGAAAGAAAAAGGCAAAGCAATAGCTGATGCAGGCCTTGATCGAATCAATATTTCTGTCTACGGTGTTAATAATGAGCATTACAAAAATTTTTCGGGTGTTAAGCTTGAGTTTGAGAGGGTACTCGCAAATATCCGTGATTTTTATGAAGTACGCGGTAATTGTGAAATGCTTGTAAAGATTAATGGCGACACTTTGACCCATGAAGAAAAGCAGATGTTTCTCGACTATTTTGGTGACCATACCGACAAGATTTATATTGAGCACATTATGTCGTGTTGGCCAGAGTTTGATCTTCGTGGAGTGGGTGCAAATAGTAGCAAAGGTATTTACGGGCAAGAAATTAAAGAAGTTAATGCTTGCTCATACCCTTTCTACTCTTTTTCTATCAATTCAGATGGTTTGGTGAGTGTATGCTTTCTGGATTGGGGTCGAAAATTGATTGTTGGTGATGTTAAGACACAGTCAGTTCAAGAGGTCTGGAATGGTAAGCCAATGCGAGCTTATCGCAAGATGTTTCTTGAGGGTAAACGTAAACAGCATCAAACATGTGGTAACTGCGGGCAAATGACTCATGGTCAGCCAGACAATATAGATCCATTCAAAGAACAACTTTTGCAAAAACTGAATGATATTGAATACTTTAAAGATGTACCGCCGCTAGAAATGAAAACTGAAGCATTGAAATCTATTATTCCCATTACTTTAACCAGTTGACTTTAGTCAACCCAATTTGATTGATATTTTAGGGCACAAGATAAACCTTCAATGAGTAGCTTCAGTATAAAATCACAAATTAAAAATCGGCTTATTCAACGATTATTGGATAGCTCAAATGACTATCCAGAGTCCTTGGATTTGGGTGAAGGAGTCTATATTTATGGTGCTGGCGAACTTGGAATGCTTGCGGTTGAATATTGTGAGGCATGCGGGATTCTGATTTTAGGGATTTTGGATCAAAATAAGACTGGAGTGATTAAGGGGAGATTCTCGGAATATCGCATTTGTAAGCCAGATGAAATTCCTATGGAGGTAAGATTTCAATTTCCACTCGCTGTTTCTATTGCTACATTAGCATTTGCGCCGATCTCTAAAATGCTCAAGTCATGTGGTTGGAAAAAAGTTTTACCTTTTTACACTTTAACCATGGAAAAAAGAACTGGCCATCCTCTTAGAAATGGATGGACGGTGGGATCAATTAGCGAAGAAGAGCTGGAAAAAGTGGGATGGATATGTGGAAACTGGGATGACGACACTTCACTTTTGCATTATGAAGTTTTTCTTGCATGGCATATTGATGGCACGGAGTTGTCACTTTTAGAAGAAGAGATTGATCCGAATCAGCGTTATGTAATTGCGCCCTTGTTGGTGGAGCTTTTTAATCGACATCAGCAAATGGTTGACGTAGGTAGTCATCGGGGGGAGTCGATTAAGAGGCTTTTGGATGCGGATGTTTTATTTTCTGAATATGTTTTAATTGAGCCGGATCTTGAATCAATTAGACAACTTAAAAGTGAAATAAAGAACTTCTTGCCAGCGGATAAAAGAATTAGATTTTTAAATTACATTCTTGGGGCTAACAATACTTTAATGCCTTTTAAAGAAGGACTTGGCTACTGTTCACAGTTGTGGTCGGAGTCTACACTTGTAAGATCAGTGGTTACATTGGATTCATTGGAGTGCAGACCTGATTTTCTAAAAATTCATACTGAAGGGTCTGAACTGGATGTTCTACTTGGCGGGGTCGATACTATTTCTAAGAATAGGCCCGTACTAGCATTTTCTATTTATCATAATCGTGGGGGTCTCTGTCAAATACCTTTCGAGTCTATGCAACTATTTGACGGTTACAAATGGTACTTTAGATTACATAGCTACCAAGGCACAGGAGCGTTCATTTATGGTGTACCAAAATAGTCCAATTTTGAGGCTCATAATATTGATCTGACCTAATTTTCAGTATCACTTCCAATGAGAGGAATTTTTGATAATCTATCTCTAAACGGAGTAAAAAATGCCTAAAGGTCAACGTATTAAACCGGAACAAATTGTGATGTTATTGCGTCAAGTCGAAGTTTTGACTGCCAATGGAAAAACTCTAGCCCAGGCTTTTAAAGAGGTTGGCGAGTGGGTCAAGCATTACAACCATGTCAGGCCTCATAGCTCTCTTGGTTATCGACCACCAGCACCACAAACCCAAGCCCCAAAAACTCATCCACAATGAACCCATCATGTTCCAATGATAAGATATGAATACTCTCTTTAATCGGGGTACTAAATTTACATCAGTTCAATCAGGATCCAGAGGTGAGGGCTTTGGTAATATCGCAAAATGAAGTGCTGAACTCGCTAGAGCCTTTGACGGACTATAGGCAATTAATTTTCAATAATAAATTAAGAGTGCATTAAATTTGCCAATTAATTTATCGCAAATAAAAATAAATCATCATACCAAGGGCGCATCCGATAAATAAAATATTTATAGCTCATTACAAAAAGTTCAGGAAATTATTTGTAAACCCGGTTTTCATAGGTGCTCTTGATATGTGTTCACAATATCAAGAGTTTTAAATTAAAGGGAGCAATGGATGTCCCACCAAATATCTGGCCGAGCGATTCTAACTAAAGTAGTTGGATTTCTAGCAATTTTAAAATAGTAATCTACGAAATCATTGGATGTCATCCAGTCACCTAGAGTATCTTCTCCAAAGAGTCCTGATGAGCCCAGTTCAAAAGAAAAATTTAAATCATTATCTTTGTGAAATGGTACCTGCGCTTGATTGATTAACTTAAATTTATTGTAACCATGCTGTGTGAGCACTTTTATGTACTCAAAACCTAGGTGGCAATCCTCAATGCTTAAATATTGCGGACGAAATTCGGTTCTTAATACCTGTTTTAAAGCCATCATATCGCCGCCTTCAATATCGATCTTGATGAAATGTGGAGAAATTTGGCTCTCATTGAGGTATCTGTCCAACCGCATACCTGGGATATGTATTTTTTTTACATTGGTATTTTCTCTAGATGCCCACTTTAAGTCTAGGCTACTCCAGTGATCATTATTTAGATTGATGTAAAAGGTCTGCTCTAAGTTATTTTCTGCGATGGCTACATTTAGGATTGTTAGCCTCCCTTCGCGCATTGATAGACTAAATTTTTCTCTTGCGGCCTCGCACAATCCTGGATTTGCCTCTATGGAAAGCACTATAAAACCTTTTGCTAAGTAGTATTTGGTATCGTCCCCATTATTCATTCCAATATCAATAACATATCTAGGGTTAACTTGTGGAATACTCATCAAAATTAATGGCCTTGTTTAGAATCTTGGGTGAGGCAGAGGGAGGGGGCAATTTGGGGGCCATCATTCATTTTCGATACCAATCCAAATTCGCGTGCAATTTCACTCCACCATTCATCATTCATAAATATTTGAGTTGCCATAGCCGAATGAGTTTCAGATTTTTTAACCTGCCCACTTGCTGCATAGCATTGACTTAAGTAATAATGCCCTAAGCCGTGATTTGGATATTTGCCCACAACATTTTCGAAGTAAGGAATTGCGTCTTCATGTCTACCAATTAGCATATTATGGTTTTGGACAAAATTAACTAGAAGTTGAGTTCGGTAGGCATACTTTTCTAGTTTTGCGGGATCTACTGTAGGGGTCTTTATTACAGCTTTTGTGGCGACGTGATCCGTTGTATTTTGATTTTCAATGTAACCATTTTCAATGCATATATCGTACAACCTGCTGCCAAAAATAGGAATGGCTAAATAAATATGTGCCCAATCGAATCCAGAGTCTAAGAGCATTTGAACAGTTTCCTCTCTGTGAGCATCAGTCTCACCGGGCAGTCCGGCCACAATAAATACATGGGCTTTCACACCATTCCTTCTTAGGGCCTCAACTGCTGGCTTTATCATTCTTATTTTTAATGGTTTTTTGATAATTTTATTTAACACATAATCTGATCCCGATTCAACGGCAAGTGCAATTGCAGATACCCCAGCATTTTTTAAGCAGATAGCCATTTCGTCGTCAATTGCGTATACAGCTAGACCATTGGGAAATTCAATTCTTATATCTAGCTCCGCTAAGCCATTTAATATGTTCTTGGCTCGTTCAGGGTCATTGAAAAAATGGTCATCCTCAATCATTAGGACAGTCATGCCATATGACTCTTTCATCCTTCTTACGTCAGAGATAACTTTTTCGACTGACATATATCTAACATCTCGCCCATGAAGAGATGGGTTCGAGCAAAACACACATAAGAATGGACATCCTCTTGAAGTGTGGATTGCCATTTCCCTCTTCTTTTTAATATTTTCATCCGTATATCTCTTATCAATTCCTCGGTTGTTGTAATCATCTAGGTTCACTAAGTCATAATTTAAAAAAGGTATTTCATCTAAATTATTTATAAACGTATGATCAGGAATCTTTCCTTCGGCTATGCCCTCTCTATTGATCCATGACTTATGTTTATTTAAAGTTTCAATTGGATTTGTACTTTGCAGCAGATCTCTCAATGGTAACTCACCTTCGCCTTTGCATACGGCGTCGAGATTTGGGCAATCATCGAGTAATTTATGATAGGCTGCAGAGGGCAATCCCCCTCCAGCAATGACAAGTATGTTGTTATTACTTCGCTTAACTAGGCTTGCTATATTTTCGATATATTTGCTAGAGGAATTAAATAAAGCCGAAATGCCACAGATATCTGGCTTAAAGTCCAATATTTTTTTTATTATTGCCCCATCAAACTCATCCAGATAGGTCTGCCTGTTTCTGGGTTTCGATAAAAAATCCCGCAAGTTCAAATTTAAATCTAATAAGTCAATTTCCACCTTTTTACCAAGATGATTATTTAGGTAAGTCTGCATGGAAAGTATTCCATAGGGAATAGTAAAGGCAGGCAGATATGCTGTTGTTTGATTAACGTAATCATCCGCATTGAAATAAGGTGGAATTATAAAGAGCAATTTTTTCATTTTTTAATTAGTTTAGATAAATGGGGTGAAATTATTTAAATTCTATCTAGTTTAATTTCTATTGGTAATTCTTGAGATAGACCCAGTAAACACAAAATCTTAACTTTCAAAGCCTGTGAATATTAAAAATGAAGCGACTGTTCATTAATTATCAATGCGAACTAATAATGTTAAATTTTTCAGTTTTTGATTATTTATTTTCATTACTGTCCCAACATTAATCAAATAAATTCAATTGGTTATCAGAATCGTGCATGATGTCTTCAGCAACGATACCGTTAAGCAATGGCTCTAATGGAATTTTTCAACCATGTCAGGGCCTCATAGATCACTTAGTTATCTACCACCAGCACCTCAAACCCAAGTACAGAAACTTATTCACAATCAACCCATTATGATCTAATGGTAATATATAAATACTCTTCATGATTGTAGTACTAAATTGACATAAGTTCAAATCCACAATAGAAAATTTACCTGGTACATCACAGCTTTCAACCTATGGGTACTGTTCTTAACTGCTGAGACCAAAATGACTAATCATAAAATTCTAGAAATTTATAGAAAAGACATAGAGCATCGCTTAATCAAATCAGAGTCTGATGAGACGCTAAAAGCTCTTAAGGAAGACTTATTGAACCAGATGAATTGGCATAAGTACGCATATAACTTTACTTGGTTTGGTTCCCCAGTTATTCAAATCCCCCAAGATACAATGACATTCCAAGAGTTAATCTGGACAGTGCAACCCGACTTAATTATTGAAACAGGTATAGCACATGGAGGCTCATTGATTTTTAGCGCCTCTATACTTGCCTTACTTGAGACATTTGGTTTGGTTAAAGCGCCCATAGTATTAGGTTTAGATATTGAAATACGTAACCATAATAGAGTTATTATTGAGAGTCATCCAGCAGCAAAATGGATACGCATGATTGAGGGGTCAAGCATAGACCCAAAAGTAATATCCCAGGTTCAAGATATTGCATCGAATAAAAAAAGAGTGATGGTTTTTCTCGACAGTAATCACACTCATGCGCATGTTCTTTCTGAGTTAAAGGCTTATGCACCATTGATAACCCTTGGTAGTTACGGTGTAATTCTAGATACTGGGATAGAAGATATTCACCCAAAGGCAATTTCAGAAAATAGAGAATGGTGCAAGGGTAATAGCCCTAAGTCAGCATTAAATGAATTTTTGTCCTTAAACAAAGATAACTTTGTTCTAG
>CANJBQ010000024.1 GCA_947472645.1 Burkholderiaceae bacterium
AAGAGCCAACTAAAAATTCTTTACGTTATTTAGGCTGACTGACAGTAACTAAGGCTGGTCGCAATACCCGGTCAGCAATTAAATACCCCTTTTGTAAAACCGTGACTATCGTATTCGATTCTTGATCAGATGGAATCGTAGCAATAGCTTGATGATGATGGGGGTCAAACTTACTTCCAATATCTGGATGAATTTCTACAATTTTTCCTTTTTCAAGAGCGCCTTTCATTTGTTTCAAGGTTAATTCCACGCCCTCTTTTAATTTGGTAATGTCCTCATTGTGATGCTCCATTGCCGCATGCATACTGTCCATGACAGGTAGCAAATACTCTGCAAAACTTTCAATGGCAAATTTATGCGCTTTAGCAACATCCTCAACTGCTCGTCGACGCGTGTTTTCTGCCTCAGCCTTGGCTCTTAAAAATGCATCCTTGCTATCGTTTAATAATTGCGTCAATTGTGTAACCTGCTGATCCACCGAAGCTTCTTGGGAAACGGGGTTTGTCGAGTCAACTTCAGACGTTTGCTCAATCGATGTTTTGTTTTCTTCAGTCATTTCAATACTTTAGGAGATTAAGGTTAAATAAATATCACATTACTAATTTAAGATATAGGCAATGAGAGTGATTTCAAGCCCTATTCATAAAAAAATTAAACTTTACTCAGCGAGAGATTTTTCTAAGTCTTGGTAGCGAGTATTTCGTAATGTCAGCTCCGCTTCTGAAGTGCTCTTATTACCCCAACCGAGCGTGTGTTCCTCTACTATGGCTTTTAAGGCCATGATCCATTGTGGTTGAGAGTTCAGGCATGCTATCGCGTTATAGGTCTGTCCACCAGCATGCCGAAATATTTCTTTACCTTCCATGGCAATTTCCTCGAGGGTCTCTAAACAATCTGCAGGGAATCCCGGACAAAAAATATCGACCCTAGTTGTGCCTAACTTACCTAAGTTCTCAAGCAATGGCGCTGTGTAGGGCTTTAACCACTCGGCTTTACCAAAACGCGATTGAAAACTAACTAAGGCTTCCTCTTTAGATAAACCGAGAGATTCGCGCAGCAAACGTCCTGTTTTATGGCACTCACAGTGATATGGATCACCTAAATTTAATGTTCGTTTCGGAACGCCATGAAAAGACAGAATCAATTTTTCACCTTGAGCAAAATTGGGCTTGCCATGCAAGACCCAAAACTCCTCAACCTGAGCTTTTAAAGCTGCAATATAAAGTGGGTGATCATGAAAATGTTTAATTGTCCTTATTTCTGGTGGATTTCTACTTTCTTTATAAACTCGGAAAATTTCATCATAAGTAGAGGCTGTCGTCGCGGCTGAATATTGTGGGTAAAGTGGTAAGACGAGTAAACGATCTACTCCTTGTTGATCTAATTTATCTAAAACACTTTCCAAAGATGGATTGCCATATCTCATCCCCAACTCAACAACAACCTGATGAGATGGGTCCGTGTTTAAAGCTTTCTGGAGAAGAGTGGCTTGATTATTTGAATGAACAAACAATGGTGCACCTCCTTCAGGGCCATCGATCCACACTGATGCATATTTTTTTGCAGAGGCACTTGATCGTATCGGCAAAATGATCAAATTCAAAATAAACCACCAAATAACTTTGGGAATTTCTATGACGCGAGGATCCGATAAAAACTGCTTCAAATAAGGACGAACCTTTTGGGCCGTTGGCGCGTCTGGTGTACCAAGATTAACCAGCAATATACCTATTTTTGCGCTAGTTGCATGCGCTTTAAGAGGGTCTAATTTTTGTTTATTCACAATTTGCTTTCGAACTTACTGCTGGCTTAATGCACTACTTAATAGCTTAGCAGTAATATCGACAATCGGAATTACTCTCTCATAAGCCATTCTAGTGGGTCCAATCACGCCAAGTGTACCAACTATGATACCGTTAACTTGATACGGTGCCGTGATGACAGCCATATCGTCGATGGGTACTAAGCTACTTTCACCACCAATAAAAATTTGAATGCCACTCGCTTTACTAGACTCATCTAATAACTGTATAAGGCTTGCTTGATGTTCAAATACTTTAAATAAGCGCTTAATCTTATCCATATCTGAAACTAATTCGCCAACTTCCAATAACTTCTTTTCACCAGAGATCACCACAGCATCTTGATTTTCTTTTAAGGAGTCTGAGCTTGCTTCTACCGCCTGATTCATGAGCGCAGTAATATCGGCTCTTAATCCATCTAGCTCAAGCCTTAAACGAGCACGAACAGACTCAAAATCGAGTCCCGCATAATTTGAGTTAATGTAATTACTAGCCTCAACAAGCTGGGAAGGTGAATAGTCAGTATTTGTCATTAAAATTCGGTTTTGCACGTCGCCTTGCGGGGATACTAAAATCAGTAAAATCCTTTTTTCAGACAAGCGTAAAAACTCAATTTGACGGAATACTTGCGTGCGTTTTGGCGCCATCACCACACCCGCAAAACTCGATAAATTCGATAAAACTTGAGCCGCAGCTGCAATGACCCTTTGTGGTGCATCTGGCTGGATACCATCAGTCGCTTCTCTTTTGGCAATTTCTTCAAGAGGCTGAATCGTTAACATGGTGTCGACAAATAATCGATACCCTCTAGGCGTCGGAATCCTACCCGCTGATGTGTGAGGGCTGGTAACAAAGCCCATATCCTCTAAATCTGCCATCACATTACGTATCGTTGCTGCAGACAAATCAAGCCCGGAGTGCCTAGAAAGGGTTCTAGAACCGACAGGCTGCCCCTCGGATATATATCTTTCGATCAGGGTTTTAAGTAGTTCTCGTGCTCTTTTATCCATATAAGTCATGATTCTAACCAATCCTGACCGATTTGGTGGCAGGTTTAATTTGAAAGTGTTCTTTTGCTATGGTTTAATCAAGGAATGGCAAATCAAAAAAACTCAACATCTATCTTTCTACGTGTTGCTTTAATTGGTAAATTTCAGGCTGAAGGTATCGATCAGGTGATTGAACAACTGACTTCACTGGTTGCTAAGCAAGGCTGTCAAGTATTTATCGAAGAAGAAACAGCGCGCTTTACTAAACTGACAAAACAACCTTCCATCAAAATTAGTGAACTTGAAGGTCAAATCGATGCCGTCATTGTGATTGGTGGTGATGGAACTTTGCTCGGCGTTGGTCGTCATCTCGCTGGTGCCAATATTCCCGTGATCGGCATTAATATGGGTCGATTAGGTTATATGACCGATATTCCATTGCAAGAAGTAGCACAGATACTGCCGCAAATGCTTCAAGGTAGCTATGAACTTGATTCTCGATCATTGTTGGAAGCAGAAGTGGTGCGTGAAAACGCAATCACTCATTTTGGACTTGCTTTAAATGATGTAGTGGTGAATCGCTCTCGTTTAACTGGCATGGTTGAACTTGCTGTCAGTGTGAATGGTAGCTTTATGTACAACCAACGATCAGACGGCTTAATCGTGGCTACTCCAACAGGCTCAACCGCTTATAGCCTTTCTGCTGGTGGGCCGATTTTGCACCCACGTGTTGATGGTATCGTTTTGACTCCAATCTCCCCCCATGCTTTATCGAATCGCCCTATCGTGCTCCCAGCAAATGTGGAAATTACCATTGAGGTTGCTGGAGGAAAAGACGTTAGTGCTCACTTTGACATGCAGTCTCTGTCGACTTTACAAATTGGGGATCAAATTCGCGTAAGGAAATCACAGAAGCTCGTGACACTTTTACATCCGAAAGGCCATAGTGACTATCGGATACTTCGAGAAAAATTACACTGGAACGAGTACCCTTCGTCTTTGTAAAAAAATATGCTACAAAATTTAGATATTCGCGATTTTGTCATCGTCAATCATCTTGAATTAGATTTGATGAATGGCTTTACCGTTCTGACAGGCGAAACCGGTGCAGGAAAATCAATCTTGCTCGATGCTTTGGCCATTGCAATGGGTGGACGTGCCGATAGCAGTCTAATTCGTGAAGGTTGTTTGCGCGCGCATATCTGTGCCAATTTTTCTATTTCTACTGAAATACAAGGACTACTAAATCCATGGTTAGAGGAGTTTGGTTTTCCATTAGAGGATGAGGGCCATACCATTCAATTAAAACGAATCATTGAAGTTTCCGGTCGAACCCGTGCCTTCATTAATGGGACGAATGCAACTCTGCATCAAATGAAAGAATTAGGTGAACAACTTGTCGATATACATGGTCAACATGAACATCAATTACTCTTAAAGCCAGGCGCACAAAGAGACTTACTTGATCGTCATGCGAACCTCATGTTGATGCGCGATGAAGTGATCCAAACTCATCAACATTGGATGGCTGTTGAAAAAAAATTGAAGCTAGCAAATGCTGCAGGCCAAAATCTGGCGAAAGAAAAAGAACGCTTGGAATGGCAGCTTGAAGAATTAAATCTTTTAGCCCCAAAATCTGGGGAATGGTCAGAAATTCAGGTTGAACATAGCAGACTGTCCCATGCGGCAGAACTCATTGAAGGCTCTCAAGAGTTAGTAAATCTTCTGAGTGAAGGGGAAAATGCTTTAATCGATCAAATATCTAAGGCGCAAACTCTTCTAGAGAGTTTATTGCGAATGGATAATGCCTTACTCAGCGCCAAAGAAGCTCTAGAGCCAGCGGCGATTCAGATCGATGAAGCTGCACATACCATTAATCGCTATTTACAAAAACTCGATTTAGATCCTGACCGTTTAAGTCTGCTCGATGCACGGCTTCAAGAATACTATCGATTGTCTAAAAAAATTCATTGCCAACCCGATGAATTGCCTCAGGTTTGGGAAGATTTGCAACAAGAATTATCTTCATTAGAAGCAGCTCAAAATATCGCAGCTCTTGAAAAAGATCTTGCTAAAGCCTCTCAGGATTACTTAAAGATTGCTAAGCAATTATCACAAGCAAGAAAATCAGCCGCTGTAGATTTATCCAAAGAGGTTACTGAAGCTATGCAACATCTTGCAATGACCGGGGGAAGCTTTAGCATTGAATTAATCCCCCTAGAGCAAGGCAATCAATTTGGATTAGAAAGTATTGATTTTCTGGTGGCCGGACACCCGGGTGTAAAACCAAGATCAATTGCTAAAGTAGCTTCCGGTGGTGAGCTTGCCCGCATTAGCTTGGCTATCGCTGTGATTGCCAGCCGTGCTAGTGCCATACCCACCTTAATATTTGACGAAGTAGACGCAGGTATCGGCGGAGCTGTTGCACAAACGGTTGGGGGCTTACTCAAGAAATTAGGAAAGTCACATCAAGTAATGTGTGTAACTCATCTTCCACAAGTTGCTGCTCAAGGCGATCAACAATGGCGTGTTCAAAAAATCATAGAGAATCAACAAACTTTAAGCGAGATCCAAGTGCTGACTCGACAAGATCGAGTTCAAGAAATCGCAAGGATGCTAGGCGGGGCATCCATTACAGACACCACCCTAAGACATGCGCGCGAACTACTTGGTCAATGAGCGTTTAGCATCAGTTGTCGCCAAAGTTGTTGGACCCGCTCCCTAGCCTCTAAAAATGGTTCGTTACTATCTAGATTAGAAACACGTGCAACAGTTTGCCCATCAAGTCGCAATTGATGCTGTTTTTTTCTAAATAAGCGGTAGGCCTTGGAAACATCATCGGCCTCTTGTTGTTGAATAATAGAATATTGAGCAGCTTTTTTCAGTAAGGTAATGTTTCCTAAATTTTGAATGAGCTCTGGACATTCTCTAGCGTGCTGTAAAACAATCAACTGCACCATAAACTCAATATCAACCATGCCACCCGTATCATGCTTTAGATCAAATAAATCGGTGCGGTTAGGATGTCCTTCATGAATTTTTTGCCGCATATTCTGAATTTGTGTTCTTAAATAGATAGGGTCTCTTAACATCATTAAAACCTCAGAGCGTATTTCATTAAAACGCGACCCCGCTGTCAAACTTCCAGCACAAAATCTAGCACGCGTTAGGGCTTGATGCTCCCATAACCACGCAGTATTACTACCCTGTAACATTTGGTATTGTGAAAATGAAGTAAGACTCGTCACCATCAATCCAGATACTCCATTAGGACGTAGACGTGTATCAATATCAAATAAGGTTCCCGAACTCGTCGCCGTTGTAAACCACATAATGAGTCGACGAACTAATACCAGAAAATGCTCCACCCATTCCTCCCGAAAAGCAGGATGTAAATCATCGTAAACAAAGACTAAATCTAGATCAGACCCATATCCCAACTCTTTGCCACCTAACTTTCCATAAGCAATAACACCAAACCCTGAATCTTGAATATTCATCGGAAGATTATGTTTCTTTGCAATAGGCGCCCAAATTTGATGTAGCGTTTCCTCAATAACAATATCTGCCATCGTGGATAAACGATCACTTACATCTTCAACCATTAAAGAATTTTCACGACCAATACCTAAGTCAGCAAGTAGGGTTTGGAAAATTTCCGCATGATGGGAATCTCTTAATGCATTCCATAATTGCTCTTGGCTAGAGTCCTCTAGTTGAATTGCTGCTAACTTTCTTTTTAGCTGTAACTGCCACTCAAGCCAATAGGTAGAGCCATCATGCTCGGGTGATAAAACATGTTCTGGCTGAATTAATTCATCCAGAACATGTGGGTGCTTAATTAAATAGCTAGTACCCCAAGTAGATTCTTTTAAGAGTACAAAAACCCGCTCTAAAACTTTTGGGTACTCTCTTAATAATGATAAATAGACTGCTCTACGAAGAATCACCTCAATCAAATCTATAAATTGAAGTAGTACATGTGCCGAGACACTGGGTTGATATTCGGCAACTCTGAGTAAAATAATATTAAGATTTTGTTTTGCCACATCATTGGTTAATAGATATCTTGGACTTTTTAATAATCGTTCATAACGTATTTTAAATTCTGGATATAGCTCAAAAAATCCAAAGAAATGCTCATCTACAATAGCCCCTTGGCTGGGCTGATTATTTAGCGTAAATGCTTCAGAAAATAATTTGGCAACATCTGTTTGATGATTCTTTAAAGTTTTTAAAAATAACTCCGTTGACTCAAAGTTCATACTATAAGCAAGTCGGAGAAGTGATGGCTGATCAATTGGCAAATAATGAATCTGTGCATCATTCCACCATTGCAGGCGATGCTCTAGTTGCCGAAAGAAGTAATACGCGTCGAGCAAACGATGAATATCTTTTTCCGGCAAAAATCGTAAGGACTTAATGACTTTAAGTGTTTGAACCGTTGACCTAATCCTTAGAGATTGTTCTTGCCCACCCCGAATTAATTGATACATTTGTGCCAAAAACTCTATTTCTCGAATTCCGCCAGTACCCAATTTAATATCTGCTGCTCGATCGGGGAATTGTGTGGCTCTTAAATTAGCCTCATAACGAATTTGTTGATGCAAGTTTCTAACAGCATCAATAATCCCATAATCGAGGTATTTACGGTAAACAAATGGCTTCACTAATCGCGTTAATGCAGCGCAAAGTCCCGATCCATCATCTTGCGAGAGCGGATAAACTAAACGCGCCTTAATCCAAGCATATCGTTCCCACTCTCTTCCCTGGACCAAAAAATATTCTTCGAGCATCTTTAAAGAACACACTAAAGGTCCTGAATCCCCATTGGGCCTTAATCGCATATCCACTCGAAAAACAAAGCCTTCCGCCGTTAGCTCAGTGAGGCCTTTAATGACTTTTTTGCCTAAAATGGTGAACCATTCATGGTGCGATATTGACTTAAGCCCTCCCTGAGTCTGTCCATCGGTGTCATATAAAAAGATAAGGTCTATGTCTGAGCTCACATTAAGCTCTTTCCCACCCAACTTCCCCATCCCAATAACCCACATCTTCATTTCCTGGTGAAATTGGTCATAGGGCCTACCAAAGTTAGGAAAAAGTTGCTGCGAGTAGTATTCGGTAATAAGGAATAATGCTTTTTCAGCTAACGACGTGACTGCTTGCATCACTTCCTCTAAGGCTGCTTTTCCTGATAAATCTCTTAGAGCGAGCAACAACATCAATTTTTGTCGAGAGATCCGAATTTTTGCTAAAAAGTCAGTCTCATCAAGCGCGAGAAAGTAATTTCCCAAATTTTCTTCAAAAATGGTCTCTATGACATCTTGATGGACCTCCTGATGAGAGCGGTCTAATATCAACTTTCCCCAATCAGGATGAGCATTTAGCCTTGTTTGGACGAATTGTGAGTACTGTTTTGCAATATCAAGTTCAATGGACATCTCAAAATAGTAACAAAAATTCTATGGCCTTTATCACCTTATCGGATAATAAGGGCTATGTTAACGAACTTTTTAAATCAAATGCCTTTGCGCATTATTGAGACAATTTCAGTTATATGATGAAATCTCGATTCCTGAGAGTGTCCCTATATTCACTTTTGGGTGTCATATTCGTCTGTTTATTTCTGTCGCAAATCGTCGTTCGCTATATTATCTGGCCTCAAGTTGAGTCTAGAAAAGACCAACTTACTAGCATTATCAGTGAACAGTTAGAGATTAATGCGCATATTGGATCTCTAAAAACACATTGGGAAAATTTCCATCCAGCATTTGAAATTCAGGATATTCGCTTTACTAAAAAAAATTCCTCAGAAAATCTGTTAGATATCCCTAAGATTACCGGCACCCTTAGTTGGGAATCTCTTTGGGTAAGACAACCCCTTTTTGAAGATCTTTCAGCAGAAAACATTTCTATTAAAGTTCAAAGAAATAAGGATGGGGTTTGGAGTTTTGCAGGAGTAAAGAGTACGCCCTCTGGGGATAACTCGAAAACGATGCAATGGCTTTTGCGGGTCTCGAAAGTTAATACGAAAAATATGCAGGTGGAGGTTGCTGATGATTTGGTTGAAAACTCAGATACTGACTTCACCATAGAATCATTTTCTATAGAAAACAAAAAGAATAATCACAAAATTCATTTAAAAGCTTTTGTTAAACCAACTCAAGGTCTTATCAATTTTTCTGGGGAGTTTCAACACCAATCTTTTTCAAACCGGGTTGATTGGAGAAATTGGAATGGAGAATTGCAATGGGATATCCAAAAGGTTAATGTTGCTAATTTATTGAAAATTACTCAATTTCCCTTAAAGTCTGGGTCTGGGGAAATAGAATTTTCAGGAAATACTCACTTTAGTGATGGCATGTTGCATCAAAGTGAGGTCCAATTAAATGGCTCCCTCATCAATGTTCAATGGATAGGCGATCGTTCACCATTAAAACTACAACGCATTAATGTGGCCATTGATCAAACTTTGCAAGATAAAACCTACCTGGTCAAGACAAAAACTTTTCAGTGGCAACAGTTAGGTAATATAAAAGAACCAACCTACTCTTTAGATAATCTTGGGATAAAAATTACCCCAAACCCAAAGAATCAAGGCATTCAATTACTGGAGGTCGAAGCACCTGAATTGCCTCTCTCCGAATTATCCTTATTAGCCCAAGGGTTACCTTTGCCGGGTCAATGGATAAATCCAATAAAGACGATTCAACCAGAAGGAAACATTGATCATCTTCACATCTCTTGGACAGCACCTCATGAAAGCTCTTTATTAAAACCTCTTTCCAAGGTTTATGAAGAATTCACTTTTTCAGGAAATCTCAACCGTGTTGGATGGCAACCATGGAAGGATGAAATTCCTGGCATAAGAGGTGTTTCTGGAGAACTAAAAGGCTCCTTAGATGCCGGATCATTGAGGCTCAATACTGCAGATTTACAACTGCAATCGGAATATTTCTTTACAGAAAATAAAGTGAGTATTCCACCAATATCTGGGGAACTTTACTGGCAGAAAAAAAAGACGCAGTGGGTATTTGGCTCTAACAATCTTCAAATCAAAGATGCAAAAAATGAGTTCTCAGCTAAGTTCGCCTATTTAACTGCTCATAAAAATTTAAGTGATCATCTTGATTTGGATATCAACTTAGTCAAGATCGACTCCAAAAAACTCTTAAGTATGGTTCCAAACAATATCGCAAAATCCACGATGGTCTATTTAAAAGGTGCGGTATTAAAAGGCTCTATAGAAGATAGCACTCTCAATATTCATGGGGCAACTCAACACATCCCCTATTCCAATAAATTTCCTGGCGAATTTAAATTAAATGTCCGTTTAAAGGATGCTACTTTTAGGCCAATCATTCCCGATTCTCAGACAAAAGGCGAGTGGCTGGCTCTTGAAAAAATTAATGCCGATATCACGATGAACAATAGCCTTTTAAAGGTAAGTGCGCCTCTAGGTATCTATAAAAATGTTCAAGTTAAAAATGTTACTGCTAACATGGACTTATCTGAAAGTCCTCTTCATATAGCAGTTACTGGCAATGCCAATGGCGCCTTGGAAGATTATGTTCAATATCTAGGGGCTTCCCCAATCGGTTATAAATGGCAATCAGAACTTCAGCAGTTATCTTTCAATGGCAATGCCCATCTGAATCTAAAAATAGACCATTACTTTAGTCAAATTGAGAAAACTCTTCTAGATGCAAAAATTGATCTGGATAAAAACCAAATTCGTTGGGGCAGTAGACCACCAGGAATCATTCAAAAAGGTAGCCTTAGTTTCGATGAGAAAGGTCTAAAAAAAGCCGATATCGTTGGTAGCTTTTTAGGTGGTCCAGTGGCGATTAAAAGTAACCCAGGACATCCTGAGCAAATTGATATTCAAGGCGATATTGATAGCGCACAATTGCAGGAACTTCTTTTAGTCAGTCAGGGATTGCACCCAGATACATTGAAAAATGCTCTTACAGGAAATTTAGGTTTCCAAGGCGCTTTCATGAGAAATCTAAATGCGTCAAATTTGAGTTTGAATCTTGATTTGAAGCAAACTCGTATTGATTTACCAAAACCGATAGTCAAATTATCTGGCCAACCCATGGAGGGAGTCATTAAATGGAATACCAATTCACTCTCTAATAACACTTCTGATTGGCAAATAACCTTAGGTAATATGCTTCAGACAACAGGACAATTACGAAACAATCAGATTGAAAAAGCGTCTGTGATTGTTGGTAATGCTACTTTACATAACGTCTCTACCCCCGTGAACATTACATTTGATATCGATACCCTACAATTAGACCAATGGGTTCAAAGAGTGAGCGAAGTTAAATCTTTAAATCCGAGGTTGTTCGAATCATCACCGAGTAAAAATGATGACAACTCCATACTAGCCCCTTTATCTTCAACGATTTATGGAAAAACTAATCAACTGGTAGTCCTTAATAAAACTCTACATAAAATTAATCTAGATGGTTTACAAACAAATAAGATCTTAGTTGTGAAGCTTAGTTCGCCAGAACTTAACGGTGAACTTCAATGGCAGTTTCCCGATACGCCAATCCCTTATGGCGCAATTAAAGCCGCTTTTACTAAACTTCATATTCCTGAATCTAACGTTGAGGCTCAATCAAATACCAAGTCAACATCAAAACTTCAAGATCTTCCGAATATGGACCTTTCGATTAAAAACTTTGTTTATGGTTCTTCCGAATATGGTGAAGTCAACTTTCAAGCCCATCATGCGAATAAGAATTGGAATATCGACCAATTCTTAGTTAAAAATAAAAATGGGACCTTAGCAGGTTCGGGTCGTTGGGAAATGCCTTCATCAAATGAAGTCGGTAAAACCTTTTTTGTGATTGATCTTGAAACGAAAAATACTGGTGAACTCATTTCTTCCCTCAGTTCTAAAGACAATGTGATGTCAGGAGGCGTAGGAATTATTCATGGTGATGTCAATTGGCAAGGCTCACCCATTGACTTTAGTTCACTAACCCTCAATGGTGATATAAAACTAGAAATTAAAAATGGCACTATTTTGCAAGTGGACCCAGGAGCTGCGAAATTATTAGGTATTTTGAGTCTGCAAAGTTTATTTAAGTTTGTGACTTTAAACTTTAAAGGCACTCTAGGAGATGCTGTTGGTTCTGGAACGCCCTTCGATAAAATTCAAGCCTCTGCCAATATTCGTGGTGGCATTATTAATAATAATGACTTTGAATTGCAAAGCAATCTTGCGCGCATTACATCAAGAGGCGTCATTAATTTAAATCGTGAAACCCAAGATCTTCGAGTCACGATTTATCCTAGAATTAATTTTGGTTCAGCATCTATAGCAGCTTTATATTTTGTAACTCCAATTATTGGAGTTACAACTTTGATTGGGCAATACCTGTTTTCTTCAGGCATTAATAAAGCTCTACAAACTGACTTGCTGATTCAAGGTAGTTGGCAAAATCCTGAGGTGATTCCTCTTGACCAGTCTGGAAAACCAATTGATCCTGAAGTGCTGCAAAACATCCGGCGTAAAGCTCTTCTCAATACGCCAGAGAAAAAATCAACTGGGAAAGCCGCGCCTAATACTCCAGCGTTGCCAATGCCCAACGCCAGCCCTTAAAAGATGCTAATCTATCGTAATGATTAAAGTTGCTAGTATCCAAATGGTTTCAGGTTCTAATCTGACAAAAAATCTTGTCATAGCTCAAGACTGTATTCAACAAGCCGCTAATCAAAACTGCCAAGTAGTTGTTTTGCCAGAATACTTTTGCCTTTTAGGTAAAAAAGATCGAGATAAGCTCGAAATCCAAGAAAAATTTGGAAGTGGCAGGATTCAAGATGCCCTCAGCCAGCAAGCCAAAGATCTGCAAATCTGCATCGTGGCTGGCACAATTCCTCTGTCCACCGATAATCCTGATCGAGTTTTAAACTCAACACTTGTGTTTGACCCCCATGGTGCAGTCATTGCACGATACGATAAGATCCACTTATTCTCATTTTCGTCCGGTGGTGAGAGTTATGATGAGTCCAGGACGCTAACCCCAGGTCATACACTCACCCAATTTGAATTGATGCACCAAGATGAAAATTGGCGTTTTGGCCTCAGTATTTGTTATGACTTGCGATTTCCTGAAATGTATCGTGCGATGGGTGAAGTGGATTGTCATTTGTTGCCGGCAGCATTCACTTACACAACAGGAAAGGTTCATTGGGAAGTGCTACTTCGAGCAAGAGCGATTGAAAACCAATCTTATGTAGTAGCCTCAGCACAAGGGGGCTTGCATGATAATGGTCGTCAAACTTGGGGGCACTCCATGGTGATTAATCCTTGGGGTACGATCACCGCTGTGCTTGAAAAAGATCAAGGGCTCATTATTGGTGACCTCCATAAAAATGAACTACTTGAAATACGTAATAAACTACCTGCTCTGCAGCACAGAACCCTTAATAAGATTTCATAAATATGTCGAATACCACTTTAGACTCAATTCAAACTGCAAAAAATATCCTTCTTTCCCCGGGGGGTATTGATGAAAGAGTCATTGAAAAAGCATTAAGTGAGATGTACCTTCATCGGCTAGATGATGCCGATCTCTACTTTCAACATACTCGTTATGAATCTTGGAGTATGGAAGAAGGTATTGTTAAGTCAGGTAATTTTAGTATTGACCAAGGTGTGGGTGTGCGCGCCATTGCTGGTGATAAAACGGCCTTTGCCTACGCCGATGTCGTCAATATCGATACACTGATTCAAGCGGCTAAATCAACTAGGGTTATTGGCGCTGCCGGAGGGAAAAAGAAAATCTCATTACAACCCATGACTGTCTTTAGTGGTCAAGCCCTTTACCATCCCCAAGATCCTATGTTCAGTTTAAAAACTGAAGAGAAAATTAAGCTTTTAGAGCGGATTGACAAAAAAGCACGTGCGAAAGATCCACGAGTGGTGCAAGTAATGGCTAGCCTTACGGGGGAATTCGATGTTGTTCTCGTAGCCCGAGGAAATGGAAAATTAGTAGCAGATATTCGTCCATTAGTTCGTGTTTCTATTAGCGTGATTGTTGAACAAAATGGTCGCAGAGAGTCTTCAAATGCGGGAGGAGGAGGTCGTCACGACTACACCTTATTTACTGAAGAGCGTATTAATAACTGGGTAGACCGCGCAGTTGAATCAGCACTGATTAATTTAGACTCTAAAGCTGCCCCAGCAGGTCCAATGACCGTCGTTATGGGCCCCGGATGGCCTGGGGTCTTACTTCACGAAGCTATAGGACATGGCCTGGAGGGTGACTTTAATCGTAAAGGCTCCTCTGCTTTTTCTGGAAAACTGGGTCAAAAAGTGGCCGCTAAAGGGGTTACCGTCGTCGATGACGGCACATTAGAGGGACGACGTGGCTCTCTCAATGTCGATGATGAAGGGAATCCAACACAATGCACTACCCTGATTGAAAATGGCGTTTTAAAAGGGTTTATGCAAGATGCCATGAATTCGCGACTCATGAAAATGCCTTTAACTGGCAATGGACGTCGGGAAAGTTATGCCTCGCTCCCTTTGCCCCGTATGACAAATACCTATATGCTAGGCGGGGATAAAGACCCTGGTGAAATTATTGCGAGTATCAAAAAAGGTCTATACGCGGTCAATTTTGGTGGCGGGCAGGTGGATATCACAAATGGTAAGTTTGTTTTTGCGGCGACTGAGGCCTACTGGGTAGAAAATGGCAAAATTCAATACCCTGTCAAAGGTGCAACTATCATCGGTAATGGCCCGGAATCTCTAAAACAGGTCAGTATGATAGGTAATGACCTTCAATTAGACGATGGCGTTGGCGTTTGTGGCAAAGAGGGTCAAAGTGTACCCGTAGGCGTTGGACAACCTACCCTAAGAATCGAAAATATGGTGGTGGGGGGAAGTGTTTAATGCAACATCATATTTTTGTGTTAAATTGATGCTTATGTTTACAGGAATCTTCTATTACTTTTACTTCTCCATCTCAGACTTGGCGGTCGAGAGGTAATAGTTTAAAAAATATTCCTCCAATAAACCGCCCTCAAAGGCGGTTTTTTTATTGTGTATGAAATGAGCGAAGGATTGAAATGAGCGATAAAGCCATGAGCACCCAAGAAAACTGGTATGCCAGTATCGATAAAACATCATCTACCGATGATGCGCGGATCAAAAACATCAATATACTGCCACCACCGGAACATCTCATTCGATTTTTCCCTATCGCGGGAACTCCAATTGAAAAATTAATCTCTCATTCTCGAAAAAAAATCCGAGATATTATTCATGGTCAAGACGATCGACTTCTCGTCATCATTGGGCCCTGTTCTATCCATGACCCAGCTGCAGCCGTAGCCTACGCAAAAAAACTATTACCGCAGCGCGAGCAATTTAAAAAAGATCTTGAAATCGTGATGCGAGTCTATTTTGAAAAACCAAGAACAACCGTAGGATGGAAGGGTTTAATTAATGACCCTTACCTTGACGAAAGCTATAAAATCGATGAAGGACTTCGAATCGCTAGACAACTCTTGATCGAAATCAATCGTCTAGGTATGCCTGCAGGGAGTGAGTTTTTAGACGTTATCTCACCTCAATATATTGGAGATCTTATATCTTGGGGCGCTATTGGAGCCAGAACAACTGAAAGCCAAATTCATCGAGAATTAGCCTCTGGATTATCCGCTCCCATTGGCTTTAAAAATGGTACCGACGGTAATATCAAAATTGCAACTGATGCTATTTTGGCTGCCTCTAGGGGTCACCACTTTTTATCTGTGCATAAAAATGGGCAAGTAGCAATTGTTGAAACAACAGGGAATAAGGATTGCCATGTCATTCTTCGTGGTGGAAAGGCTCCTAACTATGACTCTGCAAGCGTAGCGCAAGCCTGTGAAAGTCTCATTAGCTCTAAACTTCACCCTTCACTCATGGTGGATTTATCTCATGCCAACTCTAGCAAACAGCATGAAAGACAAGTCATTGTTGCGCAAGATGTTGCGGATCAAATGAGTAAAAAGTCAAAGTCGATCTTTGGCGTCATGATTGAAAGTCATTTTATCGGGGGAGCTCAAAAATTCACTCCCGGAAAAGATGATCCTTCTCAATTAGCTTTTGGGCAAAGCATTACAGATCCATGCATTGATTGGGATGATTCTGTAAAAGTGCTTGAAATACTGGCAAAGGGCGTTAGAGATCGCCGTAACTAACTAAGCTTGGGGGATTTATGATGGTTCCACAAAACATCTTTTCCCCCAGCGCTCAGATTTAAAAAACGAGCTAAGACAAAAAAGAGGTCTGAAAGACGATTGGTATAAAGTCTGGGCGAGTCATTTATTACAGCAGATAGACCTAGCTTCACAATTGATCGCTCCGCTCTACGACATACCGTTCGACAAATATGTGCCTGCGCTGCAGCCTTAGTTCCACCTGGCAATATAAATTCCGCCAACTTGGGAAGCTGCGTATTGTATAACGCCAATTGCTCATCTAAATAAAAAACTTGTTCTTCTTTTAGCAATGTGTAACCAGGAATGCATAACTCGCCTCCCAGATCAAATAAATCGTGTTGTACTTGATTTAATAAGGAACGCATGGCTTGATCAATCAGATCAGGAAATTCCTCTGTTAATAAAACGCCGATTTGAGAGTTCAACTCATCAACATCTCCCATTGCACATATGCGGTCGTGGGTTTTATCAACCCTAGTCCCGTCTCCTAAACCCGTCGTACCGGAGTCGCCCGTACGAGTTGCAATTTGTGTCAATCGATTTCCCATAAAATGTATTATAGAGGGATAATTAAACCTATGAATGCAATTACTGAACCGTCCTTAAGAAGCCGCCAAAAGTTTTTAGTTGGGCTTTTAAAGCCTATTCTCAATGATGATTGTTTGTTATGGGAACCTGAAGATACAATCCCCTACGAATGCGATGGACTAGCCGCTTATCGTCAAATGCCGCTAGCTGTTGCACTACCTACCACAGAGCAACAGGTTATAGCTATTTTAAAAATTTGCCATACCCATCAAATTCCGATCGTCCCACGCGGGGCTGGAACGGGATTATCTGGTGGTGCTATGCCGATTGCTGAAGGGCTCGTTCTGTCATTAGCCAAATTTAAAAAAATATTAGCCATTGACCCCATCGCAAGAATCGCCAACGTTCAACCAGGAGTTCGAAACTTAGCCATCTCAGAAGCTGTCGCAAAGCATCAACTCTATTACGCGCCAGATCCATCTTCCCAAATTGCTTGCACGATTGGGGGCAATGTTAGTGAAAATTCCGGTGGGGTACACTGCTTAAAATACGGTCTAACCATCCATAATGTTCTAAGAATACGGGCTATTTTAATTACTGGCGAAGTCGTCGAGTTTGGTGGTCTTGCGCCAGATAGCCCAGGCTTAGATCTGTTTTCAGTATTTATTGGTAGCGAAGGAATGTTGGCTATCGTTACCGAAGTGACAGTGAAGTTAATTCCAAAACCACAAATCGCTAAAGTCATTATGGCGAGCTTTGACGATATCGAAAAAGGTGGCAATGCAGTAGCAGCAGTGATTGGCGCCGGAATCATTCCAGCTGGACTAGAAATGATGGATCAGCCTGCCACAAGAGCCGTAGAAGAATTTGTTCATGCTGGCTACGATATCGACGCTCAAACTATCCTTCTTTGTGAGTCCGACGGCACTCCCGAAGAAGTTGCGGAAGAAATCGCAAAGATGAGCGCAGTTTTAAAAGCAAGTGGCGCAACGCGTATTCAAGTATCAGAGTCAGAGGCTGAACGACTCAAGTTTTGGAGTGGGCGTAAAAATGCTTTCCCAGCGGCGGGTCGAGTCTCCCCAGACTACTACTGCATGGATGGCACAATTCCTCGTCGTCAAATCTCAGAACTTCTCAAGCGTATCAAAGGCATGGAAAAGAAATACCAATTAGGCTGTATGAATGTTTTTCATGCCGGAGATGGCAACATGCATCCTTTGATTATGTTTAATGGTGCAGATCACGCACAATGGCTTCGCGCAGAAGACTTCGGCGCAGAAATTTTAGAGGCCTGTGTTGAGCTTGGTGGAACAATTACTGGTGAACATGGTGTTGGCATTGAAAAAATTAACTCTATGTGTATTCAGTTTTCTGAATTAGAAAGGAACTTCTTTTGGGGAATTAAAGCTTCATTTGATCCACAAAAACTATTAAATCCTGATAAAGCGATTCCAACCCTTAACCGTTGTGCAGAGTATGGCCGGATGCGCATTAGCAAAGGAATACTTCCACACCCAGAATTAGAACGTTTTTAATCCTTACCTATGCACGCTGCTATTTCACAATTTCAAGAACAGATTCAATCTGCTATTACAAATCAAAGCACGATTAATATTACGGGCGGTAATACAAAACATTGGTACGGCGATATTGCCCATGGAATAACTCTTAATACAAGTTCATATCAAGGAATCCTTGACTATCAGGCAGAAGAGCTCGTCATTACTGTTTGTGCTGGTACGCCCCTCAAAGAGGTCGAATCAACCTTAGCAAAAAAAAATCAGTACTTTGCTTTCGACCCACCTCATTTTGGCCCAGGGGCCACGATTGGCGGGATGATTGCTGCAGGTTTAGCTGGCCCAGGTCGAGGCCAATATGGGGGCCTTCGGGATTATGTACTTGGTATAAAAATTATGGATGGTCGTGGTGAAATACTATCGTTTGGCGGCAAAGTGATGAAAAATGTCGCAGGCTATGATGTCTCACGCTTGCTACCAGGCTCGCTTGGCACTATCGCCCTTTTACTGGAGGTATCCATTAAAGTCTTACCGCGACCCTCAAAAACACAAACTTTGCAATTTCATATCCCACAAGCTCAAGCAATTGTCCAAATGAATACTTGGGCAAGCCAACCTCTACCTTTATCGGCAAGTGCTTGGATTGGTAACTCTAGCGAAGGGCAATTATGGATGCGACTATCTGGAGCAAACGCGGCAGTCGAAGCAGCAATCATTAAAATGAATCAACATGTGTCTGGGCACATCGTCCCAGAAGATGAGGCTGCAACCTTTTGGGAAAGCATCAAAGAACAACAGCACTCTTTTTTTACTGGGTCAGATGATCCTTTGTGGCGCTTTGCTATTGAACCACTGAGCGCACCTCTACCGCTCGAAAACCCCACCCTCATCGAGTGGTATGCAGGACAGCGTTGGGTAAAAGGTCCTCTTTTAGAATCACAGGCACAACAAATGGCGCAACAGTATGGTGGTCATGCAACTCTCTTTAGAGGTGAAAAACTCAAAAATACTAGTGTCTTTACCCCACTCTCATTCAATCCTTTAACGGCTCCCCTAGAAATTATCCAACAACGAATTAGGCAGACCTTTGATCCGCATGGCATCTTTAATACTGGCCGAATGCCCTACTAATTTATGCAAACCGACTTATCACCACAACTCATCAATCACCCTGAGGGTATAGAAGCGCAAAAACTTCTAGCGAACTGCGTGCATTGCGGTTTTTGTACGGCAACCTGTCCAACTTATCAGATTCTGGGTGATGAGCTAGATGGTCCCCGCGGACGTATTTATCTCATCAAACAAATGGCTGAAGGTAAGCAGGCCACTGCAAAAACTCGATTACATTTAGATCGTTGTCTTACCTGTCGCAACTGTGAGAGCACCTGTCCAAGCGGTGTACAGTATGGTCATTTATTAGATATTGGAAGAAAATGGGCTGAAGAGCAAACGCCACCACGCCCCATTAAAGAAAGAGCAGTCCGCTGGCTTCTAAAAGAAACCTTAACTAGATCAGAGATATTTGACCCGGCAATGAAAATTGGCCGGGCTATTAAACCTTTACTCCCTTCTTCATTACAAAAGAAGATCCCAACTAGCTATTTTGATCAAGACTCCACGCTAATAAAAACTAGCTCTTTTGCTACTAAAATGCTGTTTTTAGAAGGTTGCGTCCAACCAGGTATGCTACCTAATATCAATCAAGCAACTAGACGCGTCTTTCAGGCTCTAAATATCGAATTAATTGCTGCGCCTAAAGCTGGATGTTGTGGTGCCCTTCGTCATCATCTCAATGATCATGACGCGGCTAAAAATGAGATTCGTAAAAACATTGATGCCTGGATACCAATCATCGCGCAGGAAAAAATTAGCGCAATTGTAATGAATGCTTCTGGATGCGGGGTGATGGTTAAAGATTATGCGTACCTTTTAAAAGATGACCCCCATTACGCGCTCCCAGCACAAACCATTAGCTCTCTAACAAAAGATATTAGTGAAATCGTGCCGCAGTATTTACCCGATTTACTGAATGCCGTTGGTACAAATAATCATTTAGGGTTAACTTATCACCCACCGTGCACTTTACAACATGGTCAACAAATTAAAGGTAAGGTAGAGGATCTATTAACTCAAATAGGGGTTAAGGTTAATCTTTGCGAAGATAGTCACATATGCTGTGGATCCGCTGGAACATACTCAATTCTTCAAGAATCTTTATCAAATCAGCTAAGAGAAAATAAGTTAGGTAAACTATTGGAGGCTTGTCATGATAATCAATCAAAATTTATCGTATCTGGAAACGTTGGTTGTATTACGCATCTTCAAAATGACAATATACCCGTAACCCACTGGATTGAGATTATTGATCAACTTCTACACACTAAATACATCAAATGAGCGATATTTCTGATCAACTTTTTTCCGTTAAAAACCAAATTTCCCAAGCCTGTACTCGGGTTGGTCGAACTGATGAAAGCGTCCATCTGATCGCCGTTTCTAAAACGCACCCTGCATCAATGGTTAGAGAAGCATTTGTCGCCGGTCAAAAAGAGTTTGCTGAAAATTATGTTCAAGAAGGCACCGATAAAATAATTGAGCTAGAAGATCTCCGAAAAAAAATCATTTGGCACTTTATTGGTCCGGTGCAAAGTAATAAGACTCGTTTTATTGCTGAATCATTTGATTGGGTACAAAGTGTCGATCGTTTTAAAATTGCACAACGTTTATCCGAGCAGCGCCCAAGAGATATGGAAGATTTGAATATCTGCCTCCAAGTCAATATGTCTGGTGAGTCCACCAAAAGTGGTGTGACTCCTGAGGATGCTTTGTTACTTTGCCTTGATATTGCCGAATTACCTAACATCACTTTACGGGGTTTAATGTCAATCCCAGAACCAGGTGCGTCATTACAATCGATGAAAAAGTTTCAAAAACTATTCCTCGACATCCAACAACATCTCAAAAGACATCAATTTAAAAACCGCTTCGATACCTTATCCCTTGGGATGTCAGATGATTTAGATCGTGCCATCGAAGCCGGAAGTACCATGGTTCGTGTTGGTACTGCTATTTTCGGCCCACGTGAGCCAGAAGTTATTGAGGAAGAGCCCGAAGAATAAACATGGTCAATCCAACACAAATCAAAATTGCATTTATTGGCGGCGGCAATATGGCGAGTGCGATGCTAAGTGGATTGATTCATAACGGGCTAGAGCCAAAAAACCTGTTAGCAATTGATCCATCTGCATCTGCACGTGATCTACTGATTACAAAATATCAAATTACTACCCAGGCGGATCTTCGTTCAAGTAAAAGCTTCCTACATTCAGCCTCACTCATTGTCCTTAGTATCAAGCCTCAGCAAATGCAAGAAGCTCTCAATGAGCTCCGTACTGTTTTACAAGAGTTTTCAGATTGCCAACCATTAATTCTGAGCATCGTTGCCGGAGTTCGATTAGGCGATATCGAAAAATATGTAGGAAATGCTCGTATTGTGCGCGCAATGCCCAATACTCCAGCCTTAATCCAAAAAGGCGTAACAGGGCTCTTTCGCGGAAAATCAGTGAATGAAGCAGATGTGCAATTAATTGAAGTCGTCAACCATGCTGTAGGGCATTTTGTATGGGTTGATCAAGAAGAACTTTTAGATGTGGTTACCGCATTATCAGGAAGTGGTCCTGCCTATGTCTTTTCAATGATTGAGAACCTCATTGAAAGTGCCTGCTCTCTAGGACTTACTTATGATCAGGCAAAATTGCTCGCTACCCAAACAGTCATCGGTGCAGGAGAACTAGCACATCAATCCCTTGAGTCTCCAAGTATTCTGCGTGAGAAAGTAACCTCTAAAGGTGGTACTACTTTTGCTGCGCTTGAGATACTTCGTGAAAAACAGTGGGGTCAGTCTTTGCAATCTGCGGTTATAGCAGCCGCAAAAAGAGCTAAAGAATTAGGTGACGAATTTAGTCAAAAGTAATATTCACTTTAAGTAAGCCATGGCAACGCCTGCAAATAATGCGGCGCCTAGCCAGTTGTTGTGATTAAAGGCTTTGAAACATTTCATGCGATCGCGAGTTTTAACTAGAGTGTAATGATAAATAGCACATCCTACGCCCACGAACCAACCTACCCAGAACCAATGATTCAGATTTTCAAGTATGGCTAAGTAAGCCATAATGATAAAAAATAAAAGGTAACAAATCACAATAGCAGTGACCTCGAATTGTCCAAAAGTAATGGCGGAGGTCTTAATACCAATTTTTATATCATCGTCACGATCGACCATCGCATAGGCTGTATCGTAGGCAATTGCCCAAAAAACATTACCAAGTAGCATAAGCCACGCTTGCCATGGCACTTCATTTAATTCGGCAGCATATGTCATGGGTATCCCAAAGCCAAAAGCAATCCCAAGAATAGCTTGGGGCATAGCAAAAAACCTTTTTGTAAAGGGGTACAAAATTGCAATGAACAAAGCAGCAAAGGACAGCTCAATAGTCAATCGATTTAAGGGCAAAACTAACCCAAAAGAAATAAGTGCCAAGACTCCAGCGACGAATAGAGTTTCTTTTTTACTTATCTGTCCAGCCGTTAGAGGACGGTTTTCCGTGCGCTTGACATGCCTATCAAAATCACGGTCGGCATAATCATTCATGGCGCAGCCAGCACTTCTCATGAGCAAAGTACCCATGCAAAATATAAATACATGCAATAGTGGCGGATGGCCATGACTAGCAAACCATAGCGCCCATAATGTTGGCCACAGAAGCAATACCGTCCCAATCGGTTTGTGTAATCGAACCAAATAAGCATACTGAATCAGTCGACCCTTGAATTGCTCCATCAAAGCCATTTAACCCCTATTAATGAGCATAACTGAATCGTTTTTGCGAGAGCCTGAATCGCTGGCGCCCTTTGAATCCCCTTACGATAAACAAGAACAACTCGGCGGCAGGGTTGAGGATCAATGAATGGAATATATTGTATTAAAGATTCTTTTAAGTTATTTTCTGAAACGGCCGTTTTAGGCAATACCGAAATACCAATTCCACCAGCAACCATCTGTCGAATCGTTTCTAAGGAGGATCCTTCATAATTTTTGGGCCCCTCTTCAAACAAAAATTTAGCTCTGTTTAGTTCTGGACAAACTTGTAGAACATGATCTCTAAAACAGTGTCCTGCCCCGAGGAGCAACATATTTTGAGTACTTAACTCATGCGGCTCAATCGACTCTCGCTTTGCCCACTCATGCGCCTGAGGAACAGTCACCATATAAGGCTCATCATATAACTCAATTACCTCTAAACCATTGCGATTAAAGGGCTCGGCTAAGACAGCGCAATCTAGTTCATCTTGCTTGAGCATTTCTAAGATTGAAGCAGTAAATGTCTCAAATAAAAATAAAGGAATATGAGGTAATCGATCTTTTGCTTCACCGACTAAACTTGGCAATAGATAGGGTGCAATCGTATAAATGGCTCCTAGGCGAAGTGGTCCCTTCATGGGATCTACACCAATCTTAGCCATATCTGAAAAACGCTTGGTTTCTTCCAAAATACGAAGGGCTTGTTCAATCAGTAATTTGCCCAGAGGGGTAACTGAAATATCCCCAGAGTGGCGATGAAAAATTTGCACATCTAACTCTTCCTCCAGCTTTTTAACAGCAACAGATAGTGTAGGTTGCGAGACAAAACAAGCCTGCGCCGCTCGTCCAAAATGTTTTTCTCTGGCAACTGCAACAATATAGCGAAGTTCAGTAAGTGTCATATTTATGCTTTTAGATAATCAGCTCGTGAGCCAAGCCAGCGCCTTAGATGAAGCTCAGCTAGTTCGGGAGCTGTAGCTAATATATCATGTGCAAAGTCTTTTACAAGTGATACTAACCATGCATCTCTTTGTAAATCAACAAAACGCAACATAGACTCTCCCGATTGCCTTGACCCTAATAATTCTCCTGGCCCCCTTAGAGATAAGTCATGCTCAGCAATAATAAAACCGTCTGAATTTTCACGTAAAACTTTTAATCGCTCTTTTGCTGCAAAAGATAAATGCTCGCTATACAAGAGAATACAAACAGAGTCAGCTTCGCCTCTTCCAACCCGCCCCCTTAATTGGTGTATTTGCGAGTATCCAAAACGCTCAGAATGCTCAATAATCATGAGGCTTGCATTAGGAACATCTACTCCAACCTCTATTACAGTTGTACTTACCAATAACTGAATGCTGCCACTCTTGAAGTCAGCCATGATGCTTGATTTTTCCTCACTCGACATCCTGCCATGCATCATCGCAATACGGTACTCTGTGAGTTTGGCTTTTAAAGATTCAAATGTATCTGTCACTGTTTGTAACTGCAAAACTTCAGACTCTTCTATTAATGGACAAACCCAATAGGCTTGTCGACCAAGCGTAAGCTCTTTTCGGATTCCAAGAATGACTTCGTCACGTCGTGAATCTTTAAATAATTTTGTTAAGATGGGTTTGCGTCCGGGAGGTAACTCATCAATCACAGAAACCTCTAAATCGGCGTAGTATGTCATTGCCAGTGTTCTTGGAATCGGCGTAGCTGACATCATTAATTGATGCGAGAAAATATCTTCCGATCCCTGTCTTCCATGAAATTGCAGGCGCTGCCTTACTCCAAATCGATGCTGCTCATCAATGATGGCTAGTCCTAGTTGAGCAAACTCGACTCCTTCTTGAATTAAGGCATGAGTTCCAATCGCTAACTGCGCTTGACCTGTTTTTATTTTCTCTTGTGCTAGTTTTTTTTCTTTCGATTTCAAGCTACCAGTTAACCAGACCATTTCAACGCCTAGCTCTAAAAACCAAGGCTCAAATTTTCGAAAATGTTGTTCCGCCAAAATTTCTGTTGGCGCCATCAGCGCCACCTGATAACCATGATCAATTGCATGTGCCGCTGCGAGCGCCGCAACGGCTGTCTTACCACTCCCAACATCTCCTTGTAATAGACGATTCATCGGATAAGGTTTGGCTAAATCATTGGCAATTTCTCCCCACACCTTCTTTTGAGCGTCAGTTAATGTAAATGGTAATAAATCAAAAAGTCTTTGGACAAAACCCCCTGGGGATTGATTCATGCAAGGCGCTTTTCTTTTTTGTCTTTCGATATGCGCGCGTTGCAAAGAAATCTGTTGCGCCAATAATTCCTCAAACTGAATTCTGCGCCAGGCAGGGTGAGTTCGTTCCAATAAAGCGTCTTTATTAGTCTGTACTGTAGGGTAATGCAAAGAAAAGATGGATTCCTCTAAACTCGGTAAATCTTTTAAAAAACTATACCTAGGGTCAGTAATACTGCCAAGTGGAATAATCTCTCGTAAAAACTTTCTGACTGATGGGTCCTTTAAACCTTTCTCAATTCCTTTTCGAACGGTGATTTGACCAATCCCAGCGATAGTTGAGTAAACCGGCGTTAATTGTTGAGGTAAAGGGGTCTCTGGTAGCACTTGTTTAACGGTTGGATGAACCATTTCAGGCCCCATAAACCCTTGTTTCACCTCTCCCCTGACCCTTAAAAAATTACCTATTGCCATTTGCTTTTGTTGGCTGGGGTAAAAATTGAGAAAGCGAAGAACCAATTCGGCATCTTGATCAGCAATGACGACAATTAACTGGCGACGTGGTCTAAACTTCACCTCACAAAGAATGACCTTACCTTGTGTTTGAACATTAGCGTTGCCAAAACCAGAAATGGCCTCTTCAACAGAAGTTAATTCTGTCTCATCCTCGTAACGGATTGGGAGGTGAAGAGCTAAAGCCGCCGGTGTATCTAGTCCGAGACGCTCTAATGGTGATTTATTTTCTGGCATAAAGTTTTACTAATCCGTTTAGAATATCCCATTTACAAAGACATCACTATATGTATCTCTCTGATTTTGATTATGAACTGCCTCATGAACTAATCGCTCAGTTTCCGCTATCTAGCAGAAGCTCTAGCAGATTACTCATTGTTCAACAAGAAAATCAATCCTCAGAGCCCTTATTCCAAGATGCCTATTTTACGGATATTGTTGGACTTTTGAAAAAAGGGGATTTACTTGTCTTTAACGATACAAAAGTGATTCCTGCAAGAGCCTTTGGCTATAAAGAAACTGGTGGTCGAGCCGAAATTTTAGTAGAGCGTATTCTTGATGAACATCAAGTGCTTTGCCAAATTAAAACCTCAAAAGCTGTCCAACCAAATTCCAAACTATATTTGGGTAATCCCAATGATCCAGAAGAAGTCACGGTCATCACACGACATACATCATCAGACTCTCAAGAAGTATCTCCGTTCTTTATCATCGCTTTTCCCAACAACGCTTTTGAAACATTGCAACGTATCGGTGAACTCCCCTTACCGCCCTACATTAAACACTCTGCTACCGATGAGGATGAAAGCAGGTATCAAACAATTTATGCTAAAACGCCTGGTGCAGTAGCTGCACCAACAGCCGGCCTCCACTTTGATGAAGCGCTTTTCAATCAGTTAAGCTTGCGTGGTGTAGAAATCGCTAAAATCACTTTGCATGTTGGCTCTGGAACATTTTCACCAGTACGCTCCGAGGAGCTTTCACGCCATCAAATGCATTATGAAAGATATTACATCTCACCAGAAACACGGTTAGCTATCGATAAGGCTCAACAAGATGGTCGACGCATTATTTGTGTTGGTACCACTTCTCTTCGCGCCTTAGAGTCGGCTGTATCAATGGGGGATAATGGCGATACGAATTTATTTATTACTCCTGGTTATTCCTTTAAAGTAGTGAATGCATTGATCACTAACTTTCACTTACCCAAATCAACACTGCTTATGCTCGTGAGTTCCTTTAGTCAATTCTCCACAATACAAAAAGCATATAGCCATGCTATAGAAAAAAAATATCGATTCTTTAGTTATGGCGATGCGATGTTTTTAGAGCGCTTGGATCAATTACTATGAGCCGTATTCAATTTAAGGTTACTCATCAAGACCAGCATTCTCATGCTAGAAGGGCCAGCTTTCAATTACCCCATGGCCAACTGCAAACTCCGATGTTCATGCCCGTTGGAACCTATGGCACTGTGAAGGCATTAACTCCTAGAGATCTTCATGAATCTCAGGCACAGATTATTCTTGGCAACACCTTCCATTTATGGCTTCGGCCAGGCTTAGACGTCATCCAAAAATTCGGGGGATTACACCGTTTTATGGCGTGGGACTTGCCAATCCTGACAGATTCTGGAGGATTCCAAGTTTTTAGCTTAGGCGCGCTGAGAAAAATCACCGAAGAAGGGGTCACATTTGCCTCCCCGGTGAATGGCGATCGACTGTTTATGTCACCTGAAGTATCTATGGAAATTCAGGCGGTTTTAAATAGTGATATCGCTATGCAATTCGATGAATGTACCCCCTATGAGACAAATGGGGTATTGACCGATGAAAAAACTGTCCGAGCCTCTTTAGAGCTCTCTCTTCGGTGGGGTGAGCGAAGTATCCGACGTTACCGTGAACTTAACCAAACCAACTCTTTATTTGGGATCGTCCAAGGCGGCATGTTTGAAAACCTCCGAAGCTATTCATTAGAAAAGATTGCTGAACAAGGTTTTGATGGTATTGCCATTGGCGGTCTATCCGTCGGTGAGCCCAAACCAGATTTTGAACGTATTTTAAAATTTATTGGTCCCAAATTACCCCCCCATCAACCCCGTTATTTGATGGGCGTTGGCACTCCAGAAGATTTAGTTTTTTCAGTGGGTCAAGGTATAGATATGTTTGATTGTGTCATGCCTACGCGAAATGCTAGAAATGGTTGGCTATTTACACGTTATGGGGACTTAAAGTTACGTAATGCAAGTTATAAGAATGATGAGCGTCCCTTAGATCCAAGCTGCCATTGTTATTGCTGTAAGAATTTTAGTCGAGCTTATTTACATCATTTACAAAAAGTGAATGAAATTCTTGGCGCACAATTAAATACGATTCATAACATTCACTATTATTTAAACTTAATGTCAGAAATACGAATTTTCCTAGAAAACGATAATTTTCAAGGATTTGTCAAAGAATTTGAAAAAAATCGACAAATTGGACCTCAAGAGGAAGTTTCATTGAATTCTTCGAGTACAAAAACATAAGTCCGTTAAAATCATCTTAATTTGAATTCATCTTGTTTTATTAACTTTATAAGGAATTACCATGTGGATTAACAATGCTTATGCTCAATTTGGTGGCGCTGGCGGTGCAGATAGTGGAATGTCATCCATCATCATGATGATTGGTATGTTTGCTGTTCTCTATTTCATTATGATCAGACCACAAATGAAACGTCAAAAAGAATTAAAGGCTATGTTAGAGTCGCTCGCTAAAGGTGATGAAGTAACTACCGCAAGCGGGTTGATGGGGAAAATTACTGAACTCAAAGATCAATATGTTACCTTAGAGCTTGCGCCAAACCTCACTGTGAAAATGCAAAGATCTGCGATCGGCGCAGTTCTTCCAAAAGACACCCTTAAATCTATTTAAGTACACGCATGAATCGCTACCCTCTTTGGAAATACGCCGTTATAGTTGTTGCTCTTATCATTGGTGTGGTTTATTCCGTTCCTAATTTATTTGGTGAGGTGCCAGCGATTCAGATTGCGCCTGCTCGTGCAAGCTTAAAAATTGATGGGCATCTTCACGAAAAAATTGATGCCGCTCTTCTAAAAGCAGATTTACTCAAATCTCAAACAGGCTTCGAAGAACTCTCCCAAGAAGGGGTGATTCGCATCCGCTTTAACGATACAGACTCACAACTAAAAGCAAAAGATATTATTGAGAAAGAATTAAATCCTGATCAGACTAGCGCTGACTATATTGTTGCTTTAGCACTCGTTTCAAATACCCCAAAAGGGTTGATGAGCATTAACGCCTTACCGATGCCATTAGGCCTAGATTTAAGAGGGGGCGTTTATTTCTTGCTAAAAGTTGATATGCAAGGAGCTCTTGAGAAAAAACTGAATGCCTTAGCCACTGATGCGAGAAGTCGTCTTCGAGATAAATCGATTCGATATCAAAGTATCGATAAAAAAAATAGTCAACTCTTCATTAAGTTTGCTACTGTCGAAGATGCTAATAAAGCTAAGGATATATTAATCGATGGTATTCCTGATATGGTTTTTGAGTCCGAGAAAGGGGTTGATTCATTTTTATTAAAGGGTATTTTTAAACCTGCCTCGATCCAGGCAACTCAAGAGAATGCGTTAAAACAAAATATTATTACACTGAACAAGCGTGTCAATGAACTTGCAGTTAAAGAACCAGTTATTCAAAAACAAGGTGTTGATCGGATTGTTGTTCAATTGCCAGGTGTACAAGACACAGCACGTGCAAAAGATATTATTGGCCGAACGGCAACTTTAGAAGCAAGACTTGCAGATCCATTACAGTCGACAATTGGCCCTCTTGATAGCCCACCCATAGGTATGGATGCTTTTAAATTTGGGGATCGTCAAGGCGTTTTCAAAAAGGGCGTCATTATTACTGGTGATCGTATTATTGATGCTAGCGCTGGATTCGATCAAAACCAACGTCCTTCGGTCAATCTAACTCTTGATGCCGCAGGTGGACGTGCAATGCAAGAAATGACCAGAGAAAATCTACAAAAACCGATGGGTATGATTTTGTTTGAAAAAGGGAAGGGTGAGGTTCTTACCATCGCCACGATCCAAGGTGAGTTTGGTTCTAAATTTCAGATTACCGGACAACCCACTACTCAAAGTGCCAATGATTTAGCCTTATTACTAAGATCTGGCTCGCTTGCTGCTCCCATGGAAATCATCGAAGAAAGAACGATTGGTCCAAGTCTTGGTGCCGAAAATATTGAAAAAGGATTTAAATCTTTAGTCTATGGATTTATTGCTATCGCCATCTTTATGCTGGCTTACTATATGTTGTTTGGACTTTTTTCAGTCGTCGCTCTAGGTGTAAATTTATTATTACTAATTGCTGTTTTATCGATGTTGCAAGCAACCCTTAGCCTGCCAGGTATCGCTGCTATGGCCTTAGCTTTGGGCATGGCCATTGACTCAAATGTTCTAATTAATGAGCGTATCCGCGAAGAATTACGGCAAGGCACCAATTCACAACTAGCTATATCCACAGGCTTTGAAAAAGCATGGGCCACGATTTTTGACTCAAACGTTACAACTTTAATTGCTGGTTTAGCTCTACTTGCTTTTGGTTCAGGTCCTATCAAAGGATTTGCGATAGTGCACTGCCTTGGTATTTTGACGTCAATGTTCTCAGCTGTATTTTTCTCACGTGGATTAGTTAATCTTTGGTATGGCTCCAAGAAAAAACTACAATCCGTTTCAATAGGATAGGCAAATGGAATTTTTCCGTATCAAAAAAGATATTCCTTTTATGCGTTATGCATTGGTTCTAAATACCATTTCACTGATTACGTTTTTAGCTGCAGTATTTTTTCTTTGGCAACAAGGCCTGAACCTTTCGATTGAATTTACAGGTGGAACTGTGATTGAAGTTCAATATGAAAAAGCAGCTGAACTTGAAATTGTCCGAAATGCGGTCACAACATTAGGTTATGGTGAGGTAAATGTTCAAAATTTTGGTAGTTCTAAAGACGTCATGATTCGTTTGCCATTAATTAAAAATACTGATGGCTCCATCATGTCTTCTGGTGACCAAAGCAAATCAGTTTTCACTAAGCTACAAGAAATTGATAGTTCAGTTCGTTTACAACGTGTCGAATATGTAGGCCCTCAAGTTGGTGAGGAGCTCTTATATGGCGGTATTAAGGCGTTGTTGTTTGTGGTGATCGGTATTGTGATCTATTTGTCAATCCGCTTTGAATGGAAATTTGCTTTGGCCGGTATCATCGCTAACTTGCATGACGTTATTATCATTCTAGGATTTTTTGCATTTTTCCATTGGGAGTTTTCTCTGTCCGTTCTGGCGGCAGTCCTTGCCGTACTTGGATACTCGGTCAATGAATCTGTCGTTATTTTTGATCGAATCCGCGAAAATTTCCGTCGTTTTCGCAAACTCGATACTCCAGACACCATCGATAGCGCAATTACTAGTACGATAAGTAGAACCATCATTACCCACGGTAGTACGCAAATGATGGTTTTATCGATGCTTTTATTTGGTGGTGCAACGTTACATTATTTTGCCGTAGCCCTTACTATCGGAATTTTATTTGGTATCTATTCCTCCGTATTCGTTGCAGCTGCTATCGCTATGTGGTTAGGTGTTAAGCGTGAAGATTTAGTGAAGATAGAAGCGAAAGTAGAAACGGATCAAGCTCGTTTAGATGATCCTAATTACGGGGCGAAAGTATAACTATTACTCAGCTGTTATATTTTGCTCTTTAATCGTTTTTGCCCAACGCACTGCGTCTTTATCAACAATCTCCTTAAATGCGGCTGACGAACTCGTTGCTGGCTCTAATCCCTGAGCAGAAAAAATAGTCTTGATTTCCGGATCTGATAAAACATCGCGTATCGCCTGACTTAAACGATTAAATTCTTCAAGGGATACTCCTTTGGGGGACATCACCCCAAACCACATTGAGACATCAATATCACCAATTTTTAATTCATTAAATGTAGGTATTTGACTCGCAATCGGATTACGTTTTTTAGAGCCAATTCCAAGAGCCCTTAACTTTCCTGCCTTAATGTAGTTCATTGATACATGAACAGGTAAGAACATGGCATCAATCTGACTACCTAAAATGTCCGTCACTGCAGGAGCAGTTCCTCGATAAGGAACGTGCAAAATATTAACTCCAGCAATATGTTTGAGTTCTTCCATACCTAAGTGATGTGGAGTACCAATGCCTGGTGACGCATACGTTAATTTACCCGGACTAGCCTTTGCTGCTGCAATAAATTCAGTTGCTGTTTTATAAGGGGAATTGGTTGGCACCACCAAGACTAAGTCTCCATAAGCGGCAAGTGTCATTGGTGACAAATCGGTTAAGGGATCAAATGTAGCTTTCGGATACAGGGCCCGGTTCATCACAATCGTATTGACGGTTACTAAAAGAGTTGTGCCATCTGGCTTGGATCTTACAACAGCTTCCGTTCCTATGTTTCCGGATGCGCCCGCACGATTATCAACAATGACGGGTTGCCCTAATTTCTCTGAGAGTTTAGGTGACAAAGCCCTCGCAATCGTATCTGGGCCTGTACCAGGGGTGAAAGGAACAATCAACTTGATAGGTACGCCTGACTGAGCAAAAGTCACCGCACTAAGTAAAAAGGTTGTTGCTACAAAAACAGTATGAATTAATTTTTTTATCATTTATATTTATGCCGCTACAGTTTTTTTATCGTAACCAGCCACATTTTTATAGCGCTGAGTAATCGCCTCCATCTCTGCATGGGAGATGACATCATCAATATGCTTAAAGGGTTTGTCATCGGTACGCTCCCAAACCTCTCGTAAAATAGCATCTGGTGGATTAATGCGGTTCATTCTGACTACATTACCTGTAGCTTCTAAGCGGACATTCTCATAAAGCTGCAATGCTTTTTCAACATTACTTTCTTGTACTAAGAATTTTGCTAAAGATTGCGCATCAAGTATTGACTGTCCTGCACCATTAGATCCCCTAGGGTACATCGGATGAGCAGCATCACCTAACAATGTCACACGACCTCTAGTCCAAAACGGGAGTGGCTCTTGATCAATCATAGGAAACTCTAATATCGATTCCGCTCCACGAATTAACGCTGGTACATCTAACCAATCAAAATGCCAGTCTTCAAAGGCTCCAATAAAATCTTCTAGTCGTCCTTGTTTGTTCCAATCTCGTTCCAGATGATTAGGTGTCTCTAATTCAGCTACCCAATTAATCAATTGGCTCCCTTGCCCATCGATATTATTTCTAATTGGGTAAATCACCATTTTCCCTTGAGTTAACCAACCCGCTCTGACCATGCTAGCCTCAGATAAGAATGGTTTCCATTTGGTGGTGCCTCGCCACATATTGACCCCAGAGTACAAAGGCTTGCCTTCATTTGGGTGAAGCTGTCTACGTACTACAGAGTGCACGCCATCACAAGCGATGACGGCGTCGCCTTTCACAGTAATTTGCGCTTGGTTATCAGATCTTGATTGTTTAAAATAAGATACGCCACTCATCTCGTCGACACGCAGGCAATCCATCCCCAAATGAAGATGCTCCTTTCCGACTCGTTGCAAGAAAGCATCTAAAAGAACCATCTGCAGATCACCGCGATGTATTGAATATTGTGGCCATGCGTAGCCAGCTGATCGACCTGATGGCTCTGCATATATTTTTTGACCAAACCGATTAAAAAATATAGCCTCTTTTGTCAAAACACCTTTTTTAGAGAGCTCTTCTTCCAATCCAAGACTTTCACATAAAAAACGGCTAGCGTGAGGCAAGATATTAATACCTACACCAACCGGCTTAATCTCTGACACAGACTCATAAACATCGCAAGAAATTCCTGCATGATGAGCTGCTAAGGCCATCGTTAAACCACCAATTCCAGCGCCGATAATCACTAAATGCATGTCAACTCCAAATTGAATATCAAAAATTAATGAATCATCACCCACCACCAAAATGATGGATTACATATTTTAGTAGTTTAAACCTTTCAAGGTGTTTTCTGTGGCGCCTTGATGTATTTGTGCATATCCATCACTTAAAGTGGTCATATTATGAATTACCTGAGGTGCTTTTATAAGATTCTCCATACATTGCTGAAGTGCAATTTGAATACTGTCTTCAGAATTCCCCCGAATAGGAATAGCGATTCCGGCCATAATCGCATCCTGACAAACTTGCGTAAAGTTATAAATTGATGGCCCTAGGATAACTGGCTTACCCAATGAAAGTGGCTCAATTATATTTTGCCCTCCCGTTCCCATGAAAGTCCCTCCCATCAAAACATAATCCGCACAGGATAGATAAAACGCCATCTCACCCATTGTGTCGCCAATCAAAACCTCTGATGTCACTTCGCTAGGATCTTTAATTTGACTGCGCTTGGTAAAAGTAACTTGTTGACGATGTAACATCTCTTCAATATCTTTAACTCTAGGCAGATGCCGCGGCACAATTAGGAGTAATGGCCGATCGCTAGGCTCAATTTTTTGCCACGCATTGATGATGATTTTCTCCTCACCTTCCCTGGTGCTTGCCGCACAAACCACTTGCCTAGATTGCCACAATAATTTCCATTGTTGACCTTGTAAAATTTTTTCTTGAGGGAGTGTGACATCAAACTTTAAATTACCCGTCACGACACAATCACTCACTCCAAATAGCTGATAATGCTCTCGGTCCATATTGGTTTGAGCTAGCACCCTCTGAAAAAGGCCGAAAAGTGTATTACTCAACTTTCCAAATCTAGCGAACTTGAGGCTACTTTTGATTGAGAGTCGGCCATTGATGAGATATATCGGAAATCGATTTCTGGCAAAAAATAGAATACCTGGCCATATCTCTGTTTCCATCAAAATCCCTTTTACTGGGGCATAGTGCCGGTAAAACTGGGCTATCGGCCAACAAAAGTCATATGGGATATATCGTTGTATTAATTGATGCTGGGTAATTTGTGATGAAAAGATTTGTGCCCCTGCTTGTCTACCTGTTGGAGTCATATGCGTTAACAAGACTCTTTGACCCCCTGCAATTAGCCTTTCAATCAAAGGTGCTGCAGCTCTTGTTTCGCCAACTGAAACAGCATGTACCCAAACTGCATGACGAAAATCATCTTCAACATAAAAACCCAATCGCTCTAAAACATGATGACGATAGCCAGGTTCTTTTTTTCCTTTGTACCATAAGCGCACAATCACTAATGGTGCTATCAAATGCCACACGCATTGATAAATCACCATGGTAATCACAAATAAACCCGTCAATGGTTGAGGCTTCTTTAGCATTTTTTAAATAAGCTCAAATAGAGCGTATGTTTTATTTCAGTCGCAAAGTAAGTTCGATCGCTTTACCAACGTAGTTACTTGGCGTAAGTGCGAGTAATTCGTCCTTTGCCTCTTTAGGAATATCTAAGCCTTGAATAAAGGTTTGTATCCCCACTTGAGTGATCGCTTTGCCTCGTGTCAGCTCTTTTAGTTGCTCATAGGGATTAGGGACTTGATAACGACGCATGACAGTTTGGATAGGCTCAGCTAACACTTCCCAACATTGATCTAAATCTTCAGCTAACCGAATTGGATTAGTCTCCAGTTTCCTAAGGCCTCTAAGCGCACTGTCATAAGCGAGTAAAGAGTGTCCAAGTGCATTACCCAAGTTTCGTAATACAGTGGAGTCCGTTAAATCTCTTTGCCACCGAGATATTGGTAGCTTCTCTGATAAATGACGAAGCAAGGCATTCGCAATGCCTAAATTACCTTCCGAGTTTTCAAAATCAATCGGATTGACTTTATGGGGCATGGTAGATGACCCAATTTCACCCTCTTTTGTCTTTTGCTTAAAGTAGCCCCAAGCAATATAACCCCAAAGATCACGGTTCATATCTAACAAAATCGTATTCGCTCTAGCAAAGGCATCGAATAACTCAGCCATTGCATCATGGGGTTCAATTTGAATCGTGTAAGGGTTAAATTCCAAACCAAGACGATTTTCCACAACATCCTTGGAAAATGACTCCCAATCAAATTGTGGATATGCTGATAAATGCGCATTGTAATTACCGACGGCACCATTCATTTTTCCGCTCATCCTTACTTTTTGAATCTGACTAATGGCTCGCTCTAGACGTTTTGTGATATTCGCCATCTCTTTACCCAGTGTTGTTGGAGAGGCTGGCTGCCCATGCGTTCTAGACAACATTGGTACTGCTGCATTTGCAATCGCAATATCTTTTAATGTCTGGTGTACTTCCATTAGTTTAGGAAGCATAACTTCCTTGACGGCCCCTTCTAGCATCATTCCGTGAGATGTATTGTTGATATCTTCAGAAGTACACGCAAAGTGAATGAATTCACTGGCCTTTTCAAGCTCAGAATCCCCTTTTACTTGCTCTTTTAACCAGTACTCAACTGCTTTAACATCATGATTTGTAACGGATTCTATCTCTTTTATGCGCTGAGCATCCGTTTCTGAGAATTTCTGCACGATATTTAACAGCTTTTGCTCTGAGCTAGTGCTAAATGTAGGAATATCTGCTAATCCAGATTTTGATAAAGCAATCAACCAATGCACCTCCACCTTAACGCGATGTTGCATAAAGGCGGCTTCAGATAGCCAAAGTCTTAATGAATCAACTTTTGAGGCATATCTACCATCAATCGGAGATAAGGCATTTAAGGTGTTTAAGGTATTTGTCACGTTTTTCGTATAAGTTATTTAACATTATCTATTTTATTCTTTATCATAGACGACAGAACTTTTTATTTAGGAAAGCATTTATGAAATTAATTGGATCACTCGCTAGTCCGTTCGTACGTAAATCAAGAATTGCCTTTGCTGAGAAAAAAATTGAACTTGAATTGGTTCTTGAGGATGTTTGGAGCCCAACCACCAAAATGATGGAAATGAACCCTTTAGGGAAAGTGCCGGCACTTGTTATGGACGATGGTGGAGTGATGTTTGACTCGAGAGTGATTGTTGAGTATGCAGATGCTTTAAGTCCAGTAGGTCATCTCATTCCATCGAATGGTAAAGATAAAGCCGCTGTCAAAACCTGGGAAGCATTATGTGATGGAATTTTAGACGCAGCCATATTAATTCGTCTAGAAAAAACTTGGGTTGGAAGAGAGCAGCATCGAAGCCCCGCTTGGATTGACCGCCAAATGACCAAAATCCATGCTGGCCTGAAATCTATATCTGAGGGTTTAGGCAACAACCCTTGGTGTTATAACAATCAATTCTGTTTAGCTGACATTGCTGTCGGTTGCGTTCTGAGTTATTTATCATTTCGCTTCCCTGAAATTAACTGGCGGGATGAGTATCCTAATTTATCAGCGTTTCATGAAAAGATTAGTCAGCGACCATCTTTCGTAGATACGCAACATCCAGCTTAATTTTTAAACAATAATCCCGCCTCCTAGACAAATCTCCCCATCATATAAAACGGCTGATTGTCCTGGAGTTATTGCCCACTGGCTCTGATCAAAAACTAATCGAAACTCGCCAAAGGCAATATCCTCCAATTTAGTAAAGATTTGGCAGTTGGCATCCGCCTGCCTATACCTTGTCTTTGCACCATAGTGAGCACCTACTTCAGGAGCATATCCAGCAACCCAACTGGCATCTTGGGCCTTTAAATTGGCCGATTGCAATAAAGCATGATCATGTCCTTGTACAACCATCAAGACATTGTTCGCCATATCTTTACCAGCGACATACCAAGCACCGCCACTACCTTCTTGACTCCCCCCAATACCAATCCCTTTTCTTTGACCAATGGTGTAAAAAGCTAGTCCAATATGCTCGCCAATATAGCTGCCCTCAGGAGTTAACATCTGACCAGGCTTGGTTGGTAAGTATTTTCCTAAAAATTCCCTAAACGGTCGCTCGCCAATAAAGCAGATACCGGTGGAGTCTTTTTTCTTAGCGTTGGGTAAGCCAATTTCTTCTGCGATTTCTCGGACTAAGGTTTTAGGTATTTCTCCTAAAGGAAATAGGACGCGACTGACTTGCTCTTGATTGAGCCTGTGTAAAAAATAACTCTGGTCTTTTGTTAAATCCAACGCTTTGAGTAACTCAACCCCATTTTCAGTACGGCGCGTTCTTGCGTAATGACCCGTTGCAATGACATCTGCACCAAGCAACATCGCATGATCCAAAAAAGATTTAAATTTAATCTCAGCATTACATAAAACATCTGGATTAGGTGTCCTGCCAGCAGAGTACTCCCTTAAAAAATCAGCAAAAACACGATCTTTATACTCATTGGCGAAATTTACCGCTTCAACATCAATTCCTATAAGGTCGGCAACTGAGACAACATCAATCCAATCCTGACGCGTAGAGCAATACTCCGAATCGTCGTCATCTTCCCAATTTTTCATGAAAAGACCAATAACTTCATAACCTTGCTGTTTTAATATCCATGCCGCAACAGACGAATCTACCCCTCCGGACATTCCTACCACTACTTTTGCAGGAGGTTTTATCGTCGGATGAATTTGTTGTAAAACTTGTGCGAAATTAGCTCTCATCTTCCCAATATTGTATGATTGTAAGCTTTATTAGAATGAACAAAGTTGAGTTCGTCCTGATGACTTAAACTATTAGAAGTTTACTTACATTATTGGGGATTAGCATGCGTATTGGTGTGCCTTTAGAGACAAGACCAGGAGAGTTTAGAGTAGCAGCTACTCCTGAAACAGTAAAAAAATATATTGCAGCCGGCCATAGTGTGATTGTCGAGTCAAATGCAGGCGTGGCTGCTAGTGTTCCAGACTCTTCCTACCAGGCGGTTGGAGCAACAATCGGGAATTCTGCAGATGCCCTCGGTTCGGAAATGATTCTTAAGGTGCGAGCACCGACAGCGTCGGAATTGAGCCAAATTCAATCAGGGTCTGTCCTTATCGGAATGCTCGACCCATTTGATAATCCAACAATTGCGGCCATGGCATCTCAAGGAATTACTGCTTTCGCACTTGAGGCAGCCCCGAGGACAACGCGTGCCCAAAGTATGGATGTTCTCTCCTCACAAGCCAATATTGCTGGATATAAAGCTGTCATGATGGCAGCGAACTCTTATCAACGCTTTATGCCAATGCTGATGACAGCTGCTGGAACGGTTAAAGCTGCTCGTGTCCTGATCCTCGGAGCAGGAGTAGCTGGACTTCAGGCAATTGCTACGGCAAAACGCTTAGGTGCAGTGATCGAAGCTTCTGATGTTCGACCTGCAGCAAAAGAACAAATCGAGTCTTTGGGTGCTAAATTTGTGGATGTACCCTTCGAAACGGACGAAGAAAAAGAAATTGCAAAAGGTGTTGGGGGATATGCACGTCCCATGCCAGCTTCTTGGATGCAACGTCAATCTGTCCTTGTTGCAGAGCGAGCAAAGCAAGCCGATATCGTCATTACAACCGCATTAATCCCTGGAAGAAAAGCGCCAATGTTGCTGGCTTCAGAGACTGTCGCTCAAATGAAACCGGGTTCAGTGATCGTTGATTTAGCCGCTGGTAAAGGCGAGAATGGGTCTGGTAACTGCCCCCTCACTGAGGCTGACCAAATTGTAGTTAAACACGGTGTCACCATTATTGGATTGAGTAATCTCCCGGCGATGGTCGCAGCGGATTCTTCTGCGTTGTATGCTCGGAACATTTTAGATTTTATGAAACTCATCGTTACTAAAGAGGGTGGTCTTGCTATCCCAACGGATGATGATATTGTCACTGCTTGCCTAATGTGTCAAAACGGCAATGTGATTCGAACCAACACTTAATTAGGAACATCATGGAAATTAGTCACGGAGTATATAACCTCATTATTTTTGTATTGGCGATCTACGTGGGTTATCACGTTGTTTGGACAGTAACGCCGGCATTACATACCCCCTTAATGGCGGTTACAAATGCGATTTCAGCGATTATTGTGGTCGGCGCGATGCTTGCTGCGGCTCTAACTGTTGGCCCACTTGGCAAATTCATGGGCACGATGGCGGTTGCACTTGCTGCAGTCAATATTTTTGGTGGTTTTTTAGTCACGAAACGAATGCTTGAAATGTTTAAGAAAAAAGATAAAAAAGTTAAGTCAGGAGAATCAGCATGAGTATGGATCTGATCACTCTTTTATATTTAATTGCCTCCGTTTGTTTTATACAAGCTCTAAAAGGTTTATCGCACCCCACCTCTTCTATTCGTGGGAACCTCTTCGGCATGATCGGTATGACGATTGCTATCTGCACAACTGTTGGCCTCATTAGCAAACTTGCTGGTGCTTCTATGGCCGATGGAATGCTCTATGTTTTGGGCGGATTATTAGTTGGTGGGGGTATCGGCGCTTTCATGGCAAAACGTGTTGAGATGACCAAAATGCCTGAATTAGTTGCCTTTATGCATAGCATGATTGGTCTTGCGGCAGTGTGTATTGCGATTGCCGCAGTTTCTGAACCTGAGGCATTTAATATCGTACCCGCTGGACAAGCATTACCTATTGGCAATCGTATCGAGCTCTTTATCGGTACATTTATTGGAGCAATTACTTTCTCTGGTTCAGTAATTGCCTTTGGCAAACTCTCTGGTAAATATAAGTTTCGGTTTTTCCAAGGCGCTCCAGTCACATTTAAAGGACAACACCCGCTAAATTTACTACTAGCAATTCTCATGCTTGGCTGTGGTGTTTACTTTGCAATGGACACAGGTCTTACACCTGCTTGGACACCTTTTGTGGTTATGCTCGCGATTGCATTTATTTTGGGTGTTTTAATTATTATCCCTATCGGTGGCGCCGATATGCCGGTGGTGGTTTCAATGCTGAACTCCTACTCAGGTTGGGCAGCAGCAGGTATTGGTTTCTCACTCAATAATTCCATGCTGATTGTTGCAGGATCACTCGTTGGATCGTCTGGTGCAATTCTTTCCTACATCATGTGTAAAGCGATGAATAGGTCATTCTTTAATGTGATTCTAGGAGGCTTTGGCGGTGATGCTGGAACAGCTGCCGCTGCAGGCGATCAAGCCCAACGCCCTGTGAAAAGTGGTTCTGCTGATGACGCTGCATTCTTAATGGGCAACGCTGAAACATTAATTATCGTTCCAGGTTATGGCCTTGCAGTTGCACGTGCTCAGCACTCCCTCAAAGAACTTACCGAAAAATTAATCCACAAAGGTGTTAACGTTAAATATGCTATCCACCCAGTTGCGGGTCGCATGCCTGGCCATATGAATGTGCTTCTAGCAGAGGCTGAAGTTCCTTATGATCAAGTATTCGAAATGGAAGACATTAATGGTGAATTTGCTCAGGCTGACGTGGTTCTAATTTTAGGTGCTAATGACGTTGTCAATCCAGCAGCTAGAACTCCAGGAAGTCCTATCTTTGGCATGCCAATCCTTGAGGCTTATAAAGCAAAAACGGTGATTGTGAACAAACGTTCCATGGCTTCTGGTTATGCTGGTTTGGACAATGATCTTTTCTATATGGATAAAACTATGATGGTCTTTGGTGATGCTAAGAAGGTGATTGAAGATATGGTCAAGGCAGTTGAATAAGACGTGAAAGCCTTATCTAATAAGGCTTAAAAGCGGAAAAGAATGTGAAAGGCCTAAATCTGTCCTAATCGAGGGATAGAAAATGGCAACATTTAGAAATAGGCACGGGAAATGGCAAGCCCGTGTTCAACGCAAAGGGCAGCAGTCCGTCAGCAAATCATTTCAATCTAAAGAAGATTCCCAGCGTTGGGCAAGGCAAATTGAATCTGAGATTGATAAAGGCGCCTATACCAACATAGCGCTAGCCGAAAGAACCCTGTTTAAAGACGTTATAGAGCGTTATGTGCAGGAAGTTACCCTCAAGACCCGAAGTATGCGTGAAGACACTTATCGCCTCAGGGCGCTTTCCAGACACCCCATAGCAAAACTTCGCATGACTGCTTTAACTCCCATCAAGGTGGCAGAGTATCGAGACGAAAGACTTCAAATTGTTTCAAATGGCGCAGTGATAAGGGAGCTAAGTTATTTTTCCAGCATCATCAATCATGCACGGCGGGAATGGGGCATCACTATGGTCAATCCGATACCTCTAGTTAAAAAACCAGCAAGCCCACAAGGCCGAAACCGACTGCTAAGCGAACAAGAATTGAGCAGGCTCTATGAAGCACTAACGCCCAGAGTAAAAAATGCAAATCACTGGATATTGCCATTAACTAAATTCGCGTTAGAGAGCGCTATGCGAAGAGGCGAAATACTGGGCTTACATTGGGAGCATATTGACTTAGTAAAACGTACTGCATTTATATCGTTAACCAAAAATGGTGAATCACGATTAGTGCCACTTAGTACTGCTGCTATCGAAATACTTAGAGGGCTACCAAGAAATCTAAATGGGCAAGTATTCCCAGTAAAAGGAACGACGCTATCTGCCGCTATAGAAAAGGCACGAACTAAAGCGGGGGTAAGAGATTTTCATTTTCATGACCTCAGACATATGGCCATAACCCGCCTTGCTGAAAAGCTACCCAACTTGATTGAACTTAGCGCTGTGAGTGGTCATAAAAGCTTAGCCATGCTCAAACGCTACTATCACCCCAACCCCGAGCAGCTTGCTGAAAAACTAGGCTGATATGAATAAAATGGGGCAATGGCTGTTAACAAACCACCCGCAAAGAGAGGGCGCCCAAAAAGCGCCCAAACCCTAGAAAGGGAAAAGATAGAGGCTTGGCTCAAAAATCCCCCCGCCCATATTCGATTGCTAACCAAAAAAGAGAGGCAGCTTTTAAAAGACTCTTTTGAGGCTTCCGAAAAACTACGGCAAAACCTTTTGGCTGGGCATAGCCCTCTAATTCCAAATGAACTTATCTATGCAGTTGAGTCTATTGGTGATGAAGCGATGGAGGGTTATGAGAGCGCCACTCTTAAGCAATATGCCTCTTATCAAGCCATGGAACGAGATGCAAAAAGAGCTGGTGGCAAGCAACTAAAATCTAAAGCTAACAGTAAGGCTGAGCATTTATGGAAGAAAAATAGTGCCCTAGCAAAACGTGTTGAAAACGGCACCTTAACGCTAAATAGCGCCTCAGAAAATATCCATAAAAACTGGGGGAAAAAGGGTGTTGATGGAGAAAAGCCCTCCGTAAAGACTATTTCAAACTGGTACAAGCGCATAAGACCCAATTAGTTGGAAAAGGCTCGTGGGGAATTAAATCCACACTTGGAAACTAGCACCTAGATTAACTCCTATAGGTGTATAGATGACCATAAAAGACAAACTGTTAACCCTTACAGTCAAACAAGGGCGAATCCTCAGAATGCGGCAGTTAGCTGAAAAGCTTTCACTATCAGATAGCCATATCTACGCTTTAATTCAGCAAAATCAATTTCCAAAACCCTTCACATTAGTTCACGGTGGAAGAGCAATGGGGTGGTACGAGTCCGATATTGATGCGTGGCTTACTCAGCGCTCAGGAGAAATCAAATGAGCCAAGACTTAATAAATAAGATTTCAAGCAACTTCCCACCAGAATTGAAGACCCTTAATACGTTCTGTTTATGGATGGAAAAACCCGACCCCAAAGACCCCGCTAAGATTGGAAAAGCGCCATTTGATTGGACCCTAAATAGACGGGGAAATGACAACCCTGCGCTGCACCTACCCTTATCGGCTGCTATTCAAAAGCTCAATCAATTCCAAGACAAAGGTTTGGCGATATACCAACCAGAGTCGGGTAATCATGTGTTGCTTGATGGCAAGGACTACTACCTGCATATTTTGGACTTAGATGGTTTTGTATGTGGCAACCAAATCCTTGGCTTGGGTGCTGACATTGCTGAAATGACTAGCAATAGTTATATGGAGGTAAGTCCTTCAGGCGTTGGTGCAAAAATCTTTTTACTGAGCGATATGCCTGCTTATGGAAAGAAGAAGTTCCCACTACCGCCAAACGAGTTTTTTGATGAATACCCTGAAATAGTTAAATACGGACCCAGTCATGCAGTTGAGGCTTTTAGCGGGAAATTCTGGAATACCGTTACAGGCGATGTCTGGAGCAAAAACTATGCAAATTTACAAGTGGTTACCACCAAAGACCTACAAGCAATTTTTGATTTACTAGAATCCCAAGCTCCACAAAAGCTAGCAAACTCAAAACCTACGATACAAATGCAGGTTACAACTGTAGAAGAGGGCAACTACTCACGACTTACTCATACTAGTCTTGTGCAAGTTCTAAGCAAAATAGATAACCAAGATGAACAGGTTTGGAGCGATGTTGCTAATGCATTGGCAAGAACCTATGGACAAGCAGGCAAGGATTATTTTGTCCAGTACAGCGAAGGTGACTATAACGGACTACCTTACCCAGGCTTTGATGAGATGGTGGCTGCAGAAAGATTTCAGAGGGCGCTAGATGAACTACACAAGCATCCGACTGGTTACGGCATTAAACATCTGTGTACGCTTGCTGGCATTGGATTTACTGACCTTGTTTTTGAAGCAGGTGAGGTCTTGCCAGAATCGATTAAAGAGCAAGAGGACAGAATATTAGGTGATAAGCAAAATGGTGAACTCTTTGCTAGGTACTATCGTGGTCAATTTTTATATGTCTGGCAACTAGACCAGTGGTTCAGATGGAATGGCATTATTTGGGAGGAATGCACGGGTGGTGAGGTAGAGGCTGCCGCTAAGAAAGTATCTACTGTGATAGCTAACAAAGCCTTGGAAGCTCTAAAAAACGGGGATGAGAGTGGTAATTCACGTAGGCTTTTTAGCCATGCCCTTAAAGCTCAAAACAACCAACAAATCAAGTCGATGATTGCATTGTCAAGAAGTGAGCCAGATATGTCAGAAAAAAGTGTTGACAGACTAAACCATGATGCATATTTGATTGGCGTTAAAAATGGAGTGGTTGATTTAAAAACAGGAATCCTTATTCAACCCGACCCGACAATGCTGATGACTAAACAATGCAATGCTAATTACTTAACTGATACGCAGTGCCCCAAATGGCTCAATTTCTTAAATGAGGTGTTTCAAGGAAAACAAGAGCTAATTGATTCGATTCAGAGGTTATTGGGCTATACCTTTACAGGTAGCGTCACCGAAGAAATTATGGTGATTTGCTATGGGTTTGGTGCAAATGGGAAAAGCGTGATGTCCAACGTTATTCAACACGTTGCAGGTGGCTATGGAAAAACGGGTTCGCCCAGCCTTCTAAAATCTAGACGAGATGATGATAGTAGTCCTCGCTCAGACATTGCTGGATTAGCTGGCTATCGCTATATATCGCTTAATGAAATGCAAAGCGGAGACCGTCTAGATGAGCAAGTAGTAAAGCTTTTGGCAGGTAGAGAGGCAATTAGCGCCAGAGCTTTATACAAAGACCATATGACCTATAAGCCCTCAGGTAAGGTATGGCTAAAAACAAACCATAAGCCAGTAGTCAAAGAAGATGATGACGGTATTTGGCGCAGGTTAGTTGTAATCCCATTTAGCCGTAAGTTTGCAGAGGCAGAAAGAGACCCCAATCTCGAAGAAAAGTTAATTCAAGAAGCTGATGGTATTTTGGCGTGGATTATTCAAGGCGCTGTTAAATGGTATCAAGACGGTTTATCTATATGCCCAACCATCAAGCAAGAAAGCGCTGAATATAGAACTGAATCTG
>CANJBQ010000025.1 GCA_947472645.1 Burkholderiaceae bacterium
ATTCCTTTGGAGGGGCTCGCGCCTCATTCTAGAATGCAAAAATGTGATGCATGAGCTTGAATTGCATATATTTATCTAATAAAATATATTAAAACCAGAAATCTATGAAAATTTGTAAATTATCAGCTTTTCTGCTTAAAAAAAGTAATGTTCTATTTCTGAGTGTCTTTACCTTAGGCATGGTGGCTATTTTTACTCCTTATTTAGTTGACGCTCAGGATAAAAAAACATCTGCAGAGGATTTATCGAGCAGTAAACAGACAAATGTCAACTCAATAGAGCCTAGCTCATTGAAAGAGCCACAAAAAAATGAGGCATCTTTAGAGTCTTTTGAGATGGCAGCACCTAGTGAGCCATTCACGGATAAATTTGGTCCTGTAACTCTAGCTGATTTAGGTACTTCATTGCTTACCAACGAGAATTGTCAGTTGATTGCCCAAAAGGATATTGAGCAGACAGATCAGTTACAGCTTAGCGATATTGTTTGTAATGGTAATCCCATTGCTAATTACTATGCAGAGGCAGGCTTGCCGGAGGTCGCCGAACTCAATTTAGTTGCGCGTCTTAAATCATCCCTTAAACAATTTAAAGCATCTGATCCTTATAGAGATATTACTGATCGGATGGATTGTGGAGATCCTAGTTGGCTTAAAGAGCAGGATAAGGTACCTTATTTAAATCCAGCTATCTTGGCTTTTCCCTGCACTTTAAAAAATGGTGGGTGGCCTAACTTAGTAGTTTTGCGCTCTGAGGGAAAAAAGATATTCATTGCTGAGGGTCCTCCGGTAACGATTCCAAATCTTATAAAGTCGATTACTGTCAATGGTAAATATGATATTAAAAATGTTGATCTCAATGAATATAGTCGAAAGCTTCGCGAAGTGTGGGGGAAGCCGATACGCTTTTATAACCCTAAGGACCAAGCGTATTTTGATCAATTAGTCGTTGAAGCAAGAGTGGCAAATAGTGTTGGTAAGTATGATGAAAGTGAAGCTTTATTTCGCAGAGCCTTACAAATTCAATCCCAATTATTAGGAGATGACTCTGAACTCTTGGTAGATACTTTATTGGATTTGGCTCTTAATGTAAGTAATAACGGTCAATTTGACGAAGCTGCAGGACTCTTTAGGAGGGTTGAGAGTATTCTCCAAAAATCCCTCAAAGAAAATAGTAAAGCACGGTTAGCACAGTATTTGGGCTATGATGCCAGCAATCGTAAGGACTATTCTGTCGCCCTCAAATACGCAGCAGATGCTGTTTTTAAATGGCGCAAAATCTATGCAGAAAGTAATAGCGCCACCACACTGATATTGGGCGAAAAGACAGATACCTCTAATGATTTAAATGAGGGAGAACTGGCAATGGCACTCAATTTTGAGGCACAAATGTCCTTGAAAAATGGCGAGAAGGTTAGTGCTTATGCGCAAGCCTCAGAGGCTTTAAAATTAATTGATGGTTTGGATAATGTCCCGCAATTTTGGAATACAGAAATATTAATTACTTTAGGCGATATTAATCTTGCTCAAGAAAAGCTTGCTGCGGGCGTGAAATATTATGAAACTGCGCTCGAATATCAAAAGAATGTTTTTGGAGAAGACAGTCGACTAAGTGTCAAAATACTCGCAAAATTAGCTCAAGGATTACAAAAAGAAGGACTCAATACCAATGCGATTAACACCTTTCGACAAGCTATTGCTATTGCAAATCGGATTCCGAATGGATTAGGTTCGATTAGTATGGATCAACTGACTTATTATGCGAAAGCTGCGTCGATAGTAGCCCCGACCCTGAAATTAGATAGTGAGCGCCAGGGGTTGTATGCTGAAATTTTTGCTGCTTACCAATTTCAAAATAGTAGTGCTATCCAGAAAACGATGAGTTTGACGGCAGCAAAATTACGTATTAATAATAAAGAGATGAATGATGCTGTAAGTGACCTACAGTCACTTGAGCGACTCAGAGATGCTGATCGCGCTCAGTTAGCGTCAGAAACTGCGCGTACTGAAGAGCAGCGTAGCAAAATTGTTGAAGATAGATTAAACGCTGACCTCAAAAATAAAATAGAAAAAATTAATATATTGCGCGCTCAAATTGATCAAAAATATCCAGAGTATGTTGACTTGGTTAAGCCTAAGCCTGTGAAGCTCAATGAGCTACAAAGTTTTATGGAAAAAGATGAGGCAGTAGGTATTTTTTTACTGGGTGAGCAAAATGGATTTTTACAATTAATTACACGTCAAGGGATGTCTTTGGAGGAAATACCAATGGGGTTCGATGATCTTACCGATACGATTAAAAGTTTACGTTTAGCCTTTGAGATTCAAAACGGCACAGTCAAGGAATTTAATTTAAAAAAATCGAATGAGCTTTATACGCAACTGTTTAGTAAAGTTCAAGATACCCTTAATCAAACGAAGCACTTAATCATTGTGCCTAATGGACCATTACTCAGCTTTCCATTTAGCATTTTAGTGACTCAACCTGTGAATGGCAATGATTACGCCAAGGCTGACTGGCTGATTAATCATACGGCAATTAGTTACGCACCTTCACTACGTTCTTTTTTCGATAAAAGATCTTCTGTTCAGTTGAAAAAAGCGAGTAAGCCATTTATTGGATTTGGTAATCCGGTATTAGGTAAAGCGCAAAACATGCAAGTCAATGCAGTAGCCAGCCCACTCACCCCTAAAAAAGCAGATGGAGCGAAAGCTAACATAAATTCTATCAATACCACCGCTGTAAAAGATGAGGAACCACCACCTCCCGCATTTGCCTTTGAGACCTGTCGTACTAGCGGTCCAATTCCTCGTGACTTACTGATGGCGATGCCATCCCTTCCAGAAACAGCTCAAGAGCTCACGAATATTTCTAAATTGATGAGCGGTAAAAATCCACCGGAAATTTTCCTGGGCGCTGATGCTACAGAAACTAAATTGCGTAATCAGGCTTTGGTGGATTACCGGGTGATTTATTTTGCTACTCATGGACTTTTGCCTGGAGAATTACGTTGTCAATCTGAGCCCGCGATCGTTATGACACCGCCACCTGTTGGGAAGAAGGATCTCACCAAATTTGAAGATGGTTTACTGGAGGCTAGCGAGATTTCAGAATTTAAACTCAATGCAGATTTGGTTGTGTTATCAGCATGTAATACAGCTGGTGGGAATGGTAAGTTAGGTGGAGAATCCCTTAGCGGGTTGACCGAGGCCTTCTTTTTTGCTGGAGCGCAAAGTCTTTTAGTGAGTCATTGGAGTGTGCCATCAAAAGCAACGATGCAATTAATGGACCAGTTATTTGCGAACCTTGGTCCTGAGATGATTAGTGGGACTGCCATGTCTTTACAAAAAGCACAGATGAAATTAGGTAGTACAGCCGAGACTGCCCACCCAGTTTTTTGGGGAGCATTTGTATTGATTGGAGACGGAGCTGCTGAGGGAACTGGAACTTCTAAAGAGCCTAAAAAGGCCGTAAATTTAGTAATGCCGGTAATGCATGGACAGCAATCCTCTCTGAGTAAACCTATAGGGGCTCTATGACTTACAGTATCCTCAAAAAAGAATATTTTAGAGTTCTTTGCACCCTCGTGATGGTTAGTTTTTGTTTATGGGGTATGGCAGTTAGAGCGGAGCAACTGACAGTGATTGACTCTCGGGGATATAAAGCAGCTCCTGGTTCAACGATTGATAGTACGAAAACGATCACTCTTAAAGAGGGTGAAAAAATCACACTCATTCGAGCAGATGGCAATACAGTCACCTTAAAAGGTCCCTATAGTGATTTACCAATGCCAGCAAAAGCTGGTGGTGGAAGTGGGGGAAATCCTTTATCGTCTTTAGTAACGTCCCGCGAAGCTAAGGTCAATACTGTTGGAGCGATTCGTTCTGGAACGAAAATCAAACCCCTTCCTCAGCCTTGGTTATTGGATGTGAGTCATTCAGGGGTTCGTTGTTGGCAAGAGGGAGTCCAGCCCGTATTTTGGCGTCCTGATTCTAAAAAGCCGGGCATACTTTCGATTGCACCGATTGATAAATCGTATAAGTTAGATATCGCATGGCCTCAAGATGAATCGACGTTGGTGCCTGAAAAAGTAGGTTTTCGTGCTTTGTCAGAAACTCTTGTAGTGACATTGGATGGTCAGGATTCCAATCTTCAAATTGTAGAAATACCGAAAGAAGTTAAAGAAGAAATCATGTTAACTGGCTGGATGCTTGAGAAAGGGTGTTTTCAACAAGCTGATGCCATGCTTAAATTACTTCAACAAAAGACCCAATGAAGCTTTCTCCCCGCTTAAAAGAGATCATTTCTTTGGTGGGGATTTGTATCATCTCCACCACGATTTCCGTTCTGTTGGTCCGTTACTTTAGTTTTGTTAGTGAAATTGATAAAAAGTCTAACGACATTCGTTTAGCGGCACTTCAAGCCCCCATGGCTCAGGATAACAATATTGTGATTATTAGTATTAATGAGCAAACCTTGGAACAGTTTCCTTATCGATCGCCGATAGATAGAGAGTTCCTTGCTAAATTACTCATTACTCTGGATAAAAAAGGTGTTCGCTTAATTGGTCTTGATCTTTTATTTGATCAACCGACTGAAGAAGCAAAAGATAAATATTTAAAAAAAGTACTACGAGAAATTAAAACGCCGATATTGGCTAGCTATACAAATTTAACCAACGTCCTTAATGAAGATCAGCAGAAATATTTAGATGACTTTGTACCTCCTGAGTTACGGGCTAGTGCCAATATGGGCGTTGATCCCTTTGATGGAACAGTTCGTTGGATTTATCCGGGGGAGCAGACACCTACTGAACAAAAAAGTTTTGTCAGGCGTGCGGCCGAGATTCTTGAAATTGAGACCCCAAAGAAATTTATGGAGATTGCTTGGCGTTCAAACCCTGATGAGGATACACCACCTTTTAAAGTTTACCCTGCTCAGACAGTCGCCTTTTTACAGCCGGCTTGGTTAAAAGATAAGGTGGTTTTTATTGGTGCTGTTTTGTCGATAACAGATCGTCATCAAACGCCATTGCAAATTGTCAGCCGTAAGGGTGATGACGGTTTACTCCCTGGTGTTTTTATTCATGCGCATGGTTTATCGCAAATTATGGATGGTCGTCCTGAGCCAATATTTCCTGAACACTACAGCATTCTGATTGCTTTATCAGCGGCGATGATTGGGGTTGGTATAGGGCTTTTGAAAAAAGGATTTTTATTTAATATTGGGGTTGGATTTATCCTGATTATTGGCTGGTGGGCGCTGGCTTTTTTGAACTTTAAGCGGGGCTTTCCGATGGTGCCGCTGGTTGGCCCGTCGATTTCGATAGCCTTTGCCATCTGGATGATGGATATTTTGATTGGAAAAGCCGAGCGAAATAAACGTAAGTATGTTCAAGGCGCCTTTTCCCGATATTTATCTCCCGATGTCGTGAAGCAATTGGTGGATAACCCTGAGGCATTAAATATTTCAGGTATTAAAAAAGAGGCTACCTTTATTTTCACAGATATTGCTGGTTTTACGGGGTTACTAGAAAAATTGACTTCTGAGCAAATCTCGGTCGTGCTCAATGAGTATTTAGATGGCGCATGTCAAATCATCTTACGGCATAAGGGAACGATTGATAAGTTTATTGGGGACGCTATTATGTGCATGTTTAACGCGCCCCTTGATCAAGCTGATCATGCCGACCGGGCTGTTCAGTGCGCTTTAGATTTAGACCGGTTTGCTGAAGAATTTAGAATCAAAAATAATGCTCTGGGAGTCCCTATTGGTGTTACCCGAATCGGTGTTCATACTGGTCAGGCCACCATTGGCAACTTTGGTTCAGCGTCGCGTATGGATTTCACTGCTTTAGGTGATACCGTAAATACGGCTTCAAGAACAGAGGGCGTGAATAAGTATTTTGGGACGCGAGTTTGTGTGACGCAAAGTACGGTAGACCGTTGCAGTCAACATTTCTTTAGAAAAATAGGCATTGTGGTTCTCAAAGGTAAAGAAGAGTCTGTTGGTTTGTACAATCCTGTTTTAGAGCAGGAAACCAAAGAAGACTTATATTTAGACTATTTAAGAACTTACAATATGATTCATGAGCAAAATACAGCCGTTATTGAAGAGTTAAAAAAAATGGTTGAGAAGTATCCCCAAGATCCTTTATTTCGATTTCATTTACAACGTATAGAGGCTAGTGGTATTACCAGTTATATAACGATGGATGACAAATAAAGCTCAATTAATATGATTAATCAAAGACTACCCTATAAGGCTATTTTTTCTATCATTGCATTGTCTGTTGCTTGGCATGTTGATGCTCAGTCACAAAATAGTGCTGCGCGACAATCTCAATTGGATGTCGTGCGTCAACAGCAACTTTTACAACAGCAACAGCAGCAATCTCAAGCCAATATGTTGGATAAATCCAATTTTAATTTTAAGATTCAGCGTACTGAAAAAACGGCTGTCAAAAAAGGGATTGATGACTTAGAATTTTTGATTAATGCTGTCGAGGTTGATGGATTATCTGCTTTTATTAAAGTAGAAACTGATGAGTTTTTTGCGAAATTTATAGGTAAAAAATCAACGTTAGCTGAGATTAATGAAGCAGTTGAGGAACTTGAAAATCAATATCGTCAAGAAGGTTATTTTTTAAGTAAGGTCTATATACCTGCACAAAAGATTGATAGTGGAGTTTTAAAAGTTACGGTCATCGAAGGTTACATTAATAAGATCAATGTAGAGGGTGGCAGTACTACGATGCAAGAGATGGTGAAATCAAGGATGAAAAAGATTCTTGATAAGAAGCCTCTCGACTTACATACTGTGGAGAGCGAGTTACTGGTTCTTAATGCATTTCCTGGATATGCGGTATCTACGGTGCTGCGTCAAGGCACAGAGCTTGGCGCCTCAGAGATGTTTGTCAAAATTACTGAATTAGATGATTTATATACGGCATCCGTCAGTAATTTTAATAATGGTTCAACGGGTCCGTGGTCGTTGATTCTAAGTGGGACAGTTCATCGAGTTGGGGGGCGTGATAATCAAGTCACACTGAGTTTAACAAACTCGATTGGCATGGATAGCATCTCTGACTTTAAAAAGACCATTACTGCCTCGGCGAAGTATGCTGAGCCGATTGGAAGCAGTGGTTTAGTGGGTAGTGTATCGGTTTTGCAATCAGTATCTAAGCCTTTAGGATCGCTTGAGTCTCTGAGCCTAGATACAAATTTACAAACCATTTCTCCGCGCCTCACATACCCACTATACCGTGGGCATGGCAACGCAGTTTCTTTGGATAATGGCGTAACATTGAGTCGCATGACCACTTCATCGAGTAATGCCTTATTAAACTTTGATAAAGAAATGGTCTACGATATTAACTTTAACTGGATTAATAATGTTTATTTAGGTGGATTCAATACGTTTAATATCGGATTCTTTAAGGGATTGCCTGGAGCAAACTCTTTAGACCCTAATTCATCTACAGCAACTACCGTGGGATTCAATCCATTATTCACAAAAATAACGTATAACTGGTTACGGATTCAGCCGATTACGAGGACTGTTAGTTTGCAAGTCACCTCGAATGGTCAATATACTAACGATAATTTATTAACTTCTGATCAACTTGTTTTTGGTGGGCAGATAATTGGGCGTGGATATGATAGTGCGACGATTGCTGGAGATAAAGGTGCAGGTGTTGGTGTTGAGTTAAGAAAAGAAACACTGTACAAGGCTCCCTACTTGGCTTCACCTATTCAGTTATTTACTTTTTGGGATTATGGAACTGTTACGGTCAATAATAATGTCACCTCCGGTGTGTCGGAACACTCCAGTGCTTTAAGATCTTATGGTGTGGGTGTAAGAACGGCCTATCCAAAGGGCTCCCTTGAGTTGCAATATGCTGTCTCAGATATTAGCATCACATCTTCTGACCCAAAACCGAATCCTAGGGTTCTTTTTTATTGGAACTATTTGTTCTAAAAGTGATGGTTCGGGTTGATTGGACTTATAATCAAGTTAGCATTATTTGATTGACTCAAGGTATTGATTAGCATTGAAAGTTTTCCATGACCGAACAAAAAAAATCTTTTTCATCCAGTATTAAAGAGGCATTAGCCAAAAAACAGGCATCGATTCATCCTGAGTCGAAAGATGGCAAAGGTGATGCCAAGTCGACCAAAAGAACGCCACCTCCAGTAGGTGCGGGTAAGATGATGAAAAAAGCGGCTGGGCGCGGTAGATAAACCCTTTTCATCGACAAAGGTGTTGAAATCATTCTAAACATGTTCTAGCTGATGAGACTGCTTACACCTGCCAAGATTGGCTCACTAGAGATTAAAAACCGGGTCATTATGGCCCCTATGACAACCCGACTATCTACTCATGATGGGTTTGTAACAGATGCTTCCATTGCCTATTTCTGTGCTCGCGCCCAAGGCGGCGTTGGCTTAATTACTGTAGAAATGGCTTCTCCTGAGTTAGAAGGGCGCCATCGTGCCCATGAGCTTGGCATTTATCATGATAAATATCTCCCAGGTTTGACGCGTTTAGTGGAAGGTATTCATGCCTGTGGCGCAAAGGCATCGATACAGTTAGGGCATGCGGGCGGGCATACACGGCAAGATATCTCAGGACTTCCGCCACTAGCTCCTTCCGCGTTACCGCATGATGTTTATGAGGTTACGATGCAAACGATTGTCCCAGAAGAAATTTCTGTGCAGCGTATTCAACAGACGATACAGTCTTTTGTTGATGCGGCACTGCGTGTCCAGCAAGCTGGATTTGACTGTTTGGAAATTCATGGAGCGCATGGCTATTTACTATCGCAATTTTTATGCCCCGCTGAAAATGTTCGTCAGGACGAATATGGTGGATCGATCAATAATCGGTTACGAATTTCATTAGAGATTATTCAGGGGATTAAATCTGTACTACCGAATTTTCCGTTGATTTATCGGCTCAATGTAGATGATTATTTTCCACAAGGATTGCAATTTGATGAGGGCTTAGCCATGGCTAGAATTTTGGCAAGTTCTGGAATTGATGCCATTCACATTACAGCAGGTCACTATCGATCACTACCATCGGCAGAGCGAATGATTCCGCCAATGATTTATCCAGAGGGTACTTTCGCTCATTTTGCTGAGCAAGTAAAAAAAGTGGTTCAAATACCCGTGATTACGGTAGGCCGTTTAGGTGATCCGATGCTAGCGAATCAAATTTTAGAGCAGGGACAAGCAGACTTTATTGCTTTGGGAAGAACCTTATTGGCTGATCCCCTATGGGTGAATAAGATTGTTCAGCAATTACCGATTCGGCCCTGTATTGCTTGTAATACCTGTGTTAATGAAATGCGAGGTGGTCAGCAATTGGGATGCTTAGTCAACCCTGTAGCCGCACATGAATTGGAGTTTGCCGCTGAGCCTTTGATTCAGGGGGAGCGTATTGCAGTTGTTGGCGCTGGTCCTGCCGGTTTATCTTACGCCGCTTTAATGAGTCCTAAAAACCAAGTTACTGTATTTGATAAAAATGCTGAAGAGGGCGGTGCTTGGAGGTGGGCAGCAGAGGCCCCACGATTTCAGGAGGTTAAAACAAATCCAAGTTCGTTTAAACACTTTGCTCGTCAATTAAGACGCAGTGCTGAATTTCATGGGGCGCAATTCAAGATGAGCGTTGATATTCAAAGCCAGCCAGATATCCTTCAACCTTTTGACCGCATTGTTTTTGCTACGGGAGCGAAGTATCGATACGGTTTAGGAGTTTGGGTGTATTTATGCTTAAAGACCCCACTTCGTCATCTAGCAATCTTAGACCGAATTTTTCAAAAGACCTCATTTAAAAATTGGTTTTATACCAAGGCACGGATTTCTCTAACAACTGATTGGCAACAATTGGTGGGAGATCAGCAAAAATATCACATCATTGGCGATGCTAATACTCCAGGTAAAAGTGATGCTGCGATTCACGATGCTTACGTTCTCGCCCTGAAAGATTAGTTACCTAATTTTGAAGTTGTGATAACCTTAATCATATAAAAATAATGATAAGAAGGGGACCCCAATGAGACGATTCTTCATCTTGATTTGCTTTGTACTCTGCTTGACGAACTCCCAAGCCCAAAATCTGTCAAATTTTCCTGAAAAAAGTATCACTATCATTGTTGGATTTCCACCAGGAACAGCAACGGACACCGTTGCACGGATATTAGCTGAGCGTTTTACGGTAAAGTTTGGTAAACCGTTCATCATTGAAAATAAACCTGGCCAAGGTGGAAGCTTAGGAGCTGCGGCGGCTGCAAATGCTGCACCTGATGGATACACCTTATTACTGAGTGCAACAGCCCCATTTGCCACGAATCCTCATCTGTATAAGAAGTTACCTTATGACTCTCGTAAAAGCTTTGCCCCGATTGGTCTTGTTTCTTGGCTACCTTATGTGATGGTGACCAATCCTAAGTCAGGAATAAGCTCTGTACAAGATTTGATTGATAAAGCCAAAGCCGATCCTGATAAATATACTTATGCTTCGATTGGTAATGGGGCAACTAGTCATCTCCTTATGAGTATGTTTACCAGTCAAGCTGGTATCAAGATGGTTCATGTACCCTACAAGGGGAGCTCTCAATCCCAAACGGATGTTATTGGCGGTCAGGTAGATGTCACCTTTGATACAGTTTTAACGTTACTGCCTCACATTAAGGCAGGAAAGCTACGCGCATTAGCGACCGGTGGCCTTACTCGCACAGTATTTTTACCAGATGTTCCCACTTTGGATGAGTCTGGATTAAAAGGGTTTAATGGCGGGGCATGGTTAGGCTTATTAGCGCCCGCAGGAACACCTCAGGCACTAGTGGATCGTTATAGTAAGGAATTGAATATAGCATTAGCTGATCCTGAAATTAGCAAGCGATTGATGGGGTTAGGATCTGAAATATTGACGAGTAAAAATCCTGCTGAGTTTGAAGAGTTTATCCAGTCAGAATATGTTAAGTGGGGTCAACGAGTAAAAGAGTCTGGGGCAAAGATCGAATGAGTGCAGTGGTAAAAGTGTCATTGAAGGAGACTGAGAATTTTAAGTATCATGAACATTCGAATGGGCTGAAATATTTTCGGCATGATTATTTTGCGCCAGAGCCTGATTTAGAATACTCTGCCCAGTCGTATCTTATTCAGCAATTACCAGATGTAGTTAATCCTTTGCATTTTCATACACAAAATCAATTTCAGGTATTCATTGAAGGAAATGGCTCATTTGGCAAGCATACGATTGAGCCATATATTGTTCATTATGCTGGAGCATATACAGGATATGGACCTATCGTAGCGGGATCTGCTGGTCTGCATTATTTAACATTACGCAGTAGTCGAGATCCTGGCGCTAAATTTTTACCAGCACAAATGGATGAGTTTAAAAAAGGTCCTAAACACCATTACACATCACCATCGATTCAGCCGCTTGAGCCGGGCGTTTTAAATTCGTTACAAGGGCATTATTTTCGATGGGAGCATCATGATCAAGCAACGGGACTTGGTGTAGGGGAATTAAGGCTTGCGCCTCAGCAAGCTTATGAAATAAATGTACCGGAAAACTCATCGGGAATTTTTGTGGTCGTTATACAAGGAAGTCTGATAGAAAATCAGCAAATGATTACTAAAAATGAGAATGTTTATATTTCTCAAGAAATAGGGTCATATACAACTCAGTCATTACAAGAAGGTGCACAGGCACTTATTCTTCAAGTGCCATTAAAAAATAAGCTGTACTGCTTTTAATGGGTGGCGAATCTTTCTGGTTAGAAAGCTTATAAAAATCTTTTCCACACACCTGTGGCAAACCCAACGGTACGATCACCAACAATCAATTCCCCATTTAAAAAAACCATACTTTTAGTCGCCTTAATCACGACGGGGGTTAATTCAACCGTATCACCGATTTGAACGGCATCAACGAATTGATAATTAAACTGGATTGTTGCCGTACTTTTTGTCTCAGTCGTATGTCTTGCAACGACACCAAAAGCACGGTCAGCGAAGGTCATTAGCGCGCCACCCTGGACAACATGACGCAGATTTTGGTGTTTAAGTGAGGTAGGGAATAAGAAATGAACTTCAGGACCATTTCTTTTATAAAAGAACGGACCTGCTGTTTGAATAAAGCCTTCGTCACTGAAGGTCTCCCACCCTTGGGCAGTATATTGCTCTACTAATTGTAGTTCAGTCATTAGTGTATGATTATTTAGAATACATTTTAAAGTGCAAAGTATAGCATTCATACTCTTGATGAAAGTGCCAACTCTATGAAAAAATTCGTAAAACTTTTGTTTGTTTTTAGTGTTTGGATAATTTGTATCCCGAGTTTTTCGGCTCAAATTTTTGTTACTGATTATCAATCGGATGCAAATGCCAAGGTATTTGTTACCAATTACAAGTCTGACGCGAATTGTATTGTTTATGAAACCAAGTATCAATCGGATAGTGGGTCTGGCGTTTGGTATTTTACCAATTACAAGAGTGATGCAAGAGCAGTCATTTACTACACCAAATATAAATCAGATGCTGATTTAATTGTTTACTTCACTAACTATAAATCGGATGCGAGATGTCGATATTAATAATTCGTGCTCATAGATGATTTTTATGCTGATGTAAAAGCTTCAATAGCCTATGGTGATTTTGGCTTGATTAATTATTTGGTCACTTAGTTAACTATTCAAAATTTATTTGAAGCTTAGAGTTTCTTATTTGCTATGATAGGGACACACATTAATCACATCATCAAATGAAGAATTTTGAATTCATTTGCTTACTCAAGGAGACTCGCAATGGATCTTACATCCAGTAAATCACATTCGCAGGAGTTGGCTCAGTTTGCTGCCCAACTATCAGCTAAAGATATTCCACCTCGTGTTTTTCATAAAGCCGAGGATCTTTTTGTCGACTGGGTAGGATCCACTTTAGCCGGTAAAGGTGCGCGAGCAATTGAAATCGTCAACCGCCTATCTAAGCAGATGGGGCCAACAACAGGCTTATCGGAAGTACTGATTGATCGCACCAAGACATCTCCTTTATTTGCCTCCATGGTCAATGCGGCAGCGTCACATGTAGTAGAGCAGGATGATGTTCATAATGGCTCGGTATTTCATCCAGCGACAGTTGTTTTTTCACCAGCCTTAGCGGTCGCTCAAGCGATTGGTGCAAGTGGTGAAGATTTTTTAGTAGCTTCTATTGCTGGATATGAGGTGGGTATTCGCGTGGGGGAATTTTTGGGTCGATCACACTATAAAGTCTTTCATACAACAGGAACAGCAGGTACCCTTGCAGCGGCTGCTGCTGTTGGTCATTTATTAAAGTTAAACCCTTTACAGATGTTGCATGCTTTTGGTTCGGCAGGGACCCAAGCTGCAGGTTTATGGGAATTTTTAAAAGATGCGGCGGATTCTAAGCAACTACATACTGCGCATGCTAGTACATCAGGATTGATGTCTGCTTATCTCGCAAAAGATGGTTTTACAGGTGCTAAGAAAATTTTAGAGGGCGCTCAGGGTATGGCAGCGGGTATGTCATCGGATGCAGATGTAGCTAAACTCACCGATCGATTAGGACATCGTTGGGCTTTAGAAGAGACGTCTTTTAAGTACCATGCTTCTTGTCGTCATACTCACCCAGCTACTGATGCATTATTAAAAGTGATGCAAGACCATCAATTAAAAGCGGAAGATATTGCTCAGGTAATGACCTTTGTTCATCAAGGAGCGATTGATGTTTTGGGTCCCGTGGTTGATCCTCAGACCGTTCATCAATCAAAATTTTCCATGGGAACAGTGCTTGCCCTAGCAGCACAATATGGTTATGCGGGTTTAGAAGAGTTTGAAATACACTTTAATCATCCTCAAATTCGACATTTACGAGATCGGATTCACATGCAACTTGATCCAGAAATTGATGCTGCTTATCCCGCACGTTGGATTGGAAAGGTCAGCGTTACTACCAAGGATGGCCGCGAACTCCATGGTCGAGTCGATGAGCCCAAAGGCGATCCAGGTAACACACTATCACGAACGGAGATTGAAGCTAAAGCGATTCGTTTAGCACTTTTTAGTCACGCAGCTTCAGAATCAGAGATGCGGACTTTACTGACTAAACTATGGGACGTCAGAGGCATAGGAAAATTGAGCGCCTTATTATCATAGATTGAATAAATCCTCATAATGAGGTCGTTAAGGGATTTTATTTCATTTTACTTAGGGGATGAGAATGACAATCATTGGTAAACGTAGCTCAACTTCTTTGCTGTTGGTTGTAGTGCTATGTGTACTAGTAGGATGTGTCTCAGCAGAAAAATATACCATAATGATTAACCAGTGGGTTGGTCAAGATGAAGATGCCTTAGTGGCGACTTGGGGTGCTCCAAAGAGTACATACTCTACGGAAACAGCTAAATATTTAACGTATGAAAATTTAAAGCAAAATTACATTCCACCAACACCCGCTTCTGTTCAAGTTATGCGTCAGGGTGATGCTATATTCACGAGGCCTATACCTGGAACGCCTGGTTATGTTTATACGACAGATTGTAGAACGACATTTACCATACAAAATAAAAGAATCGTGCATGCCAATGCCACGGGTAATTCTTGTTACTTGTAAGTCGCAATATCCCCTAGCCTCTCTTTGAACTCAGTCTCACAGTGTAAAATATTGTCATGTCAACCTTACTCGAACATTTACAATCTCTGGTTTTAATCACGACACTGCTCTTAGCTATTTTGCTTGGCTTTGCGCTACAAAGAACTCAATTCTGTTCGATGGGTGCAATTAGTGATATTTTTATCATGCAGTCCTGGCTCAGAATGCGTCAATGGCTTCTTGCTGTAGCGGTCATGTTGCTAGGTACAGGCTTTCTTTATTACGGTGCTTGGATTGATATTCACCAAACTATTTATAACAGTTCCAAAGTTTTATGGTTATCGCACCTTGTGGGCGGCATCCTCTTTGGAATTGGCATGTCGATTGCCTCAGGGTGTGGGGCGCGTAACTTGATTCGCCTTGGGACTGGTAACATTAAATCACTGGTGGTCTTGGTGGTCATGGGTTTATTTGCCCAAATGACCTTACGTGGTATTTTAGGCACGATTCGGGTCAGTTCTGTCGATCTTATGCATATTAATCTTTCTACTTCGCAAGATTTGGCGAGTATTTTACATACGTGGATAGCGATTGATACACCATTATTATTTTTGATCATTGCATCCGTAATAGCGATTATTTTATTTATTTTTTCATTCAAAGACCGTAATTTTCGGCAAATACAAACATGGTGGATTAGTGTCGTAGTTGGATTGTCTATGGTGGGCTTTTGGTGGATCTCTGGCCATCTAGGATTTGTTCCAGAGGATCCAAATACCCTAGAACCACTATTTGTAGCTACCAATAGTGGGAAAATGGAAAGCGCCTCATTAGTTGCGCCAATGGCTTATTTATTGGATTATCTAACCTTATTTAGTGATAGCTCTAAGAAAATGAGTTTTGGAATTATTCTTGCCTTAGGATTATGCATAGGGTCATTTTTGAGTGCTTGGCAACAGGGAAACTTGAGGCTTATAGGATTTGGAAGTACTAAAGATACGCTGCATCATCTTCTTGGTGGCGCACTGATGGGTATTGGCGGAGTCACAGCTTTGGGATGTACGTTCGGTCAAGGGATGAGTGCAATGTCAACCTTGGCGATTTCCTCTTTTATTACCGTGACTGGATTTATAGTAGGAGTCTATTTAGGGCTACGTTACCTAGAACGCAGCTCTACTTAAACGCCTTTACCTTTAAACCACTCTACAGCCTTTTCCCAGCCATCTTTTGCCGCAGCAGGTACATAGGAAGGCCTGTAATCTGCATGAAAAGCATGACCAGCTTGAGAATATAAAACGAACTCAGATTGCTGTGCCGCCCGCTTGTCTTTGTTTTGATGGAGCGCATGTTGCATTGCTGATACGGTTGCCACAGAAATTCCGGCATCTTTAGCGCCGTAAAGTCCGAGAACGGGCGCTTTCAATTGCTTGACTAAATCGATCGGATGATTTGGATAGTTAGCTGTTTTATCTCCAGTTAAGCGCCCATACCAAGCAACACCTGTTTTAATTCCAGCAACTTGTTCGCAGGCTAACCAGACAATTCTACCGCCCCAGCAAAAGCCATTGATCCCAACTCGATTCGCATTACCACCATTATTTTTTGCCCAATTGATGGTTTCAGTAACATCTTGCATCACTTGTTGGTCGGGGGTTTTTGCAATAATATCGGACATAATTTGCGCCATTGTACCGATTTGTTGGGGATTTCCAGCTCTGTAGAAAAATTCTGGTGCAATAGCTAAGTACCCCAGCTTTGCAAAGCGCCTAGCAACATCAGCAATATATTCATGAACACCAAAAATTTCACTCACCACAATCATGACTGGCAGTGGCCCTTTGGCATTTTCAGGTTTTGCTACATAGATCGGCAATTTGGAGTCACCATAAGAAATCGTTTCATCAGAACATTTGAGACCGACAAAGTCCGTTTTGATAGCTTGAGCCATCACTGGTGATGCGGCTAGGGCATAGCCCAAACCACCTAAACTAGTTACCTTCATAAAATCACGGCGAGTAGTCTGTGAGGCGTTGATGAGAGCTTGAGTATCTTGAATAAGGTTTGGGTTCATATTTTTGTATAAAAGTAGATTTTTAAGTAAAAAAAATGGTTTAATTGCAACTATAAACGAATCGTACGTCATTTAAAAAAACATTTCAAGGAGATAAACTTGTCGGGTACAGATGTTAATGATAGCCAACAGCATGAGTCCGAAGATATTGCATTGATCAAAAAGGGCAGGGTGTTGATTGCCGAAGATATTCTGACCAATAGAATGGTTTTAAGGTCTTTATTAGAAACCCTTGAACTTGAAGTTTTAGAAGCTGTTAACGGTCAAAAAGCAATTGAAGTTTTCAAAAGTGAACCTACTATTAACTTTATCTTAATGGATGTACAAATGCCTGAAATGGGTGGAGTTGAAGCAACTTTAGTCATTCGTGAGTGGGAAGAGATTAAAAAATTATCACAAACTCCTATTATTGCTATTACTGCTTATGATTACGCGGAAGATATCAAGCGATGTATGGATGCTGGTATGAATGATGTGATGTTTAAACCCGCTGATTTAAAAATCATGAGTAAGGTTGTCGAAAAATATTTACTGGTTAAAAAAATTGACCTAGATTCATTAAAGAGCTCTAAATCTGAGACGGTGATTGAAAATGTTTTAGAGAATCGGACAGAGGAGTCTTTTAATGATAAATGGCTAAAAATATTTGTTAATGATCATAAAAAATTGGCAACTGTGATTTTGTCTAGTGCGTCTAAAAATATCCCTGAATATTTTGCCTTATTAGAAGAGGCCATTCGTAATAACTCGATGATAGAGGCTAAGGCGGTGATTCATGTCCTAAAAGGATTATTTCATCAAATTGGCGCCATTCGATTATCCAAGATACTTGGAGAAGTCAATGAAATGATGAAATCTGGAGTTGCTATCAATGAAGCTCTATACAAAGGCTTAGTGAGTGAGTATCAGGCTCTAGATAAGGAACTAAAAAACTGGGTTCAAAAAAATACTTAGTTTTGTAATGCGCCTACAGTCTCAAATAGATTTTTAATCATAGATGCTTCGATATTACGCGTTATAAATACTATTCGTGAGCTTTGATCAGCGCTAGGCCAATCCATCAAATGAACAGGCGGATGAAAAATGTGTTGAACACCCTGTACAACAACCGGTTTATTTTCAACATTGACGATACCCTTCATCCGCAGCAGGTCGGGCCCTCTTAGATTACTGAGCAAATCTAATGCTGATGAAAATGCATTCCAGGTAAATGGCTTCTCAAATCGCAGCGACAAGGTTTTAATTTTGCTACTATGAGCTTGAATAAAACTACCCAGATATTTTTCTGTGCCGTCATCTTCCCTCAAAAAATGTAATATTTTTTCTGAAGATTTGGAAGAAGATAATCCAATATTCATGAGTTCTTTGGGCTCGATTTTGCCATGTAAAACCTTGAGAATCGGTGCTTCTTGATTGATTGACCGAATCAGTTCTTCGACGTTGATGAGTTGTTGATCACTCATCAGATCAGATTTTGTGAGTAAAATCTTATCCGCAATGGCGAGTTGTTTGACTATTTCGGATTGATTTTTTGCTTGATCAGTGAGGTTAACTGCGTCCGCTAAAGTGACTAGTCCATCAAAACGAAACTGAGCCTCTAGGAGTGTATCACTTACTAAGGTTTGAAGGACTGGTGCTGGGTCTGCAAGGCCTGTGGTTTCAATAATGATGCGATCAAAGTCATAAACCTCACCGACTGACCTCCTTGCAAAAAGATCCCGCAAGGTTTCTTGCATATCCGTTCGTACTGAGCAGCAAATACAGCCGTTAGAGAGTAGCGTGATATTTTCAGTAGAGCTTGCTACTAAATCGTGATCGATACCAATTTCACCAACTTCGTTAATCACTACCGCCACTCGCCGCATTTCTGGGTGGCGAATGAGTTGTGAAATTAAGGTTGTTTTTCCACTCCCCAGAAAACCAGTGATGACGGTAACAGGTATTTTGCTCGCTAATAGATCGCGCTGAAAATTCATAGCTACTAAATGTTCATCTCCAGAATATATAAACCACCCCCAAAACGATCAACACCATAAACGATAGCATTTTCATCGACGTAAACATCATTGATTTGAATCGCGCCTGCTGGAGAAAGCTTTGGTGCACCAGGTACATAGTAAGCAATCTCTTCTACACGATATGGGTTGGTCGTATCAAATACCCGTATTCCGCCATTAAAGAATGATCCGATAATAATTGTGTCTGAGTAGAATGAGCCTGGCACGGGTAGATTTTCATGTAGGTTGTGCGCGCCGTAACGCCCCCCGCGCTTACCGAAAACTTCCACAGGAGGCATCGGAAATGTCGACAGAGACAACGGGTTTTTTTGATCACTGCTATCGATCACCCATACTAATTTAGGCCAGTCTTCACCATCATCACGTACGCATTCATCGCTCACAATCCATAGATTGCGATCAAATAGAGGTAGGACAGTGTGAACAAAGCCATTCAGAGGTGGAGAGTGGTTCCAATGGGAAATTACTTGAATATTATTCATGTCAGAGATGTCAAGTACAAAAGCTCCACCATCGATATAGCCAACATAAGCTCTGCCAGGCTCTCGCGGAAACACATTTGTATTATGGACACGGTATCCGGTATCAAACTTTGGATGGCGTGGAGGAGGGGGGGCACTATCTCCCACGCGTGTACCGGGATACCACCAACGACCTGCTTCCACAGGGTTTTTCGGGTCTGAGACATCTAAGATGCGGTAAAACTGATCATCATTGGGATGGGTTGGTTCAAAGTCAGATGATCCAGAGGACATATGAATATATTGACCATCGACAAACCAGAGTGCGTGCACGCCTCTAGAGTTGGGGCCGGAGCAGTCAAAGTGTGATAAGAGTTTAGGGTGCTCAGGATCACTCACATCAAATAAATCAACTCCCGCTGGTTTGAGACCTACGGTTTGGGTTTGGTAGGCAACTGCTAAAATATCACCATAGACATCTAAAGAGTTTGAGCGCAGCTTCATGTGGGGCAGATCGGTTTGTACGATCATTTTTGGATTTTTTGGATCCGTTACATCGATCCCTGAAAAGTTTTTAGGTGCGGACTCGTGGGCTAACCACATGATGCGTCGACCATCTTTCGTGATTTGAAGCCCCATACCTTCGCCAAGGCCACCAAAACCGCCTATTTCATGGTGGGCAAGTAGCGTCATATTACGTGCTAGTGTTTGATCGGATTTGGAGCTGGCTTGAGGTGCTTGCATTATGTTTTGTCTCATGTTCAAGGGTTCGGATGAATAGGATTTTATCCTGCTATGTGCTAGTATATTTTACAAATAAGAATTGCATCAAAAACAATCATTCAAAATTCTGGAGACCGTCGATTGAATCAATCCCCTATTTCTATGTTGATACATCAAACAAAAGATGTATTTAAACTGTTGGTACAGCATTCGGTGTTTATTTTTATTCTATTGTTTGTCGGCGTTGTTAATTCACAAACCTTTCCGTCCAAGCCTACCAAAATCGTGATTCCTTATCCAGCCATAGGTAGTTGTGACCTCATTACGCGGGTGGCAGGGCAAAAATTAGGCGTGTTATGGAGTCAATCTACAGTGAATGAAAACCGCGCTGGTGCAGTTGGGTCCGTTGGCATGGATGGCGCATCAAGCGCTAGATGGCTACCAGGAACGGCTAAGCCTATTGCAGATGCCTCTAGTAAAGCCTTATTTACCATTTTGGCTATGCCAGACATCAAAGAACGATTTACTCAGTTAGGTGTGAAAGCAGTGCCACGTAGTATTGAAGAGACTAAAAAGTTTTTAGAGGCTTATAAAAACAAGAGTACACAAAATTAATTAAAGATAACAATATTAAAGCGGAGTAAATAATAAATATGTTGAACTCACTTCCTCAAGATGCGCTTCAACTGAGTCATATGGGTTTTGCGGTCCACGATATTGATTTGATCGCCAATTATTACCAAGAGGTTTTAGACTTTAAAGTTACTGACCAAGGTCGTTTGGGTAATACGGACCTTCGGTTCATGAGTCGAAGCGATAAAGAGCATCATCAAATTGTGATTGCGAATGGTCGCCCAGAAACTTTAAGTTTTAATCCAATTAATCAGATCTCATTTAGAGTCCCCAATATTACTTACCTTAAAATGTTTCGTGATCGAGCTTTAGCCAATTCGGGTACGCATGATCTTGTATCGATTTGTCATGGTAATGCTTTATCGATTTACTTTCGTGATCCAGAGGGTAATCGCATTGAGATTTTTTTTGATACACCTTGGTACTGTGAGCAACCCTTACGTGAAGTGATTGATTTCGATTTAACTGAGGAAAAAATCATGGATATGGCTTATCAGAGCGCGAAGTCGCGCCCAGGGTTTTGTTCGCGTGAGGAGTGGTTACAAAAAATGAAAATTAAAATGAATTCATAAGGGAACGCTTAATGCGAATTATTACTATTTTAAGTTTTATGGTTACATTGTTCATCACGCAAACTGTAATGGCGGCCAAGCCGATGGATCCTTCCTGGCCCAATAAGCCGATTCGAATGTTATTAGGTTATGCTCCAGGCGGTGGCTCCGATATTATTGCTCGATTAGTAGCGAGAAGTTTAGGGGAGCGTTTAGGACAAAATGTCGTTGTTGAAAATCATCCTGGAGCGGGTGGTATTATCGCCACGGATTTAGCGGCAAAGGCATCACCTGATGGATATACTTTGTATTTCGCCCCTAGTGCTCATGCCAGTACGGCGGCAGTCCGTACTAAAGGTCTGCCATATGATCCAGTCAATGATTTTTCTTGGATGAGCATGGTCACAATGTATCCGATTGCATTGACCGTATTGCCAGACTCTAAATTTAATAATTTAAGCGACTTTATTCAAGCAGCTAGGAATGAGCCTGGAAAATATACCTATTCTTCTGTCGGTGTTGGATCAGCAATGCATGTAGTTGGTGAGTGGACATTTTCGGAAGCAAAAGTCAATGTGATTCACGTGCCGTTTAAAGGCGGAACGCAACCCTTTCAGGAACTATTGGGCGGGCGTGTTGATGTGATGATTGATACTATGACATTAACTGCTTTTTTATATCGAGATAAGCGCGTGAAGATATTAGCGACTACGGCTCCCAAGGGTGCCTCACCGATCCCTAATATTGGCACAGTCGCAGATATTTATCCTGAGGTAATTTATGAATCATGGCTAGGTGTTGCTGGACCGCCGAATATGCCTACAGAAATCATTGATCGGATCAATAAAGAGGTTCGGGCGATAGTCAGTGACCCGGACTTTCGTCAGCGCCTAATTGATTTTGGTGGGAAGCCTTATGCCAGCTCCCCAGCTGAATTTAAAGCGCGGGTAGCCAAAGATATTGAGAGCCTATCGAGAGTGGCAGTTCGACAAAATATCCGTCCTGAATAACTAGAGCGGTAACTTCACACCTTCCCGCTCCATCTTCCGTGCAGTAAATCGGAATAAACCAAGAAGAAATATTGCTGCGATGGCAAGACTAACACTATTGCCTGCCCAAAAACCGGCGGCCCCATAAAAGAAATCTGGCACAAAAGGGACTTTATCAAAAGCCATCAGATAACCGCCTAACAAACCAACTCCCCACAGTGATCCAGCATAGATAAGCATCGGCCAAAATGCGACCCGATAGCCTCTCAATATAAATGCTGCAGCAACTTGAAGTGCATCAGCCATTTGATAAATCGCGATGAAGATAAAGAGTTTTTTTGCCATGACGCGCGCTTCCGGTCTTGGTGCGTAGAGGTCTAATAAGAAGTCTTGTAAGAACCAGACAACGATACCAATGATGACACTCACGCTGGTGATAAAGATCACAGCAGACCATCCTACTTGTTCAGCCTTATCAGGTTCTTGGGCACCTAGGTGTTGCGCTATTACCGTCATGGTTGCAATCGACAACGATAATGGAACCATGTAGAGAACAGTACCCATATTGGCTATGATTTGATGTCCTGCTAAAACGCTTGTTCCAAAACGAATAATAAATAAAGCCATAAAAGCAAATGAGGTCACTTCGATTAAATAACTAAATCCTATGGGGGCGCCGAGTTTAAGGATATTCCAAATCCGCGGCCAATTAGGCCAACTAAATTTTATAAAGATTCCGAATGGTTTATACCGATCTTGCGTGCAGATTAATGTGGTTACTGAGATAACCCAAAACCATTGCACAATCACTGAAGCCAGTGCGCAGCCAGGACCACCCATAGCAGGGATACCAAACCCACCAAAAATAAACCAATAATTGAGAGGGACTTTTAGCATCAAGCCAATAACTTGTAATTTTGTGATCACCTTTGGCATTGAAATCGCATTATGAAGAGCCATATAGGTGCGCATAATCATCGTGCCGGGCGTACCAAAAGCTAGTATTTCTAAATAGAGTCTCGCCTTTGCTTCAATATTAGGAGATACATCACCAATAGCGATAAACGGGCCTGGATGGAGTAAAACCATTATGCCAACGAATGATGTACACATCGCCAGCCAAAGGGTTTGGCGAGTATCTTCACCGACATCAAGATATTTTTGCGCCCCGAATAATTGACCAGCGATTGAGTTGAGTGCTGAGAGTACACCTGTTAGACCAACATAAATACTGATGAAGATCGAAGAGGCTAATCCAAGAGCCGCGAGATCATCTGTAGAAAATCTGGCTGTCATTGCTGTATCCATGACACCAAAAGCAATGACAGCAAGTTGGCCTAATAAAATGGGTGTTGCTAAATGTAGTATTTTGGGAACGTCTCGTTGAAATCGAGTCGTGATGTAAGACAAAGAGCTAGTCATGAATTTCCAATTATTTTTGAGTGACACGGTAGAGTCGTAAACGTTCGTCTTTATCACTTTCGCGACGATCTTCCCAAATCAGTGTTAACAGTTGATGATTTAAGAGGGCAGCGGCTTTAGCCTCTGCTGAAGAGTGAGTTAATTTAAAGTCACAAGTTTGGTTATCTTCAAGCGGCAGTTTGGTGAAATAAGTAAATGAAGCCAGTTGAGCGTTACCTAAAAAACTACTATCAATACAGTCTACTTTTTCAGGCAAGGCTTTAGCAAATCGTTGTGCTACGAATTGATATGTTTTGGCATAGTTAATTGTAGGTAACCATAGTGTCATTAACAGAACCCACATGAGGGTCGTCCCTGATGCGGAGATGACCAAACAGCGCCATATCGCTTTAGGGGCTCTTGAGACTCGCCAACGGACTATCAACACCCAAATTAAGGTGATGATTAGAGCAATGATCAGTTTGATTGGTTCAAATTGTGCAACAAAGCCCGGTAGGTAGCGCGAAATATTGTTTGCGGTAACTGCAGGGATGCCAGTTAATTTTGCAAACCAGATGACCCAAATAAATCCCGCAAGAATTGTGAAAGATAGCAGTGATAACCAGTCAATAAAACTGATTAGGCCACGGCGTAAATAGGGTAGGCCAAATGCTCCCAGAATTGCCATAGGAGGAATTAATAACATCAAAAAGGGCTCGTTAAGATCTTGATTAAAGATCATTAAAACAAACTGTGCGAAGAATAAAGATCCTGGAATCAGTAAATGCGCCATCCTCCAACTTGATGAGCTATTTTTATAGCCAACATAAATGCCCCAAAAGAATAAAGGCCAAACTGGCCAGGTATAGCTCCAAAAGTTAATCCCTAAAAATTCAATCGAATCAAGATTAATAAAGCCTTTAAATGCGTACTCTCCCCACCAAATAGGCATGGCTTGCAGAATTTGTTCTTGTGAAGCGTTACCAAATTTCCATGTTAGTGGCCAGATGGATAACATGATGGTGGTCGTGATGAGAAAAGCAAGCAGCATTCTCTTTGATACTTTTTGTGTGTGAAGTAGGGTAATGCAAAGGATGCTTGGCATCCCTAGCAGAATGGCCGTCCACAAGTTTCCAGATAGTGCAATGATGCCGATAGCAATACCTCCGATGACCCCACCTTGGAGGGGTTTATCAAACCCTCTAACCATGCCATAGATCAAAAAACATACGCCAAATAATTCTGTCAAAAAGGGGGAAGCTTCGTGAACGCGAATAGCTAAACCAACACATGCTAAAAATATGAGTACCGCCCCATCAGCAATGGTTTTACCAAACTCTTTTGGCGAAGGTTCACCACCTAAAGCAAATGCCATTGGTTGAACTTCTTTCCGACGACCCAGTAGATAGGTTGCATACCAGATGGCAGAAGTCGAGGCTAAGAAAAAAATGCCACTTGTTAGTCTTGCTGCGTTAACGTCACCAATAAGCGGGCCTAAATATTGTATCGATAGCCCTCCAATCCAATAGGGCAATGGGGGCCCAATTAAGATATCGCGCCCTGAGATATGTGGAAACAGCACATCATGGACATTGCCAAAAGCCACCATCCACATCGTACCAAAGCCTACAGCATCATCATTTTTCCAGGGATCGTGACCAAACAAACCCGAAAAAGCATAGACACAGGTCACCGCCAAAATAATAATCCTAGGCATACTTGCGGTGGATGCTGCAGTTAGTTTTAAGGTTTTATTCATTTTTAATAAAAAAGGCAGCCAAAAGGCTGCCTTTATGTGTTGCTAATAGATTTAGCTTTTTACAGAAGCTTTACCGCTGGCGCGCGCGCCAAACTTTTGCTTAAATTTCTCCACACGACCTGCAGTATCCATAATTTTTTGGGTACCCGTATAAAAAGGATGTGATTCAGAAGATGTTTCAATTTTAGCCAAGGGGTACTCTTTACCATCTTCCCAAACAATTTTTTCTTTGGTGTTGATGGTAGATCGAGTTTTAAAACTAAAGTTGTTGGATACGTCAACAAAAACAACTTCTTTGTAATCTGGGTGAATGCTAGGTTTCATGAAAGTTCCTTAAAAAGTTGAGGTAGCCATAACAAAACGGTAATCTCGAATGTCATACTTGCCCGCGAAAACGACAATTATCACATAAATTGAGTCTTTTAGCCACTATTCGCTGAAAAACCGACGAATTAACCGCCTCTACGCATCATATCGAAGAATTCGGAGTTATTTTTCGTTGACTTGAGTTTATCCACGATAAAGTTCATCGCCTCGATATCGTCCATATCGGAAAGAAGTTTCCGAAGTACCCAAACTTTTTGCAGAATATCTGGTTTGATGAGGAGTTCCTCACGACGAGTGCCTGATTTATTGAGATTAATCGCAGGATAGACACGACGTTCAGCTAAACGACGCTCTAAGTGAACTTCCAAGTTACCAGTTCCTTTAAATTCTTCGTAGATGAGGTCATCCATTCGGCTACCTGTCTCAATTAAGGCAGTAGCGATGATGGTTAGAGAGCCCCCTTCCTCAATGTTGCGAGCGGCACCAAAAAAGCGTTTAGGTCGTTGTAAGGCGTTGGCATCTACACCACCAGAAAGAACTTTGCCTGATGATGGGACCACGGTATTGTAGGCTCGAGCCAGACGTGTAATCGAGTCCAGTAAAATGATCACATCTTTTTTCATCTCAACGAGACGTTTTGCTTTTTCGATGACCATTTCGGCCACTTGAACGTGGCGAACTGCGGGTTCATCAAAGGTTGAGGCGACCACTTCGCCCCGCACTGAGCGTTGCATTTCTGTCACTTCTTCAGGACGTTCGTCAACGAGTAAAACAATCAAAATCGCATCTGGGTGATTGGTAGAAATCGCATGGGCTACGTGTTGCATCATCACGGTTTTACCGGATTTTGGTGAAGCAACAATTAAGCCGCGTTGCCCAAATCCAATGGGAGAGATCATATCAATAATACGACCTGTTAAATTTTCTTCAGCTTTAATGTCACGCTCTAAAAGCATCGGTCGATCTGGATGCAGTGGCGTTAAATTTTCAAACATGATGCGGTTTTTGAGTGCTTCTGGAGCAATGTCATTGATCTTATCGACTTTAACAAGAGCAAAGTAACGCTCACCTTCTTTGGGTGTCCTTACTTCTCCCTCAACACCATCACCGGTATGTAGATTAAAACGTCGGATTTGAGCTGGAGAGATATAGATATCATCAGGAGATGCTAAATAGGAGGATTCAGGCGATCTTAAAAAGCCAAAACCGTCAGGCAGTACTTCAAGTACACCATCGCCAAAAACGGTTTCTCCATTTTTTGCGCGATTTTTAAGAATCGCAAACATCAGTTCTTGTTTACGCATCCTTTGTGTATTTTCGATTTCAAGGGAGGCGGCCATTTCTAATAATTGAGAAACGTGCAGAATTTTTAATTCAGTCAGTTGCATAGGATTTTTTTTGGAGTAAGAAAGGAAGAAATACTAGAAGGAAATCTTTGGAGGGAGGAGTTATATGGTATCAGTGAGGTAATAGTTGATAGAAATATTTGGGGGAGAGCTTGCCGAGTGGCAACAGATAGAATTCAATAAATATCATTTAATTCTATAGTTGGTAATATTCTAACACTAGTATTTTGAATCATTCAATAAACCCCTACTAAAAAACAACAGTAGGGGCCAATGAGAGTTTATAGGTTGGAGTCTAAAAAGGCAGTTAATTGGGATTTTGCAAGAGCACCAACTTTTTGCGCGGCAATTTCACCATTTTTGAAAAGGATCAATGTAGGAATGCCACGAATTCCGAATTTGGCTGGAATCTCTTGATTTTCATCAACATTAATTTGGGCAATTTGAATTTTGTCACCATATTCTTTAGCCACTTCTTCCAAAATAGGGGCAATCATCTTGCATGGCCCACACCATTCGGCCCAAAAATCGACCAAAACGGGTTTGCTTGCTTGAACAACATCAGTTTCAAAAGAACTGTCCGTAATATGTTTTATAGCTTCGCTCATGCGGCTTCCTCAATAACAATAAATAAGATGATTTGTAAGATAAGATAGATAAGAAAAATAATCAGTCTTAATCTTAACTTGATTTTAACTCTCTTGTAAATTCTTCGAATAATTATCATGCCAATTGTTGAAAAAGCGATTTCGCCTCATGAAACAGCTTTAAACGAGATTGCCCAACAAATTTGGGTCTTTACTCAGCAGGCTGAGCAAACACCCATTGTTCTCTTGACGACGAATGGACCCATCACGGCATTACGTCAACAAATAGAAGATACAAGACCTCAGGGTTTGTCTCCCAAGTTGGTCTTTTTACCAAAAATATTAGGATTACAGCAGTGGTTATCCCAAACTCCTAGCTTGATACATTTTCCGCCGGTGAAAACGACCCTGCAGCGCTGGGAAATGGTTTATGCAGAATTGGCAAAGTATCCAAGAATCCAAGAAAAGTTTGGGGCTTTAGGCGAAGGGGGTAAGTGGGCTCTTGTAAAAGCCATTGTTCAAGCCAGTGATTTTTTAACACGAGCGCATTTCTCATTTGTTTTTCAGGGTACAGAAAATTTTGAAGAAATCTATCACGCTGCCCAACTTGAGTTTAATAAAGCGATTCAGCAAGCTTATCCAAATGTAAGCCAAGGTCTTTTGCAAGATGAGGGGTCATTAATTCTCGCTTTTTGGAGGTATTTAACGTCTACAGAAGATCCTCTTGTGCGTGAAGCAATGGCTTATCAATTGCGTGAGAAAGAGTTGATAACGTTGACGAAGTCTCAACCCATGGTCTGGATTGAAATGACAACACCTTTATCGAGCTTAGCAAGAGTCCAAAATGAGTATTTAGAGGAGTATTGCAAGCACCAACCCGTACTGAAAATATCAATGGATTGGAAGGCGGGGTCCTTATGGCCAGAGTGTATTCAAGGACAATTTGAATATTTGGATGAGCAAACTCAGCATCAAATTGCTGTAAATCGTACCAACATCAAAGATCATCAGTGGCGACTGATTGCGCAGCCCAGTTTTGAAAAAATGGCTTGGGGTGCACTCGCTTGTATTCGGGAACATATTGTGGCGAAGCGTTACCGCATCGCCTTGGTTGCTCAAGATCGTTTAGTTGCAAGGAGAGTCCGTGCTTTGCTGGATCGTTTGGGGCCAAACCTCACGGTAATAGACCAGACTGGCTGGAAATTATCTACCACGAGTGCGGCGGCCGCAGTTCATAGTTATTTAGAGTTAATGAACTCTGAAGGAGGCCCCGATTTATCTACCTTACTTGGGTTTTTTAAAAATCCTTTAATCAACTGGTCATCGATCATTACTCAGTTAACAGAGCATGATCATTTGGATGCCGAACCATTTGCATGGTTTATTGAGAGTACCCTATTGTCAAAATCGTGTGGCGGTCAGTGGATCGAGTGGGCTCAGTTATTCGAACCTGACCAAAAAGATCTACACAATGATCCTCAGCAATTGCAATACCTTGAGTATTCACAGAAGTTGATAATGTATTTGCGAGATCTGACAGCTCAATGGCAGGGGTCCTATCAATCCAGCCATGATTGGGTTGAACTGTTACAAAAGCACCTCACTCAATTTGGCATGATGGAATCTCTTCAGAGCGATCCTGCTGGGCAAAGTGTACTGAAAGAGTTAGAGCAGTTAGGTCTGCTTGAGGATGCCAATATTAATGCAAGTAGCTGGATCAGTCTGTTAGATACTTGGATGGAACAGGCATCCTTTATCCAAGATCTTGAATATCAGGAGGTGCGGATTGCTATTATTCCTTTGGCATCCATTCGGCTAAATTATTTTGATGCTGTGGTGATGGTAGGTTGTGATGATCGACAACTGCCGAGTCAGCCAGAGCATGGATCTATTTTTTCTAAGGCAATGTTAAAAGCATTAGATGATCAATTGCCCGTTTTTGAATATCTTTCTCAAGCGAGAGATTTGTCGCAACTATTAATTGCACATCGCCATGTGGATTTTTTATGGCAAGAATACCAAAAGACACAAGAAGTGAATCGACCAGCAGCTTGGTTAACTCGGCTGCAAATGGGGCTTCCGAGTTTTAAAGATGCTACCATTGTTTTGCCGATTGGAGAAATACAAAGTCAGGGAATTGTCACGGCAAGTGCCAAGGTGATGTATTCAGAGTTACTACCAACATATATTAGCCCTAGCTCCTACCAGAGTCTACGTTCTTGTCCTTATCGATTTTTTGTCACGTATATATTAAAGTTACGATCACCAAAGGCTTTGCAAGATCTTTCGGAATTTGGTTCGATTGGAACCTTACTGCATGAGATTTTGAAGTTTTTCTATCGCTCTTACGTCAAACAAAAACCATTCCAGGATCTTGATGCGCAAAGAGTTTGGATGAACAAAGAATTAGAAATCATCTCGATTGAACATTGGGATCAATTAATTCAACAAAATGGACATATGCTCTATGAGCAAGAACAATGGTTGGCGCAGATACCTGATTGGATTGAGTGGCAACTTCAACAAGAAAGTAATGGTTGGAAATTTGTTGAAGCAGAGAAAAACTTAGAGTTCGCATTGCAATTAGCAAATGGCATTGCGATTAAGGTAAAGGGACGTGCTGATCGGGTTGATCAAAAAGATTCTGGTGATTACAGGGTCCTGGATTATAAATTCAAGAATATTGAAAAGTTAAAAAAATCACAAAAACTGATTGATGATGACCCTCAGTTATTGATGTATAGCAAGGCTTTAACCCAAGATGCTGACTCAGCTATTACCATTAACGATGCAGGTTGGGTGAGTCTACGTGATCCAGAGGGCAAAGAACGAGGCCTTTTACAGGAAGTTCATCCGGATATCTTGGAAGACCTTGAGGACCAAATGACAACTGTATTAAACAAAGTGTGGGAAGGTAAGCCTTTGTTAGCCAATGGACCAAGTCAGATCTGTCAGTATTGTGATGCCCGGGGATTATGTCGGAAAGGAATGTGGGAATCATGATCAATAAAATCGCTGAGCAGGCCTGCAACCCTCATCGCTCAGTTGTTGTTGAGGCTTGTGCTGGGAGCGGTAAGACCTGGTTACTGATTTCGCGTATTTTTCGTTTGCTGTTGGATGATGTTGCTCCCGAGCACATATTAGCGATTACTTTTACCCGTAAAGCAGCTCAAGAAATGAAAGAGCGATTAGATCACTTACTGAAACAATTAGCACTTTTTGATGATGATCAAGTGATTGATCAGTTGCAACAACGCGGCCTAACAGAAGAACAAGCACAGAAAAATTGTCAAAAGGCTAAGCAGTTGTTTGAAAAAACACTAAGCCATCCACAAAAGGTTACCATTGATACCTTTCATGGTTGGTTTAGTCGCTTGGCATCAGTAGCTCCCTTGACATCAGATATTGTGAGTGGCGGCAATTTAAGAGAGGATCGACAGCGCTTATTGAGTGAAGCAATGGAACGCTGGTGGTTAGACTTGAGCCAAGGCAAGGGAGAGTTTAAGCAATTAAAAAAGATGTATTTGCAATTAATAGAGTTTGTGTCTAAACAAGACGCAGATTTAATGTTACAAGGCCCCGCTAGTCTTTTAGATCAATTCGCAGCTTGGCAACAATATCTCCATCAATTGCCATTAGGAAAATCGCCACTGGATCATTTAAAAGAGCGCCTTACTTTTTTCAGTAAAGGGCATTCTTTGGTGGGGTTGAACGATCAACAATTACATGATTGGGATGCTATACAGCTTGCCTATGATTGGTACGTGAAAAGTGCAGTTCCCAATGATGTTAAGTTGACAAATCAGTTAAATCAATTGCTCCAAGCACATCAACTTCAAATGCCTGACCACGACATGATTCAATTATTGATCAAGACCTTGATGACGCAGAAAATGACAGCATCCCAAAATGTCGACGCTTGTTCGGGCGCTTTAAAGACCATACTCAAACAAGCTGGTCGAATCGATCTGATTGAAGAGATACCAACTCGTTTAGATAGTTGGGTTCAGAAAATACAAAACTATCATCGTTTTGATCAGGAGCGGTCCTTAATTTTAATGAATGAGGCCTGGATAGTACTCGGCACTTCGATGGCCAAGCATTTTACGGATTTTAAGAAAAACCATCGCATCATTGATTTCAACGACCTCGAATTAAATGTGGTGAAGTTACTGAGTGATGAATTGACGGCGAGCTATTTACAAGTTCGATTAGACGCAAAGTACAAACACATCCTCATTGATGAATTTCAGGATACGAATCCATTGCAGTGGATCATTCTGAAAGCTTGGTTGGCGGCATACGGAAAAGATGATGAAAAGCCAAGCATCTTTATTGTGGGCGATCCAAAGCAATCGATTTACCGATTTAGAAAAGCTGATGTTCGACTCTTTGCTGAGGTACAAAACTATTTAAAGGTCAATTTTGATGCGATCTGTCTAAGTCAGAATCAAACCCGTAGAAATCCTCCCAAATTGACTGATGCCTTGAATCAAGTATTTGATAAAGTAAAACAACGACTAAACTCTGATCCAAATCAAGATGTTTTTCGATTTAATTCCCATACTACTTTGTGGAAAAATCATCCCAAAAATGAAGTCATTGAAGAGGCTTTTTGCTTTGAATTAATTTCGGAAGAGGAGCCTTTGCTAGCAGTTGAAAAGCGAGATCCACTCACCGTAGGAATGTCTGATACGAGTATTACTGCGTCGGCATATCAAAGTCATCTAGAAGCTTCTCAAGTTGCGCAAACGATTCGGTATTGGCTGACGACGCGTCAAGTTTTAGGCGAAGATTCAGATTGTGACGTCCGACCCTCGCGTGAGAGTGATTTTTTAATTTTAGTGCGAACTTCTACTCATATGCGGCAAATTGAAAGCGCTTTACGGGAACATCGAATTGCTTATCAAAGCCCACGTAAGGGCGGCTTATTAAATACGCTCGAAGCCCAAGACATAGGTGCGTTATTGCAAGTTTTATTAACCTCTAGTAATCATCTTGCTTTAGCTCATGTTTTAAGGACTCCTATCTTTGCTTGTAGCGAAGAAGAATTACAGTATTTAGCCCTCAATGCTAGCAATCGTGGCTGGTGGGAGCAATTAAGTCATGCGAATTCTTATCCCAAATTGTTATTAGCTTATGAAACCTTAAAGCGTTGGAGAGTGAAGGCAAGTTATTTGCCTGTGCATGATTTACTGGATTATATTTTTGAAGATGGCAACCTGTTTGAGGTTTATTCCAGGGATTGCCCACCGCAAATGCAAGCAAATGTGATTGCTAATTTGGAAGCATTTTTAAAATTAGCCTTAGATATTAATGGCGGTCGATATCCTTCCTTAAGTAGATTTATCGAAGAATTAAATGTACTTTCTAAAGGCAGCGAGTTAGAGACACCCGACGAGGGTGAGGTAGAGGCTCATCAAGATGAAGAGACTACTCATGTTGATGAGGAAAAATTAACTTCGGTAAGGATCATGACAATCCATTCAGCAAAGGGTTTGGAAGCCCCGTTTGTCTTTTTAATGCATGCTAACAGTGTCCCAAAGTCGAGAGATGGTTCTGGACTGTTAATGGATTGGCCTACGGATAAAGATGCTCCGAATCAGATGTTTGTTTATAAAAAGAATTATTTAAGCTCAAGCACTCAAATTTTTAAAGATCAAGAATTGAGCATTACTGAAATTGAAAACTATAACTTGCTCTATGTTGCGATGACGAGGGCTAAGCAATGTTTAGTCGTCTCAGGATTTGGCAAGATCAACCCAAAAAGTTGGTATAGCTTACTGCAGGAAGTAGGCTTACCTATAAAGTCCTTAAAGGACCTCCTTTCCGAACCTCAGATTTTGTCTAGGGCAGTCGCCCAAACTTTGGACAAGGCATCGAGTCCGACTGTTCGATTTTCTAAAATGTTTAAGCTGAATTTACCGGAGGCTTCTCCATTTGTAATTGATGACATCAAAGGATTTGAAAATATTGATGAGCCTACTAAAAAACAGCTAGAGTACCAGTTACTTGGGCAAGTAGTTCATCAAATCTTTGATCGTCTCACTCAATTTCCACTATCGCAGACTCACTTTAAACTCCCTGCGGCAAAGCAACTGGCAGATTGGATGGGTTTACCAATAGAGTCTGTGCAACAAGCATTGACGATTGTGCAACATGTTCTTGAGGCTCATCATCTTCAGCCCTACTTCTATGAAGGTGGTATTGTAGATATTTGGAATGAGTTTGAGTTGCTTGATGACTTTGGAAAATTGTATCGAATCGATCGTTTAGTTGAGCAGTCTCATCAACTTGTCATACTCGACTACAAGCTCAGCATTCCGAAGGAAGATCATCCGTTTTTTATAAAATATCAAGAGCAGCTTAAAAAATACCAATTCTTAGTTCAAAGGATGAGAAGTGATAAACCTGTTCGCGCCTTTTTAATTGATCAACATGCTCATGTCAAAGAAATTGTATAAAGTAAGTTAAATGATTAAGGAAATAATATGTTCTCTAAATTCTCTGGTTTGGGCTTTGCAGAAAAATTTCTCATTGGGTTTGTATTTGTGGGTTTGTTGGTAACTGGCTATGATCATTTTTTAACAAGTGGTCGACAATCAGATCGTCAATCTGCGGAGCAAAGGTGCATTAAGGAAGCCGAGGAATTAAAGGCTAATGCATTGCCGCATGAGGTTTGGAAAAAAGTACCACCGGTATGTGACGCTGATGCAATCATGAAGTTAGAGCAAAGAACTCCCACTCAAAAGGCTATCTTACAAATGAATGAATACAAACAGATCGGAAGATCATTCCCTTCCTTCATTTGGTTTGTTCTTATTGGATGTCTTCCTCTATTAATTCGCTTGATTCGTCGCATGGGAATGAATAAATTTATTTCTTAGCTTCTTTAATGATCTTGATGCAACTTTTTAAATCTGAATCAATCAGTGGGTCTTCAAATTTATTTTTTGTATTTTTTTCTAAATCGTAGACATATTTTTTATACTGTTTCACCATCTTATCCATATTGATTTCCTCCTGTGCCTCAGTAGCGACTGGATCCTTAAAACTATTTTTAATGAGGTAAATAGTGGCTTTAGTAACATCGACGTATCCATTTTGCATTAATGGTTTAAATTTTTCCGGCAATGGTTTTCGACGTTCCTCACCAACTAACATCAGTATTAAGCCACTACATTGGTCATACGTATTTAGCTTCACTACTGGGTCATTAAAATTATTGGTTTTTAAATAATCTTTAATCGAAATAAGCTCATCGGCATAGGTCAAAGATGTTGGAGTGATAAGCGTTAAAAAAACTAAAGATAATATTTTTTTCACATGAACTTCCGATATGCGTTAAAGAAGATTTGAATTGAGGGCGATTGAGTATAGCAATTAAAACCATCATATCATTAGTGGATGAATGGCTTGGTATGAATTTATTTGGGAGATTAGTAACTGCATTAATTTATATGTATTATAAATGATGAAAACAGATTTAAATAAAGGGAATATCAATGATTGATAAATTACGTAAAAATGCAACTATAGCTGGCTTTTCTTTCTTCCTTCTTGCTTTAATCGGTAGTTTATTTGATAGCGCATACCAAAGTGAAACTATACAAAATGCTATAGAGCCATTTACAGTTTACGTGTTTGGCGATTATTCAGGGGACATTAGTAGCTTTGCTAACCTTCTTTATTTTATTGTTTCTTTTGTATTTTATTTAATGGCTTGGAAAGGCGCAAAAAATACATTTTGGATGTTCTTTGTCATGTATGGATTGTCCTTATTCGTACTCGTTATTCCATGGCATCTTCAAGTTGAAAATGGATTAATCTTTTTTCTTGGTTACGTTTCATGCGTTGCTGATGGAGTCATTCTATGTTGCTTACTATTGTCTGAAAGTCAAAGTAAAGCGGATAGAGATTCTCGTGATTGTTAATTTCTATGGCTAAAATGCATCACTTAAAATCCCTGCTGAAAAAATAAATATTAATTTAAACAAAGATTTGCAAATTAAGTGGGACGAGCCTTACCCCCGGCACTACTAGTGAATGGGTTTGGCTGCTTCGTTCCCGACCTGACCAGGTTGCCATGCCAATATGCGGGGAGGCCCGTCTTTTACTATTGTACCTCGATGATTGTTAGAATATAAGTTATGTCTGATTCCTCATTATTTGAAAACGAAGATTTACCAAGTTCATCGGGTCTTGCCCTAGCCAGAAAATGGCGACCACGGGACTTTGAATCGTTATTAGGCCAAGATCACGTTGTTAAAGCCCTTGGTCATGCCCTTGATCAAAATCGCCTACATCACGCATGGTTATTCACTGGCACAAGGGGGGTTGGAAAGACGACGATTGCAAGAATCTTAGCCAAATCGCTCAATTGCACAGGCACTACTGAAAACCCCATCATAATGCCGACGTCTAAGCCATGCGGAAAGTGTGTGGCTTGTATTGAAATAGATGCAGGTCGGTTCGTTGATTATGTAGAGATGGATGCTGCTAGTAATCGTGGTATTGGGGATATGATTGCTCTTCTAGAAAAAGCAATTTATGGACCGACTAGTGGACGATTTAAGGTATTCATGATTGATGAGGTGCATATGCTCACCAATCAAGCATTTAATTCAATGCTCAAGACTTTAGAAGAGCCGCCAGCGCATATGAAATTTATTTTGGCAACCACAGACCCACAAAAAATTCCTGTCACCATCCTTTCAAGATGTTTGCAATTTAACTTAAAGCAAATGCCATCCGTTCTGATTGTGAATCACCTCAAAACAATTCTGACATCCGAAAAGCTAGCGATTCATGATGGGGCTTTAAAAATTATCGCTAAGTCAGCAAGAGGATCTATGCGCGATGCTCTCTCACTCACTGATCAAGCTATTTCTTATTCCTCTGGGGATATGACGGAAGAGTCAGTACGAAATATGCTCGGATCTTTAGATGATCGTTACTTGATACGTCTGATTGACGCATTAGCTACCAAAAATGGTCAAGAACTCGTTGCGCTCAGTTCAGAGATGGCTTTGATGAGCTTGTCTTTTTCGATGGCATTACAAGATCTAGCGTCTTTATTACAAAAAATAGCCATGACTCAAATTATTCCAAGCTCAGTGATTGAAGAGTGGCCAGAAGCTAGTGATGTTCAACGCCTAGCGCAACTACTGTCAAAAGAAGAGGTTCAGCTCTTTTATCAAATCGCAATTACCAGTCGGGCAGATTTGCTATTAGCTCCAGAAGAAGAGACTGGATTTATGATGGCGCTATTACGTATGTTGGCATTTATGCCTGATGATGGTCAATCTGGGAGTCCTCATCCATTATCTCAACCATCAACCCCACCAATTCAACCGCCTACTATTGTAGCGAAGAGTTCCCCTAAAGAAGCTTCAGCGACAACTATTGATACGGGAGTGGGGCGTAACGTACCATCTCAGATCAAGCTTTCTACAGAGTCTTGGCGAGGTTTGGTGAATCAGTTGCAGTTAAAGGGTTTAGAAGGTCAATTCGCTTTGCAAACAGAACTGCATTCGTTTCAAGAGCGTTCTGGAACGATGATGATGACGTTAAATACGAATTTGCCACAAATCGCAACCGTAGTCTCTATTCAAAAACTAACGCAGGCCTTAGAGACCTATTTAGGTATACCCGTCAAAATCACTATTATGAAAAGTGAGGAAGCTAATACTGTGGCACGTATAGAAGCTAAAGATCAAGCTGTTGCTCAAGTTGAGCTTGAGAAGACTATTGAAGTAGACCCCTTTTTAGAGATGTTAAAAAAAGAAATCGGGGTCGCAGTGGTAGAGGGCTCTGTTCGGCCATTACCTGTCCAAAAACATTAATGATTCATATTTAAGAGAGGAAGATCTATGATGAAAGGTCAAATTGCAGGCTTAATGAAACAAGCTCAGCAAATGCAAGAGAAAATGAAACAAGCCCAAGAAGAGTTAGCCAGTATGGAAGTCATTGGTCAGGCTGCGGGTGGGATGGTGAAAGTGACCACAAATGGTAAACATGTAGTCAAGCGAGTGCAGATTGATGATGGAGTGATGGATGATCGGGAGATGTTAGAAGATTTGCTTGTAACAGCTTTAAACGATGCCCACGCTCAGGCAGAAAAAGCTTCTGAGACAAGAATGTCGGGAGCTACTGCAGGTATGCCAATGCCCCCCGGATTTAAGTTGCCTTTTTAAATGACAAGTCCTTATGGTCGTGAGGAAGAGTCCTTAGACGCTTTACAAAAGCTGATTTTGGCGCTGAAGGTAATGCCCGGTATTGGTCCAAAGTCTGCTCAAAGAATGGCCTATTACTTATTACAACACAATCGTTCTGGAGCCTTATCATTAGGTGTTGCTCTTCAAGAAGCCGTTGAAAAAATTAATCACTGCACGATGTGTAATTCTTTTTCAGAGCTTGAAATTTGTAAGACTTGCAATGATGGTCGTCGAGACGGACAGATTCTTTGTATTGTTGAGACTCCATCTGACCAGTTAATGGTGGAGCAGACACTGTCTTATCGTGGTTTATATTTTGTGTTGATGGGACGTTTGTCACCGATGGAGGGACAGGGTCCTAAAGAGTTAAATTTTGATAAGCTGATGCAACGTATTTTTAATCAAGATATGGAAACCGTTCCTGTTAAGGAAGTGATTTTGGCAACCAACTTCACTAGTGAAGGTGAAGCGACTTCTCATTATTTAGGCGAAATACTTAAGTCACGTGGTATTACCGTGTCACGGATTGCTAGGGGTATTCCGGTAGGGGGTGAACTTGAATATGTTGATGCTGGAACGCTTGCGCGGGCGATGATGGATCGCAAACCTGTAGGAAGCTAATTTAAAAACTGGCTCTGAGCCGTAATCCAAAAATATTGATTGGCCCACGATCTTGGTTATAAGCTGGGTTTGAGACATACTGGTAGTCAATACCCACGGCAAAATTTTTGCTCAAACTCATGTTGTAATAAAGTTCTGTAATACGCTCATTGCCGTAGTTAAGGCCGCCATCACCAATTAGGATACCCATACCTCCGGCGCGAAAGTAGCTTTTTGCGTCATCAGAAAGGCTATTAATGGTTTGCATAATACCGAGAGTATCTTGAGGCCTCTTCCATTGATTACCTTTCATGGAAAGCCCAAACGACAAAGATTGATTAATTTCAGTAAAGTCGAATGCTTCAGCTTTACCATCATTCCAACTAAACCGAGCAAAAGCTCCGAGGCTTGAAGTGATCTCTTGTTCAAGGTTCAGTGCAAAGCCTACTTTATTGCTGAAATTGCGTACCAAAGAAGTATCTGGAGAGTTGGGATTTTGTAATAGGGCATCGTTATATGTTCCCATTGATCCTCTGCTTAAGAAACCAAGCACTTTAAATTTACCTTCGTGACCATTGATGTTATGTCGCTCTTCAAACTCTTCAACCAATTGGTATTGTTTAAAACTTAAATCAAGATTCGTTGAATTTGGAGTGGTTGATAAAGCAAAAAATCCAGAGCGTAAAGTCCACCATCCATTATTCCATTCAACTGCAGCGCCATTTGTGAATCCCCAAGCATCGGCGGCATAATCAAAAGCACCTGCATCTAATACAGACCAATTCATAAAATCTAAGCGGGGGTCGTGAGCATATTTATTGGTATCGAAGATATCTACAACAGAAAATTTACCTAAGGTAATCACGACATTATTGGAGGAAATATTTGTTGCTACTTGGTTGGCCTGATCTTCTAGGTATAAATTATCACCATGAAGGTTATAGGTTTGTCTTAAAAACGCCCTTGGTAACCTAAAGTAGGGGTCTTGGGCGCCAACTTTGTAGGCCTCTCCGCTAGAGTATCCGGCCATACCTAGTGTATTTGATAATCCAAAACCTTGATCAATTTCAGGGTTGATATAGATTTCGGCACCGTTCCAAAGTTTTCTACCAATATAAAGGGTGATATCAGAGGTTTGTGCACTATTACTTTTGGGAGTCATGCTGTTCGCCCCAGAATATGGGGCATTAAAATCTGGGTGCCACTGCATCACATAAGTTGCTTGTCCATGCAAACTCCAAGGAGAAGTAGTTCGCTCGTCTTTTATAGGGGCATCCAAAATCGAGAGGGTGTTCGTATTTTGTGCCCAAGACATATTTGAGCAAAGCGTGAAGCATAAAAAGAGTGCGTTCGAAAACCGCTTTAAAACATTCATCATTAACTATTTTTTAACAAGGTTATTGGATTTAATATAAGGACACACTCAAAGAGGTTGCCATCTATTTATTACCTTATTACGTTATAGTTCAAGATTGTTACATTACAAAAATTCTGAATATGGCTGTTCGTTTTTCGCGATAGTCTTTGCTTTTTTTACATTATTTTTACAAATTTTGGAGTAGTAAACGGAATTGGTGAAAATTTCTATTTGCCAGTAATGAAGGCACAGATTGACGATGATTGAAAGGAAATTTGAATGATCCGTTATTTGAAGATGACGGCCTGTTTTTTGAGACTTATCCAGAACTTTTGATTCAATGTGAGTAAAAAGACCAAACTGAAGCTTTGGCAGAAGTAACTATTTTAAAAAGTGATTAAAAATTCTATACGAATCGAATTTAATCACTAAAATAGTGAACTTATTCATCTGCAGTACCTTATCCTTAAAGATTGGTTCATAATATTCCCATGCACTTACTTGTATCGAACGATGATGGTTATTTGGCGCCTGGCTTACTCGCCTTAGTGAAGGCTCTTAGACCTTTAGGCAAGATTACTGTGATTGCCCCAGAGCAAAATCACAGTGGCGCATCCAACTCGTTGACCTTATCAAGACCCCTGTCAATTCATCGGGTTGCTGGTGGGGAGCGTGATGGGTTCTTATTTGTCAATGGAACTCCAACAGATTGTGTCCATATTGCTTTGACCGGTTTTTTAGATGAAATGCCCGATATGGTGATTTCCGGCATTAATCAGGGCGAGAATATGGGAGAAGATGTCTTATACTCCGGCACGGTTGCTGCAGCGATTGAAGGAGTCATGTTCGGTGTGCCAGGGATTGCGTTTTCGCAAGTAGACCGTGGCTGGGCAAAAATTGATGACGCGGCAAAGGTTGCTTATGATGTTGTTAAACAAGCAATTGATGGGGGCTTACCAGCGGATGAGGGCCTGCATGCACCCCTGATTAATGTCAATTTACCAAATTTAGCTTATGACAATATGCAAGGTTGGCGGGTCACTCGTTTGGGGAACCGTCACCCATCGCAACCCGTCATCAAGCAAATAAGTCCGCGAGGCGATCCCATCTATTGGATTGGTCCTGCTGGTGAAGCCAAAGACGCCTCATCTGGAACTGATTTTGACGCAATTAAACAAGGTTATATTTCATTGACGCCTTTACAACTGAACTTGTCAGACGAAAAGCGTCGATTGAGTATGTTGGAATCTTCATGGAATAGGGGTTAAGTTCAACGTGGTTAAACCAGATAAAGTCCTCGATGCCGCAAGACGTCAAATGGCGCAACGATTAGCTACTGCTGGTGTAACACATCATGAGGTTTTACAGGCAATGGCCACGGTTCCACGTCATGCTTTTATCGATCCTGGTTTAGTTGCTCAAGCTTATGAAGATTCCTCTTTGCCGATTGGTCGTGAGCAAACGATTTCTAAACCTTCGGTGGTTGCCAAGATGATCCAGGCATTGATGCAAAATCATAAAAAAATGGGACGTGTATTAGAAATTGGTACTGGGTGTGGTTATCAAGCCGCCGTATTAAGCTTGTTATCGGAAGAGGTCTATTCCGTAGAAAGAATCAGGTCTTTACACGATAGTGCAAGAGCTAAGTTACGACCGTTTAGAATTGCTAACTTACGGTTAATTTATGCGGATGGTATTCGCGGTCTTGCTCAAGCAGCTCCTTTTGATGGGATTATTCTGGCGGCTGCTGGCTTAGGAATACCAGATCCTTTATTGGATCAATTGGCTATTGGAGGTAAATTAATTGCACCAGTTGCCAAAAGTGAAACTGAACAGCAATTATTATTGATTGAACGACTCAGTTCGCAGCGTTATCAACGTACCACGATGGATGAAGTGTTTTTTGTACCACTACAGTCAGGAACAATTTAAAGTAATGAACCTCACAACGGCTCCTTGGTTATATAACTGCATAGTACTGATTTATGCAGCTCTGTGCATTGGATGTTCTGCGACCCGACCTGCACCTATTAAAGATCAATCGTCGCAAATTAATAAATCACCAGTTGTGGTAGTGCCGCAATCAACTGAGGCAAAACCACCACCGAAGACAAACTCTAAACCGCCACCTGCTGTAGAAAATAAAAAAGCAGCTCCAGATCCGGCGCCACCGGCTGACCCAAGTTTTCGTATTGGAAAGCCTAGTAATGGGCCTATTTTGGAGGTCTTTAATGGCACCACCAATAAAGGAGTGGAGTATGGAGGTAAGATTGGCGACCCTGTATTAGCAGTAGCTGATGGGAGTATCATTTTTTCTGGAAACAGCTTGCGTAGTTACGGTAATCTCGTGATTGTTAAGCATAACAATAGTTACATCAGCGTCTACGCCCACAACAGTAAAAATTTAGTGAAAGAGGGTGACGTCATTAAGAGGGGTCAAAAAATTGCTGAAATGGGTAATTCGGAGACGGACCGTGTGAAATTACATTTTGAATTACGTCGAGAAAGTAAGCCGATCGATCCTTCAGGCTATTTTGACAGTTAACACAAAGACCAGTATGAAAACAGTTTTAGTATTTGATATTGAAACCATTCCAGATGCAACAGGGCTGAGGCAGTTAGGCGAGTATTCGGCGACCATGACGGATTCCGAGGTTGTTGAAAAAGCTATTGCGGATCGACTTGCCAACGGCCAAAACTCATTCTTTCCGTTGTATCTGCATAAAGTTGTCGCTATATCTTGTGTCATCCGAAGAACGACGAAAGAAGGTTTACCGCAATTTAAAGTTGGGTCTTTGGGTAAAGTAGATAGTTCTGAAAAAGAAATTATTAATGACTTTTATCAATTAATTGATAAATACACTCCGCAGTTGGTGTCTTGGAATGGTGGAGGATTTGATTTACCTGTTCTTAATTATCGAGCCTTAATCAATCAGGTTAGTGCTTCACGTTATTGGGAAATGGGTGAAAGTGGTGATCATGATGCCCGAGATTTTAAATATAATAATTACATTAACCGTTACCATTTACGTCATTTAGACCTTATGGATCTCTTAGCATTTTATCAAGGTAAGGCGAATGCACCTTTGGATGCCTTAGCAAAACTTTGTGGCTTTCCTGGCAAAATGGGGATGGATGGTTCGCAAGTTTGGCCAGCGTACGCTGCCGGTCAGCTTCCTCAGATTCGGGATTATTGTGAGACTGATGTTGTCAATACCTATCTCATGTATTGCCGTTATCAGTTGTTTCGCGGGGCATTTTCTGCGGAGGAATATGCTCTGGAAGTGGATTTCGTGAAAAAAGAATTAGCTATAGAAGCTACTTCAGCTAAACATTGGTCAGAGTACTTGGCTGGCTTTACTCAATAAGTATTTTGCGGCACTCCAAACCTAGACCCCTGCAAGGTATTCAAAAATCCATTCGGATTCATAGTCTTGATCTTGAAGCTCAAGGGGTAGGTCGCCTACCCGATGATGATGAACACACTCCCGGCAAAGTTGTATTTGTATCCGGCGCTTTACCTGGCGAGTTAGTTCAATACGAAATCACGCAAAATAAAAGTAAGTTCCAAAAAGGGCGCCTTATAGAGATTAGGCAGCCTGCTATTTTTCGGCGTCAACCACATTGCCAGTGGTATGGTAATTGCGGTGGTTGCACCATGCAGCATTTGGACTCTAAGGCACAGCTAGCCATCAAACAAAAAGTCTTAGAAGACGATCTGTGGCATCTTGGCAAAGTCAAAGCAGACACCTTAATGGCGCCAATCGCTGGACCTGATTGGGGTTATCGCTATCGTACAAGACTTAGTGTGGTGAATCGTTCTATCAAAAAAGGTACGGTTTTAGTTGGGTTTCACGAACCGCAAAATCGCTATGTTTCAGATATGACCTCATGCGATGTTCTGCCTATTCAGTGGTCTATGCTTTTGCCACAGTTAAGAACTCTAGTGATGGATTTATCCGTTCGAGACCGGGTTCCACAAATTGAGCTAGCGATGGGTGATGAAGATGGCCAATTACAAACGGCTATGGTGTTACGGCATTTATTGCCTCTTACGCAAGAGGATCAATATATGCTGATCAGCTTTGCTAAGCAGCATCATTTGTGGATGTGGACACAGTCGCATGGTCCAGAATCCGTAATGCCGCTGTACCCTATCTCTAGTCAGCTTCGATATTCTTTACCGGAGTTTGGTGTCGAGATGTTATTTCACCCAACGGATTTTACGCAAGTGAATCATTCGATGAACCAGGTACTTGTCGGCAGAGCAATTCGGTTTTTAGAAATTCAGGCACAAGACCGGGTCTTAGATTTGTTCTGTGGAATTGGTAACTTCACTGTTCCTATCGCCACGATGGCTCATGAGGTTGTTGGGATAGAGGGAAGTGACGAGTTATGTCAACGAGCATTGGTCAATGCAACGCATAATCAGATGTCGGCGAAGATGCATTTTCTTACCCAAAATTTATTTGAGGTCACATTGGAAGATCTTGCGCAGTGGGGTACATTTGATAAATGGTTAATTGACCCTCCTAGAGACGGCGCTTACGCCATTGTTAATGCCTTAAAAGAAGCTTACTTATCAAAAGGGGAGTTTTTAAAGCTGCGCCCACAAAGAATTGTGTATGTGTCCTGCAACCCAGCTACCTTGGCAAGAGATGCAGGTGTTCTTGTTCATGAAGCTGGATATGAGTTAGATAAAGCCGGTATCTTTAATATGTTTCCACATACATCCCATGTGGAATCCATGGCTGTCTTTTATCGGAACGATAAGATTTAGATAAAAAAAAACACGGGCAAGCCCGTGTTTTTGATAATTAGATTAACTCTTTAGTCTTTATCGCCACCAAAGATACCAAAAATCGCTAAGAGATTGGTAAAGACGTTATAGATATTTAAGTAAATCGCTAAAGTCGCCATCACATAGTTGGTTTCTCCGCCGTTAACAATGCGTTTAACATCATACAAAATGTAAGCAGAGAAGATACCAACGGCCAAGAACATGATGCTCAGAGACAGCGCTGGAATATTTAAGAAAATATTTGCCAGAGATGCCAGTATTAAGAGAATCACACCGATAAATAAGAATTTACCAAGGCCTTCAAAATTTGACTTCGATGTTGCCGCCCAAGTCGCCATTCCGGCAAAGATTAAGCCTGTGGTGCCAAAGGCCATCATGATGAGTTGAGCACCATTACGGAATTGCAGAGTATGCGTTAAAAGACCAGTAAGCATCAGCCCCATGAAGAAGGTGAAGCCAAGGAGGAGCGTAACTCCGGTACCAGAGTTTTTATTCTTTTCAATACCCCAAAAGAAGCCAAAAGCGACTCCTAAAAAGACGATCATTCCTAAGAACGGACTAGTTCTGAAGAAGGAAAATCCTGTAGAAACGCCTACCCAAGCGCCTAAAACAGTCGGAATCATTGTTAGAGCAAGCAAGGCGAAGGTATTGCGCAGAACACGGTTACTAGCTAATGCGCCAGAAAGGGTATTACCAACACTATAACCAAACGTATTTTGATCATTCATTAAAACAATCTCCTTTAAAAAGTTGGATTAACAACTACACTTTAATTATAGACAATTTTGCCTATTTCAAGTAAA